>DATBZA010000021.1:0-6913 GCA_036513415.1 Myxococcales bacterium | reverse complement strand
CGGGCGCGTGTACCGTCATCGGCGCCCGCCACGAGACGAGATCCGGCTCGAGACGCTCGAACGCCTGCGCAACCGACTTCTCCCGCGCGCCCTCTCCCGCGCCGAAGCTGCGCTCCGTCACCACCTGGACGCGCGAGGGCGCGAGGGCGGTCTGCCGCACGGACTTTCCGTCGCTCCAGGTCACGAACGCGTCGCGCAGATCGGCGTAGATCAGGTGGAACCCGTTGTGCCGGTCGCCGCGCAGCTCCTGCAGCGCCTGGTGGAGCCCCCGGGCGCTCTGGGCCTGCAGCGCTTCCAGCACCAGGAGCCCGCGGCTGCGGCGCCCGGGGTCCACCATCGCATCGCGCCGGTTGGTCACGCAGACGAACAGGCCGTGCCGGTTCAGGCCCAACCAGCTCCCGTGCGCCAGATCGTCGCGCGGCGCGAACACGCCGTTTTCGACCCGCGGTCCGCTCGACGGCCGCGAGAGCATCTCGTTGCGGTTTCCCGAGATCGCGAGCAGCTCACCCGGCCGTTGCAGCAGGACCAGCGTGCACATGGGCTGCTCTTTATCGTGTAGATTGCGCGCCCGCCATGGCGACCCGCTCCCGGCTCCGCAAGCCCTTCCAGAAGGCCCGCACCGTTGACCCGCGCCCGATCACAGGCCGCGAGTCGCCTCACGACCTTCTCCAGCACGCCTTCGGCGCCTACGTGGGCAGGCAGGAGCGCACCGCCTACGAGCTGATGCGGCGCTCCATGCAGGAGGACTGTAGCATCTTCCTCACCCTGAGCGGCGCCATGACCCCCGCGGGGCTGCACCAGAGCTGCTTGATCCCGCTGATCGAGCGGGGCGTGATCAGCGCGCTGACCACCACCGGGGCGAACCTGTACCACGACGCGCACCGCATCATCGGACACGCCATCCGCGAGGTGAACCCGAACGCCGGCGACCTCCAGCTCCGGCTCGCCCGCGTGATCCGGATCTACGACCTGGGCTTCTGGGAGGAGGCGCTGCTCGATACCGACAAGCTCTTCTCCGCGCTGATGCAAGGCCCGGACTACCAGCGGAAGATGACCACGCCCGAGTTCCACGCGCTGCTCGGGCGCGACATCGCCAGGATGGAGAAGGCGCTCGGCGTGGAGCAGTCCTCGCTGCTCGCGCAGTGCTGGAAGCACGGAGTGCCGATCTTCGTGGGCGCCGTGCAGGACGGGTCCATCTTCCTCAACGCTGTCAAGCTCAAGCGCCTCTTTCCCCAGACGTTCAAGTTCGAGATCGACATCAACGACGACGTGTACCTGATGGCCGCCGTCCAGCACTGGGCGCGCCATCACGGGTCGAAGCGGCTGGCCATCTGGATCCTCGGCGGCGGCGTGCCGAAGAACTACACGCTGCAGGGCGAGCCGCTCCTCGACCAGATCCTCTTCGTCCCCACCACGGGTTTCGACATCGACGTGCAGTTCTGCGTCGACCCGGTGGACAACGGCGCGCTCTCCAGCTGCCCCGCCGGGGAAGGGCATACCTGGGGGAAGGTGTCGGTCGAGGCCGTCGAGGCCGGCTCGGTCTACGTGCATACCGACGTCACCGCGGTCTTTCCCTGGCTCACGCACGCGCTGCTCAGCGATGCGAAGCTGAAGCGCAAGCCGCAGCGGCTGCTGGACCGAATCGACGAGGCGCGGGCCTTCCTGGACCGGGACGTGGAGAAGAACCGGCGCGAGCTCTTGAAGACGGTGGAGTTTCCGGGCACGCCGACGAAACACGACCCGGAGGTCACCGTCCGGTGACTGCGGTGGCGGTTCATCCGCCCTGCTGCACCTCGGGCGTGCGGGGGCGCTTGGAGAGGAACGGCGTCTCGAAGTTGTAGATGGCGTGGATGCTGACGTTCCGGAAGCGCTCGTGCTGCAGCGCCATCCGCTCCAGCTCCCAGACCAGCGCGCGGACGTCGACCGGGCCCTTCTTCTTCCGCCGTTTGATCTCGTTCCGGATCACCGGGTAGACCTCCGGCGGGTGGTACGTGAAGCTGGTGGAGAAGTGGTACGTCCGCTGCACCGGCACCAGACGCGACTCGAACAGGTCACCGACGTCGAGGCCGTGCATCTGGCGGCGCTCGGTCACGTTGAAGTTGTCGCCCGTGACCGCGTCGCGCACCCGGACCTGCCCCTTGGCCGGCCTTGAGAAGAAGCCCCGCGTGCCGCGGTACTCATAAAGCCCGACCCTCGACTGGGTGAAGCCGAGCAGCACGTCCTTGTCCTTGCCGGGCAGCTCTCCGCCCTTCTCCCGGAGGAAGCGCTCGATGGGAGTGGAACCGTCCGCCTGGCGCCGATCGAACAGGAACCAGTTGAAGAATGCCTGCATCCGCTGCTCGTAGCAGCGATCGTCGGTGTGCACCTCGCCGCCCGTCTGGAGGAAGTACTCCTCCTTGGCGCGCACCAGCTCGTCCACTTCGCGGCCGAAGTACTGCAACAGCATATCGACTTTGGGTTGGATCATGAGCCGCCTTCGATCATCTGCACGAACCGGCGGAAGAGGTAGCGGCTGTCGTGAGGACCCGGGCTGTCCTCCGGGTGGTACTGGACCGCGAACATCTGGAGATCCGGAGCGGCGATCCCCTCCACGGTCCCGTCGTACAGGTTGATGTGCGTGACCTGCACCTTCCCCTCCAGCGACTTGTGGTCCACCGCGAACCCGTGGTTCTGGGAGGTGAGGTCGATCTTGTCGCCGATCACGTCTCGCACCGGGTGGTTGGCGCCCCGGTGCCCGAACTTGAGCTTGTACGTCTTGCCGCCCATTGCCAATGCCAGGATCTGGTTTCCCAGGCAGATGCCCATCAGCGGCACCTTTCCCAGCAGCTCGCGCGCCTGCACCTCGGCGCCGACCACCGCAGCCGGGTCGCCGGGGCCGTTGGACAGCACCACGCCGTCCGGCTTTCGGGCGAGGATCTCCGCCGCTGCCGTGCGCGAGGGCACCACCGTCACCCCGCAGCCCACGTCGACCAGCTGGCGCAGGATGCCGCGCTTGACGCCGTAGTCGACCACCACCACCTCGTGCTTCTTCGCCTGCGGCTCGCGCCCGGCGACGCCCTGCTCCCAGCGGTACGGGACCTTGGTCGACACCTTGGTCGCGAGGTCCTGCCCTTCCATGCCCGGCGCCCTCCGCGCCCGCTCGATCAGCGCCTTGGCGGAGGCGCCCGTGCTGTCGATGATCCCCTGCTGCGCCCCGGTCGTGCGCAGGATGCGGACCAGCTTGCGGGTATCGACACCTTCGATGCCCACCACGCCGTGGCGCTCGAGGAAGTGGGGAAGCGACTGCTGCGAGCGCCAGTTCGAGGGCTCCCGGCACACGCGTCGGGCGATGAAGCCGGCGGCCTGGGCCGTCTCCGCCTGCTCATCGCCGAAGTGGATCCCGTAGTTGCCGACTTCGCTGACCGTGAACGTCACGAGCTGCCCGGCGTACGAGGGATCGGTCAGGATCTCCTGGTACCCGGTGTGGCTGGTGTTGAACACCACCTCGCCGACCGTCTCCCCGGTGTCCCCCACCGCGGTGCCCTGGAACACCTCGCCTCCGGCCAGCGCCAGGGTTGCTTTCTTCGAAACGGTCACTTCCCCTCCTCATGAACCAGCTTGCCCGCCACGAACGTCTTCACCACTTTCCCCCGCAGCGTCCATCCTGCGAACGGGCTGTTCCGGGACTTCGAGTAGAAACGCTGCGGGTCCACCTTCCATTCACGCTCCGCGTCGATCACGATGACGTCTGCGGGGGAGGCGGGGCCCAGCGTGCCGTAGGGAAGCCCGAAGCATCGCGCCGGTCCCGAAGTGAGCCGCTCCACCGCTCGCCCGAGAGAAAGCTCGCCAGCCCGCACGGCCGCAAGCGCAAGCGAAAGGGAAGTCTCCAGACCGATGACGCCGTTCAGGGCATGAGCGAATTCCACCTGCTTGTCGAGCGTGCCGTGCGGCGCATGGTCGGTGGCGATCGCGTCGATTGCGCCGTCGTTCAGGGCCGCGATCACCGCCTGGCGGTCGCCCTCCCCGCGCAGCGGCGGGCTCATCTT
The DNA here is from genome assembly GCA_036513415.1 of Myxococcales bacterium. Taxonomy (GTDB): domain Bacteria; phylum Myxococcota; class Myxococcia; order Myxococcales; family 40CM-4-68-19; genus 40CM-4-68-19. The sequence goes on along the minus strand of DATBZA010000021.1, from coordinate 2,888 downwards.
CGCATGGGTGTCGTACGGATCTCCCGCGGGCTGGGTGGGCGGCGAGGCGGGCGGTACGCCGGCCACTGCCTGGTCGGTGAGCGTGAAGTGGTGCGGCGTGGCTTCCGCCGTCACCCGGACCCCGCGCGCGCGGGCCTCCCGGATGGCCCGCACGCTGCCGGCCGCGCTCACATGCGCGACGTGGAGGTGCGCTCCCGTCATCTCGGCCAGGAGGATGTCCCGCTGCACCATGGCGACTTCCGCCGCCGCGGGCACTCCGGCGAGGCCGAGCCGCGTCGCCATCGGGCCCTCGTTCATCGCCCCGCCGGCGCTGAGGCTCAGGTCCTCGGCATGGATCATCACCGGCAGCTCGAGGTCGCTCGCGTATTCGAGCGCGCGACGCATCACGCCCGCCGACATCACCGGACGGCCGTCGTCGGTGACGCAGACGCAGCCCGCTTCCTTCAGCTCGGCCATGTCGGCGAGCTGTTCGCCCAGCGAGCCGCGAGTGATCGCGCCGGCCGGTATCACGCGCGCGAACCCGGCCTCGCGTCCCCGGGCGGCCACGAACCGGGCCAGGGCGGCACTGTCGCAGACGGGCTTGGTGTTCGGCATCGCCACGACCGTCGTCACCCCGCCGGCGACCGCGGCACGCGCTCCGGTGGAAATGGTCTCCTTCGCCTCTTCGCCGGGCTCCCGCAGGTGGACGTGCAGATCGACGAGACCGGGCAGCACCCACCGCCCCCGGCAGTCGACCACTTGATGCACCAGCTTTTCCGCCGGGGTGGCCGGCTGCTCGCGCACCTCGCGGATGCGCTCGCCGTCGATGAGCACGGTCCGGGTGCCGTCGATCCGGTTCGCGGGGTCGATCACCCTGCCGGAATCGAGGATGATCACGCCGCCACCTCCGCGCGCAGGCAGAGCGCCAGCGCCGCCATCCGCACGGCCACGCCGGAGTCGACCTGGTCCATCACCAGGCTCCGGGGAGATTCGAGAACTTCGCTGGACAGCTCCACCCCGCGGTTCACCGGCCCGGGATGAAGGACCAGCGCTTCCCTGGGCAACATCTCCAGGGTGCGCGCATTGAGGCCCCAGGTGCGCGCGTAATCGCGCGCGCCGGGAAGCCGCGCGTCGGCGATCCGCTCGTTCTGGATCCGCAGCGCCATCACCGCGTCCGCTCCAGTCAGCGCTTCGCGGAGCGATCGCGCCACGGTGCAGCCCAACTGCTCGATGCCGACGGGAATCAGCGTCGACGGCCCTCCCACGCGCACGGTGGCGCCCAGCTTGCTCAGGCAGTGGATGTTCGAGCGCGCCACGCGGCTGTGCGCGATGTCGCCCACGATGGCCACGGTCTTTCCCTCCAGCGTCCCCCAGCGCTCGCGCAGGCTGAGCGCGTCGAGCAGTCCCTGGGTGGGGTGCTCGTGAAAGCCGTCGCCGGCGTTGATCACGCTTGCCCGCACGGCGCGGGCCACGAGCCGCGGCGCGCCGGCGGCGGGATGGCGGACCACCAGCGCATCGGCGCCGATGGCGTCGAGATTGCGCACGGTGTCCTCGAGCGACTCGCCCTTGGCGACGCTGGAGACGTCCTTCTGGAAGCTGAGCACGTCGGCGCCGAGGGCTTTCGCCGCCACCTCGAACGAGCTGCGGGTCCGGGTGCTGCTCTCGAAGAAGAGCGTGATCACGTTGCGCCCGCGCAGCAGGGCGCGCCGGTCGGCGGGGGACTCCCCTGCCGACCGGGCCTTGGCCCGCTCCCGTTTGAAGCCCGCGGCGAGCGAAAGAAGGGCCTCGATTTGTCCCCGGGTCAGCGCCTCCAGCTCCAGCAGGTGCCTGGGGAAATCCATCTCAGACCCCATGCAGGAGCCGCCGCGCGAAGTGCGGCGAGAGGCCTGCCTCGAGGATCTTCCTTGCGGTCTTTTCGGCGTTGTACTGGACCCGGTGGAACTCGACCGTCCTGGCTTGATCGTCCCAGATCCCGTAGCAGGCGCGCGGGTCGTAGTCCCGCGGCTGGCCGCAGCTCCCGATCGAGATCAGGTAACGGCGCGCGCCGTCGACCCGGAGCCGCTCCGCCCAAACGTCCCTGACGGGGTTGCCGAGCTGGAACGCGCGCTGCAGGTGCGAGTGGCCGATGAACGTCAGCTGGGCGAGCTTCTCGGTGCGCGCCAGCAGATCCTCGGCCTGCTCCAGGGCGAAGATGTACTCGAACGCCTCCGGCTCGCGCGGCGAAGCGTGGCCGTACGTCACGTCACCCTCTGCGCGCTGGTATGGAAGTGCCCGCAACCACTGCATGTTTTCTGGGGAGAGGTGCAGCGCCGTCCAGTCGAGCACCTCGCGCGCCGCCGCGTAGTAGTAGCTGTAGTCCATCCTGCCGGCCACGGCTGCGTCGTGGTTGCCCAGCACGGCGAAGTCGCACCGGGCGCGGACCAGATCGCAGGCGGCGTTCGGATCCGCACCGTAACCAACCGTATCTCCAAGACAAACGAAGCGATCGACCTTCTGCCGTTCCGCCGCTTCGATGCACGCCGTGAGCGCCTCCAGGTTGGCGTGGATATCCGTCAGGATGGCGGTGCGCATCGGCGCCGCCCTGAGTACACCGCACGTGCGCCGACTTCAAGGGCGCCTGACGCGTCGCTTCCGGCGCGTTGACGGCGGCTGCTGGAGCGCCGGCTCACCCCACGTGTCCGGGAAGCTCGTCGAAGTGCACCAGATGGCGGAAGGCGTCGAACCGCCGGCGTACCTGCGCCAGGTCGAGATCGCGCAGGCGATCGCAGCTGAACTGCTCGACGGTGAAGGAGGCGACGGTGGCGCCCATGACGGTGGCCTGGCGGAGGGCGACCGGATCTGCCGCGTCGAGACGGTCGAGCAGGCCGAGGAAGCCGCCGGCGAACGTGTCGCCAGCGCCGGTCGGGTCG
>DATBZA010000020.1:0-18395 GCA_036513415.1 Myxococcales bacterium | reverse complement strand
GGCTCGAGGCGCTTCGCGCCGAACACGCGCGCAAGCCGACGCTGATCGAGCGCCTGCGTCGATCGTGCCTCTGAAGCCGTCGCCGTTAGCTAGGAATGCGACGCGAGCGGCGGCTCTCGCCCGCCCCTGCAACTTTGACCAAATCTTGTCCAGACACGAGGGGACTCGTGCATCCTGAAGTGGACTTCGGTGGACTTCCTGAGTCGCTCAAGTCGTCGGAACGACTGAAAACATGAGAGGCGACGCCCGTCTGCCGGTTGGGTGAAATCGCCCTCATAACCCGAAGGTCGCAGGTTCAAATCCTGCCCCCGCAACTTTTCCGCTGGCCTTATCGGTACTTATGGGTGGGGCCGGCGTTTTGGTACATCGCGTTGCTAACCCGAAGGGCGCGATGCGCACATCTCGTCGGAGTCGGCGAGGATACGCGCCCTTAGCTCTGGGCGTGTGGGAAGTGTCCCCTTCGTTGAAACGATCTTGACCAGATCTTGCCCACGAATTCGTCTTGTTCGGCGGGCAGATCTCGACTCGGTCGCGCCGCCCCAGAGCCGGTAGAGAACCGGCACCACCGAAACCACGGACTCAGCCGCGGTCAGCGAGGAGGGCCTCGACGAACCTTGTCGCCGGGCGCGCCTGCAGATCCGCCATCGTGCCGACTTGGACGAGCCGGCCTGCTTCGAGCACTGCGACCCGATTCGCCAGCGCTCCCGCCTCGCGCAGGTCGTGAGTAACGAGGAGGACGGCACGCCGCCGCTCATCGAGAAGCTCCCGCAGCAGCGCGATCAACTCCTGCCGGAGCATGACATCGACGTTCGAAAGAGGCTCGTCGAGCAGGAGCGCCATCGGCTCCCCGACCAGAGCGCGCGCGAGCGCGACGCGCTGGCGTTCGCCTCCCGAGAGAAGTGCGGGGCGCCGCTCGGCCTTCCCGTCCAGTCCGACGCGCCGCAGCAGGTCGTCGATGCGGGCCTGGTCGTGAGCCGCGAACGCCAGGTGCTCGCGGACGGTCATGTGCGGCCAGAGCGCGAGGTCCTGGAACACCATCGCAAGATGGCGTTCCTCGGGTGGCACCACGATCCGCCCGTCTCCGCTGACACGCGTGCCCTTGATGCACACGCTGCCGCCGGACGGCGCGATGAAGCCGAGAACGACGCGCAAGAGCGTGGACTTGCCCGACCCTGAAGGTCCGACGATCGCGAGCACCTCCTCTGCTCCGAGGGAGAGGGTGACGTCGCGAAGGATCTGATGGAGATGCAGAGAGACGGAGACGCCTTGCAGCTCGATCATCTCCGGGCTCCGGCGAGCGCCAGCGCGCCCGCGGCGAGCGCCGCAGCCACCATGCCGCACTGTACGAGGGAGAGCGCCGCCACCACCGCCGGGGCGCCATTCGCCTCGAGCGTCAGGATGCGCACCGTGAGCGGCGCGCTGCCCGGCGGATAGAAGAGAATGACGGTCTCCAGATCGCGCAGGCAGAAGACGAAGGCGAGGAGCCAAGCGCCGAGCAGGGCGCGGCGATGAAGGGGGACGACGATCCGCCGCAGGCGCAGGAAGAACCCGGCGCCCTGCACCGCCGCGGCTTCTTCCAGGTGCGGAGAACCTTGCGCGATCGCGACGGCGATCGCGCGGGCTGGGATCACCGCGTAGCGCGCGGCGAATCCGATGACGAGAATGGCGACGGTCCGGTACACAGCGTGCGTAGCAGGGCGGTTCCACACGTCGATAATCCCGACGCCGAGGACGGCGGCGGGCGTGACGAACGCGAACACGGCGAGCGCATCGAGCCAGGCGCTTCCTGGTCTCTCTCGCGCGACCGACCTGCCGAGGACCAAGCCAACCGCCGTGAGCAGCGTCGCTGCGAGAGCCGCGGGAAGGACGCTGTTCTGGACGCCTGCCCCGATCCAGTCACCCACCTGCCCAAACCCGTTCCCGCGCAGCGCGCTCCAAGCAAGGCCGACGATGGGGAGCACCGAAGCGGCCGCTGCCGACCAGCAGGCCACCGTGGTCAACCAGCGGAAGCGGCCGAGCCTGAGCGCTGGCCGCTCCTCGCTGCGCAGGCCCAGCACGGCGAACGAGCGCCGCGCGCCGATGCCCCGCTCGACGGCAAGCAGCGCCAGCGCCACGGCTATCAAGGGCATCGCGAGCACCGCTGCTTCGCCCGGCGAGTAGTCGATGGCGCCGAGCCGGGAAAAGACAGCCGCCGGATATGCCCGGATGCGCAGGAACATGGGGATGCCCAGCTCCGACAGCGAAAGCGCGAAGACCAGCAGCGCACCGAGAGCTGCGGCAGGCCACGCGACCGGCAGCACGATGCGCACGGCGACTTTCCAGGGCGGCGCCGAAAGGCGGCCCGCCTCTTCCATCGACGGATCGATGGCCTGCACCGCCAGCGCGACCAGCGCCGTGACGATCGGCGTGAAGGCGATGGTCTCGACTCCGATCGCGCCGGCCGAGGTGAATAGCGCGTCCGGATGAGGAAGGTAGAACCAGCCAAGCGCGAGAAGGAATGGCGGAAGGAACGCGGGCAGCGCGTGGAGCAGCAGCGCGGCGCGTCTGCCCGGAATGTCCGCCCGCCCCAAGACCATCCCGAGCGGCACGCCGAGAAGCAACGCGCACGCAGTCACGGCGCCTGCGAGCGCGCACGACCGCAAGAGGAGCAGCCAGGGAGTGGCGCTCGCAAGCGGCGCGAGGCCCGACAACGGCGCCCCGGCGATCACCGCGACGAGCGGGAGGAACGCGGTCGCGCAGATCACGAATCCGGCGAGTGCCAGCGCCAGATGCTCCTGGACACGCTTCAGAGCCCGACCCATTGCCGCAGCCAAGGCTGGATTCTCTCCATCTCGTCGCCAAGGCGCGCGTAGTCCACCTGCATCGACCGGAACGAGCTGGCCGAGCGCACGCCGGGCACCTGGATGTCGGCACGCAGCGGCATGTGCGCCGCGAGCTCCGCCATTCGCTTGTCCACCTCCGCCGACACGAGCCAGTCCACTAGCGCTTGTCCCGCGTCCGGATGAGGACCCTTCATCAGCACCACGGCGGTGGGCATCACGAGCGTACCAACTCCGTCCTGGTCCGGATACACCACTTCGACAGGGGCTCCGTCGTGGAGGGCTTCCGCGGCATCGTCGGTATCGCAGAGTCCGAACGCCACCTCGCCTGCTGTGACGAGTCGCTTCACCTCGCCATTGGAGCTGGCGATGCGGGCCTGGTTCGTCTTGAGATCGTCGAGGAACGCGCGGCCCTTGTCCTCTCCCCATGCGCCGAAGAGCGCCGCGACGTGCATCGTGGTAGTGCCGAAGAGCGGATTCGCCAGCGCGGTCTGTCCCTTCCAGCGCGGCGCCGCGAGGTCGCGCACCGACTTCGGCATCTCCGCAGCGGAGACCTTCTGCTTGTTGACGAGGAGGATGCGGGCGCGCGCCGCGGACCCGGTCCACGTGCCGTCGGGAGCCCTGAAGCGCGCCGGGACCGTCGCGGCGGCCGGCGACGGATAGGGTTGCACGAGCCCGCGCTTGATGAGCAAGAACGGTCGCACCGGATCGCCCGACAAGAACACGTCGGCCTGCGGCTGCCGTGCCTCGGCGATGAGTCGGTTGACCACCCCGGTGCTCTTGGTTTCCTCGGTGTCGTAGACCGCCAGCACCTTCATGCCCGATCGCTTCTCGAATTCCTTGAAGATGGGCTCGGAGAATGGCTGGTCCACGCTGGTGTAGACGACCACCTCCTTCGCACCGCGCTTGCAGGCGAAGCAGATGAGCACGCCTGCCGCGACCAGGACTCCGCGCCTCATGGCTTCCCTCCCTGCTTGAGCGCGGCATAGAGCGCATCGTAGAGGAACGAGGCCTTCGCGACCGTCTCTTCATCGTTCGCGCTGACCAGCGGAAAGCCGCGCGAGATGGCGCGCAGCCCGGGCGCCTCTGGAGCGACGTGCAGCTCGTCGAAGTCGGCCCCGTGCACGATTCGCGCGAGCGCGCGGAGCGCAGGATCATCCGGCAGCCGCTCCTCGACCAGCGCCTCGAACGAGCAGCGCCCTTTGCCGTCGCGGTGCGGGTACGTCGCTCCCGGCGCGTCGAAACCGATGGCGTCGTCAGACTTCTGCACCTTGGCGACCTCTTCGGGCGCGACGAACAGGAACGTCGCCTCCAGGTCGAGGAAGCGGCGGACCAGCCACGCGGTCGATGTGCGGTTGACCCGGATGTTTCGGCGCGTCACCCATTTCATGAGAGTGGACCTCCGAAAAGCCCCGGCGCGAAAGCGCGCACCAGGCCGAGCACGCCCCCGCCCAGAACGACGGCTACCACGTTGAGGCGCCACTTCCAGAAGGTGAGCGCCGTGAAAGCGGCCAGGCCGAGCACGACGGTGATCCAATCAATCTCGCCTGTTGGCATGAACGCGACCCGCGCGAGTGGAATCGAGATCGAGAACATCAGCCCCACCACACCGCTCGTCACCCCCTTGAGGAACTCCTTGACGCCCGGCCGGGAGGTCAACCAGTCCATGTGCGGCGCGGCGCCGAGCACGAGGACGAAGGACGGCAAGAAAAGCCAGAAGGTTGCGGCCGTCGCGCCAATCCACGGCACGCCGCGGCCGTGCCCGGCAAGATAGCCGACGAAGATTCCGATCGAGATCAACGGTCCTGGCGTCGTCTCACCCAGCGCGAGCGCATCGATCATCTCGCGATCGCTGATCCAGCCGTAGCTCGCGACCGCTCCTTCGCGGATGTACGGCAGCACTGCATAGGCCCCGCCGAAGGAGAACAATCCGACCTTGAGGAAGAAGGAGGAGATGTCGAAGACGCGCCGCCATGCGGACTCGGCCGCGTCTGCCCGCCCCGGCAGCAGGAGCGCGAGCGCCGTCGCGACGGGAACCAGCCTGCGCCAACCGATGAAGCAGAGTCCGCAGCCGAGCAGGACGACGAGAAAGGGCAATTGCCCGAAGAAGAATGCCACGAAAGCAGCGACCGCAAGGACGACGGGGAAGACGCCCTTCAGCGCCGCGCGGGAGATTCGCACCAACGCTGCCAGGAGGAGCGCGAGGCCCACGGGCCTGAAACCCCAGAGGACGCCCAAGACCTGAGGGCTTTCGCCGTAGTGCACGTAGATCCACGCGAGTGCCGTCAAGGTGATGAAGCCGGGAAGGATGAACAGGATTCCGGCCAGCGCCCCTGCGAGGTATCCGCCCTTCTTGTAGCCGATGTAAATCGCGAGTTGCAGCGCCTCGGGTCCGGGGAGGACGTGGCAGAAGTTCAGGGCGCGAACGAACTCCTCCTCGCCGATCCATTGCTGCCTCTCGACTACTTGAAGGTGCATCAGGCCGATCTGGCCGACCGGGCCGCCGAAGGCGAGCCAGCCCAGCTTGAGGAAGTACCAGAAGATCTCCCGCATGGAGACCGGCTCCGCGACGGCAGGCGGCGGGTTGACGTTGGTCGGATTCAATTGCACCACTTCCGGTTGACGTCGGATACGGCTGCACTATAACGCTCGCCCGTGCTGGAAAGAGAAAAAGGTGGCTGGCTGTTGCTCATCCACCAGATCCCGCCGAAGCCGAACTACTTCCGCGTGAAGATCTGGCGCCGGCTACAGAAGCTCGGCGCAGTCGCCATCAAGAACTCAGTCTATGCGCTGCCGAGCAACGAGCAAGCGCAGGAGGACCTGAACTGGGTACTGCGCGAAATTGTCGAGGGTGGCGGCGATGCTTCGCTGGTCGAGGCTCGGCTTGTCGAAGGCCTGAACGACGAGCAGGTGAGGGAGATGTTCCGCTCAGCGCGGGATACGGATTACCAGGCCCTCGCCGACGAGGTCCGTCAGGTGGCGCGCGGCCTTCCTCGCAAGGGTGAAATCGCGGACGAGAAGCGCGGCGACGTCGAATCGGCCCTCGCGCGCCTGCAAAAGCGCATGGCGGACATCGCCGTAATCGACTTCTTTCACGCCCGCAGCCGGGAGGCCGTCGACGGACTGCTCAAGGAACTGGAGCAGAAGCTCGCTGCGCGCGAGCCGGAGAAAGAAGCCCCGGCCGCGGAGGCGTTGGAAAAGCCGCGCGGAGCGACCTGGGTCACCCGCACCGGCATCCACGTCGATCGCATGGCGAGCGCGTGGCTCATCCGGCGCTTCATCGATCCCAAGGCGAAGTTCAAGTTCGTGGCGCCGCGCGAGTACCGCCACCAGGCTGGCGAGCTGCGTTTCGACATGTTCGACGGCGAGTTCACGCACCAGGGAGAGCTCTGCTCGTTCGAGGTGCTGTTGGCGCGCTTTGAGATCACCGACGCCGCGCTGCGGCCGATCGCGGAGATCATCCACGACATCGATCTCAAGGATGAGAAGTACGACCGCCCCGACAATGCCGGTTTCGAGCACCTGATCAACGGCATCGCCATGGCGCACGCGGAGGACGAGGTGCGCCTGCAGCGCGCCAGTGCCGTCCTGGACGATCTGTACGAGTACTTCAAACGCAAGCGCCGGGGAGCCGAGACATGAAGAGGACTGCACTCGTTGCATTTGTCGCCGCGGCTGCGGTCGCCCAGGAGAAGCAGATGACGACGTTCAATTTCGATTCCGATACCGCCGGCGAGCCGCCGAAGGGGTTCGACTTCGCGCTCACCGGCAAGGGCAAACCAGGCAAGTGGGTCGTACAGGCGGTGGGCGATGCGCCGAGCGGCAAGAACGTCCTTGCGCAGACCGACGGCGATACGACCGATTACCGGTTTCCCATCGCGTACACGGGCCCCGAGCTGAAGGACCTGCGCCTCTCGGTCAAGTGCAAGCCGATCGCTGGCAAGGGCGATCAAGGCTGCGGGATCATCTGGCGCTTGAAGGACAAGGATAACTACTACATCACGCGCGCGAACGCCCTGGAGGACAACGTGCACCTGTACCACGTCGTCAAGGGGCGCCGGGACAGGTTCGCGGGATGGAACGGCAAGGTAGCGTCGGGCGTGTGGCACGAACTGGCGATACGGATGATCGGCAACCACATCGAGGTGTTCTTCGACGGCAAACAGGTGATCGACCAGAACGACGACACCTTCAAGGACGCGGGGAAGTTCGGGGTCTGGACGAAGGCGGACTCGATCATCCAGTTCGACGATCTCACGGCGACGCCGGAGTAACCATGCACGCCATCAAGCCATTGCCGTTCGACGCCTCGAAACTGCGTGGGCTGTCCGAGCGGCTGATCGTCTCGCACCACGAGAACAACTACGGCGGCGCAGTCAAGAACCTCAACCGCACCGAGGAGGAGCTGGCGCGCGTCACCAAGGACACGCCACCGCTCCTGGTCGCGGCGCTGAAAGAGCGCGAGCTGACGTTCGCGAACTCGGCCACGCTGCACGAGCTGTACTTCGACAATCTCGGGGGCGATGGACGTCCGGGTGGGCCGGTCGCAGACGCCGTGTCGCGCGCGTCCGGCTCCTTCCCGCGCTGGGAAGAACTGTTTCGCCTCACCGGCATGGGTCTCGCCGGCAGTAGCGGCTGGGCGGCCCTGGCGTGGGACTTCCAGCGCGGTGAGGTGCGCACGTATTGGTCCGGCAATCACACGCAGGCGTGCGCCTTCGGGCAGCCGCTGCTGCTGCTCGACATGTACGAGCACTCGTACGCGCTCGACTACGGCGCGGCGGCAGCCAAGTACGTCGACGCCTTTTTCCAGAACATCAACTGGGACGAAGTCAACCGGCGTTTCGAAAGCGCCCGGAGGAAAGCCGCATGATCGCCCTGATCGCCGTAATGCTGGCCGCGCAACCCGCGGCCAAGTTGGACACCGCCAAGATCGAGCAGCTCACCGGGCTCAAGGGCCAATGGAACGAGAAGGAAGGCGTCTTCAAGGTGCAGGTGCCGCGGAGCGATCTGTCGGTCACTGCGGCGGGCGCCAAGCTCACGCCGCCCCTCGGCCTGACTGCCTGGGCCGCGTTTACCAAGGCCGGCACGCACACTGTCGTGATGGGGGACATGGTGCTCACCGAGGACCAGGTGAATCCGGCGATGGACGCCGCGCTCCAGAACGGACTTGAGGTCACCGCGCTGCACAACCACTTTTTCTGGGAGACTCCGCGCGTCATGTTCATGCACATCGGCGGGATGGGCGACGAGGCGAAGCTCGCTGCCGCGGTGGGCAAGGTGTTCGAGACGCTGAAGCAGAAGTTCGACGTGCCCTCGGCGGACATCGACCCCGCGAACAGCAGCCTCGATCCGAAAAAGGTCGATGCAGTGCTGGGACGCAGCGGCGAGCTGAACAAGGGCGTCTACAAGGTCACCATCGGCCGCGAAGTGAAGATGGCGGGTCACACGATGGGCAACGCCATGGGCGTGAACACCTGGGCCGCTTTCGCGGGGAGCGACGACCGCGCCATCGTCGACGGCGACTTCGCCATGCTGGAGAGCGAGTTGCAAGACGTGCTCAAGACGCTGCGCGGCGGCGGGATCAACATCGTCGCCATCCACCAGCACATGGCCGGCGAGAACCCGCGAATGCTGTTCCTGCACTACTGGGGCGTCGGACGCACCGAGGATCTGGCGCGCACCCTCGCCGCCGCGCTGAGGAAGACGAAGGTCGCCTGAGCTTGGCAAAGGAGGTCGCAATTGAAGACGTTTCTATTCGCCGCAGCAGCGCTGGTGTGCACCACGCCGGTACGTGCCGAAGGAGACACGAGTGCGCTCGCCGCGCAGATGAAGGGCGCGAAGGTTCCGCTTTCGCAAGGCCTTGCTGCGAGCGCGAGCAAGGGCACGCCCATCTCCGGCAAATTCGAGGTGGAGGACGGGAAGCTGCAGCTCTCGGTGTACACCGCCGAGGGGACGAACTACTCGGAAGTGATCGTCGATCACAAGACCGGCAAGGTGAAGGAGTCGAAGGCGATTACCGGCGGCGACGATCTGACCGCCGCCAAGGCGCAGGCCGAGGCCATGGCGTCCGCGAAGACGTCGCTGGAGGCGGCGGTGGACGAGGCGGTCAAGGCCAACAAGGGTTACCGCGCGGTGAGCGTGACTCCGTCGATGAAGGACGGGCATGCGAGCGCGGAAGTCACGCTTCTCAAGGGCAAGGAGACCAAGACTGTGACGGAACAGCTGGACTGAGCGGTACCGGCGTCCCGGTCAGAACCGGATGGTGAACCCGCGCGTGCCGTCCTGCTCGTCACGCCGATGCGCGAGTGGAACGAGTGTACCCACCGCTGCCCCTGCAACAGCCCCCACTGCGACGTCGGTATAGAAGTGGCGGCCGGCGGCAACCCGCTCGGCGGCCACCATGCCACCTACGGCGGCGACCAGGATCCAAGGCCAGATGTGCTGGCCATGGCGAGCGTCCAACGTCACAGCCATCGCAGAGAGCGCCGCTACGACGACGGACGTGTGTCCCGAGTAGAAGGAACGGTATCCGCCCGGCTGGTTCAACAGCGTCGGGTCGCCCGCGTAGGTACGTGGCAGCGGGCGCTGCACGATGTACTTCACGGCCGTGACAAGCGCGCCGTTCACGGCGAGCGTCTCGGCATAGACCGTGAGATCTTCTACCAACACTCGCGACAGGCCCACGTCCAGGCCGTCGAGGAGCGGGGGGACGAGCATTACCAGACCCGCCGTCACGTCGCTGGCGTCGTCGAGGAACTTGTTGTGGTTGCCAATCACGTGCCTGTCCAAGGCGTTCACAGCAGCAGGGTCGCAGGGGCAGTGCGGGTGGATCAGATCGCTGGCGAAAGCGTAAGGCAATATGATCGCGAGCGCGCTGGCGCCGATGATCGAACCGTCCACCGCAGGCTTTACGCGGTACACGGAGCGCGGCGCTGCCTCGATGGCTTGTGGCGGGACCGAGGCGGCCAACACCAGGACGAGGGCGATCATGTCCCGAAGTTACGCACGGACCGCTCCGCTGTATAGACGCCGTACACCGCAAAGATCTGATCGCTGCCGCCGGCATCAAGACCTCGAAGGAGCAGGGTCTCGTACGCCTCGGAAGACATCTATACCCGGTACGGTACGTAGCCATACCGGGTGGCCTATACTGGGAGTCCATGTTAGAACAACTAGCATGCACACCCAACAAGAGAGGGAGAAGCTTCTCGGACGCATCCGCCGCATCGCAGGCCAGGTGAAGGCGGTGGAAACGGCACTGGACAAGGGTGCCGAGTGCGCGGACGTGCTGCATGCCCTCACCGCCGCGAGGGGCGCGATGAACAGCCTCATCGTGGAGGTGCTGGAGGACCATGTTCGCTTGCACATTCTCGATCCGGACGAGCGCCCGGGAACGCCCAAGGCCGAGGCGACTCAGGAGCTGCTCGACGTCATGCGGACCTACCTGCGATGACGGAGCATCCGGTGCAGCATGATGACGAGCAGCGCCGCGGTATCGGCCGCTGGGACATAATTCGGATCGGGCTCGTCGCTCTGGTGGCGGTGCTGACCTGGTTCCATGTCTGGCAGCCGGTCTCGCGCTTCGACCTGTTGGCAATCGCCGGGCTGCTGGTCGGTGGTTGGCCGATCTGGCGCGAGGCCCTCGAAGCTCCTCTCGAGCGCCGCATGACGATGGAGCTGTCCATGACCATCGCCATCGGCGCGGCGGCGGTCATCGGGGAGTTCTTCACCGCGCTCGTGATCGTGCTCTTCGTCCTGGCGGCCGAGGTGCTGGAAGGGCTAACGGTCGGCCGCGGGCGCAAGGCCATCAAGCAGCTCGTCGATCTCCTGCCCCGCATCGCGCTCGTTCGCCGGGGCGGCGCCGAACGGGAGGTCTCCGCCGACGAGCTTCAGGTGGGCGAGATCATCCTGGTCAAGCCCGGAGCGCGCATCCCCATCGATGGCATTGTCGCCAGCGGGCACTCCTTCGTGGACCAGGCCACCATCACCGGCGAGTCGATGCCGGTCGAGAAGCTGGCTGGCGACCAGGTTTTCGCGGGCACGATCAACCAGTCGGGAGCGCTGGAGATCCGCACCACCGGAATCGGGCGCGATACGGCGTTCGGGCGCATCATCGAAGCGGTTGAGCGCGCCGAGCAATCGCGCGCCCCTATCGAGAAGACGGCCGACCGCCTCGCCGGTTACCTCGTCTACTTCGCACTCGCGTGCGCCGGTTTCACGTTCCTCGTCACGCGCGACGCCAGGGCCACCATTTCCGTCATCATCGTGGCCGGCGCCTGTGGCATCGCAGCCGGAACGCCGCTGGCCATCCTCGGGGGCATCGGTCGCGCGGCGCGCCTCGGCTCGATCATCAAGGGTGGTGTCTACTTGGAGGCGCTCGGCCGTGTGCAGACCGTCGTCCTCGACAAGACCGGCACGCTGACGCTCGGGAAGCCCGAAGTCGCGCAGGTGCTTTCGGTTTCAGGCACCACCGTCCTGGAAGTGCTGGAGACGGCGGCCATCGCGGAGAAGCGGTCGGAGCATCCGCTGGCCACGGCCATCCTCCGGCGCGCCGCTACAGAGATGCTCGCCGCCGGCGAACCGGACACGTTTCAGTACCAGCCTGGGCTCGGGATCATCGCGTCGCGCGGCGGAGCGCAGATCCTGGTGGGAAACCGTGCCTTGCTTGCCCAGCAGGGCGTGGACGCGACCTCCTTGGCGCAGCCGACGGACGGCCAGGCAGAGGTGCTGGTCGCGCGCTCAGGCCGGGCGATCGGGGCGATCCGTCTTTCTGACGTGCTCCGTCCCGAAGCCCGGGACGCCATCCGGCAGCTTCGCGAGCTCGGCCTGCGAACGGTCTTGCTCACGGGCGATGCGGCTTTGGTCGCGCAGGCTGTCGGCAACCAGCTTCAGGTGGACGAGGTACGCGCCGAGCTGATGCCGCATCAGAAGCAGCAGCACATCGAAGCGTTGCAGAGGGACGGTCAGATGGTGGCGATGATCGGCGACGGCGTGAACGATGCTCCAGCACTGGCGCAGGCCACCGTGGGCGTAGCGATGGGCTCGGGCACCGCGGTGGCGATGGAGAGCGCCGATGTGGTGCTCATCGGCAGCGATCTCGGCAAGTTCGTGGAAACGGTGCGCATCGCGCGCCGCTGCAGGCGGATCATCTGGCAGAACTTCGCGGGCACACTCGTCGTGGACGGACTGGGGGTAGGCCTCGCGGCGTTCGGGCTGCTCAACCCGCTGCTGGCGGCGTTCATCCACGTCGCGTCGGAATTGACCTTCATTCTGAACTCGACGCGGCTACTGCCGAGGACTCAAGACGTGCCGGTGGCTCCGGCCATCGCGCCACAGGAAGATAGCGCGTCGATAGCTCGGGTCGCTGCGTAGAGCCGCCGAAGTCGTCGCCATCGGGGCGACCACGGATCCGCACGTGGACCGGCAACGCTGAATTGGAATCGCGTGTAGGCCGGTTTGAAACCTGCGCCCTGGTCTCGATCCGGATCATGTGCGTTGTCGTTGGCCAAAACTCGATCCTGGCATCTCCGCGACCCAAGGATGACTCGACCGGCGCGCGCCGATCATGGTCTTCTCAGACGGATCGGGCGACGCAGCAAGGGCGAGCGGCTGCAGGCAAGATGACTGGTAACCGGCAGCCGGCCCCTTCGGTTAGCGCTGATCGCGCTCCCTCCCCTCTGACGACGGGAGGACTGACTCTTGGGACTATGCCGCGCGGCGGACGTAGCGGTGGTGGAGGCCGCCGACAAGGGGCAGGGCGACGATGCGACCGAGATCGGGTGGCTCGACAGCGCGCGGCTCGGGCGCGTCCTTGTCGAGGGCGAGGTGCGTGCGCGAGGCGTGGTAGTAGCGGAAGTAGCTGCGCAGACGCCCGCGGAGGTGTCGCTCGTTCGGGACGATCACGTGGTCGAGGAGCTCACGGCGGATCGTGCGTCACGCGTTCGGCGAAAGGATTCTGCCAGGGCGAGCGCGCTGACGTGACAACGTCGGCGATGCCCATGCTCTTCACCCGTCGCCGGAACTCGGCGCCGTAGCGCAGGCGCTATCCTGGACCGTGCTCTCTACCGCGCCGATGACCAGCCGACCGAGAGCAGCAACAGCACAGCGCTCACCTTGAGGTCGTCACGTGCGGACATCGGCGTGGCGCCGTAGACGAACTCGCGCCTGACGACGTTCGTCCACATCGTCCACGCCACTTGGGCGCCGAGCGCCAGGCCTTGGCTGACGAACCAGCGGCCGCCGCCGCCGAGGAGAAAGGCCGGTCCGGCGCGTCCGCTCAGCGGAGGGTTCTCGAAGTAGTCCTCGTCCGACAAGCTGACCAGGTGGCCGACGCCCACTCCCAGTTCGGCAAACGCCTGCAGGTCGGCATCGGTATGGAGGCGCACGATGCCGAAACCCGAAATCGCCTTGAACGTCGGGCTCTGCCCGAAGCAAAGGCCGCATTGGGTGTTTCGCGCGTCGCTGCCCGGAACGCCGAGGAGCGCCCCCGAGACCGTGAGATGGTCGAGGAAGTCCAGCCCCGCGCGGATCTGCAGCGCCGCCGCTTTCGGTCCCTGCGCGGGGTGGGGTGGCGAGGGGAACGCAACCCCACCCGACGCCTCCAGCTCGAGAGCGGGAGCAGCCAGCAGGAGGATGAGTCCGATCACGGTGCGATGACCCCTGAGCGCAGCCGCCCGGTCACAACGCTCAGAAAGACGCCCGGGAGGCTCAGTGTCTCCCGGGCGCCCGGTAGAGCCTCGCGCGCACCGGCGAAGCTAGCCGAACAGCTCCGCCGAGGCGACGCGAAGGGCAGCCACCTTCGTTTCGCTGACCATCGCATCACCTCCTTTCGCCGACGCGGACAGGATAACGGCAGGATTCCGCGCCGCGCCAGAAAAGCGATGGACGGCGGCTCAGGTCGCGGACTGCTCGCACCAGCTGAGGACACGCAGCGCCCGCAGCGTGTTCCACCGGCTGGGCCGACCGTCGCCGTCCTCGAGCGCAAAGTTGACCTTGCCGCGATGCGTGTTCTCCAGCAGCCAGGTACCATCCGGCTGCTGCTTGGATCGGAGCAAATCGATCGCTTCGTCCATCCGTGAGTCCGGCACATCTCCGACCGAGCGAAAGTATTCGAGGGCACGCAGCACGTCGTAGTGCCAGCGGGTCGGAAACGAGAATTGCAGCCAGGCCGGGTTGACTACTTCGCCGGTGCTCTTGCGTCGGACCAGCTTTCGTTCGAGGAGGTACCCCTCACCGCGGCGCCGGGCGGCGATGGATTCCGCAGAGCCACCGGTTGCGCGCTCGTGCGCCAACAGTCCTTCCAGGACGTTGATGGTGGTCGCGAATGACGAGCGGACGGAACCGTTCTCCGCCTCGCAGTTCCACCCGCCGTCCTCGAGCTGCTCACCAATCAGGCGGGCGACCACGCCATGCACATGTTGGTCAAAGTAGATGCCCAATTCGATGGTTCTGCCATTGATGCACGGCTCGACCTCGCCGCTGAAGAACGGCTGCCCGGCGTGCTCCCAACGGCAGTGGTTTCTGACCAGCGCCACCGCCCGGCGCACCCGGTCAGAGCGCGGGTCGACCCCGAAATCACGCAGCAGCTGGAGTGTTGGCAGCGTGGCGGTCCAGGGCTGGCCCTGGTTCTCGGCGCGCCAGTTGAAGCTTCGCGCCGGGAAGCACGCGCCTCCCGCCCATTGACCGTCTTCGCCCTGCAACGCCAGCAGCCTGGCACCCCAGCCCTCGTTGACCACCCGCGCGCGCTCCACGGCGACGACCTCAGCCGGCGCATGGACAAGATCGCGCAACACCTGCCAGCGGATGGCCGGGTCGGAATCGAGCAGCCAGTCCAGTACGGGCATGCGGCTGACTCTAAGGCTTGTCAAACCCAAGTAAAAATGTCCGCTCCCCAGCAAAGTAGAAATGTCCGGTTGGGCAGCGCCGGTCAACCGGAGCGGCGCTGCTGCGCGGCCTCGACCTGAGCCTTGCGGCGGAGCGCGGCTCGATCGTTGCGCACCTTCCGCCGAGCTTTCTGCTCCGCTTCGTACCGCTCGAGGAACGAGCTCGCTGAGCCCTTCCGGGCTGGATGGTGGGGAAAGTCCCGCTGCGATCTGCGCGACCTCGAGCGCTCCTTCTCGCGAAGGTGAGCTTCTTCGACGCCCGGCGCACCTGTCCCGCTCCAGCTGCGAAGCCTGATGACCGAGAGAGCAGCGCCGAGCCGCTTGCTCTCCACGACTCGAAGACGCGGACCCGCTTGCCGGCGAAGCGCAGAGTCTCGGGACTTGGCTCGACGAGATAGGTGATTCCCTTGAAGCGGACGACCAGGTTGCGGGACATCCTCCGCTCCTCCCGCCAGGTGAAGATGCGGGAGAGGTCCTCGTGACCGCGCAGCGACCGGTGGGCGTCGTGGGCGTTCTTGGCCGCGCGTCCGAAGCGCCGGTTGTGGTCCGCCATGAACTGGAGCAGGAACGCGTTGCCGGCCCCAATCGTCGAGGTGCCGCGCAAGCGCAGTTCCTTCAGCAGCCGGTCCTGCAGCGTCTTGTTCATCCGCTCGACGCGGCCCTGCGCTTGCGGCGAGTTGGCGCAGATGATGTCGATGTTGAGCTCGGTCCTCACGAAGCGCAGCTCCAGCAGCCGCCCGGTGGCGTCGTCGACGTAGACCAAGAGCGTGCAGCCCGGACCGCGGTCCTCGAACCAGGCGTGCTCGCAACCATCGAGCTGCACGAGTTCGCCCAAGCATTCGCGCCGGTGGCGTGGCTGATGCGCCGTCCTGACCCTCTCGTGCCTGGGGATCCAGATGCCGGCACCGATCAGCCAAGCCCGCAGCGTTTCCCTGGACACCTGGAGATCGTGCAGCTCGAGGAGCTTCTCGCACGCCAGCGTGGGGCCGAAGTCGACGTAGCGCTCGCGCACGATCTCGATGGCCTGCGATCCCAGCTCGTCCGGCAAGCGCCGATTGCTCGGCTGCCGGCGCTTGTCTGATGCGAGCCGGCCGGCCCGAGCTCCTCGAAGGCCGCGCACAGCCGACGCACTTGGCGTTCCGACCGCGGCAGGGGTGTGCTACCCCGCCGCCCAGGGTAGCGCCCTAGATGAGCGCGGCCCGGCCGGACTTGGGGGATCGGCATCTGCTGCGCGAACATGAGTTTACTGGATGTCCACGGGGGCTCTAGCGGACCAAGATCAACCATCACGCCCCAGCGCCACCCCGCCTCCCTTCGCGTGCGCTGTCCGAGGACGGGACCGGGAGGAGTTGTGGATTTCGGGGCGAGCGCCGATCGGAATCCGCTGCTTGACTCGCGCCTGAAGCTGCCGGCGCCATGTCGTCTGTGGTAGCATCTTGAACTGCACCGCATGGCGGCCGCAGCTCAGCCGCACTCCGCGCACTGGGCATGTCTCGCTGGCCACGGACGCCATTTTCTCGGCTCTCTACGGGAGGAGGGCTCCATGGCAACACAGACCACTAATCTCTTCCTTCTCGAGGATCTCGAGGAGACCCGCTCCGAACGAGAACTTCTCGTCCGGGCGCGGCGAGCTGCAACTCGCCGAAGTGGTGCCGCGCTGGTGAGAACATGGCCGAGCGGCCAGGCCAGGTGGAGGATGGCTTGAATGCCTCGCATCATGACTCGTGGAGTCGGGCAAGCGCGCGACGAAGGAGCGGCGCCCTGCTATTCGCTAGAGTCTGTATGTTGCAGTCCCTATTATCGATAGGTTCATTCACAAGATGATTACGAGGAGCTATCCAAATGCATCCAATCCGGAAACTTCGTGAATTAGGCCATGCCTCCGTGGCTGACTATGAGAAACTTCTTGCTGAAAAGGTTGTCTTTCACAGTCCGGTGCTGGTGCGTGCCATAGAAGGTCGTGCCGTCATAGCAAAAATCTTCGCGACATCGACCACGTTACGGGAAGGTGAGTATATTGGTGAGTGGAAGCTGGACGATCGAAGAACCTTATTGAGGTGGAAAGGGAGAATCCAGGGTCACGAACTGGAAAGTTTGGATGTCATCGAGGAAAATGAAGAAGGACTCATCATAGATCGCACGATTGCTTTTCGTCCAATGCCAGCAGCAAAACTTTTTCGTGATTCCATGCGAGCTGCCGTCGGAAACTCCATTCCAGACGATTTCTGGGAGTATTCAGAGTAGCGTGCCCTCCCGGTCCTCCGGAACCCGCATCCGGGCCTGCACGACCTGGGCGGGCGTCGCGGAGGTCTGGACCTGCGACACCGCCGCTACGCGCTCGACTCGCGGCGCCCGTCGAGGCTGACGGGCCCGCACCAGACCTGCGCCATGAGGAGCGCCGCACCGCGTCGGTCCGCGCGCCGGACATGAGGCGCTCGCTGACCGCCTGTGACCATCCACCTCCGAGGAGCCGTTCGGTTGACCGAATCTGTACGCATGGAATAAAGAGCCCCCCATGTCCACCATCCACCTCCACCAGACAACCACCTCGACGCCCGAGCAGTACGTCGCCGGGCTGACCGACTTCGGGCCTGGCCGCTCAAAGCTCTTTGGCAACAGCGCCGACGAGTACCTCAAGGTGCATCACCGGGGCCGCTCGGAGGCCGACGTTACGGAAGGCTCGGGCGGCATCTGGGAACGCCTGCACTACGACTGGTCCGATCCCAACCGCGTCGTCCTCACGACGACTGACTCCAACCTGTGGGGAGGCGCGTCGGGCCACACCTACACCTTCAGGCGTCAGCCCAACGGCACGACCGACATTGACGTGGTCGTGGTACGCGACGGCAAGAACCTCAAGGGGCGGGTGCTCGGCTTCGTGCTCGGGACCATCGGCAGGCGCGTTTTGGAAAAGGCGTTTGAAAAGTCCGTCAAGGCCATCGAAGAACGTTCACGCACTCCCGCTCCAGCCGCCGCTGCTCGTCCAGGTGCTCGATGACGGCGTTCGCGACCGCGGGCGGACAAAGAGCAGACATAAGAGGACCTAGAGCGTCGATGCGCTCCCCGGCGTCATGAGCGCCTTTCGCGGTAACAGCTATTTCTTCTGGTACACGTCAACGGACACGGATGAATTGTCGCTGTCCTTCACTTTCTCCTTCCCAACGCCTGTTGTGCGCGCCAGATCATTGGCCCTGAGCGCGCCTGAAATCACTTAACTCCGCCTTCTCCGGCCCAGCGGACACGGATGCTGGAAGGAGAAGACGATGAGACGGAAGTCGAAGGTGTGGGGAAGGCAGGATAGGATGGCGCGAAGCGCAAGACGCACCCGCTGGAGTTGGAGTTGCAGGTGCTGCATGACCTAGCCACCGAATCCTCATCCAACAATTCCGCCGGTCCTCCTGGCTGCAAGCTCGGGGTCAGCGAGGACACCTTCTACCGCTGGCAGCCATCGGGTCGACGACTCGACAAACGGCGAACGTCGGCGTTGCGACCCGGAGGTCGGCGATTTTGACCAGATCATGCCTGGGCCGCGATGGAGGAGCGCTGCGTCCCTTTCGCCGATCTGCGGCATGCACTCGAGCACGCGGAATCGTGCAGATTGCAGCCGAACGCCCGCTGGCACGTGGTCGGACGAGATCCCGATGGTGACGTGTTGAGAGTGATCGTGGAACTGCACGATGACCTGCTGGTCATT
>DATBZA010000019.1:0-14520 GCA_036513415.1 Myxococcales bacterium | reverse complement strand
GATGGCGATCGCCGAGACCAGGAGCACGCCGGTGGAGGCGCCGTAAGGGCCGAAGCGGCTGGCAGCCAGCACCAGGGCCGGGAAGACCATGTACGTCTGTCTGAGTAGACCGTGTCCGGAGCCGCTAAAAATGGCGAGGCTAAAGCCGACGAGCAGCGCGGCAATGGCCAGGGCCTCGAGCCACCGCCAACGTCCAAAGGAGAGCCGTGGGCGCGCGGTCCAGACGAACAGCGCTGGGGCGATGACCAGATCGCCGAGCGTATCGCCAATCCACCATGCTCGCGTCGCCGCGAGCGCATCGCTGCCGTGGACCACGCCTCCAGCCCAGAGGCTGCCTACGCCGATCAGCGCGCTGACCAGCGTGCTGAGGAACGCGGCCAGCAGCACCAGGGCGAGCACGTCGCGTACCCGCTCCAGACCAGGCTGGAAGCGCGCAAGGCGGAGAAGGTTCGCCCCGGCGAGCGCTTCGA
Organism: Myxococcales bacterium; assembly: GCA_036513415.1. GTDB lineage: Bacteria > Myxococcota > Myxococcia > Myxococcales > 40CM-4-68-19 > 40CM-4-68-19. Next base: position 14,050 of record DATBZA010000019.1, on the reverse strand, counting down.
GGGTATTGCCGATTGCGATGCCGCACGCCACCGCCAAAGGCGCGCCTGCCGCGATGTTGACCGCGAAGGCCCCGATCGCGACAGCAGGCCACAACGCGTCGCCGAAGAGGAAGAGCGCGGCGAGCGAGATGCCGGTGGGCGGCCAGACCAGCGTCGCAAAGCCCGCCACCGCGTCGAGACCGAGGCCGAGGCGCGCCGTCACAAAGTACGCCCCAAAAACCAGGGCGGCCTTGCCGAGGTAGCGAAGCCACGGCAAACCCATGCCGTCGGAGATTGCCGCACGCGCACATCGCCGTCCAGCGACGTCCTGGTTTGCTTCTCGCGGCACCACTCGCCGGAGCCGGGAATGCGCGCGCGTGTAGAAATCCATTTCCGTTCCCGCCCCCTTTAGAAAGGCGGTTGTCTCCGTCCCCCCTCCCTGCTACGTTTGCCCGCACCATGACCGCCGTCCCAGCCGCGTACAAAAGTCCACTGCACCAGATGACGCAGACGACGCCCACCTGCCTGTGGAACGACTCCGCCTCGATCGCGGAGCTGAACGACTCGATCTCCCACGGCGCGGTAGGCGCCACCTGCAACCCGGTGATCGCCCTCACCGCCCTGAAGGCGGAGATGGCCACCTGGAAGCCGAGGATCGCCCAGCTCATCCGGGAGATGCCGTCCGCGACCGAGGACCAGATCGGCTGGAAGCTGGTCGAAGAGCTGTCGGTCCGGGCGGCGGAGTTGCTCCGCCCGGCGTTCGAAAAGCACGGGGGTCGGAATGGCCGGCTCTCCATCCAGACCGACCCGCGCAACTTCCGCAACAGCGAGGCGCTGCTCGAGCAGACGGTGCGGTTCAGCAAGCTCGCGCCCAACATGATCGTGAAGATTCCGGCGACCCGGGCGGGCATCCCCGCCATCGAGGAGGCGAGCTACCGCGGAATCTCCATCAACGCGACGGTGAGCTTCACGCTGCCCCAGTGCGTAGCGGTCGCCGAGGCGGTGGAGCGCGGGCTCCGGCGCCGGGAGAAGGAAGGGAAGTCGGTCGCCGGCATGGGCTCGGTCTGCACCATCATGGTGGGCCGGCTCGACGACTGGATGAAGGCGGTGGCGGAGAAGGAGGGTGTCCTGGTCGACCCCGGCATCTTTGAATGGGCCGGAGTGGCGGTGTTCAAGAAGACCTACCGCCTGTTCAAGGAGCGCGGCTATCGCACCCGCCTCCTCTCGGCGGCATTCCGGAACCACATGCACTGGAGCCAGCTGGTCGGGGGCGACGTGGTGATCTCTCCGCCGCACGCCTGGCAGGTGCGGATCAACACCAGCGGCATCCCTGCGCTCCCGCGCATCGACGAGCCGGTGGATCCGGGAATGGTCGGCGAGCTCCAGGAGCGGTTTCCGGACTTCCGGCGCGCGTACACCGAGGAAGGGATCGCAGTCGACGAGTTCGACGCCTACGGCGCCACCCGGCGCACGTTGCGCCAGTTCATCGCCGCGGTGGCCGACCTCGACGCGCTGGTGCGCGACTTCGTGGTGCCGAATCCGGACAAGTCAAGCGCGCCTTAGTCTAGCGCGCCGTGATCCGCCGCGTTGTCGAGGTCCAGCTCGAGCCGCGAGGCCAGCGAGATGAAGAGCCCTTGGGCCAGGCACATCGTGTTGGTGAGCGAGCGGAAGGCGAAGGCGCTTGCCTCCTTGACCAGGAGCGTGACGTCGGCGGCCCGGGCAATGGGGCTCATCGCGCTGTCAGTGAGCGCGAGGATGCGCGCGCCGCGCGCCTCGGCGACGCGGACACAGAAGCGGGTCTCCTTGCCGTACGGCGCGAAGCTCACCGCCAGCAGGAGGTCCTTCTTGCCGATGGCGCGGATCTGCCCGGCGAAGGTGCCGCCCAGGCCCGAGACGAGCTGGACCCGCTTCGCGGTGTGCTGCAGGAGGTAGGTGAGGTAGGCGGCCGCCGGCAAGGCGCGGCGGACGCCGGCAACGTAGATGTGCTCCGCGTCGTGCAGGAGGGAGACCGCGCGCTCGAGCGCGGCATCGTCGAGATGGAGCGCGCACTCTTCGATCGCGCCCTGGTTGGCGAGAAGGAGCTGGCGGGTGACGCCGCCTGGGTTGGTCTGGAGCTGACCCTCCGCCATCATGGTGCGGATCCGCTCGGTGTAGTTGGCCCCTGGCGCCGCGCCGTCGCTGAAGGCCTTGCGGAAGAGCGCCTGCAGCTCGCTGTAGCCGGAGAACCCGAAGCGCTGCGCGAAGCGGGTGACCGCCGAGGGCTGCACCGCGCAAGCGGCGGCGACGTCGGTGATGCGGGTCACCACCATCCGGGCGCGGTTGGTCTCCACGTACCGGGCGATCGCGCGGAGCTGCTTCGGGAGCGACTCGTACTCGGCCGCGACCACGGCGAGGAACGCGCCCACGTTCGCGTGGCGCGGGCGCGCACCCCTCGGAGTGCGGGCGGCCGTGCGGGACGCCAAAGCCATGTCCGCCTCCTCTCCTCTCGGGAAGGACATCAGATCGTGACCGCCCTCCCCTCCTTTGCCGACCGCGTGGCGGCCTCGGCGATCTCGAGCGCGCGGATCCCGTCCTCGATGCCGGCGCGGGGCGCAACCTCGCCGCGCAGCACCGCGGCGAAGTGGATCATCTCCTCGGCGTAGGCGGTCCGGTACCGCTCCAGGAAGAAGGGCTCGGGCGTGTCCACCGAGATTCCGCTGGGGCGGTGCGCGCTCACCTCGGTGGGGCGGTGGTTCCCCGCGGCGAGCATGCCGCCCGAGCCGAGCACCTCGAAGCGCTGATCGTACCCGTAGGCGGCGCGCCGGCTGGTGTTGATCTGGCAGAGCCGCCCCTTCCGCGTGCGGATCGTCACGGCAGTGGTGTCAGCGTCGCCCGCCTTCGCGATGGCCGGATCGACCAGGCAGCTGGCCGCCGCGTAGACCGTTTGCGCTTCGTCGCCGAGGATCCAGCGGCAGACGTCGAAGTCGTGGATGAGCTGGTCCTTGAAGATTCCGCCGGACCGCTCGATGTACGCGATCGGCGGCGGAGCCGGATCGCGGCTGGTGATGGCGATGACCTCGACCTCGCCGATCTCCCCGGCGTCGAGGCGGCGCTTCAGCGCCGCGAAGGTGGGGTCGTAGCGGCGCTGGAATCCGATCAGGCAGTGGACCCGGGCCGCCGCCACCGCCGCCTGGACCTCGCGGGCGCGGCCGAGGTCGAGATCCACCGGCTTCTCGCAGAAGATCGCCTTCCGGGCCGCCGCGGCGCGCAGGATGAGCCCGGCGTGCGTGTCGGTGGACGAGGCGATCGCCACCGCCTGCACGGCGGAGCCGGAGAAGATCCGATCGAGATCGGCGACGGCCGCGCCCAGATTCGCAGCGAGCTCGCTCGCCGCCTGGGGCACCGCGTCGCAGACATACTTGAGGCGCATGCCCGGCTGGCGGGCGAGGTTGCCTCCGTGGATCTTGCCGATCCGGCCGGCGCCGATGAGGGCGATGTCGACCATCCGTGTCCTCCCTTGGTCTGAGGCGCCAGGAGCGGCGCGCTGACGGCGCGGTGCAGCGAGGTGAGCCGCACTATACGAAATCCCTTGGGCAGATGGAAACAGGATTCGTTTGGGGCGTCAGATTAGAAGCCCAGTTGCATTCCTCGATAGGTCCAGGTACGTTGTGCGCGCTTCGCACACGGCAGCCAACCGTGCGCCGACCCGGCGCCCCGAAGACGATTCACCGACCCCGATTCGAGAGGTTCCCATGCACAGAACCGGAAGGATGCTCCTCGCCGCCTCCCTCGCACTCACTGCCCTCCCCGCGCTCGCTGCGGACCGGTACGTCCTCGTCAGCCACGCCCCCGACTCCGACTCGTGGTGGAACACGATCAAGAACGCGATCAAGGAGGCGGACAAGGACTTCGGCGTCCAGACCGACTACCGCAACCCGCCCTCCGGCGACCTCGCCGACATGGCCCGCATCATCGAGCAAGCCGCTGCCCGCAACTACAACGGAGTCGTCACCAGCATCGCCGACTACGACGTCCTGAAGAAGCCCCTCGAGATCGTCATCGCGAAGAAGATCCCGCTCATCACCATCAACTCGGGCACGACGAAGCAGAGCGAGAGCCTGGGCGCGATCATGCACGTGGGCCAGCCTGAGTTCGACGCCGGCAAGGGAGCGGGTGAGCGCGCCAAGGCCGCCGGGGTGAAGTCCTTCGTCTGCGTGAACCACTACGCCACCAACCCCGCATCGTTCGAGCGCTGCAAGGGCTTCGCCGAAGCGATCGGGGCCGACTTCCGAGCGTCCACCATCGACACCGGGGACGACCCCACCACGGTGGAGAGCAAGGTGAGCGCCTACCTCCGCAACAACCCGAACACCCAGGCCATCCTCACCCTGGGCCCGAGCTCGGCGCACCCGACGCTCAAGACCGTCGACAAGATGGGGCTCAAGGGCAAGGTGTTCTTCGCCACCTTCGATCTCTCGCCCGAGATCTCCGCCGGCATCAAGGACGGCACCATCGCCTTCGCCATCGATCAGCAACCCTATCTCCAGGGCTACATTCCGATCGCGGTGTTCGCCATCATGAAGGAGAAGAAGACCAAGGAGCCCGCAGCCATCATGGCGGCGCTGAAGACGAACGCGAAGGCGAAGAAGCGCTTCGACGCGTACGGGCTCGCGCCGGTGTACGGGGAGCGCCACATCAGCTCCGGTCCCGGATTCGTGACCAAGGACAACATCGCGAAGGTGGAGAAGTACGCCGGGAAGTATCGGTGAGTCGTATGGGTTGAACCGCGCCCGCGCGTGCCGGAGAGGCGAAGCACGCGCGGGCTCCACGCATGACCTGCGTGGCGAACGAGAGGAACGACATGGAAAGCCAGCCCGATCCTCGCTTGCCGGGGAGCTCCACGCCCGGCCCGCAGACCGCCGCCGCGGAGAGCCAGCGCCCGGAGACGAACGGAGGCCCGGCCGGGCCGAAGGTCGTCGAGCCGCCCCCTGGCGCTCCGCCGCCGCAACCCGCGGCCGACGAGCGCGTCCGCAGCTTGTCCACCTTCCACCGCGTGATGGGCCGCCCCGAGTCCGCCTCGATCGCCGGGGCGATCCTGGTCTTCGTGGTGTTCGCGCTCACCGCCGGCGACTCGGGGATGTTCGCGCTCGACGGGGTGATCAACTGGTCCGTCGTCTCGGCCTATCTCGGCATCGTCGCCACCGGGGCCTGCCTCCTGATGATCGCGGGGGAGTTCGACCTCTCGCTCGGTTCGATGATCGGCTTCACGGGGATGATGGCCGCGATCCCACCGCTCTTCTTCGGCTGGCCGGTCTGGCTGTCGATGCTCCTGGCCCTCGCCTGCGCGCTCTTCATCGGCTGGGTCAACGGAACGCTGGTGGTGAAGACGGGGCTCCCCTCCTTCATCGTGACGCTCGGGTTCCTCTTCATCCTCCGGGGCCTCACGCTCGCCCTCTCGATCATCTTCGCGAACCGGACCATCGTGAGCGGCATCGGCGACCTCGCCGCGCAGGATCCGGTCGTGCGCTTCCTGTTCTCGGGGACGTTCGCGAACGAGCTCTTCACCTGGGCCGGGAAACACGGCTGGATCGCCACCCTCGACGACGGGAGACCGCTGGTTCGTGGCATGCCCAAGGTCATCCTCTGGTGGGCGTTCATCGCCATCGCCGCCTCGTATCGGCTCACGCACACCCGCTTCGGAAACTGGATCTTTGCCGTCGGCGGCGACGCCAACGCCGCGAAGAACGTCGGCGTACCGGTGCGGCGCGTGAAGGTGTCGCTCTTCATGTTCACCGCGCTCTGCGCCTGGCTCTTCGCGATGCTGCAGGTCTGCGACGTCGGCTCGGCGGCCGCGGACCGGGGCTTGCAGAAGGAGTTCGAGGCGATCATCGCCGCGGTGATCGGCGGGACGCTCCTCACCGGCGGCTACGGCTCGGTGGTGGGGGCCACCTTCGGCGCGCTCATCTTCGGCGTGGTCCAGATCGGGATCACCTACACCAACGTGAACTCCGACTGGTTCCGGGTGTTCCTCGGTGGAATGCTGCTCGTCGCGGTGCTCTTCAACAACCAGGTGCGGAAGCGCGTGACGGAGGCGAGGTAGCGATGGCGCCGAATCCCAACTCCGAGTTCATTCTCGAGCTCGAGAAGGTCTCCAAGTACTTCGGCAGCGTGATCGCGCTGCGGGACGTGACGGTGCGGCTGCGCCGCGGCGAGGTGCACTGCCTGCTCGGCGACAACGGCGCGGGCAAGTCCACGCTCATCAAGATCCTCGCCGGTTGCCACCGGCCCACCGAGGGCACGTTCAAGGTAGACGGTGAGCCCGTAGCGCTGAATTCCCCCTGCGACGCGCTGGACCGCGGCATCGCCACCGTGTACCAGGACCTCGCCCTGGTCCCGCTCATGAGCGTGGCCCGGAACTTCTTCATGGGGCGCGAGCCGACGCGCCGCGTGGGTGGCGTCTTTCGCCTCTTCGACCGCGCGCGGGCCTCTGAGATCGCCTGCGACAAGCTGGCGGACATGGGAATCAAGGTGCGCGACCCGCAGCAGGCGGTCGGCACCATGTCCGGGGGCGAGCGCCAGTGTCTTGCCATCGCCCGGGCCATCCATTTCGGCGCGCGGGTGCTGATCCTCGACGAGCCCACCGCCGCTCTCGGGGTGCGGCAGAGCGCAAACGTGCTCCGCATCATCAACCGGGCCCGGGAGAAGGGCATCTCGGTCATCTTCATCACCCACAACGTGCACCATGCCTACCCGGTGGGCGATTCCTTCACGCTCCTCAATCGCGGCCGCTCGATGGGGACCTTCCGGAAGACCGAGATCGCGCGCGACCAGGTGCTCGACATGATGGCGGGCGGCCTGGAGATGCAGAAGCTGATGGCCGAGTTCGGGGTCCGGGTATGATGGCCGACACTCGGCGCAAACTCCGCCTTTGCATGGTTGGCGGCGGGCCTGGCTCGAACATCGGCGACACGCACCGCCGCGCCGCCGGCTTCGACGGGCGATACACCCTCCTCGCGGGCGTATTCGCCTCCGACCCCGCGCGGAGCCGCGCCTTTGCAGCTTCGCTCGAGATCGCCCCCGACCGCCGCTACGGTAGCTGGGAGGAGATGGCCGAGCGCGAGGGGGCGCGGAAGGACGGCGTCGAGGTGGTGGCGATCATGACGCCGAACGCGAGCCACCATCCCATCGCGAAGGCATTCCTCGAGCGTGGCATCGACGTCATCTGCGACAAGCCGCTCACCACCGGGCTCGACGACGCCCTCGATCTCTTCCGCCTCGCGCGAGGCACCGGCCTCGTGTTCGCCGTCACCTACAATTACACCGGCTATCCGATGGTGCGGCAGGCCCGGGAGATGGTCCGTTCCGGCGAGCTCGGCGCCATCCGTCTCGTCCAGGTCGAGCACGCATCCGGCTGGGCCTCGACGCTGCTGGAGGCGAGCGGGCACAAGCAGGCTACCTGGCGAACCACTCCGAGCATCGCGGGGAAGTCCGCCGTGGTCGCGGACATCGGCACGCACGCCCATCACCTCGCGCGCTTCGTCACCGGCCTCGAGGTGACGGAGGTCTCGGCAGAGCTGTCCACCCTGGTTCCCGGGCGCAAGTCGGACGACAATGCCCACGTGAAATTGCGCTTCACGAACGGCGCCCGCGGATTGATGTGGGTCAGCATGGCCGCGACCGGCAACCTTCATGGCCAGCGCATCCGGGTATTCGGCGAGAAGGCGAGCCTGGAGTGGATCCAGGAGCAGCCGGAGCAACTCCATCTGCGGCCCCTCGACGGCCCTCATCGCGTGCTCTCGCGCGGCTGCGGGTACCTCTCGGCGGCGGCGCAGCGCGCGACGCGACTGTGGCCCGGCCACCCGGAGGGATTCCTCGAAGCGTTCGCGAACCTCTACGCGGGCGCGGCGGACGCCGTCCTCGCCCGCAGGGACGATGCCCCGCTCGACCGGTCGGCCCTCTCGTTCCCGACCGTCGAAGACGGGGTCCTGGGAGTGAAGTTCGTCGAGGCCGCGGTCGAGTCGAGTCGCCGGGATGGAGCCTGGGTGGACGCCACCGTGGACCTGGAGCGTTGAGGGAGGTTCGAATGGCTCAGGCATTCGGCATCGGTGTCATCGGCATGGGGTGGATGGGCGAGGTCCACAGCCGGTCCTACCGATCGATCCCGGATCGGTTCGCCGAGAGCGGCCTCGTTCCGAAGCTGGTGGTCTGCTGCGACCCGGTGGAAGAGCGCGCCCGCAGCGCGCAGCAACGCTTCGGCTTCCAGCGGTCCACCACCGACTGGCGGCAGGTGATCGCGGATCCCGAGGTGAAGGTGGTGAACGTCGCCGCGCCGAACGGCATGCACCTCGAGATCAACCGCGCCGCGCTCCAGGCGGGAAAGCACGTCCTCTGCGAGAAACCGGTGGGGCGCGAGCCGAAGGAGACCCTGGAGAGCCAGGCGGCCGCGCGAAAGGCCGGAACGATCACCTTCGTCGGCTACAACTACCGCTGGGCGCCGCTGGTGCAATACGCGCGCAAGCTCGTAGCCGAGGGCAAGCTGGGAAAGCTCACGCACTATCACGGCCGGTTCCTGAACGGCTACGCGGGCGATCCCCTCGGATTCCTCTCCTGGCGCTTCGAGCAGGCGCAGGGGCTGGGGACGCTCGGCGACCTCATGTCGCATGTGATCGACATGGCCCACATGATGGCCGGGCCGATCGAGTCGCTGACAGCCGACCAGGAGATCTTCATCAAGCGGCGGCCCATCCCCCAGCCGGGTGCCGGCACCCATTACGACAAGGGCCGCAGCGACGGCCCGATGGGCGACGTGACCAACGAGGACTACGTGAGCGCCCTGGTCCACTTCCAGAACGGCGCGCGCGGCCTGCTCGAGTCCTGCCGGGTGATCAACGGCGCGAAATGCGACATGTCCTTCGAGCTCCACGGGACGAAGGGCGCGGTGAAGTGGAATTTCGAGCGCATGAACGAGATCCAGCTCCAGCTCCGCCGGGACGACGACCCGGCGCAGGACGGGTACACCACGATCCTCTCCAACCCGGCGCACCCGTATCATCGGCACTTCAACCCGGGTCCGGGCATCAGCCTCGGCTACGACGACCTCAAGGTCATCGAGGCGTACGAGTTCCTCTCGTCCATCGCGTCGGGGAAGCAAGGCGAGCCCGGCTTCCGCGAGGCGGCGGCGGTGGCCCGCGTGCAGCAGGCGATCATCCGGTCCTGGGAGTCCAAGCGGTGGGAGTCAGTGGAGAAAGAGTGAGAAGGAGGCAAGCATGATCCAGGTAGCCAACGCGCCTTGCTCCTGGGGCGTGATCGAGAATGTGAAAGGCCAGCGCGGCGCCTATGCGCGCGTGCTCGACGAGATGCAGGAAGCCGGCTATGCCGGCACGGAGCTCGGAGACTGGGGCTTCATGCCCACCGATCCGCGCGAGCTCCGGCGCGAGTTGGAGAGCCGGAAGCTGAAGCTCCTCGCCTCCTGGGTGACGGTCCACCTCCACGATTCCGCGCGCCTGCCGGCGAACGAGGCCGACGTGCTCCGGACCGCCCGGCAGCTCTCGGAGGTGGGCGGGCCCGACAACCTGGTGGTCCTCGGCAATGACCCGTACACCGACCCGCTCCGGACGCTGGCGGCCGGGCGTATTCTTCCCGACCACGGCATGAGCGAAGCGCAGTGGCGGACGTTCACCGATGGCGCGAACCGCCTCGCGCGTACCGTGAAGCGCGAGACCGGGCTCCGCACCGTCTTCCACCATCACATCGGCACCTGGGTGGAGACGCCGGAGGAGACGGCCCGTTTCCTTGCGATGACCGACCCCGAGGTGCTCGGGCTCTGCTTCGACACCGGGCACTACAGCTTCGGCGGCGGCAATCCGGTCGAGGGCGTCCGGCGCCATGCCGACCGCATCTGGCACGTGCACTTCAAGGACCACGACCCGAAGGTCGCGGCCAGGTCCCGGCGGGAGGGCTGGAACGCGGTAAAGACGATCGAGCAGGGCGTCTTCTGCGAGCTGGGGAACGGCGACGTGGACTTCAAGGCCATCCTCGGCGAGCTCGGGCGGCGAGGGTACGGCGGCTGGATCGTGGTGGAGCAGGACGTGATCCCCGGAATGGGCAACCCGAAGGAGAGCGCGAAGAGGAACCGGGAGTACTTGAAGGGGATCGGTCTATGACGGTCCGCGGATGAGCCCTTCGCAAAAACCCCTGGCCGAGCGCCGCGCGCTCGACGTCATCTGCCTCGGCCGCCTGGCCGTGGATCTCTACGCCCAGCAGCTCGGCGCGCGTCTCGAGGACGTGGCGAGCATGGCGAAGTACCTGGGCGGGTCCTCGGCCAACATCGCGTTCGGCTGCGCCCGGCTCGGGCTCCGCGCTGCGATGGCCTCGCGGGTCGGCGACGATCACATGGGTCGCTTCCTCAAGGAGACCCTCGCCGCCGAGGGCTGTGACGTCTCGCACGTCTCGGTGGATCCCGACCGCCTCTCTGCCCTGGTGCTGCTGGGGATCCGCGATCGCGAGACCTTCCCCTTGGTCTTCTACCGCCAGAACTGCGCCGACATGGCGGTGCGCGACGAGGACGTGGAGGAGCCGTTCATCGCATCGAGCCGCGCGTTCCTGGTCACCGGAACGCATCTTTCCACCGAGCACGTGCACCAGGTCAGCTCGCTCGCGCTCCAGCGCGCCCGCCGTCACGGCGTCGCGACCGTGCTCGACATCGACTACCGGCCGGTGCTCTGGGGGCTCACCCAGCCCGCGGCGGGCGAGCAGCGCTTCGTCCGCAGCCACCGGGTCACCGCGCACCTCCAGGAGATGCTGCCTCGCTTCGATCTCGTCGTCGGAACCGAGGAAGAGTTCCGGATCGCCGGCGGAGGCGAGGACCTCGTCCAGTCGCTCCGCGCCGTCCGCGCCCTGACTCCGGCTGCGCTGGTGGTGAAGCTGGGCCCGCGGGGCTGCGCCGTGTTCGAGGGCGATGTTCCGGCGCGCATGGAGGAGGATCACGTCGTGCCCGGGTTCCCGGTCAAGGTGATGAACGTCCTCGGCGCGGGCGACGCGTTCATGGCCGGGCTGCTCAAAGGCTGGCTCACCGGCGCGAGCTGGCGCGAGGCGGCGCGGATGGCGAACGCCTGCGGCGCGCTGGTGGTCGCGCGGCACGCCTGCTCCGCCTCGATGCCCACGCCGGACGAGCTCGAGTACTTCATGGCACGCCCAGGTCTCGATCGCCCGGACCAGGACGCGCATCTCGCGCGGCTCCATCGCGTCAGCGGCAAGCGCAAGCGCTGGGACGACCTGGCGGTGCTCGCGTTCGACCACCGCGCCCAGTTCAAGGACCTCGCCCGGGAGGCGGGCGCCCCGGAGGGACGCATCCCCGATCTGAAGCGGCTCCTGGTCCGCGCCGCCGCCGAGACCGAGGAAGCGCTGCGGCTCCAAGGCCACGTCGGCGCGCTGCTCGACGGCACCTACGGCGAGGACGCTCTCTTCGCCGCGAGCGGACGCGGCTGGTGGCTGGGGCGCCCGGTGGAAGTGCCCGGCTCACGGCCGATCGAGTTCGAAGGTGGCCGCTCCATCGGGAGCCGCCTCGCGAGCTGGCCTCGCGAGCAGGTCGTGAAGTGCCTGGTGCGCTACCACCCCGACGAGCCTGCCGATCTCCGCACGGAGCAGGAGACGCAGCTGCGTGCCCTGTACGACGCGGTCCAGGCGAGCGGCCACGAGCTGCTCCTGGAGGTGATCCCGCCCACGGACGTTCCCTGCGACGACCGGACCATTGCCCGCGCGCTGGATCGCATCTACCAGGCCGGCATCTACCCGGAGTGGTGGAAGCTCGCCCCGATGAGCCGCGAGAGCTGGAACCAGGTGGACGACCTGCTCGCGCGGTGGGATCCCTGGTGCCGCGGCGTTCTCGTCCTGGGCCTCAATGCGCCCATCCAGGAGCTTGTCGCCGGTTTCCGCGAAGCTGCTGCCTCCCGAACCTGCCGCGGGTTCGCCGTCGGTCGCACCATCTGGCACGAGCCGAGCCGCGACTGGTTCGCGGGTCGCATCGGCGACGCCGAGCTCGTCTCCAGGGCGCGGGCCAGCTTCGAAACCCTCATCCGCGAGTGGTGCGCGGCGCGCTCCGGCCGCAAGGAGGCAACGGCATGAACACGATCCGGCTGACTGCCGCCGACGCGGTGGTGCGATTCCTCGCCTCCCAGCGGGTGGAAACGCCGCAGGGTCCGGCGCCCCTCTTCGGGGGCGTGTTCGCGATCTTCGGCCACGGGAACGTCGCGGGCCTGGGGGAGGCGCTCTACCGACATCGCGAGGCGCTCCCCACATTGCGCGCGCACAACGAGCAGGGAATGGCGCATGCCGCCATCGCGTACGCCAAGGCGCAAATGCGGAGGCGCATGATGGCCGTGACGACCTCCATCGGACCGGGCGCGACAAATCTGGTGACCGCGGCGGCGACGGCGCATGTGAATCGGCTCCCGGTGCTCTTCCTGCCCGGCGACGTCTTCGCGTCGCGCGCGCCCGACCCGGTGCTCCAGCAAGTGGAAGACTTCCACGACGGGACGGTAAGCGCGAACGACACCCTGCGGCCCGTCTCGCGCTACTTCGACCGGATCGTTCGGCCCGAGCAACTCCTGGCCGCGCTGCCTCGAACGATCCAGGTGCTCACCGATCCGGCCCTCTGCGGCCCGGTCACCCTGGCGATGCCGCAGGACGTGCAGACGATGGCCTGGGAGTACCCCGCGGAGCTGTTCGAGCCGCGCACCGTACGCTTCCGGGCGCAGCCTCCGGCGGACGATGAGCTCGCCGCGGCAGCCGAGGCGCTTCGCCGCGCAAAGCGGCCGGTCATCGTCGCCGGAGGTGGGGCGCTCTATGGGCTCGCCAGCGACGCGCTCCGACGCTTCGCCGAGGCACACGGCGTTCCAGTCGCGGAGACGCAGGCCGGCAAGGGAGCTCTCCACTGGGACCACCCCCTCCAGCTGGGCGCCCTGGGCGTGACCGGCTCGCCCGCGGCGAACGACCTTGCCAGCGACGCGGACCTCGTGCTCGCGGTGGGGACCCGCCTCTCGGACTTCACCACTGGCTCGCACAGCCTGTTCCCGCAGGCGCGGCTGCTCGGACTCAACGTGAATTCCTTCGACGCGACGAAATGGCATGCCCTGCCGCTGCTGGCGGACGCGCGCCTCGGGCTGGAAGCGCTGGGCGGGCGGCTCTCCGCATGGAAGGCGGACGAGGCCTGGACCGCCCGTGCCCGAAAGGTCGCGGCGGCCTGGCGCGACGCGGTCACCGCGCTCACCTCGCGCCGCGACGTTCCCCTCCCCTACGACGCCGATGTCATCGGCGCGGTCCAGCGCTCGTCGCCGCGCTCGGCGGCGAATGACATCGTGGTGAACGCGGGCGGCACGCTCCCTGCCGAGCTGCACAAGCTGTGGCGGACGAGCGTCCCCGGCGGGTATCACATGGAGTACGGTTACTCCTGCATGGGCTACGAGATCGCCGGCGGTCTCGGGGTGAAGCTCGCCCAGCCCGGCCGCGAGGTGATCGTGATGGTCGGCGACGGCAGCTATCTCATGTTGAACTCGGAGATCGCGACGTCGGTGCTGCTGGGGAAGAAGATGATCGTGGTGGTGCAGGACAACCACGGCTACGGCTGCATCAACCGCCTCCAGCAGGAGACGGGAGGCGAGCCGTTCAACAACCTCTTCAAGGACTGCGTGCAGGGCCCTTCCGGTCCGCCGGCGATCGACTTCGCGAAGCACGCGCAATCGATGGGAGCCATCGGCGAGAACGTGAAGACCATCGCGGAGCTCGAGGCGGCGCTCGCACGGGCCCGCGCCGCCGACCGGACGTCGGTGATCTGCATCGAGACGGATGCGCGGCGGACGACCGAGGACGGCGGCTGCTGGTGGGAGGTGGCCGTTCCGGAGGCATCGCCGAGCGAGAAGGTGCGGCGCGCGCGCGACGAGTACGAGAGCGCGAAGAAGGGACAGAGGGCATGAGCCTTCTGGTGAAGGGCAAGCCGAAGGGCCGCGAGATCGTCGAGGTGGAGCCGGCCGCGTCCGGCTTGCGCTACGTCGGCTTCTCCGCCCACCGTCTCGCCGAGGGCGAGACCCTCGAGTTG
>DATBZA010000018.1:0-43368 GCA_036513415.1 Myxococcales bacterium | reverse complement strand
GGTGCGCGCGGCGCTGGCCCGCCGCGGCGAACGCGCGTCGCGGATCGATCTGGACAACCCGGCGCGCCCCGACCAGGCCGCCGCCACCCTGGCCGACAAGAGGTAGCCGACCATGGCGCAGAAGAAGGGCGAAATCGTCGTCGGGCTGGACATCGGGACCACGAAGATCTGCTGCATCGTCGGCGAGGTCACCCCCGACGGGATCGACGTGATCGGCATCGGCACACACCCGTCGCGCGGGCTGCGCAAGGGGGTGGTGATCAACATCGAGGCCACCGTCGCGTCGATCCACAAGGCGGTGGAGGAAGCCGAGCTGATGGCAGGCGCGGAGATCAGCGCGGTGTTCGCCGGGATCGCCGGCGGGCACATCCGCGGCTTCAACTCGCAGGGCGTGGTGGCGGTGAAGGACAAGGAAGTGAAGCAGGGCGACCTGGATCGCGTCCTGGACGCCGCCCGCGCCATCAACATCCCCCAGGACCGCGAGATCCTGCACGTGCTGCCGCAGGAATACATCATCGACGAGCAGGACGGCATCCGCGAGCCGCTGGGCATGAGCGGCGTGCGCCTGGAAGCGAAGGTCCACATCGTCACCGCGGCGGTGTCGAGCGCGCAGAACATCGTCAAGTGCTGTGGCCGGACCGGTTTGCAGGTGGCGGACATCGTGCTCGAGCCGCTCGCCTCGGCCGAGGCGGTTTTGGCGGAGGAGGAGAAGGAGCTGGGCGTCGCGCTGGTGGACATCGGCGGCGGCACCACCGATCTGGCCATCTTCTCCGGCGGCGCGATCCAGCACACCAGCGTCATCCCGCTGGGCGGCAATCACCTGACCAACGACATCGCGGTGGGCCTGCGCACGCCGATGCAGGAAGCGGAGAAGATCAAGGTGAAGTTCGGGAGCGCGCAGAGCGCGAGCCTGGACAAGGACGACACCATCGAGGTGCCGAGCGTGGGAGGCCGTGCGCCCCGGGTGCTCAACCGCCGCATCCTCTGCGAGATCATCGAGCCGCGGGTGGAGGAGCTGTTCCAGCTGGTGCAGCGCGAGATCCAGAAGGCGGGCCAGGAAGATCTGCTGGCCAGCGGACTGGTCCTGACCGGCGGCACCACCAACCTCCACGGCATGCCCGAGCTGGCCGAGGAAGTCCTGGGCCTGCCCGTGCGCCGCGGCCTTCCCCGGGGGATCGGCGGCCTCACCGACGTGGTGAAGAGCCCCCAACACGCCACCGCGGTGGGCCTGCTGCTCTACGGAGTGAGGCTGGGCAGGGAAAACCGCGCCTATCTCGGCGTGGGCGACGGCGCTTCGATTCGGGAGAGGTTCTTGAGCTGGGTCAAGGAGCTGTTTTGAGCACCGGAGGGATCATGGACCAGATGACAGAGCTGGGCGCGAGCATCAAGGTGGTCGGCGTCGGCGGCGGCGGAGGCAACGCGCTCAATACGATGATCCTCGCCGGCCTCACCGGCGTCGATTTCATCGCGGCAAACACCGACTGCCAGGCGCTCCAGCACAACCGCGCGGCCAACAAGATCCAGCTTGGCGCGATGGTGACCAAGGGACTGGGAGCGGGCGCCAATCCGGAGATCGGCCGCCAGGCCGCGCTGGAGGACCGTGAGAAGCTGCTCGCCGCGCTCGAGGGCGCGGACATGGTCTTCGTCACCGCCGGAATGGGCGGCGGCACGGGAACGGGCGGAGCCCCGATCATCGCGGACCTGGCGCGCAGCGTCGGCGCTCTCACGGTCGGCGTGGTGACCAAGCCCTTCATGTTCGAGGGCAAGCGGCGCCTGAAGCAGGCGGACCACGGGATCGCCGAGCTGAAGAACGCGGTCGACACCTTGATCACCATTCCCAACCAGCGCCTGCTGGCGGTGGCCGACGAGCGCACCACGCTCCTGGACACGTTCAAGAAGGCCGACGAGGTCCTCTTGAACGCGGTGCAGGGCATCTCCGACCTGATCACCATCCCCGGATTGATCAACGTCGACTTCGCCGACGTGCGCACGATCATGAGCAACATGGGCGTGGCGCTGATGGGCACCGGGACCGCCAAGGGCGAGACCCGGGCGCTGGTGGCGGCGCGGATGGCGGTGGAGAGCCCGCTGCTCGAAGACGTGCAGATCGACGGGGCGACCGGAATCTTGATCAACATCACCGGCGGGGCGAACATGACGCTGGTGGAGGTGAACCAGGCCTGCTCGCTCATCCAGGAGGCGGCGCACGAGGACGCGAACATCATCTTCGGCAGCGTGATCGACGACGACATGGGAGAAGATCTCAAAATCACGGTGATCGCGACCGGCTTCACCTCGCGGGACGCGCGCAGGATCGAGCGGGTGGACGCGACGCGCGCAGTGCGCGGGCCGTCGCAGGGTTCGCTGGCGATGCCGCAGGCCACGGAGCCGGCAAGCCCGAGGCATGCGGCAGCGCCGCAACGGACGCCGGAGATCCGGCGGGCGGCAACGCCGGCCCCCGGGCCAGGTCCAGCGCGGGCGACCCCGGCGCCGCCGCCGCGCGGGCCGCAGGAGAAGCCGGTGCGGCATCTGTCGTGGGACGAGCTGCGGCAGCTGACGGGCGCGAGCGAGGACGAGTTGGATATCCCGACGTTCCTGCGCAATGGGGAGTAACCGGCGAAGACGGCGCAGGTTGAAGTTGCTGCGGCCCCGCTGAGGGGCGTGAACACTACGGCTTGATGATCTGCTGCCGCCCGTCCTTGTTCGTCAGCTTCAAGGACGTATCCGTGCCTTCCGCTTTGAGCACGACATAGGTCGGGTCGGACTCACCGCCGAGACCGAGGCCTGCACCCTGCACTGACGCTCCGAGCTTCACGGAAGGCCGCCCGTTGGGGTCAATCAACCGGAGCAGCACCGTTTCAGGGTACGTCTTGCCTCCCTGAAGCGTTGCTGGGAGCACCTGGATGCTCGCTCGGACTCTTCCCCTGATCGTCGACAATCTCGAGCGCGCCGCCGCGCAGCACCGATGCGGCGCTACGCGCCTCGGCCGACTTGATCCGTACCAGCAGGAGCATGAGGAGCCCATCCCACTCCCGAGCCGCCTTGTCAGGCGAGCCCCTGAGCGTCGAGGGCGCAGCGGTGCTATCGTCCGAGAATGCTGCTGACCTGAGGAGGCAGGATGGTCACGCCACGACCGCCCGCGCGGGTCTCCCTGGAGGAGCTGTTGCTCCGGCACGGCGCGATCACCCAGGAGCAGCTCGAGAAAGCGAAGGAGGAGCAGCGCACCATCGGCGGCGATCTCGGCCGGGTGCTGGTCGACCTCGGATTCATCACCGAGGAATTGCTGATCCGGGCCTGGGCGCACCAGCTCGGCATTTCGCGGGTCGCGCCCGATCTGATCGCGTTGGGCGAGGACCTCCTCCAGGCGATACCGGTGCACGTGTGCGAACGGTTCGGGATCGTGGCCGTGGGCCGCGATCCGCGCACGAACGCGCTCCTGGTTGCCACCAACGATCCCACGAACTCCGAACATCTGCGTGCGATTGGGCTGGCGGTCGGAGGGGACGTACTCCCGGTGGCGGCCACCGCCGATTCGATCGAGCGCGGCATTCGCCGGCACTACTACGGAGAGCAGCCCGGCGCGGCGAGCGAGAGCGCGGCGGACGACCCTTTCCGCGAGGAAGGCGGCGCGGTCACTCATCCCGACTTCGCCGCGCTGGTCGCGCGGCTCGAACAGCTCGAGCAGCAGACGCGCTCGCGGGAGGCGCAGATCCTGGCGGTGCTCCGCGCCGTCGGCGACATCCTGGTCGAGCGGGGCCTGGTCACGCGCGAGGAGTATCTCCGGCGCGCGCGAGAGCAGTGATGTACGCTTGCTGGAGATGAAGGATCGGAGCGCAGCGCTCGCGCAGAGCGCCTTGACTTCCCTGGGGAGGAGCGGCGCGGGCTTGTTCGCCATCTCCTGCGCGGAGCGGTTGCGCCCGCTGCTGCTGCATGTGCCGTCGGGCGCGCCCCCGCTGGTCGCGGGCGTCGCCCTGACGGAGCTGTGGCGCGTCCTCGAGGGCGCACAGCGGCCCGATCCGCGGCGTCTTTCCGAGCTTTCGCAGGCGTGCTGGGTGCTGGTCGACATCGAAGCGACCCCCAAGGTTCCCGCCGCGCTTCTCGAGCTCCTGGTGGCGGCCACCCACCACTCCCTCGAGACCTACCTCGCCGGAAATCCGCAGCAGGCCATCCTGGCCGCGGAGAAGAGCTGCGCGGCAGCGGCGCACAAAGCGCGGCAGTCGCTGGTCGAGGAAGAGGTCGCGCGCCAGGACAGGGACGTCCGCGAGATCGCAGACGTCGCTCGCGCCGGGTCCACGCTTGCGCCGTTCGCGACCCGCCTGCGCAAGCGGGCGGAGAAGGAAGGCGGAAGCCTCGTCGGATCGCTGCTGGGCAAATGATCCGTCACATCTCGCGGGCGCAAGATCAGCTCGAGGTGGCCGTAGACAGCGATCATCTCGCAGCTGCGCTGGCTGGATCGTCGAAGCACTTTTCGGGGTTGGCCGCGCACCTCGAGTCGTTGGTTCAACCGGTTGAACCGGAACGAGCTGGGCGAAGCGGCGTGGTTGTGGATGCGAACGGCTCTGCCGAGGCGAGCTGTGTTTGGCTATTCGTGTGGGCGGGTAGGTGGCGTGCCGGGTGTGATCAATGGTGTATTGAGGCTCGTCGTTCCGGCCGCACGCGGCCGGTGCGGCACTCGTTCTGGAATTCATGATTTCGGAATCGCCGTCGTGGCGACCCCCGAGTCCTTGGGACCGAAAACACGGTGGTTTCCCGAGCGCGGTGCTCGGGGTGTTCGCGGCGGTGTACGCCGAGCGCGCCGCATTGCGGGCGTTGTCCGAGCACGGCAGCGCTGAACCCGACCCGGGGCTGACGTTTCAGGGTCTGGTTTTGGTATCCGACGGTTCCATTTCGCGCTCGTCCCGGGACGGGACGCAGCGCGTCAATGCTCGGTCCATACAGCTCTCCAGAGGTTGGTTCAACCGGTTGAACTAGCCTCAGCGGCCAGCACACTTGCCGCGCTCCGCCCCATCCACGAACAGCCAAATGCAGCTCATGTCGGCAGAGCGATCGGATTCACGCCCTGCGACTTGCTTCGCTCCAACTCGTTCTTGAGTCCCCGAGTCGAGTCCAGGAACTCATACCGGCAAGAAGATGTGACTGATCATTTGGCCGAGCTCCGCGTTCTCGCCTTTGCCTGTCGCTTGGCCGGCGGTTTGAGCGGCACGCCGGCCCGCCGGGCCTTGGAAAGGCCGATGGCGATCGCCTGCTTCGTGGAGCGCGCGCCGTGCTTTCCCTCGCGGATGTGCTCGAACTCCTCGCGGACGAACTCGCCTGCCGCGGTCGTGGGCTTCTTGCCTTCGCGCAGGTCCTTCTTCGCCCTCTCCACCGTTTCCTTCTCGGGCATGGTCCCAACCCTTCTTTTGACCGCCTAACATGAGCATGCGATTGCGACCGGGCGACCGTCCCGATGAACGGGCGGTAGGACGGGCCATCGATCGCTCGTCCTGGGTCCCGGCGCGCCTCGCATCCGGGCCGATGTGTAGCCATCTTGGGGACATGATCCGGAAGCTGCGATCCGGCGAGTACCGCCTCTATTCGCGCAAGAAGGACCCGCGCACCGGGAAGCGAAGGAACCTGGGCACCTTCCGGACCCTGGCCGCGGCGAGACGGCACGAGCAGGCAGTGCAGTTCTTCAAGCGCCGCTGAAGCCCGAGGAGCTCGATCATGCTCGGAAGCAAAGATGTGATGGCGACGATTGCAGTGAAGGACCTCCAGGCAGCCAAGAAGTTCTATGAAGGCGCGCTCGGTCTCAAGCTGGCGGACGGCGGGGAGCCGGAAGCGCTCGTGTACCAGAGCGGGAGCTCGAGGATCCTGGTGTACCAGTCGCGCTACGCAGGGACGAACCAGGCGACCGCGGCAACCTGGGTGATCGAAGACGGCATGGAAAGGATCGTGCAGGCGCTCAAGACAAAGGGAGTCACCTTCGAGCATTACGACATGCCGGGAATGACTCGAGAGGGCGACGTGCACGTCGGTGGGAACATGAAAGCCGCTTGGTTCAAGGACCCTGACGGCAACATCCTCGCCCTGGTCAGCGGATGAAACCGCTGTTCAAGCGTCGCTGAAACGCGGTTGCGGGCTCGCGCCGCCGCGGGCAGACTCCGACGGGATGGCGGCCAGGACGCTTTCACAAGACGAGAGCATCAAGGTGA
The DNA here is from genome assembly GCA_036513415.1 of Myxococcales bacterium. Lineage (GTDB taxonomy): Bacteria > Myxococcota > Myxococcia > Myxococcales > 40CM-4-68-19 > 40CM-4-68-19. The sequence goes on along the minus strand of DATBZA010000018.1, from coordinate 37,177 downwards.
TCGACTACCGGTGCGAAGCCGGGCCGGCCGACCCGCCTTTCCCGGAGCGGCACCTGAGCTTCTCCGCGTCCTACGTGCGCAAGGGGAGCTTCGGCTATCGGACCCGCGGTCAGTCGTTCGAGCTCGTGGCCGGATCGATCCTGGTCGGCCATCCCGGTGATGAGTACATGTGCACGCATCATCACGCCCTCGGTGACGAGTGTCTCTCCTTTCATCTCGCTCCGGAGCTCGCCGAATCGATCGGAGGCCGGAGCAGCATCTGGCGGACCGGCTCCGTTCCTCCCCTGCCCGAGATGATGGTGCTTGGCGAGCTGGCGCAGGCGGCGGCCGAGGGCAGGAGCCACATCGCCGTCGGCGAGGTGGGAATGCTCTTCGCCAGCCGCTTCATCGAGGTCGTGTCCGGGCGAAAGAGGGGACCGCCGCAAGCTGGCGCGCTCGACCGGCGCCGGGCAGTGAAGGCGGCGCTCTGGATCGACGCGCACTCGCACGAACCCGTCCACCTCGAGAGCGCAGCCAGGGAGGTCGGGCTCAGGCCATTTCATTTCCTGCGACTCTTCGCAAGGGTCCTCGGCGTGACGCCGCACCAGTACCTGGTGCGCTCGAGGCTCCGGCGCGCGGCGCGCCTTCTCGCCGCGGACGCCAGCTCGATCACCGACGTCGCCTTCGACGTGGGGTTCGGCGACCTTTCCAACTTCGTGCGCACCTTTCACCGCGCCGCCGGAGTCTCGCCGGGCAGGTTCCGCCGGGCAGCGAAAGGAGATCGCAAGATTCTCCAAGAGCGGCTTGCCGCGGCCGTTGCAGGATGACCTCCATCGAAAGGGAGGTCTTCATGTACGACCACATCGGCCTGAAGGTGAAAGACATCGACGCCAGCGTGCGGTTCTACGAGAACGCGCTCAAGGCGTTCGGCTACGTTCTCTGCTCCCGCGACGAATCCGGCGCGGGCTTCGGTCCCCGGGGCGAACCCGCTCTCTGGCTTTACGCCCAGGGCAAGGGCCCGGCAGGTCCCGGCGTGCACGTGGCATTCCGCGCGGCCGATCGGGCTTCCGTCGACCGCTTCTACAAGGGCGGTCTCGAGGGGGGCGGTCGCGACAACGGCCGCCCTGGCCTGCGCGCCGACTACAGCCCGACGTACTACGCAGCGTTCCTCTTCGACCCGGACGGCAACAACGTCGAAGCGGTCTGTACGCGATAAACGCGAATGACCTCGCTCAAGCGTAGCCCCTGAGATGTAGCGGCGCGGGGGCTAGTCCCGGCCGCGGCCGGAGAGGAACTCTCCGGTCCGCGCCGTGAGCTGCAGGGTCCGCGCGAGCTGCGCGTCGAGGTGCGCGAACATCTCTTCCGCCCGGTGCTTCAGCGCGGCGTCATCGCGCGCGCTGGGCTCGTCCAGCCGAGCGAACAGGTCGGCGCTGCGGAGAAGCGCCTGGTGCGCGAGCAGCAGATCGCGCCCGGCGCGGGCACCCTTCTGCGTGAAGATGAGCCCGGTGGAGAACAGCCGCGAGAGCGCCGCGCGGTTCTCCTCCATCGCGTCGCGCACCCGCGTCTCCGCCTGCTCGCGGCGCTTCTGCGCGCGCACCGAGGACAGGTCGACGATCAGGGCCGGCGCCCGCCGTGTCCGTCTGCGCTGGTGTCTGGCTTTTGCCGTGCGCATCGCGTCGGGCTGGAGACTATGCCTGCGACGCGAGCGCGGTCAACGCAGCCGGCGATGGTTTTTCTGGAGTAGACTGCGCGCCCTTCACGGAGGACTTGACTGCGTGTTCGAAAAGATCCTCATCGCCAACCGCGGCGAGATCGCTTGCCGCGTCGCCCGGGCCGCTCGGGCGCTCGATGTCAAGACCGTCGCCGTGTATTCGGACGCGGACGCGAACGCGCTGCACGTGCAAGCGTGCGACGAGGCCGTGCGGCTCGGCCCTGCGCCGGCGAGGGAGAGCTATCTCGACGGAGCGAAGGTGATCGCGGCGGCGAAGCAGACCGGAGCGCAGGCGATCCACCCCGGCTACGGCTTCCTCTCCGAGCAGGCGGAGTTCGCCCAGGCCTGCGCCGAGAACGGCATCGTCTTCGTCGGCCCGCCGCCGGCCGCGATGCGCGCGATCAAGGACAAGGCGCAGGCCCGGGCCGTGATGCGCGGAGCGGGCGTTCCGGTCGTGCCGGGCTCCGAGGGGCACGTCGGCGAGGAAGTCGCCGCGAAGGCTTCTGCCGCGTCGGTCGGCTACCCCCTGCTGGTGAAGGCGGCAGCAGGCGGCGGCGGGATCGGGATGCAAGTGGCGCGCGACGAGGGCGAGCTGCTCAAGGCGCTTCGCGCCTGCTCCGACCGGGCGCGCGCCTCCTTCGGAAAGGACGCGGTCTACCTCGAGCGCTACTTCGAGAAGCCGCGCCACGTCGAGGTCCAGATCGTCGGCGACGGCCACCTCACCTTGGTGGTGGGCGCGCGCGAGTGTTCGATCCAGCGCCGGCATCAAAAGATACTCGAGGAGGCTCCGCCGCCCGCGTTCGAGCTGCCGGAGCCGCGCCCGCGCGTCCTCCGGAAGCTGCTCGATGCCGGGCTGAAGGCTGCGCGCGCGGTCGGCTATGGCAATGCGGGCACCTGCGAGTTCCTGCTGGTGGGAGACGAGGTCTACTTCATCGAGCTGAACGCGCGCCTGCAGGTCGAGCATCCGGTGACCGAGGCGACGACCGGGCTGGACCTGGTCCAGCTCCAGCTGCGGATCGCCGCTGGGGAGAAGCTTGCCATGGGCCAGGACGACATCCGCCCCCGCGGCTACGCCATCGAGTGCCGGATCAATGCGGAGGACCCGGTGAAGTTCTTCCCTTCGCCCGGCCTGGTGAAGCGATTCGACACGCCGGTGCCGGCGGACGGCGCCTTCCACGAGGGTGTGCGCATCGACGCGGGCTATCGCGCCGGGGACACGGTGACGCCCTACTACGACTCGCTTCTCGCCAAGGTGATATCTTTTGGCGAGTCGAGGGCGCAGGCCATCGCGCGCATGCGCGCAGCTCTCGAGCGCTTCGCCGTCGAAGGCGTGAAGACCAACATCCCCACCCACCTCAAGGCGCTCGCCAGCGAGGCATTCGCCCGCGGCGAGCTGGATACGCACTTCCTGGAAAGGATCTGACATGCCCGACGTTCCCGCGCACATCACCGGCACCGTCTGGAAGATCGAGAAGAAGGTGGGCGAGGAGGTGAAGACCGGCGACGTGCTGGTCATCCTCGAGAGCATGAAGATGGAGATGCCCGTCGAGGCGCCGGAGGACGGCAAGGTGGCGGAGATCCGCTGCAAGGAGTCGCAGCCGGTCAACGAGGGGGACGTGCTGGTCGTGCTGAAGTAGCCGGAGCGTCAGACCCGGGAGAAGAGCTCCGGCAGCCGGATCTTGAGCGCGTGGGCGATCTTGTAGAGCGACGTGACGCTGGCGCTGCTCTCCGCCCGCTCGATCTGCGACAACAGCGACACCGACAACCCCGTCCGCTTCGCCAGCTGCTTCAGCGTCAGCGCGCGCTTCTTGCGCAGGTCGCGAATCGCCGTACCGATGTTCCGGTGCAGCTCTTCTTCCGGCAGCAGCGTCAGCCCCTTCGCCGCCAGCGCGCGGTTGACCGCGCCCACCAGCTCGTCCTCGCGCACGGGCTTCTTCAGGTAGTCGACCACGCCGTACCGCAGGGCGCCCACGGCCGAATCGAGCGTGGCGTAGCCGGTCATGAGGATCACCGAGCAATCCGAGTCATACCGCTTGATGATCTGGGCCACGTCCAGCCCCGAAAGATCCGGCATCTTCAGATCGACGATGGCGAGGTGCACGTCCGCCTTGCGCAGCTCGTCCTCCACCTTGCGGGGATCCGTCAGGGTCCCGACGCGGTAGCCTTCGTTCTTCAGGATCCGTTCGATCAGATCGCAGGAATCCTGATCGTCATCGACGACGAGCGTGCGAATGTCCACCGTTAGCCCCTTTAGAGGTGGAATTTACAGTGGGAGTGCACTTACCGTCTACCGCAATCTCGGTGGGACCTGCGCCTACATCACCGCCGGCGGGCCTCGTAATCGTCGAGCACCTTCTGGAGCTGCGCTTTTTCCGCTGGATTGGCGCAAAGGGGTACGTACAGCCGGTAATAGTGCGCACCCTCCTCGATGTTCCCCTGGCGGGTGAAGGCGATCCCCATGCTGCGGTACAGCCCGCCCAAGGTCGGGTTTCCCGGCTTCAGCGTGAGCGCCTTCTGGAAGAGGGCAACGGCGCCGGAAGGATCCTGCGCGAGCAGCTTCTGGTTGCCTTCGTTCAGCAGCCTGCGCGCCTCGGCCTCGTCGTAGGGACGCGGCCGCGACGGACGGGACGAGACTGCCGTGGAACGGGACGAGATTGCCGCGGGACGCGCCGGGGGCGCAGCCACCGACGACGTCTTCACGGTGGGCGCCCTGCAGCCGTCCGCGAGCGAACGGGCGTCCGCGCTCTCCGGATTGGCGGCGAGGGCGAGCTGCGTCTCGGCGAGGCAGCCCGCGTTGTCCTTGCCCTTCATCATTGCCGCGGCGGCCACGTGCAGGTTCACGTAGCCTGCGGTGATGGCGCTCGCCTTTTCCGCGGCCTTCCCTCCGTAGAACGTGTGCCCGGGGGTGAGCGTGTCGAGCAGCTTGCGAGCGCGCTCCCAGTCTTGCGACGCCGCTGCCGCCTCCATCTCCCGGTACAGCTCCTCGCTGCGCGCTTCCCGCTCCACCGCCGGGTAGTCCTTCAGCTCGCCGGGGCTGGCTCCCGCTCGGCGCGCGGCATCCAGGCTGTGCAGCGCTTCGCTGTAGCGGTGAGCGGCGGCGGACTCCCCCGCGGTGCGAAGCGCGAAGTCCCGCTCCGCCTTCGCGCGCTGTGCAACCTCCTCGTTCGCCCCGTGCCTGAGCAGGAGGAAGATCCCAGCGGCAAGCAGGGCGACGCTGCCCATCCCGACGCCGACCCACAGCGCGGTGCGCGGAGGAGATGCGGCCAGGGGACCCACGCCGCCCGCCAGCGGAGTGAGCTCGGGCGGAAGCTGGAATGACCTGCGGGGTTCCACGAACGCGAAGCGCAGATGCCCCACTTCGAGCGTGTCCCCGTGTCGCAGCCCGATCTGCGCGTACGACTCGCCGTTCACGCGCACGCCGTTGCGAGACTCGGCATCCATCACCTTCCAGATCGCATTGTCGAGATGGAGGCGCAGGTGCTTGCGGGAGATCGACGGGTGCTCGATCTGGAGATCGTTCTCGTCGGAGCGGCCGAGCCGGATGGGGCTGCGATCCAGGACCAGCTCCTCCCCCCGGTACTTTCCTGAGATGCCGACCAGCTTCGGCCGCTTTTCCTCCGGCACTTCCTGAACGGGGACCTCTGCGCTCTGGCCCTTCAGGTCGGAGAGGCGGATGGTCGCGGTCTCGGCCATGCGGCGCGCCTGGGCTTCCGCGTTTGCCTCGGTCTGCATCCCGGCGGCCGCCTCCTGCGCCGGAGGCGTGACGCTGGGCTCCGCTGCGCCCTCCACCGCAGCCGGCGCCGGTCGCTCCTCGGGGCTGGGCATCAGGATCAGGTCGTACTCGCTGATCTGGATCAGGTCCCCTTCGTGGACGAGCCGCTTGCCCTCGACCTTCTCGCCGTTGACGCGAATGCCGGTGAAGCTGTTCAGGTCCTCGATGTAGTAGTGGCCTTCCTCGCGCAAGAGCCGCCCGTGCCGGCGCGAGACGTTCTTCTCCGCCAGCCGCACGAGGTTCTGCTCGTTGCGGCCGATGGTGATCTCATCGCGGAGGACCGGAACGACGGTCTTCCGCCCCTCGTCGTCTTCGATGATCAGCTTCATGGACGACCTCTCGGGATGCGGCGGCGAAGCCTACCGCAACCCCGGGGGTGCGCCCAACCAGCCGAGTCCCGTTACTTGCCGATGAAGGCGTGCACCTGGTCGCAGTCGTTGGAGCAGAAAGGCAGGTACTTCTCCAGCCACTTCATGGCGTTCGCCTTGTCGTTCAGGTACGCGTAACCGTATCCGAGGCTGCGGTACGCCTGCATCAGCGTGTTCTTGTCGGCCGGCGACTGCGCCAGCGCCGCCTGCGCATCCTTCACCGCGCCCGGGAAGTCGCGGGCCATCAGCTTGTCGGACGAAGCCTTGGCCAGGCGCGCAGCCTTACCCTCGCGCTCCTTGGGACTGGGGGCCTCTTGCCGGGCAGGCTCCGCCCGGGCGGTTTCCCTCGGCTGGCACTGCGGCTGGAGCGCCTGCGCCTCGGCGTTCGAGGAGTCGAATCCGAGCACCTTGTTCACCTCCGCGAGGCAGCGGTCGAGCTTGCCGGCTGACTTGGCCGCGGTGGCTTCCTCGAGGTGCTTCTTCGCGTAGGCCGCCTTCACCTGATCGCCGAGCTCCTGCGACTTCTGGCACCACCAGGTCTGTTCGCCGCCGCAGCGCTCGAAGAGGTTGCGCGCCTTGTCCCCATCTCCCCCGGCGATGGCTCCGCGCAGGGAGTTGTATGCCTCCTCGCCGCGAGCCTCCTCGTCCGCCTTCTTCTTGTTGGGGGCGGGACTCGGGCCGGCCTTGTCGTACATGTCCATCGCAGCCAGGTACTTGTGCTGCTTGAAGAGGGCGTCGCCCTGCTTGACGGCGTCCTCGCCGGTCGCCTCGTCGGGATTCGGCGGCTTGCGCGAGCGCGTCGCGAAGAACCCCACCACCCCGATCAATACCAGCGCCGCCGCGACGCCACCGATCGCGCCGGCCTTGGACTTGCCCGGGCGGGGGCCCGGCGCCTGCCGCCCCTGCGCACCGGCGATCAGCTCCGCGGTGGTGGGCTTGAGGCCGCCCTTCTGCGCTCCATCGTCGCCCTTCTCGGCAGGAGGCGAGAACTTCTCTCCAGGGGCGCAGAAGCGGAACTTGAGATGGCCCAGCTCGATCACGTCGCCAGGCTTCAAGTTCGAGACCGCGTACTCTTCCCCGTTGACCCGCACGCCGTTCGCGCTCTTGTTGTCGATCACTTTCCAGTGCCCGTCGTCGAGCACGAAGCGGGCGTGGGCGCGCGAGACCGACTGGTGATCCGCGACGATGTCGTTCTCGTCCGTGCGGCCGAACTTCACGTCGCTCCGCATCAGGTAGAACTCCTTGGCGCGGAACGGGCCGGCCAGGCCCACCAGGCGAGGCATTTCCGACCGCTCGAGCTCGCGGGCTTCCCCTTGCGGACCCGCCTTCATCACGTCGGAGACACGGATGATGGCGGTGGCTCCCCCCGCGCTCGCGTTCGGCGTGGTGCCCGGGGTCGGCGGCGGCTTCTCCCCGGCGGCTGCCTTCTCGGCGGGACCGGTGGCCGCCGCCAGGGCGCCGGGGACCGGAGTGGACTGCGGCGGCAGCGTCGAAGGGCGGACCGGGGGCTGCGTCTTCATCCCGCCTGGCGGGACGGTCGGCGGGCGGAGGCTTCCGGCGGCCGGCGTCGCCATCGAGGCTTCGAGCTTGCCCTGGATGCCCAGGTCGTAGTCGCCAATCTCGACCAGATCGCCTTCCTTGATGCGGGTGGGCCCGGTGATCTTCTCGCCGTTGACGCGGACGCCGTTGTACGAGCCCAGGTCCTCGATGAGGACGTGCCCGTTCTCCTTCACAAGCCGCGCGTGCCGGCGCGAGACGTTGCGCTCGGTCAGGCGGATGGTGTTGCCTTCCTGACGTCCGATGGTGATCTCGTCGCGAACCAGAGGAACGACGGTCTTTCGACCCTCGTCGTCCTCGATGATGAGCTTCATCTCGTCTCGTTCCTTCGGATCCGGGCGGGGGCCTGCCGCCTTGGCCTCATCGTGGCCATCCTAGAGCAAATGCCGGCGTGGACGGAAGAATCCACTTTTCCACAACCTGCGAGCGATCCCGCCACGCTGCGACCAGCGGCAACGGAGACCCTGTCCATTTCCGGGGTCCCCTGGGTGACCATCGGCCTGCTCCTGTCGGCGGTCTGGGTCCTGGTGGCCGCCGGCGGGCTGCGATCCGGTGTCGCGATGCCTTCGCTTCTGGTGTACGGCGCCAAGGCCACTCCGCTCATCCTCGACCGGGGGGAGACCTGGCGGCTGTTCGCGGCGAACCTGCTGCACAAGGACCCGCTGCATCTCGCTTTCAATGCCTTCGCGCTCTGGAACGTCGGCGGCGCGCTCGAACGCGCGGTACGCCCGGCGGACTACATCGCGCTCCTCATCTTCACGGCCCTGGGGACCACGCTGGTGTCGGCCATCGGGGCCGATTCCATCTCGCTTGGGGCCTCCGGCATGGCCTTCGGCATGCTTGGCGCCTCGGCCACCTTCGGCTGGCGGCGCGGCGTCTGCGGGACGCTCCGGTCGTACTTCGGGCTTCGGATCGTGCCTTGGCTCCTGGCCCTGTTCGCGGCGGGCCTGGGATCCGCTGGCGTCGACAACTGGGGCCATGCAGGCGGCCTGTTCACCGGCGCACTCGTGGGGTGCTTTCTCACGCCCCGGCGCTGGCCCGGTGACGCGGCCGCCCGCAGGCTCGCGGCGGCGGCCGGCGCGCTGCTGGGCACGCTGTCGCTCGGCGTCTTCGCCGCTCCGGCCCTTCCGGCGCTGGGGCAATATCGCGACGGCCCCGCGGGTCTTCAAGTCAAGATGCCGCTCGGATGGCGCCGCGCCGCGAGTTCTCCGGGTTCGGTGTCCTACTCGAACGGCCTGACCGGCACCTTCCGCAGGTCCGCCAGCCTCGTGCAGGCGACGCCGTGCCATGGGACAGCCTGCGCGTGCGACCGCGCGGTGCGCGCCGCGGTGCAGGACGACCTCTGGCGTCTGGGCGATGTCGGTCGGCTCAAGCATCTTCACCTCGGTGAACCCTCGGCGGTGCGCGGGGTCCTGGCCTCCCGCATCGACGGGCTGCTCGAGGGCGAGGACGGCCAGGCACAGGTCAGCGCCGCCTGCTTCATGCGCGACGGCGCGCCGGCCGCCCTGGTCGTCCTGCAGCCCTCGGGTGCCAGCGCGTCACTGATGGAGCGGATGGCCGTCACGGTTTCCTGGCCGGGCAAGAAGTAGAAAAGCGCGCTTGCCGCTCGCCGCCCCTGCGTGTTACGGGCGCGGGGACTCGATGGCGCGAATTCAGAAAAGCCTCGAAGAACCGCAACCGTCCACAGACTGGGGCGACACCCTCCCGCAGTTCGTGCGGGAGGTGACCTGGCTCCGCTGGCTTTCGCCGCTCAACCCCGAACAGCGCCTCACCATCGCCTTCGCCGCGCTCGCGCTCCTCCTCTTCGTGCCTTGGCTTGGAGCGACCGGCTTCTGGGACCCCTGGGAGCCACACTACGGCGAGGTCGCGCGCGAGATGATCGCGCGGGGCGACTACGTCCACCCCTGGTGGGAGTCGTCGTGGTTCTTCTCCAAGCCGGCGCTCGATCTCTGGCTGATGGCGGCATCCATGCTGGTCGCCAACACCAACGGGCCCGAACGTTGGACCGGCGTCTACACCGAATGGGCGGTCCGGCTGCCGTACGCGGTCCTCACCGCGCTCGGCGCGCTGCTCCTCTTCGTCATGGCGAATCGGCTGCTGGGACGCCGGACCGCCATGATCGGAACGGTCGCCATCCTCACCAGCCCGATCTTCGTCTTCCTCGCTCGCCAGGCGGTGCCGGATCCGGTGTTCGTGGGGCTGCTCAACGGCGCGATGGCCTGCCTGATGATCGTGCTCTTCGAGGATGAGCCTCGCGAAGGCTGGGCGGCGGCCTTCTTCTGCCTGGTGGGCTTCGCGACCCTCTCCAAGGGGCTGCTCGGCTTCGCGCTCCCGGGGGCCGTCGCGCTCGTCTACTGCGTCGTCACCGGCGAGTGGCACCGCCTCCGGCGGTTGCACCTCGGCATCGGAGCGCTGATCGTCCTCGCCATCTGCGCTCCCTGGTACGGCACCATGTTCGCGTTCGATGGTCGGGACGACGAGGGGAAGACCTTCTTCGAACGCTTCATCCTGCACGATCACTTCAAGCGGCTCGCCCTCGGCGTGCACACCACCACCCCGGGCGGCAGCTTCACCTACTTCATCGAACAGGTCGGATACGACTGCTTCCCCTGGGTCTTCGCGTTTCCCGGCGCGGCCACGGTGCTCGCGCGCGTGCGCCTCCGCCCGCAGACCCCACGGGAGCGCGCCCTGCTGTTCCTGCTCTTCTGGTTCCTGATCGGTTTCGCGGTCTTCGCCTTCTCGGCCACGAAGTTCCACCACTATGCGTTGCCGGTGCTCGCCCCCTTGCTGTTGTTCTGCGCCATCTGGCTGGAGCGGGTCCTCGCCGATGGACTTCGCGCCCACGCCGGCTCGGTGTTCGCCGGCGGGCTGCTCTATGCGCTGGTCGCGCGCGACCTGGCGCTGACCCCCAAGCGCCTGACCGACATGTTCGTCTACAACTACGACCGCCCCTACCCGGACAAGGAGACCGACCCGCGGGAGATCTTCACCATCCTCTTCTACGCTGCGCCGGCCGTCGCGCTCTCGCCGTGGCTCTTCGACCGCATGGCCCAGCTCTGGCGTTGGCTGCGCGCACTGCCGTCCGGCCAGAGGCGCGCCGAGCTGCGGGCCGCGTGGCGCGACCGGATGGAAGGCGCGCCGCTCGCCACGGCCGAGCCGGCGCAGGACCGCAACGTCGCCGTCTGGTCGCTGGTGCTTCTCGCGATCTCCTTCGCGATCTTCTGCGGCTGGTTCCACTGGCGGCGGCTCTCGCCGCACTGGACCCAGCGCGATCTCTTCTGGGAGTACTACCAGCAGAGCGTGCCGGGCGAGCCCATCGGGGCGTATCTAATGAACTGGCGCGGCGAGACGTTCTACTCCAGGAACACCGTCCGGCAGGTGGGCCGGGCAGCGCCCTCCGCCTCGCTGCAGGATTTCGTGGCCAGCCCCGGCCCGCGCAAGTGGCTTCTGGTGGAGCAGGCGCGCGTGGGGGCGCTCCGCACCGCACTGGGAGGATCGGCGCGGCTGCGGGTGGTGGAGTCGCGCAACAACAAGTTCGTGCTCGCGGTCCTGGAGAAGCCGGACGACAAGCAGCCGCAGCAGGCGCCGCCGAAGGAGCCGGAGAAGCCCGGTCAGTTCGGCGCGCCTCCCTAGACGCAGATGGCAGCGATCCTCCTCGTCGACGATGAGCCGGCCATCCGCGAGAGTCTCGCTTTCGCGCTGAGACGCGACGGCTTCGAGGTCGAAGAGGCCTCCACGCTGCGCGAGGCGCGGAGTCTCGCAGAGGCCGCTGACCTGGTGATCCTCGATCTCGTGCTGCCGGACGGGAGCGGGCTCCCGTTCCTCCGCTCGCTGCGGGAACGGAGCGACGTGCCGGTGATCGTCCTCACCAGCCGGGACGAGGAGACGGACCGCGTGGTCGGCTTGGAGCTTGGCGCGGACGACTACGTGCTCAAGCCCTTCTCGCCGCGCGAGGTTGCGGCGCGGGTGCGCGCAGTGCTGCGCCGGGCGTCCAGAGCGGCCCAGGCGGAGGACAAGCCGATCCGCGCCGGCCCCCTCTCCCTCGACGCGAGCACGCGAAAGGCGGCGATCGCGGATCGCGAGCTGGGGCTTTCCCGGACGGAGTTCAATCTATTAGCGCTGTTCCTGCGCAGCCCGGGGAGGGTGTTCGAGCGCAGCCAGATCCTCGAAGCGGTGTGGGGCAGCGACGTGGTGGTCGGCGACCGGACGGTGGACGTGCACGTGAAGGCGCTGCGGCGCAAGATCGAGGAGGCGGGTGGCGACCCGCGCGTGTTGGAGACGGTGCGCGGGGTGGGGTACCGTCTGAAGGATGGATAGGCAGGAGCTGCTGCTCGCCCTCGCGCTGTTGTTCCTCCTCGGCGTGGGCGCGACCGCCGTGCGCCTTCTCGGGGCGCGACGCACCGGCCTGTCCCTGCGCCTTCAAGTCTTCATCCCGCTGGCCGCGACCACCCTGCTGCTCTCCTCAGTCTTCGCGATGATCGTGATCGACCGCTTCACCGCCCGCGCCTCGCTGTTCGCGATCCGGGCGGCGGAGGACGAGGCGCGCGCGATCGCGGAACTCGCCGCGCGCACGCCGCGCGATTCGCTCCGGCCCATCCTCCAGGCCTTCACGCGCAACGCCATCGACACGGACGTCGCCCTGCTCGACTCGGACGGACAGGTGCTGCTGGAGGCCGGGGAGGCGCATCCCGGCGTGGCGCGGGTGTCGGCGGAGGCGCCGGTGGCTGGCGGCCGCCGCGTCCGCGTCCGCAAGGCCACCTTCGGCATGGTGCAGCTGATGAGCGACGTCGCGCCCAAGGTGGCGCTGCTGGCGTTCATGTTCGCGGTCGCTTCCGCCGCGCTGGCCATGCTGATCGGCGGCGCCGTGGCAGCGCCCATCGAGCGGTTGACGCGCGCGGCGCAGCGGGTGGCCGCGGGAGAACGCCAGGGGCCGCTTCCGGAACCCCGCGGGCGCGAGGTGCGCGAGCTGACGCACGCGCTCGAATCGATGCGCCGCGAGCTGGAGGAACGGCACGCGCTGGAGACCTTCGTCGCCGACGTCTCGCACGAGCTGAAGAACCCGGTGGCCGCGATCCGGGCCTCCGCGGAGGTGCTCACCGAGGGCGCGGCCGACCAGCCGGAAACCGCCCGGCGCTTCGCGCTGCGGATTCGCGAGAGCGCCGACAAGCTGCAGCAGCTCACCCAGGATCTGCTCTCGCTGGCCCGCCTCGAGGCCCGGGGCATCGAGCCGAAGGACCATCCGGTGGACCTCTGCGCGGTCGCCCGCGAGGCCGTCGACGCGCAGGGCCCGACGGCGGCGGCGCGCAAAGTGCGGGTGGAGCTGCGCGCGGGAGCGTCCGCGCCGGTGCGGGGGGATCCCGTCTGGCTGCGGCGGGCGCTCGAGAACCTCCTGGGAAACGCGGTGCAGCACTCGCCGGAAGGCGCTCGCGTCGAGCTGGAAATCAGCGGTGGCTCGGAGTGCGTGGCGCAAGTGCGCGACCACGGGACCGGCGTCGATCCCGCGATCCGGGGGCGGCTGTTCGAGCGGTTCGCCACCACCCGCCACGGCGACGGCGGCACCGGGCTCGGCCTGGCCATCGTGCGCGCCGTGGCCGAGCTGCACGGCGGACGCGCGGAGCTGCGCGAGACGGGGCCACGGGGGTCGGTGTTCGCGCTTTCGCTTCCGCGGGCGTAGTGCTATTTCTTGCGCGCCTTGCGACGCTTCTTCTTGTCGCCCTGCATGTACTTGTAGTCCGGCCGGGGAGCCACCGGCGGGGCGTCCGGCGCCGAGTAGCGCAGCCGCGCGTCGGCGACCGCGGCAAGCGCCGCGGGGTCGAGCTGGGCCAGCCCGAGCGCGTGCGCCGCCTCGAGCGCGGTCAGCGATCTCCCGCCCGCCCAGAGCTGCTTGAGAGCCGGCTGGGGCGCGTTCCACCAGGAGGGCCCGAGCTTCTGTTCGAGCTGGGCGGCGAGCACCGCGCCGAGCAGCGGTGTGGCGGTCAGCGTGAAGCTGTCCGCCTCCAAGGCCCAGCGGCCGGCGTCATCGTCGGAGAGGACGCAGTAGAGCGCGCGCTGCAGCAGGCCCCGGTAGAGCGCCGCCTGTGCCTCCGGCGTGCGCGGACCCTCGCGGCGGCGGATCTCGAACAGCACCATCGCCGCCGCCCGCCGCGCAGACAGCAGGCGTCGCGTCGCTTCGGTGTGGACTAGATCGTCGAGGGGCTCGCCGCGCAGTTGCGTGGTCGCGCGCAGCCACTCCGGGTGCCCGGCGAGGGACTCGAAGAGCAGCGCCACGCCTTGCGCGGCCGACCCGTCGCCGAGTTGCGCCAGCTCCCAGCGCGGCGTCGCGCTGAACGCGCCACCGACCGCGCGCGCGCCCTCGTGCAGCGTAGCGCGCTGCTCCTCGAAACCGCCCGCGGGCCGCAGCGACAGACGGACGTCGCGCGGCGGATCGATGAGCAGCGCCAGCGGGCGCGCGCCCTTCGAGGGCGAGGGATCCGCGTCGACGCGCACTGCGGCGGGCGGTGGCGTCCCCACCTTGATGAGCACGTCGCGCACGTTCGGCCAGGCCTTGCCCGGGACGAATTGGGGGTCCGCGATCGCGGTCCGCGCCATCCGGGACAGATCGGCGCGGCGCAAGCGATCGGAGGTGATGCCGAGGTTCCTCACCGAGGACGCCTCGACGGCGCGCTCCCCGACCTCCTCGGTGGCCACCAGGGTCGCTTCGGCAAGCTGTGCCAGCTCGCCGATTGCCATTCCGTGCGCGCGCTCCTCGAGGGCGGTCCAACCTCCCAGTCCGAGCGCTTGGATCGCCTTGTCCACTGCCGCATCGCGTGCCATCGCGAGCGGAGCCAGCGGCTGGGCGGCCCTGGCCTCGGCCAGGGCGATTGCAGCGCGCTTCTGCGCGTTCGGCTCATCGGTGAGCAGGCGCTCCAGATCGCGCTCCCCGAACGTGGCGCGCGGCTCTCCAGGCGCTGCGAACGCGAGCTGCACGCGGGCCCGCTCGAGCGCGTCGATCTCCGGACCTGCCCCGCGCGCGATCGCGAAGGTCGCTAGCTGCTGGATGAGGAGCCCCCACGCCTCGCGCGCCTCCGGCGTGGACGCGCGCGCTGCCGCGGCGTCCACCAGATCGATGGTTTCGCGCTGCGCGAGCCGGGGATGTTCCGCGAGCGCGCTGGCCGGCAGCGGTCCGGATCCGGTGGTCCACCGCTTCCAGAGCAGCTCGCCTTCTTCCCGCAGCAGCGCGTGCGTCTCGTCCGACGCCTGCGCGGCGGTCTGGGCGACGTCGTTGGCGGCGGCGGCGCGAGGTGGAGGCGGGGCCTGTGCCACTCTCCGGCCGGAAGGCGGGGGCGAAGGCGCGGGGGTGGCGTGCCCACAGGCGAGGGCGAACAAGAGGACGATGAGCGGCACCCAGGTTCACTCGCATCGAACCGACGCTCCAGCAAGCATTTTTGCTATGTAGCACCCGTGCCTGCCACGTCCGACATGGCCCGCGCCCGCTCGGTGCTCGCGCAGCGGCTGCGCGACGGCCTGGAGCGGCGCGGCTACCTGGAAGTGGAAACGCCCGTCGCGGTGCCGTTCGCCGGGCAGGAGCCGCACCTGCGCCCGTTCGAGACCACGTTCAGGCCCGATGCTCCGGTGCCCCCCGACGGCGTGCAGGGCGCGCGCCGGCTGCACCTGCACACCAGCCCGGAGTACGCGATGAAGCGGCTGCTGGCGCGCGAGGGATTCTCCCGCTGCTACCAGCTCGCCCGCGTGTTTCGCGACGGCGAGATCTCGCGCACGCACAACCCGGAGTTCACCCTGCTCGAGCTCTACGCCGCGCCCGGAAGCGCGGACTCGATCATGGCCGATCTCGAGCAGCTCGTGTCCGAGTGCGCCACCGAGGCGCCGGCCCGCAAGGGACATGGGCGGGGCGCCGGCACCATCTCGCTCCAGCCGCCGTTCGAACGCCTTTCCTGCCGCGAAGCCTTTCTGCGCTACGCAGGCTTCGACCCCCTGCCGCTGGACGCGGAGGCCTTTGCGCAGGCAGCTCGGGCCTGCGGCGTGCGCCCCGGCGCTGACGCGTCGTGGGACGACCTCTTCACGCAAGTGTTGCTCGAGCGGATCGAGCCCGCGCTCGGGATCGACCGGCCCACCTTCCTCACCGAGTATCCCGCCTCGCAGGCGGCGCTGGCGCGGCTCAAGCTCTCGGACCCGCGGGTCGCGGAGCGCTTCGAGCTGTACGCGGGCGGTCTGGAGCTGGCCAACGGCTTCTCCGAGCTCTGCGACTCGCGCGAGCAGCGCCGCCGGCTGGAGCAGGAGCAGGAGCTCCGCAGGCGTCTCAGCCGCGAGGTGTTCCCATTGGACGAGAAGTTCCTGGCGGCGCTCGATCGGATCGTGGAGGCGGGCGGCGTCGCGGTGGGTTTCGATCGGCTGCTGATGCTCTTCACGGGCGCGGAGACCATCGCGGAGGTGCTGCTCTTTCCCGCCGCCGAGGAATACCCGGCCGCGCGGAGGGCGCCGTGATCGCGCTCCGCTTCCTGCGCACGGTGCTCGCCTGGACATGGATTTTAGCAGACACGATGGTCTCGGCGACCGCGATCGGGATCTCCGGCGAGACGGAGTTCTCCGAGCGCGTGCTCCGTGCCTGGGCCCGCCGCTTCCTGCGCGTCGCCGGAGCGCGCGTGATCGTCCGGCGCGAGGCGGAGCTGGACCCCGACCGCTCCTACGTCTTCGTCTCCAACCACACCTCGAACCTGGACGTGGCCGCGATCCTCTCGGTCAACGATCACCCGATGCGCTTCATCGCCAAGAAGGAGCTGTCGCGCATCCCCCTGTTCGGCTGGGCGGCGAGGCGGATGGGCCACGTGTTCATCGATCGGAAGGACCGGGGCGGCGCGACCAAGGCCATCCGGGAGCGGATCGGTCGCGGCCTTCGCGGCGCGTCGCTGTTTTTCTTCGCTGAAGGCACGCGAGCGGTCGCCGATGAGCTGCTGCCGTTCAAGAAGGGGGCAGCGGTTGCCGCGCTGGAGACGCACCTGGACTGCGTTCCGATCGCGGTTGCCGGCGCGCGGGCCGTCCTCAAGCCAAAGGGGCTCTCGCTCTTCCAGCCAGGGACGGTGGCCGTCGTCTTCGGAGTGCCGATTCCCTCCTCGAGCCACGCGCTCGACCGCCGCGACGATCTGGTCGCGGAGCAGCGAACGGCGGTGGAAAATGCGCTGCGGAGGGCGCGGGCGCTCGTCGCCGGGGAGCAGAGGCAAGAGACTGGGCCGCGTTCAGGGGGTGCCGGCTGAGGACGCCCGTTTTGCCCGCTCCTCCTTGAGCCTCGCCATCGCGGTCTCCAACATGTCGATATCGAATCGCAGGCGCTGGCGTTCGTCGCTGCTGATCAGCCAGCGGTCCAACTTGCGCTTGCAGGACTCGAGATTCTTGGTGGCCGCCTCGAGAGCGCGCTCGATGTCCGCCAGCTCCTCGACCCGGCGCTCCGCGGGCGGCAGCGATTGAACGTACTCATGCCGCCTCGCGGCCCGCCAGAGCCCGAACCAGATGAAGGCGAAGATGGCTACCGGGATGGCGACCAGCAGGAGCACCTGGTTGCCGATGCCCGACGACGGCTTGCCGAACGCATACCAGAGGCAAGCGAGCGTCGCGGCGGTCAGCGCCAGCCAGGCACAGAAGAGGATGATTCGCGCGATCTGCCGGAACGCAGGTGGACCCTTGAACGCGACAACCGCCGCCGGAACGGGGAGGACGACGAACAAGAAGAAGGCGTTTGAGAGAACTTGGCTGGGATCCATCGAACCTCGCACCGGATGATCGCGCGCCCGCGCACGCCGTCAAAGATTGGAAAGGCGGATGTAACGCGGGGTAGTCGCGGCGCACGAAGCCAACGACCCTGCATCCGGCGAGATTTGGACGTGGACGGCAACCGCCGATACGGTTCGGAGAGCCGATCTCCGGCTGCTCGCGATGGGGGGAAGCGCATGATCGGGTGGATCGTCCTCGGCGTCCTGGTCCTGGTCGTCGTGATGGTAGTGGCCGCCTACAACCGGCTGATCGAGCTGCGGAACCGCTACAAGAACGCGTTCTCGCAGATCGACGTGCAGCTCAAGCGGCGGTACGACCTGATCCCCAACCTGGTCGAAACGGCCAAGGGCTACCTCAAGCATGAGCGCCAGACGCTGGAGGCGGTGATCGTGGCGCGCAACCAGGCCAGCACCGCTGCGCAGCGCGCGGCCGCCGCTCCGGGCGAGCCTTCGGCCATGCGGGACCTGGCGGGGGCCGAGGTCGCGCTGGGCGGCGCGCTAGGCCGCATGTTCGCGCTGGCGGAAGCGTACCCGGACCTCAAATCGAACACGACGATGAACCAGCTCTCGGAGGAGCTGGCGTCCACCGAGAACAAGGTGGCCTTTGCCCGGCAGGCCTACAACGACGCGGTGATGGCCTACAACACGGGCCGCGAGGTCTTTCCCGTCTCGATCCTCGCCGGCGCCACGGGGTTCACCGAAGCGCGGCTGTTCGAGCTCGAGCGCGCCGTCGAGCGCGAGGTCGTGAAAGTCTCGTTCGCCTGAGCCGCCGCGCGGAGATGGATTTCTTCGAGGAGCAGCATCGAGCCAGACAGCGGACGGGCTGGCTGATCGTGCTGTTCAGCCTCGCGGTCTGCGGCACGGTCATCGCCGTCTATGCGGCCGTGAAGATCGCAGTCCAATCCGCTTGGGACGTTCCGCTCGACCAGTGGTCCGGGAAATTCTGGGACGGCGCCCTGTTCTGGACGGTCGCGGCGTACACGGTGGCGCTGATCGCGGCCGCCAGCCTCTACAAGATCCGGGCGGTCAGCGCCTCGGCGGAATCCGTCGTGCTAGGACTCGGCGGACGGCCTTTGGACCCCAACGCGCGCGATCCCTACGAGCGGCGGCTCCTCAACGTCGTGGAGGAGATGGCGATCGCATCTGGAGTGCCGGTGCCCGCCGTGTACGTCCTTCCGGAGGAGCCGGGAATCAACGCCTTCGCGGTGGGCCTGGACGTTTCCCGCTCGGCCATTGCCGTCACCGACGGCTGCCTCAAACTGCTCTCGCGCGACGAGCTACAGGGCGTGGTAGCCCACGAATTCAGCCACCTGCTGAACGGGGACTCCAGGATCAACCTTCGCCTCCTGGGGCTGGTCCACGGGATCCTGGTGATCGGCCTGCTCGGCTCCATGGTCTTGCGCTCGTTCGGTCGGTCGGACGACTCGGGGAGGAAGAGCAAGACCAGCGGCGGCGGATTGGGCGGCGCCATCATCTTCGTCGGGGCATCCCTTTACGTGATCGGATCCGTCGGTGTGTTCTTCACGCGGCTGATCAAGGCAGCCGTCAGCCGGCAACGCGAGCTGCTCGCCGATGCGTCGGGGGTCCAGTTCACCCGCAACCCGGCCGGGCTCGCGGGGGCGCTCAAGAAGATCGGCGGTCTCGATCGGGGCTCCCGGCTCCTGGCCGCCCGCGCGGAGGAGGCCAGCCACTTCTACTTCAGCGAGGGAATGGGGCGGTTCACCGCCCTCATGTCCACGCATCCGCCGCTGGCCGAACGCATCCGCTTCCTCGATCCAGCCTTTCAGGGCGAGATGCCCGCCACCATGCACTCGCCCGTCGCGCTGGAAGAGGAGGTCCCAGGCGTAGCCGCTGCCGTCCCTGGTGCGCGCGGGATCGCCGCGCAGCCCCGGACGGTGATCGCCAGCGTCGGCGCGCTCACCGATCAGCACATCGACTACGCCCAGTCCCTGCTGGCACGCATTCCGCAGCGCCTCCGGGATTCCATCCGCGAGCCCTGGGTCGCAAGGGCGGTGGTGCTGGCGCTGCTGCTCGATGCAAACCCGGAGACGAGGGCGGCGCAGCTGAAGGCCCTGCTCGCGCTGGGGGATCCGCAGCTGGCGGACCACGTTTCGCGCGCATCCGCCGCGTTACGGACCGCTCCGGCGGAAGCGCGGCTGCCGATCCTCGACCTCGCGCTGCCGGCGTTGCGACGTCTGTCCAGCGCGCAGTACGGCGAGCTCCGCGCCGCCGTCGACCGGCTGATCCGCGCGGACTCCCGCATCGGCCTCTTCGAGTACACGCTGCAATGCGTGCTGTTGCGCCACCTGGCCGCGCACTTCGAACCGAAGCGTCCAGAACCGGCGGGGGGCCCGCAGATCGAGGTTGTCGGTGCGCTCTCCGTGCTGCTCTCGATGCTTGCCCACGCCGGCGCCACCGATCCGGCGGAGGCCGCCCGCGCCTTCGAGGCGGCGCGCGCGCAGCTGTCGGGGGATCGCTTCTTCCCCGCGCTGCTTCCGCGGGAGAAGCTCGACCTGCGCGCGCTCGACCGCGCCCTGGGACGCCTTCGTGACACCGCGCCACGGCTCCGCGGCCAGATCCTCGGCGCCTGCGTCGCAGCCGTGGCGACGGATGGGAAAGTGACGATCGCGGAGGGCGAGCTGCTGCGGGCCGTTTCCGATTCGCTCGGCTGTCCCATGCCGCCGCTGCTCCCCGGCCAGCACATTGGCGAGGAGCTGGCGGCCCCTACAGCACGCGCAGGATGAGGCACTTCAAGTAACGCGTCTCGGGCACGCCCAGCAGAGTGGGGTGGTCCTTCGCGGCGCCCCGGCGCTCGATCACCTGCACGCTGCGCTTCGCGTCGGACGCGGCCTGCAGCACGGTGCGCTCGAATGTCGCGTCGTCGACCTGGAACGAGCAGCTGCAAGTGACGAGCACGCCGCCCGGCGACATCAGATGGAAGGCGCGCAGGTTGATCTCCTTGTACCCGCGCAGCGCCGCTTCGATGGTGTCCTTCGACTTGGCGAATGCGGGCGGGTCGAGGACGATCGTATCGTAGCGCGCGCCGGCCTCGCTCTCCGCCCGGAGCAGATCGAAGGCGTTGGCGACCTTGAACTCGAGGTTTTCGACGCGGTTGCGCGCCGCCGCCTCGCGCCCTTGCGCCGCGGCCTGCTCGCTGATGTCCACCGCGGTTACGCGCTCCGCCTTGCGCGCGAGCTGCAGCGCGAACGCGCCGCCGTAGGTGAAGCAATCCAGCGCGCGTCCCTTGGCGTAGCGGCCCGCCTCGATCCGGTTCTCCGCCTGATCGAGGAACGCTCCCGTCTTCTGTCCCGAAAGGAGGTCGGCGACCAGCTTGACCTCTCCTTCCAGGAATTCCACCGGCCCCGGGTTCTCGCCGCGGAGCATGCCCTTGCGCTGTTCGAGGCCCTCGTGGGCGCGCACGCGGACGTCGTTGCGCTCGACGATGGCGCGGGGAGCAAGCAGGCGTTCGAGGAGGCTCGCAAACAGCTCGCGGCGCGCGTCGGTGGCCTCGATCAACGTCTGCATGCTCAGGCAGTCCGCGTACCGGTCCACGATCAGCCCTGGAAGCAGATCGGCCTCGCCGTGCACCAGGCGCGCCGCCTGGCGGCGGTCGGGATCCGGCCGGACGACGTCGCGCAGCGCGATGGCTTGCGCCAGACGGTGGACGAAGAACTGCTCGTCCACGGGCTCGTCCTCGCGCGTGAGCAGGCGGACGGCGATCTGGCTCTTCGAGCCATAGAACGCCTTCCCCAGGAACCAGCCGCGCTCGTCGGCGAGGCGGACGATCTCGCCCCCGGTCAGCGTGTCCGGCGCCGCGATGTCCGAGCGGTAGATCCAGGCGTGCCCCTCGGAAAGCCGATCCACCGCGCGCTTCGAGAGCACCACGGTGGGTTCATCGGAGGTGCCGGCCTGGATGTTCCCGAGCACCGGTGGCGGCCGCACTCGCTGCCGCGGCGCGGCTCTAGGTCGCACGTCGCGCACGGAACGCGACCCATGCTTGAGGCGCTCCATGCGGCGCGCATCCTTGGGAGAGCGGGGCTGCTCGCTCACGTGCAGACCTCCGGTGAGCTCAAGGGACCCGTTCGAGAGCTTGCAGCAGGTCGTCGACCAGGTCCTGGCCGTTCTCGATGCCCACCGAAAGCCGGATGAATCCGTCGTCGATGCCCAGCTTGCGCCGGGTCTCCGGGGGGACCGAGGCGTGCGTCATGATCGCCGGATGCTCGATCAGGCTCTCCACGCCCCCCAGCGACTCGGCCACGGTGAACAGCCGCAGCGCCTTGAGGAACGAGCGCGCCGCCGGCAGGCCGCCCTTGATGACGAACGTGAGCATCCCGCCGAAGCCCTTCATCTGCTTGCGGGCCAGCGCGTGCTGCGGATGCTCCGGCAGGCCGGGCCAGGTGAGGCGCTCGATCTTGGGATGGCGGCGCAGCGCTTCCGCGACCAAACGCGCGTTCTGATCGTGCCGCTCCATGCGGACGTGCAGCGTCTTCAGACCGCGAAGCACCAGGAACGAGTCAAGCGGTCCGGGCACCGCCCCCACCGCGTTCTGCAGGAATGCGAGCTTCTCGTGCAGATCGTCGCGGCGCAGGACCAGCGCTCCGGCCACCACGTCGCTGTGGCCGTTCAGGTATTTCGTCATCGAGTGCGCCACGACGTCGAACCCGAGCTCCAGCGGGCGCTGGAAGAAGGGGGTGGCGAAGGTGTTGTCGCAGACCGAGATCACGCCGCGCTTCCGGCAGACGTCGGCCAGCGCGGCCAGATCGCAGATCTTCAGCATCGGATTGGTGGGCGTCTCGACCCACAGCAGCTTCGTATTCGGCCGGAACGAAGCTTCGACGACCTTCGGATCGGTCACGTCCACGTAGCTCTGTTCGATGCCGAGACGCTTGAACACCTTGTCCGCCAGGCGGAACGTGCCGCCGTACAGGTCGTCGCTGAGCACGACGTGGTCGCCCGACGAGAGCAGGTGGAGCACCGCGTCGGTGGCGGCCAGGCCGCTGGCGAAGGCGAGCGCGTGCTTTCCGCTCTCCAGCGCCGCCAGGCAGCCCTGCAGCGCGTCGCGCGTCGGGTTGCGGGTGCGCGAGTATTCGAAGCCTTTGTGCTCGCCGGGACCTGACTGCGCGTACGTCGAGGTCAGGTACACCGGGGTCATCACCGCGCCCGTGGTGGGGTCGGGCTGCTGGCCGGCGTGGATGGCCAGGGTCTCGAAGCGGTCGCCCTCGCGGGCGCTCATCGGACCGACACCCGGGTGCCGAGCCAGTCGATCAAGTCGATCTTGGTGACGATGGCGGCGAGTTGGTCGCCGTCCTTCACGATCGCGACGTGATCGGTCGCGAACAGCTCCTTCAGCCTCGAGACCGGCGTGCGCAGGGTGACCACGCCGGCCAGAGGCTTCATCACGGCGGAGATGGGCTCGTCGAGCTTGTGGCGGCCGTCGAGCAGCGCTTGCAGCAGGTCCACCTCGTGCAGCATGGCGATGGGCTTGTTCCCGGGCTCGACCACCGGCAGCTGCGAGATCCCGTGCCGCTTCATCAGATCGACGGCCTGCTTGGCGCTGTCGCCGGCCTTGACCGTATATACCGCAGGCCGCTTGCCCCCGAGCAGGTCCGCCACGGTGCCGAGGCGGTCGGTGGGGTCGAAGAAGCCGTTGTCCTTCATCCACTCGTCCGAATAGAACTTGGTGACGTAGCGCGAGCCGCTGTCCGGCAGCGCCACCACGATGTTCTTGCCGGCGCCGATCTCCTTCGCCAGGTCGACCGCCACGTGCGCCGCGGAGCCAGACGACCCCCCGCCGAAGAGGCCTTCCTCGCGCGCCAGCCGCCGCGCCATCACGAAGCTCTGCTTGTCGTCGACGCGGCGGACGTCGTCGAGGACCGAGAAATCCATGGCCTTGCAGAGCATGTCCTCGCCGATGCCTTCGACCTTGTAGACGTGCGGCGGCACCAGCTTTCCGGTCTTGAAGTAGTCGAGGTAGACCGACCCTTCCGGATCGACGCCGATGTTGCGCAGCCCGCGGAACTTCGCTTTCAGGTACTTGCCGGCTCCCGACATGGTGCCGCCGGTCCCCAGGCCCGAGACGAAGAAGTCGAGGTTGAACCCCGCCGCGCGGGCGTCCTTCTCGATCTCGGGCCCGGTCAGCTTGTAGTGCGCCTCGATGTTGTCGGGGTTGTGGTACTGGTTCAGCATGAACGAGCCGGGCGTCTCGCGGTGGATGCGCTTGGCGGTCTCGTAGTAGCTGCGCGGGTCCTCGGCCGCGACGTTGGTGGGCGTCACCACCACCTCGGCGCCGAATGCCTTGAGCGAGTTCACCTTCTCGGTGCTCATCTTGTCCGGCATGGTGAAGATGCAGCGGTAACCCTTCACCGCCGCCCACAGCGCGACGCCCATGCCGGTATTGCCGGAAGTGTTCTCGACGATGGTGCCGCCGGGCTTGAGGCGTCCCTCGCGCTCCGCCTTGTCGAGGATGTACATCGCCATCCGGTCCTTGATGGACCCGCCCGGGTTCATGAACTCGCACTTCGCGTACACCGCCGCGTCCTCCGGGCCGACCACCTTGTTCAGGCGCACCAACGGCGTGTTGCCGATGGCCTGGAGGATGTTCTGGAAGACGGGCATCGTCGGCTCCTCGGAGAGGTGCGAGTTATAGATCAGGTGAGCGCGGCGGTGCGTGTTACTCTGCCTGGCCGATGAACGACGCCCAACTCCAGGCGGCGTACACCTCTGCAACTGGCCAGCCGGGGGGGCGCGTCGACCGGCTGCCCGGCGGGGCCGGAAACCGCATCTACTGGCGCGTGCACGGCCTCAACGGCAAGACGGCGGTGGTGATGGAGCTTCCGCCGGATCCGGTGAAGAGCGAGGAAGCGAGCAAGGATCACGTGCCCCAGGAGCTGCCCTTCCTCAACGTGCGCCGCTATCTCGACCGGATCGGGGTGCGCGTCCCGCGCCTGTTGCTCGATGCGTCGGCCGACGGCTATCTCGTCATCGAGGACCTGACCGACCGCACGCTCGAGCAGGCGCTGAACGAAGGCGCCAGCCGCCGCAAGGTGTACTCCAAAGCCATCGATCGGCTCGCGCGGCTGCGCGCGCATGCGGAGCGCGATCCGGATCGGACTTGCATCGCCTGGTCCCGCGCGTTCGACTACGACTTGTACCACTGGGAGTTCGAGCATTTCATCGAGTACGGGCTGCTGGCGCGCGGCGCCACTCCCTCGGAAGCGGAGCTGCAGACACTGCGGCGGCATTTCGCGCGCGTCTCGCGCGAGCTCGCCGACGCGCCGCGCGGGTTCACGCACCGCGACTACCAGAGCCGCAACATCATGGTGCTCGCGAATGGGGACCAGGTGGTGATCGACTTCCAGGACGCCTTGCAGGGCCCGCGGCAGTACGACCTGGTCGCGCTGCTCCGGGACAGCTACGTCGAGCTGGATCGGCCGCTCATCGACGCGATGCTGGCGCGCTATCTGAAGGCCTTCCAGGCGGAAGGCGGCGCGCGGCTGGAAGCGAGCGACTTCGTGGGGTTCTTCGATCTGCTCACTGTGCAGCGCAAGCTGAAGGACGCCGGGCGATTCGTGTTCATCGATCGGGTGAAGAAGAACCCGTCGTTCCTGGCGCACATCCCCAGCTCGCTGCGCTACGTACGCGACGCCCTGAAGCGAAGGCCCGAGCTGCGCGAGGTGGAGGAGATCCTCCAGAAGCACGTGCCTGAGCTCGAATGAGCTATCGCAAGCGCTCGAGTCGGAACTCGCGGAGCTCGGGCGGAAAGGCGCCGCCGTCCGGAGCGGAGAGGCGTTTGCAGTCGTCGCCCACTGGAGCGGACACTTCCGCCACCACCTGGAGCGCGTCCGGCTTGCAGTCGCTGACCTTGATTTCGTATTCGACGGGGCAGGTCTTGCCGCCCGCCGTCTTGTCCTTGGATCGCATGACGCCGGCGATGGCGGCATCCGTGCGCTTCAGCTCGAGGGTGATCGGTTCCGACGGTTTCGTCAGCCCGCCGTCTTCGGCGCGCACCACGAAGTCGCCGCGGATCAGGCCGCTATCGTCGCGAAAGCTGTAGGCAAAGCTCTTGTCGCTGGAGTTCACCCACAGGCCCGAAAGGTCCTGGTCGCAGAAGCGGGGCTGCGCGGTCGGCGCCTTCCTGCAACCGCCGAGTGACAGACAGACGACGAGGAACGACAGGCGTGACATGGACGTCCTTTCGCGGCCGGCGGTACTATCACGGAATGTGGGCCGTGCTCGCCGCGCTTCTTCTCGTCGGATCCGCTGCTGAAAAGCCGGCGCCGCCGCCGCGGAAGGGCGCGCCCGCGCAGCCGAAGAAGCGCCGCACCACCCCTACGCCGCTTCCGCCGACGGGTCCAAAGACCTCGGACAAGGCGAAGACCGCGATGGCCTGACGGCTCAGCGCAGTTGGCCGAGCAGCAGGCGCTCGGTCTGCTCGATGTCAGCGAAACCCGGCAGCACCAGCTCCGCGCCATGCTCCGCCAGCTCGTGCACGGTATAGCGGCCCGTCGCGACGCCGCAGACGGGTAGCCCCGCGTCGTGCGCGGCCAGGACATCGCGTGGCGTGTCTCCGATCACCAGCGCCTCGGTCGCGCCCAGCTCGCGCGCGCGTCCCCAGGCGGCGCGGACGATGTCCGCCCGCGGCTCCGCGTCGCTGCCATATCCGCCGAAGCGGAATCCGCCCCAGAGCCCGGCGCAGGTGAGCTTCAGCTCGGCGCCGCGGGCGAGGTTCCCCGTGCAGAGCCCGAGCAGCACGTCGGCGCGCGCCCGGAGCCGCTGCAGCAGGGCCGGCACTCCGGGAAGCGCCTCGTAGGCGTTCCGGGCGCACTCTTGTGCGAGCGCCTCGAGATAGCGGACGAGCACCGCGTCGATCTCCGCTTCCGTCACCTCGCGCATCCGCTGATCGAGGGCGACCGCCTGGTTCCCCTCCGCCGCGAGCAGGGCGCGCGCGATGGACCGGTCGGTCATCCCGTCCAGCCGCATCTTTCGCAGCACCGCTCCCGCCCGTGGCCGCGCGTGCACCGCCTCTCCCAAGGCGCGGCTCCCGGCCCCGCCACTCCGGGTCAGGGTCCCGTCGAGGTCGAAGAGCAGGGCCCTCATGCGCCGGACACCACCAGCTCCGCGAAGCGGATGGTAGGGGCGGCGGTCGAGGAGCGGAAGTCGAGATCGTCGCCGACGGCGTCGATGCCCTTCAGCATCTCGAGCAGGTTGCCGCTGACCGTGACCTCCTGGACGGGCCAGGTCAGCTCTCCGTTTTCGATCCAGATGCCGTTCGCCCCGCGCGAGTAATCTCCGGTGACCACGTCGGCGCCGCGGCCCAGCATCGCGGTCACATAGAGCCCGTTCTTGACGCCCCGGATGATGGACTCCGGCTTGTGCGTGCCGGCCTGCAGATAGAAGTTGCTGGTGCCGATCGAAGGGAGGCTGGCCCAGGCGCGCGATGCGCTGGCGGTGCTCTTCGCCTTGGCCTTGCGCGCGGTGGTCGCGTCGTAGAGGAACTGGCGCAGGATGCCGTCCTCGATCACCGCCGTCCTGCGGGACGCAACGCCTTCTCCATCGAAGGGCCGCGTGGCGATGCCGTGCTCCAGCGTTCCGTCGTCCACCAGGGTCACTCCGGGTGAGGCGACCCGCTTGCCCAGCAGCGCGCCGAGAAAGCTCGACTTCTTGTGCACGAGCAGGCCGTTCACCGCGGAGGAAATGCCGCCGATGAATTCCGCCGCCAGCTGCGGTTCGAACACCACCGGCACCCGCTGCGTCTTCGGCTTGCGCGCGCCCAGCATCCGCGCGGCCCGGCGAGCGGCGATGCGGCCCACCTCCTCCGGCCGCTGCAGCCTGGCCAGCGTGCGGCGCGTGTCGCTCCACGATGCGGTCTGCAACTGCCCGTCCGCCTCGGCGACCGGGGAGCAGTACACGTAGGCATAGGAGGCGCGCGATTCTCCGCGCGCGCCCTGGCTGGAGAAGATGGCGGACTGGGAGAGGAAGTCGCCGGCGCCGGTGGAATCGAACTTGCGCACGCGCGCGTCTTCGGCGCGCGCGGCCTTCTCCGCTTCGCGGGCCGCCTGGAGCTTCCACTCCGGCGAGATGTCCTCGATCGCCGGATCGTACTCGCCCACCCCGGCGGCGCCGAGTTGCGCGCCACGCGGCAGGCCGTTCGCCGCGTCCTTGGCCGCCCCTTTGGCGAGGGCCACCGCTTTTCGGGCCAGCTCCTGGAGCCCTTCCTTGGAGAGGTCGGTTCCGTACGTGAACCCGAGCCGCTGTCCGGTGATGACGCGCAGGCCGATCCCCTTCGAGGATGCCTGCTCGAGTTGCTCGACTTCGCCGTCGCGCACGCGCACGGAAGCGTCGCGGGTCCGCTCGGCGTACGCTTCGGCCTCGGCGGCGCCGGCCTTGCGTGCGAGCTTGACCAGATGTTCGCAGGTGTCGAGCAGGTTCATCCGCCGGTGCCCCCTACCGTCACGTTATCGATGCGCACGGTGGGGAGCCCCACCCCGACGGGCACGGCCTGGCCGTCCTTGCCACAAGTACCAAGGCCGGGGTCGTGCGAGGCGTCGGAGCCGACCGCGCTGACGTTCTTCAGCGCTTCCGGGCCGACGCCGATCAGCATCGCGCCTTTGACCGGCTTGGTGATCTCGCCTTGCTCGATCAGGTACGCCTCGTTGATCTCGAAGACGAAGTTGCCGTTGGAGATGTCCACCTGGCCGCCTCCGAATTGGCGGCAGTAGAGGCCGCGGTCGACCTTGCCGATGATCTCCTCCGGAGTCTGGTCGCCCGGGGCCAGATAGGTATTGGTCATCCGTGGCAGCGGCGCGTGCCGGAAGCTCTGGCGCCTGCCGGAGCCGGTGCTGCGCTGTCCGGTGAGCTTCGCGTTCAGGTGGTCGTACAGGTAACCCTTGAGCACGCCGTTCTCGATCAGGACCTTGCGCTCCCCCGGGTTCCCCTCGTCGTCGACGTTGATGGAGCCGCGGCCTCCGGCCACAGTTCCGTCGTCGATCACCGTGACCAGCTCGCTTGCCACCTTCTCGCCCAACTTGCCGGCGAACAGCGAGGTGCCCTTGCGGATGAAGTCCGCCTCCAGGCCGTGCCCCACCGCTTCGTGGAGGAGGATCCCGCTCCAGCCCGGCGCGAGCACCACCGTCTGCGGTCCGGCGGGCGCCGGGACGGCCCCGAGCGTCGCCACGGCCTGCCGCGCCGCCTCGCGGCCGACCTGCTCGGGCGAAAAATCCTCGAAGAAGCGGAAATCGACCCTGCCGCCCCCACCGTAGAAGCCGGTGCGCCGCTCGCCGTTCTTTCCAAAGGCGACGCACTGGATGGAGAGCCTGCAGAGGTCCTGGCGATCCTCGGCGAGGTGTCCGAGCGTGTTGGCGACCAGGATCTCGCGGGTCTGGTCGGCGTAGCCGCCGGTGACCTGTTTGACGCGCCTGTCGTAGGCGCGCGCGGCCTTGTCGGCATGCTGGAGCAGTTCGATCTTGCGGCTGACCTCCACCGAGGCGAGCGGCGTGCGCACCTGGTAGTAGGTGGGCAGCGGCGTGCGGGATATGTTCACCGGCCCGGGCTCGCGGTTGCCGTCCGCGATCAGCGCGGCGGTCTGCGCCGTGCGAAGCAGTGCTGGCTCGTCCAGATCGTCGGAGTAGGCGTAGCCGACCTGCGCGCCGCGGATGGCCCGCACGCCGACGCCGGTGACCGACCCGGACTGCGCGCTCTTGATGCTGCCTTCGTCCAGCATCGCCGCCGTGCTGGTGTTCCGCTCGACGTAGACCTCGGCGAACTCAGCTCCGCGCGACAGGGCAGCGGAGAGCAGGCGCTCCACGAGCGGCAATGGCAATAGCGGCGTGCGCCTTGCTTCCTTGCTCTTGCGGGGCATAGGCTCGCATGGATAACGCATGCGCCTCTTCTTTGCATTGCCGGTCCCCACCGAGGCGAAGGAGCGGCTGCGGCCGTCCCTGGATGCGGCGCGGAAGACGGGGGGCGAGGGCGTGACCTTCACCCGTCCGGAGCAGCTCCACTTCACTCTCGCCTTCCTCGGCGAGCAGCCCGGACCCGACGAGGCGCTGGCGGCGGGCGAGATCCTGCGCGAGACGCCGGCGTTCGAGCTGGCCCTCTCCGGAGTGGGCGCCTTTCCCAATACCGAGCGCCCCCGGGTGCTCTGGCTGGGGGTGAGCGCGGGCGCCGCGGAGCTGATGGACACGGCGGACCGGCTGCGGGCCGCACTGCGCCGGCGCGGATTCGCCATCGAACAGCGGAAGTTCCGCCCTCACCTGACGTTCGGGCGCGTGCGTCCGCGCGGCGAGCGGCTCGCGAAGAGCGGACTGGCCGTAGTCGCGCCGGGAGAGTTCGCCCGGTGGACGGCGCGCGAGGCCTCCCTGGTGCAAAGCGTGCTCGGGCGAGGAGGGGCGACCCATACGGCCGTCCGGACATTCCCGTTCAAGTGAGCTTTTGACAGGGCCTGTCCTCCTCCCTAGGGTGCCCGCGGATGCCGGGAGCGGATGACATCGCGGAGGCGGAGCTGGGCTCACTGCGGGCGCGCGGGCTCCTGCGGTCGCTCGAGCCCTTGCGGAGCCCGCAGGGGGTGGAGGTCGAGCTGCGCCCGGGCGAGCGGTTGATCAACTTCAGCTCGAACGATTACCTCGGCCTCGCAGGGGACCCGCGGATCGCGCAGGCGCTCGCGGATGGGGCGCGCGCGTGGGGCACGGGAGCGGGAGCGAGCCGCCTCGTCTGCGGAGACTTCCTCCCCGAGCACCAGCTGGAGCGGGAGCTGGCGCGCTTCGAAGGAAGCGAATCTGCGCTGCTGTTCGGCAGCGGGTACGCGGCGAACTGCGGGATCCTGCCGGCGTTCGTTGGACCCGAGGACCTGATCGTCTCCGACGCATTGAACCACGCTTCGATCGTCGACGGATGCCGCCTCTCCCGCGCACGGATCGAGGTGTATCCGCACGCGGACGCCGGGGCCGCGGCGCGCCTCTTGCGGACAGCGGCGCGCCGCAAGCTGGTGGTGACCGATGCGGTGTTCTCGATGGACGGCGATCGCGCTCCCCTGCGCGACCTGGCCGGCCTCTGCGCCGCAGCGGGGGCGCTGCTCATCGTCGACGAGGCGCATGCGACCGGCCTGCTCGGCCCGCGCGGCGCGGGGCTCTCGGTAGAGCAGGGCGTCGCCCCGGATCTCCGAATGGGCACCCTGTCAAAGGCATTCGGGGTCGCCGGAGCGTACGCGGCAGCCTCGCGGCCGGTCTGCGAGCTGCTCGTCAATCGTGCCCGGCCCCTGATCTTCTCGACCGCCCTCTCGCCCCCGCTGGCCTGCGCGGCACTCGAGTCGCTCCGCATCCTCTCCGGCCCGGAAGGAGACGAGAGGCGGGCGCGCCTCTGGAGCAATGTCCGCCGATTCGCAGCCGGTCTGCAGGCCGCGGGAATCTCCGCAGACGAGGACTCGCCCATCTTCCCCGTCCTGCTGGGCGCTCCCGAGCGGGCCATCGCCGCCGCGGCGCGCCTGCGCGAGCTGGGCATCCTGGCGAAAGCCATCCGCCCTCCCACCGTTCCGCCCGGGACCAGCCGCATCCGGTTCGCGCTCAGCGCCGCACACACCGAGGCGCACATCGACGCCGCGCTCGCGGCGCTCCGCGCGTGCTAAAACCGGCCCTCGATGAAAGACATCCCCAAGGCCGTAGAGGACGCCGAGGACCGTCACCAGCGCCTCACCGCGCTGGACCGCGCGCACGTCTGGCATCCCTTCACCCAGATGCAGACCTGGCTCGAGCCGTTGCCGGGCGACGAGCCGGTGATCATCGACCACGCCAGCGGCTCCTGGCTCTTCGACACGCGTGGGCGCAAGTACCTGGACGCCATCTCCTCACTCTGGGTGAACGTGCATGGGCACCACCGGGCGGAGATCGACAGCTCCATCCGCCTGCAGCTCGAGCGCGTCGCGCATACCACGCTGCTCGGGCTGGCTTCGCCGCCCTCCATCGAGCTGGCGGCGGAGCTGGTCGCCCGCGCTCCGCGGCAAGGCCTCGCACCCGGCGAGCACGGCCTGACCAAGGTCTTCTACTCGGACAGCGGTAGCACCGCGGTGGAAGTGGCGTTGAAGATGGCCTTCCAGCACTGGAAGCAGCGTGGGAAGTTGCAGAAGCGCAAGTTCGTCGCGCTCGCCGAGGGCTACCACGGAGACACGCTCGGCTCGGTCAGCGTCGGCGGCGTGGACCTGTTCCACGAGATCTTCCGCCCGCTGCTGTTCGAGTGCTTGCGCGTGCCGGCGCCTTACGCCTACCGCTGGCCCACCGGCCCCAAGCATTGCCTGGAAGCGGCGGCGCTGGCTGCCGAGTCGATGATCCATGGGCGGCGAGATGAGATCGCCGCGATGGTGCTCGAGCCCCTGGTGATGGGTGCAGCCGGCATGATCACGCACCCGCCGGGATACCTGAGACGCATCGCCCGGGCCTGCAAGGAGAACGGCGTCCTGCTCATCTGCGACGAGGTGGCGACCGGGTTCGGCCGAACCGGAACGCTTTTCGCTTGTGAGCAGGAAGAGGTGGTGCCCGATTTCCTCTGTCTCGCGAAAGGGCTGACCGGCGGTTACCTGCCGCTCGCGGCCACCCTGACCACAGATGCGGTGTACGAGAGCTTCCTCGGCCCGTTCGAGTCGAAGCGGACCTTCTTCCACGGCCACAGCTACACCGGCAACCCGCTGGCCTGTGCCGCGGCGCTTGCCTCGCTGCGGCTGTTCGACGAGGATCTCACGCTCGATCACGCGCGTGCGATGGGCGAGCGGCTCGCGGAAGGGCTGGCGTCGGTGTCCGAGCTCAAGCACGTTGGCGACGTGCGCCAGCGCGGGCTGATGATCGGCATCGAGCTGGTGAAGGACCGCAAGTCGAAGGAAGAGTTTTCCTATGCCGATCGCATGGGACACAAGGTCGCTCTGGCAGGGCGCCGCCGCGAGGTGATGCTGCGACCGCTCGGCAACGTGGTGGTCCTGATGCCGCCCCTCTCGATCAAGCCGTCGGAAGTCGACTTCCTGGTGGACGGCGTGCGCGAGTCGATCCGCGAGGCGACCGAGTGAAGGGCTTTTTCGTCGCCGGCACCGACACTGGCGTCGGAAAGACCGAGATCGGCAGAGCGCTCTGCGCCGCGCTCGCCGCCAAGGGCCTGCATCCGGTCGCGCTCAAGCCGGTGGAGACCGGCTGCGAGCCCGATCGCCCCGCGGATGCCCTGGCGTTGCGCGAGGCCTGCGGCAGCTCGCAGACGCTCGACCAGGTCTGCCCTTATCGATTCCGGATGCCGGCGGCGCCGATCGTGGCGGCGGAGGCCGAGGGCAAACAGATCGACCTCCTGCTCATCGAGGAGATCGTCGGTCGCGCCAGCACGCCCATCGTGGTCGAGGCCGCGGGAGGCTTGTTGGTCCCGCTGGCTCGCGTCCCGATTTCCCTGGACCAGACGGATCCGCCGGATCGGGCGCCCGCCCACGCCCTGGTGACGAACCTGGACCTGGCGGATCGATTGCGGCTTCCCGTGGTGCTGGTTGCCCGCGCCGGGCTGGGGACCCTGAACCACTGCGCGCTCAGCGTGGACGCGCTCGATCGGCGCGGAATCCCCGTCGCCGCGGTGGTGCTGAACCGCACCGTGTCCGAGGACGATCCCAGCGTGGCGTCGAACGCGCGCTGGGTCGCGGATCTCACCGGCGCGCAGGTCCTGGGCCCCGGCCCGTTCGTCGCCGACGCGGCCGCCCGCCCCGCGGCGCTCGCCGAGCTCGTCGGTCGCATCCTGGCTTGAGGACAGCGCTAGCGTTTCCAATTTGACACCCTCCCGGCCCGCCGCTAGATTCCGCGCCCGCTGAATGAATGGCCATTCAGTTTTCCTTCGGAGCCGCCCGATGCCCGATCACACGCCGAAGTCCTTCTTCGAGGAGAAGATCGCGCAAAAGCTGAAGGACAAGCCCGAGACGTCGAAGGCGGTGAACTCGATCTATGAGTTCAACATCACCGGCGACAACGGCGGCGTGTGGACGGTGGACCTCACCAGGGAGCCCGGCAGCGTCCTGGCCGGCTCGACCGGCAACGCGAAATGCACGGTGACCTGCGCGTCCGGCGACTTCATGAACATCGTCTCGGGGAAGATGAACCCGCAGATGGCGTTCATGAGCGGGAAGCTGAAGATCAAGGGCGACATGGGGCTCGCCATGAAGCTGCAGAAGGTGATTGGGTAAGCCGCTCCAGGGGGTTCGTGTCCTCGATCTGTCCCGGCTCCTCCCGGGACCGTACGCCTCGCTCGTGCTGTCCGATCTGGGCGCGGACGTGGTGAAGGTGGAGGACCCGGATCCGGGCGATTACCTGCGCGAGCTCTCCCCGGGGATGTTCGCGGCGCTGAACCGCGGGAAGAGGTCCATCGTTTTGGACCTGAAGACAGCCGACGGCGCCTCGCAACTCCGGCGTCTCTGCGAGCGCGCCGACGTGCTGGTGGAGAGCTTCCGGCCCGGCGTGTTGGAGCGGCTCGGGTTTTCGGACCTGCTCGCGAATCCGGGGCGGCTGGTGATCTGTCGCATCAGCGGGTTCGGGCAGACTGGCCCTTGGCGCGATCGGGCCGGGCACGACATCGGCTATGCGGCGCTGGCGGGGGTGGTCGCGCGGAATCGCGGCGTTCCGGCAGTGCAATTGGGCGATCTCTTTGGCGGCGCGCAGGGGGCGGTGATCGGGGTGCTCGCCGGGTTGCTGGAGCGGGCTCGGACAGGGCGCGGACGGGTCGTGGACGTCGCGATGACGGAAGGGGTGACCGGATTGCTGCTGCCGCACCTCGGCGAGCTGCCGGACACGCCGGAGAACACGCTCGATGGATCGCGGCCGTGTTACCGCGTCTACGCGTGCAAAGACGGCGGCGCGTTTGCGCTGGGCGCGCTCGAGCCGAAGTTCTGGCAGCGGTTCTGCGAGGCGGTGGCGCAGCTGGAGTGGGCGGATCGAGGGTTCGACGCGTCGCTCGCACCGGCCGTGGACGCTCTGTTCGCGACCCGGACGCGCGAGGAATGGGACGCGCTTCTGCGGCCGGCGGACTGCTGCGGCGAGCCGGTGCTGGAGCCCCGTGAGCTGCGCGGTCATCCGGTGTTCGCGGAGCTCTTCGCCGGCGACCTGCCGCGCACCTTCCCGGCGCTGGTCGAAACCGCGGATCTTCCGCGCGGGCCGGCTCCGTCGCGTGGCCAGCACACGGCGGAAGTCCTGCGCGAGTGGAGTAGTTCAACCGGTTGAACTGCTTGCTCTACTGCCGGTCGCGCGCCCGGTGCGTGCCTTTGTCGCGCCCGATGGCGATTCTGGCGCCCGAGGAGGACACACACATGGCGAAACTGACGTCGGCCGCCTTGGCGGCCCACGAGCTTGGACTTGCGGCAACCTTCGGCGGCATCCTGTTCGGTGAGACGGGCCTGGGGAAATCGGTGAAGGTGCTCCCCAACCAGACCGATCGGTCGCGCGTGATCGAGCAGGCCTGGAAGACCTACTCGGTGCCGAGCACCATCGGCCTGCTCACGGCCGCCGCCACCTGGTTCATTGGCCGCACCGCCTTCTCGGGCCGCTTCATGGGCCGGAAGATGCGGCGGCTGATTCTCGCCAAGGACCTGGCGCTCGGCGTGACGCTGGCCTCCGGCCTGGCCGCGCAGGTCGTCGGCCGCAAGCTGTCGCAGGAGCAGCCGTACCCGGTGGAGACGAACGGCAGGCCGGCCGAGGACGCGTCTGAGCAGGTGGTGAGGTTGAGCCGGCTGGCGAGGGTGCTCGGTTTCCTCGAGTTGATCGGCGCCGGGACTACGCTGGTGCTGACCTCCGCGCTGAACTTCCGGGGGCAGCGGAATCCGACCTGGAACGTCATCGCGCGCGCCCTGCCGTAGCGGTGCCCGTAGCGGTTGACAAGGGGAGCCGGCGAGTCTATACGACGCACCCCATCTGACGCGGGGTGGAGCAGTCCGGTAGCTCGTCGGGCTCATAACCCGAAGGTCGCAGGTTCAAATCCTGCCCCCGCAACCAAAAACCTCAGGCCCTACAGGCGCTTTGCCTGTGGGGCCTGCGCGTTTTCGGGCTCGGGCAGCGACCCGAAGGTCGCAGGTTTGCAAGCCGTATCAAAGGCTCGGCGACGGATCGAGAAGTTTCCACTGCTTACGTCCGTCCCAGCTCGCGCGGACCCTGTGCCTACTCGACATGTGCTGACCAAGGGCTGACCAAATTGCGGCGCTCCGCATGTCCTCTTGCGCGGGCACGTTGTCTTCATCGAGCAATCCGAAGACACGATACGAGTCGTCAGCGCGAGACGCGTCACGTCCCACGCAAGGAAGCGCTATGAAGAAGGCGACTGGTAAGAAGCCTCGCGGCCCATCCCGCGCGTCGCTGCGCGAGATGCCCGAGGTGAACTTCGACAAGGCCAAGGCCCGTCGCAATCCGTACGCCCTCGAATCGCGGAGGAGGGATCTCCATCCACGTTGGTCGGGGCGGTGCGCTGCGAGACGTCGAGCCCGAGTTTGAGCAACTCGCCGTGAATGCGTGGCGCGCCCCAGAGCGGATTCGCGAGCGCCATGGTGCGCACGAGATCCGCAAGCTCCGAGTCGATCGGCGGTCGACCCGTTCGCCCGCGGCGGGACTTCCAGGCCCAGAAGACGCGGAAGCCCTGCCGGTGCCAGCGAATCACGCTCTCGGGGCGAACGAGCTGGAGCGCCTTTTCGCCATCCGGCCCAATGGCTAGAGAGCCACACCCAGAGGAGACGATCGAGGCGCCCGAATTGCGGTCGCTTCGATCGACGGCGGAGCAGGGCAAGCTGTTGCCGGAGCGCCAGGTTCTCGAGCGTGAGGTCGGTGCGGGTTCTGAGCGCCGCGCGCAGGGCGCCTAACAGAGCGAGTACGAGGGGCATAGGCCTCATGGCTCGCACGCCGCTTGCCCATCGTCCAGCCTCGGGAGGGAGTTCTGGCAAACGACAGCCGGAGGCTTGACAGGTTTGCCCATACCCGTTAGTCTGAGTGAGTTGACTGACTTATGGGGCAAATATGGCTAGGACACATCTCGACAAACGATCGCGGCTGGTTGGTGCGGCCGTGGGCCTGGCGTACCAGAACGGGTTCGGCGCCACCTCGCTTGCCGACATCGCGCGCGAAGCCGAGGTTCCTCTGGGCAACGTCTATTACTACTTCAAGACCAAGGACGAGATTGGCGAGGCGATCGTCGAGGCAAGGCTAGCGCAGCTGTCCGCACAGCGGCAGCGATGGAGCGAAGCTGGATCGCCCAAGGATCGGCTTTGCGCCTGCGTTCAAGGCGTCTTCGAGAACAAGGATTTCCTGGCAGAGCACGGCTGCGCGGTCGGGACGTTTTGCTCCGAGCTCCACAAGGCGGGCGGCTCGGTCGCCGCCAGAGCGACCGAGATCTTCGCTCAACACCTGGCCTGGATCGAGAGCCAGTTTCGGGCACTGGGGAAGGGGAAAGACTCCAACGGCCTTGCCGTGCACCTGCTTTCCGCAATGCAAGGCGTTTCGATCCTGGCTCATTCCTTTCATGACTCCGGTCTTGTGGCGATGGAGACCAAGCGCCTCAAGAGTTGGATTCAAAGCTTGTGAGACACCAGGCGGGCTGAACCCCGCAGGCCCACACGGCGAAGCATGAAGCGTCGCCGGGCAAGTTGCGCATCGCATGTAGTTAGTCAACTGGCCCAGAGAGGAGTTTTTGTGAAACTTATTTTGATTGGCGCGAACGGAACGATCGGCGAACTGGTTCAAAAGGCATTGGCGGGTGCTGGCCATGAGATAGTCAAGGTCGGGCACAAATCTGTCGATTTTCAAGTCGAGATCGAGAACCGCGAAAGTGTCAGGAAGCTTTATCAAGCCGTCGGCTCGTTTGATGCCGTGGCCATTGCAGCAGGCCAAGTCGCATTTGCTCCGCTTTCGGAGCTCACCGCTGAAAAGTGGCAGTTTTCGTTGGGAAGCAAGCTCATGGGTCAGATCAATCTGGTTCAGGAGGCGATCCCGTTCATCAAAGAAAAAGGATCCTTCACTTTGGTTTCGGGCATTCTCAATGACGACCCGATCTTCGC
>DATBZA010000017.1:0-70974 GCA_036513415.1 Myxococcales bacterium | reverse complement strand
GCAAGCTCAACGCCTCGGTCAATTGCCTGGACCGCCACCTGACCGGCCCGCGCAGGAACAAGGCCGCGCTGGTCTGGGAGGGCGACTCGCCCGAGGAGTCGCGCACGCTGACCTACGCCGACGTGCACCGCGAGACGTGCAAGTTCGCAAATGCGCTGCGCAAGCTCGGCGTCAAGAAGGGCGATCGCGTCACCATCTACCTGCCCATGGTCCCCGAGCTTCCCATCGCGATGCTGGCCTGCGCGCGCATCGGCGCGATCCACAGCGTGGTATTCGGCGGCTTCTCCGCCGAGTCGCTCAAGAACCGCATCCTGGATTGCAAGAGCGACATCGTGATCACCGCGGACGGCGGGTACCGCGGCGGACGCATCGTTCCGCTCAAACAGACCACCGACGAGGCCTTGAAGGAGTGCCCCGACGTGAGGACGGTAGTGGTGCTGAAGCGGACCGGAAAGGACGTTGGCTTCGTCGCCGGTCGCGACAAGTGGTGGCACGACGTCGTGCGCGGTCTCCCGCTCGAGTGCGAGCCCGAGCAGATGGACGCCGAGGATCCGCTGTTCATCCTCTACACGTCGGGCTCCACCGGAAAGCCCAAGGGCGTCCTGCATACGACCGGCGGGTACATGGTCTTCGGGTCTCTCACGCACGAGTTGGTCTTCGACATCCGGGACGAGGACACCTACTGGTGCACGGCGGACTGCGGCTGGGTGACCGGCCACACCTACGTCGTCTACGGCCCGCTCTCGAACGGGGCGACCAGCCTGATGTTCGAAGGCGTCCCGCAGTATCC
This sequence comes from Myxococcales bacterium, assembly GCA_036513415.1. GTDB lineage: Bacteria > Myxococcota > Myxococcia > Myxococcales > 40CM-4-68-19 > 40CM-4-68-19. Next base: position 70,184 of record DATBZA010000017.1, on the reverse strand, counting down.
GGACTGGGGCCGCTTCTGGGACATCGTCGACAAGTACGGCGTCTCCATCCTCTACACCGCTCCCACCGCCATCCGGGCTATCGCCCGCGAGGGCGAGGCGCCGGTCAAGGCGCGCAGCCGCAAGAGCCTGCGCCTGCTGGGGACGGTGGGCGAGCCGATCAATCCCGAAGTCTGGCTCTGGTACTACAACGTGGTGGGCGACGGGCGTTGCCCGGTGGTCGACACCTGGTGGCAGACGGAGACGGGCGGCATCCTGATCACGCCGCTGCCGGGCGCGACGCCGATGAAGCCGGGCTCGGCGACGCTTCCGTTCTTCGGTGTCGAGCCCACCGTGGTGGACGATCAGGGGAAGGTGCTCGAGGGGCCCTGCAGCGGCAACCTCTGCATCTCCCGGCCCTGGCCCGGCATCATGCGCAGCGTGTACGGCGATCCTGAGCGCTTCCGCAAGACATACTTCACCACCTTCCCTGGCCGCTACTTCACCGGCGACGGCTGCCGCCGCGACGAGGACGGCTACTACTGGATCACCGGCCGCGTCGACGACGTCATCAACGTCAGCGGCCACCGGCTGGGAACCGCCGAAGTCGAGAGCGCCCTGGTGTCGCATCACTCGGTCGCCGAGGCGGCCGTGGTGGGCTTCCCGCACGACATCAAGGGGCAGGGCATCTACGCATACGTGACCCTGAAGCAGGGCGTGGAAGCGAACGCCTCCCTGCGCACCGAGCTGATCCAGCACGTCCGCAAGGGTATCGGGCCGCTCGCCCAGCCGGACGTGATCCACTGGGCGCCGGGGCTCCCCAAGACGCGCTCCGGCAAGATCATGCGGCGCATCCTGCGCAAGATCGCGGCGGACGAGTTCGACACGCTCGGCGATACCTCGACGCTCGCCGATCCCACCGTGGTCGACAACCTGGTCAAGGAAAAGAAGGCCCGCTCCGGAAAGTGATGGAGCGGGACCGCTTCGAGGCGTAGCCGATCCTTACTGTTCGCCGACGCGGCGGGCGAGGTCGTCCGCCGCGTTCTGATTCTGGCGCTCCAGGTCTTTCGCCTTCTCGCGGACGTTGTCGAGCTGGCGGCGCGGCGCACTGTGGGCCGAAGTGTCGCGGCCTGCCGTGCCGGTCAGCGCCAACCGCACGGAGAACGCCACTGCGGCAAGGCCGAGCACGAGGACGAGAAGCTTTCCCAAGCCCATGCCGGTAAACCTCGCACTCCGGCGAGGTTGCCGCAAGTAAGTGGAACGGACCCGGAGTGCGCGGCGGCCGCACGTCCGCTGGTTAGGATGCCCTGATGGCCGATCAGGCCGACATGAAAGTCCCCGCCGTTCCCGCTTCGCCGCGCGGCCGGTTCTGGTCCGACGTCCGCGAGGCCCTGCGCGGCTCGGAGCAGGACTACACGCAGGGCCCGATCGGGCGCGCCATCCTCCTGCTCGCCGTCCCCATGGTGCTGGAGATGGCGATGGAGAGCGTCTTCGCCGTCACCGATGTCTTCTTCGTCGGGCGGCTCGGCCCGGACGCGGTCGCCGCCGTCGGGCTGACCGAGTCGATGCTCACGCTCGTTTACGCCCTGGCGATGGGTCTGGGCATCGGGACCACCGCGGTCGTCGCGCGGCGCATCGGGGAGATGGACCGCGAAGGGGCCGCGCGGTCCGCCGTCCAGGCGATCGCGCTCGGCGTGGCCGGCGCTGTTTTCCTCGGCGCTCTCGGCGTCGCCTTCGCGCCGCGTCTGCTCGCCCTGATGGGCGCTTCACCGGCCGTGCTCCGGATCGGCTCGGGCTACACGCGCGTGATGCTGGGCGGCGAGGCCACCATCGTGGTCCTGTTCGTGGTCAACGCGGTCTTCCGCGGCGCCGGCGACGCCGCCATCGCCATGCGGGTCCTCTGGCTGGCGAACGCTATCAACATCGTGCTTGGCCCTTGCTTCATCTTCGGGCTGGGCCCGTTTCCGGAGCTGGGCGTCACCGGCGCCGCGGTGGCAACGACCATTGGCCGGGGAACTGGCGCGATCTATGCCATCAGCCGGCTGTTCAGGGCTGGATCGCGGATCGCGGTGGGCAGGCGCCATCTGCGCCCCGACCTGGCGGTGATGCGGACCGTGGCGCGGCTCTCGGGCTCGGGCGCGCTCCAGTCGATCGTCGGGATGGCGAGCTGGATCGGCCTGGTCCGGATCGTCGCTACCTTCGGGTCGCAGGCGCTCGCCGGGTACACCATCGGCATCCGCGTCATCGTCTTCGCGCTCCTGCCTTCTTTCGGGATGAGCAACGCGGCCGCGACCATGGTGGGGCAGTCCCTGGGCGCGCGCGACCCCGAGCGCGGGGAGAAGTCGGTCTGGCGCGCTTGCCTCTACGATCTCGCGTTCCTCTCGGCCATCGGTCTCTGCTTCGTGCTGTTCGCGCGACCGATCGTTTCCGCCTTCACCTCCGACCCGGTGGTGCTGGCGTACGGCACCGACTGCCTGCGCATCATCGCCGCCGGCTTTCCCTTCTACGCCTACGGAATGGTGCTCTCGCAGTCGTTCAACGGGGCGGGCGACACCTTCACGCCGACGATGCTCAACCTGGTCATCTTCTGGCTTTGGGAGCTCCCTCTCGCCTGGGTGCTCGCCGTCCCGCTCGGCATGGGGCCCCGGGGCGCTTTCCTCGCGGTCGCCATCTCCTTCTCGGCCCTGGCATTGGCCGCAGGAGCGATCTTCCGGCGCGGCCGGTGGAAGCGGATTATGGTTTGAGCCAGGTTCGCGCCAGGGAGCCCGCCATGTGCCGAAACATCCGAACGCTGTTCAACTTCAAACCGCCGGCGTCCGACGAGGAGATCCGCGCCTCCTCGATCCAGTTCGTTCGCAAGCTGAGCGGCTTCTCGCACCCCTCGAAGGCCAACACGGAGGCCTTCGATCGCGCGGTCGAGGAGGTGACGGCAGCCGCCCGCCGGCTGGTAGATTCGCTCGTCACCAACGCCCCACCCCGCGATCGCGAGGAAGTCGCCGCGCTCGCGCGGGCCCGCTCCGCGAAGCGTTTCCCGCGCGCAGGCACTTAGCGCGGCCGCGTCTTGGTCTTCCTCGCGGTATTCCTGATGGCGATCGGATCCTCGGACGACCGGCATAAGGACCAGCACGGCAATCCGGCCGATCTGGAGGGCTACGTCGCGCGGATGGAGGAGCCCACCCGCGCCGCCTGGCAGAAGCCAGACGAGGTGGTGCGCGCGCTCGGCCTGCGCCCGGGGCAGGCCGCCTGCGATGTCGGCGCCGGCCCCGGATACTTCGCGCTGCGGCTGGCGCGCGCCGTCGGCGGAGCCGGGCACGTCTACGCCGTCGACGTCGAGCCGCGCATCCTCGCCGTACTGCGGGAGCGCGTAGGGAGCTCCGACGCGCGCAACGTCACGCCGGTGCTCGCGCTGCCGGACGACGCGCTCCTGCCCGCGGCGAGCTGCGACCTCATCCTCATCGTCGACACGTACCACCACTTTCCGGACGGCCCGGCGTACCTGCGCCGGCTCGCGCATGCGCTGAGGGCGGGCGGCCGCATCGCCAACGTGGACTTCCACAAGCGCGAGCTGCCGGTGGGTCCTCCGCCAGAGCACAAGGTCGCGCGCGAAGCGTTCCTCGCCGATGCGGCGGCGGCCGGGCTCCGGCTGATCCAGGAGCACACGTTCCTGCCCTACCAGTACTTCGTCGTGCTGGCTCCCTCGGAAAGCGGGCAGCGCTGACCGTGGGCGTCCCAGGCATCGAGGGGAAGCCGCGGCGCGCCTTGGTCCTCTCCGGCGGCGGAAGCAAGGGGGCATTCGAGGTAGGCGTGCTGCAGCGCCTGATGGGCGACGAGCAGATCGACTACGACTTGCTCTGCGGCACCTCAGTGGGCGCGATCAACGCTGCGTACCTGGCGCAGACGCCGCTTGGGCAGCCGCGCGAGGCCGCTGCGAAGCTGCGGGCGCTGTGGGACACGGTGAGCACCGAGAAGGTGCGCAAACGCTGGTTCCCGTTCGGCAATGTCGAAGCGTTCTGGAAGACCTCCGTGTACGACTCCGAACCCCTCCACAAGTGGATCCGCGCGGGTCTGGACGTCGGCGCCGTGCGCGCCTCCGGCCGCCGGCTTCGGATCGTCTCGGTCTCGCTCGGCACCGGCGAAACCTTCGTTGCGAACGAGCAGACTCCCGATCTCCCGGAATGGGTGATCGCGTCGTCGGCCTTCCCGGTGATGCTGACGCCCGCTTCGATCGGCGGTGATCTGTGGACCGACGGCGGCCTCCGCAACGTGACGCCGCTGGGCGAGGCGATCCGGGCGGGCGCCGACGACATCGACGTGGTGCTGTCCTCGGATCCCTTCGCCAAGTTGCCTTTCGACGTCCAGGGTGCGCACGCGATCCCGCAGATCCTGCTGCGCTCGATCGACATCATGAACGGCGAGGTGAGCCGCGCGGACCTCCGCATCGCCGGCCTCAAGAACGACCTGTCACAGCTCCGGCCGGAGTACCGGAAGGTGAAGATCCGCCTCTTCCAGCCCACCGAGCCTTTGCCATTCGACTCGCTCGACTTCGATCCCGGCAATCTGCGCAAGATGATCGACGCGGGGTATGCCCAGTCCGCAGTCTCCGCCGTCCTGTAGTTGCCCTATGCCGCGGTGGATCTCTGCCGGAGGTTGTCGAAGCAGGCGCTGGGAGATCGTGGTCTGATGAGCCGCGTGACGGGTGGATGGTGCTAGGTGAATGCGAGTGGATCAATCCCCAATCAACCGTGCGTCACACCTATTCCGCTCAGGAGGGTAGGTACATGGCAGCCCGCAAGAGTTCAGGCAAGGCCGTAGCTCGGTCTAGAACGGAGTTCCTCAACATCGATCTCGATCTCGTCGGAGCGGCCGACCTGGACGAGCTAGCGCGTGCTCTGTTCCCGACTCTTATTGTCGTTCATCAGGAACCTGGGCGGATCAGTCTAGAGTTGTCGCACCAACCAAAGGACGCGGACGGGGGTATCGTTGAACTCGCTGGTGTGCTGACGCGGTTGGCACCGGAGGCGCAAGCAATCTGGAGCAACTGCGCGTCGAGGGAGATCAATATCGGCATTCAGGCGGGCACTGAGCCGCACGAGGCGAGATTCACGATTTCGCGGAAGGCGATTTCCCTCCTTGGTGGCCTCCGAGCGGACGTTATCGTCACGGTTTACGCCAAGGAAGGACGAAGGACCGGTTGACGACAGGCCGACCCTCCGACATCAGGTTTGCCTTGACAAAGCTTCCGACCCAGAAGGCTTCACGCCGTTGCACCAATGGAGCAATCTCAAGTTGTGACGGTTGCGGCGTCGACTACATTCGCACACGGCGGCCGATGCGCGGTGTAGTCGCAGTTCGGGGGACACCATACGCAACCCGTGCCAGCATGATGCGCCCTGTCCTACTCGTCGACATCCGCCCGCAGTACCCTTGTCGCGACGTTAGCTGTCCCCACTGGCGTTGGAACAGAGTTGCGTATGGTGTCCCCGAATCCGGGGCCACCACCGATCATTGTTCCGTTTCCGTTTCCAGTGCCAATTCCGGTCATTCTATAAAGGGGCCCCCATGGATGAAGCGCTGCGCGCGGCAGTTCTCGCAGGTTCGGTACAAGACATTGTGGCTTCAGTACAGGGTGGCGCCGACGTGAACGCCCGCGATGAGGACGGTGAGACGGTTCTTACGTTGGCAACCGGGATTGAACTCGGCCCCGAGCGCGCCGAGGCTTGCGTCCGATGCTTGCTCCGTCTACGCGCTCGCGTGTCCGAGGAGCAACCTCAAGGCGGATTGGGCACATCAGTGCATTTGGCCGCCGCGCATGGCTACACCGGAGCACTGAAGGAGTTGCTTTCCGCAGACGGGAAGGTCTCGCTCAACGCGTTTGACGACCTGAGTCGCACGCCGCTCATTTGCGCTGCGCAAAATGGACACATCGCAGAAGCGTCCATGCTTCTGGAAGCTAGCGCTGATGTAGATGCGCATGATGACCGAAGAATCGGAAACACCGCTCTAAATGAGTCCGTTCAAAGCGGAAATGAAGCGATGGTGCGGCTATTGCTCAAGTACGGCGCAGACCCAACGGTTCCGGGGTGGATGCAACTCTCCGCGCTAGATCGCGCTCGCGATTGGGCCGCGGCTGACTCAGCTCCAGAGTTGCGACAAATTTACGAGCTGCTCGAACAGAAGGCCGGGAGCTCGAGGAAGAAGCGCTCGTAGTCGAGCCTCGTTTGGTTGCTGCGATGTCTCAGTTTAGATGCGATCCAATTCATGACATCACACACAACTTATAATAGTTTCGATCGTCGCATTGGCCCGGGTGACCTGCCCCCAAAAACTGGAGCAACATCGACGCAGTCCATTCGCAGCCGGCGTCTCCGCCGAGGTGCAGCGACCTGTCCCGTGCCTAGGCGCGCATGAGTGCCGCGCCCCGGTGGAAGCCAGACCCCAGCCCGACGAAACACACCAATTGACCGGACTGGATGCGCCCGCTCTTGCGGCATTCGTCGAGCGCGATCGGGATCGTCGCCGTCGTCGTGTTCCCATATTTCTGGATGTTGTTGTACACGCGCTCGTCCGGCAGCCCCAGCGCCTTCTGCACTGCCTCGCTGATGGGCAGGTTGGCTTGGTGCGACGATGAGCAGGTCGATGTCCCCCACCGTGAGGTGCTGCTTCGCCGCGCGGCCGTTCATCTCCGGGACGTGACGCCACTTGCGGACCTGCTCCTCGTCGACGAACGGCCGGTGCGCGAACCCGACCCCTGGGCCTGTACAGGTCCTTGAGGTTCGATCCGTCGTGTGGAGCTGGAACCCGAGCATGCCGCGCTCGCCCTCGCCGGCCCGGAGCACCAGCGCGCCGCCCGCGTCGCCGAACAGCACGGTGCGATCGCGGAAGCGCGTGCCGCCAGCGACGAGCCGGCGGGACTCCGCCGAGGATGCTCGCCCCGTAAGAATAAGCTGACAAACAAGGAAGATCGCGCGCGCGGCCAGAAGTCTGGCCTCGCCGGCTCAAATTCAGGCCGGTTGACTGCTGAACAACATGCAACCGACTGTGCGCCCCTTGGTCCGGAGGGGCACACATGCAATTGAGGTCGTCGGTCGGCGTGTCATTCGCGCTCGCGTTCCTTCTCTACGGCTCGGAAGCGTGGGCTGCTGCATGCAACGGGGGTAACTGCCCCGCAGCAAATTTCCTCGTCACCGGCATCGTTTCACCCCAGGTCGCCGGAACGGTGAGTAGCGTCACCGTGGAAGTGCGTACTTCCGCCGGCGCGCGGGCGACCGGTTACACCGGGACGATCCGCTTCACCTCGACCGACGCGCAGGCGCTGCTGCCAGCGAACTACACCTTCAAGTCATCCACCGCCTCGACTCCGAATTGCACCACCGGGTGCGACCAAGGAATCCACACCTTCACCAACGGTGTCGTGCTCAAGACTGCCGCTACCCAGTCGGTCACCGCGACCGACACCTCCACGCCGACGGTGACCGGCAGTCAAACGGGCATCGTCGTCCGGGCTCAGGCGCCATCGCGGCTCGTCGTGAGCGGGATTGCCTCCCCGAGAACTGCCGGCACCGCCAGCTCGGTCACTGTCGAGGTGAAGGACGCGTACGGAAACCGCGTCACGAGCTACACCGGCACCATCAGCTTCTCTTCGTCCGACCCTCAGGCTGTCCTGCCGGCGAACTACACATTCAGGCCGACCGCCGCCGGGACGGACAATGGGCTCCACACCTTCACCAACGGCGTGACGCTGAAGACAGTGGGCTCACACTCCGTGACGGCGAAGGACACCACGAACGGGTCCGTGGTGGGCTCTCAATCGTCCATCCAGGTGAACTCCGGATCGGCGAGCGTGCTGGTCGTGAGCGGGATCCCCTCGCCACAGAGCCAGAACACGGCGGCGCCCTTCACGGTGGAAGCGCGCGACCTCTACGGCAACCGCGCGACGGCGTACGCAGGTACCGTGAAATTTACCTCGACGGACGCGCAGGCCGTCCTGCCGGCAAACTACAAGTTCACGACCGGCACGGGGTTGGACAATGGCATTCACACGTTCACGCCCGGCGTCACGCTGAAAACCTTGGGGACGCAGTCGGTCACCGCCACCGACACGGTGACCGCCAGCATCCAAGGCGCGCAGACCGGCATCATGGTGATCTCGAGTGCCGCGACGACACTCGTCGTGGGCGGAGTCAGCTCACCGCAGGTGGCCGGGACGACGAGCAGCATCCGGGTGGAAGCGCGCGACTCGGCCGGCAGGATCGCGACCGGCTACACCGGCACAGTGCGGATCTCGACGACAGACAGACAGGCGACGCGACCGGCGGACCATGCCTTCACGTCATCCGACGCTGGAGTCTTCACCTTCACGGGTCTGGTCCTCCGGACGGCTGCCACGCACGAGGTGACTGCGACGGACATCGTGAACGCCTCGATCGCCGGTAAGCAGAGCGGCGTGGTGGTCACGCCGGCGGCAGCGACGAGATTGCTCGTCGCAGCGCCACCGCCCGGGGTCACCGCAGGCGTTCCGACCGAAAGCACCGTGACCGCCATCGATCCGTACGGAAACGTGGCGACGTCGTACGCCGGTACCATTCACTTCACGGCTTCCGATCCCCTGGTTTCGCTGACGCCGACAGATTACCAATTCGTCAGTACCGATCTGGGCTCCCACAGGTTTTCGGGTCTGGTCACCTACCGGACTGCCGGGCCCCAATCGCTGACAGCCACCGACACGGTATCGGCGACGATCAATGGATCGTCGAGCGGCATCACGGTCGCGCCGGGACCCGCTGCCACCCTGATCGTCGGCGGAATCGTTGCGCCCCTCACCGCCGGTACGCCGAGCGCGTTCACGATCGAAGCGAAGGACGCGTTTGGAAACCGCGCGACCGGCTATTCGGGAACCGTCGCGTTCGGCACTTCGGACCCGCAGGGCACCGTCCCCGCACCGCATTCGTTCACCACGGGCGACGGCGGCTTCTATCCGGGAACGGTCCTGCTCCGGACGGCGGGGTCACAGTCCCTCTCCGCCGCCGACACGGTCAACGGCGCGATCATGGGCTCGCTCGCGGGAATCGCCGTGAACCCTGCTTCTGCCGTTACCCTGACGCTCAACGGGGTTCCGGCTGTGGTCACGGCGGGTGACTCCGAGGCGGCCACGGTGACCGCTCATGACCCGTACAACAACGTCGCCACGGGCTACGTCGGTACGGTCCATTTCAGCTCGTCCGATCTCCGTGCCTCACTCCCGCCCGATCGCGCCTTCCTTCCGGGTGACCTCGGTCGTGCGACAGTCACTGGCGTCGTGCTGACGACGGCCGGGAGCCAGAGCGTCACGGCGGCGGATACGTTGACGCCCTCGTTGCAGGCGACGCAAGCGATCTCGGTCGCGCCCGGGCCGGCCTCGTCGCTGACCGTAGGCGGGTTCCCCACCACCACGACGGCCGGTTCCGCTGGGGCCTTGACGGTCACCGCTTACGACCTGTACGGCAACGTCGCGATCGGCTACGCCGGCACGGTCTCCTTTTCCTCCTCTGACGCGCAGGCGACCCTGCCGCCGCCGACGACGTTCACCAGCGCGGACGCCGGCTCCCGCTCCTTCTCGATCGCGCTGAAAACGGCGGGGCTCCAGTCCGTCACGGCCAGCGATGGCGCGAGGTCCAATTCGCAGCCCGGGATCTCGGTCATCCCCGGTCCCGCAGCGCAGCTCGTCGTCAGCGGCATCACGAGCCCGATTCCGAGCGGCCAGCCGACGTCGGTCACCGTCGAGGCCCGCGATGCCTGGTCGAACCGTGCGACCGGCTATGCGGGGACCGTGTCGTTTACATCTACCGATGCGCAGGCGAGCCTGCCGGCGCCGTATCCGTTCACCGCCTCGGACTCAGGCATTCACGTCTTCTCCAACGCGATCATGTTCGTCACGTACGGGACGCAGTCCGTCACCGCCACTGATGGCACCATCTCGGGGGTGCAGCCGGGGATCTCGGTGACGGACAGCGTCGCGCCGACATGGCCTGCCGGAAGCGCGCTCAACGCGGTCGCCACATCCATGTCGACTGCGCACCTCAGCTGGACGGCGGCGACCGACAACGTGGGTGTGACCGGGTACCGGCTGTATCGGAACGGTACGCTCGACCAGACGCTCCCTGGATCGACGCTGGCGACCGACGTCGGCGGATTGACGGTGGGCGTTTCAACATCGTTCCAGCTTCAGGCGGGCGACGCAGCGGGAAACTGGTCCGCGGGCGGGCCGATCGCGAGCGTCACCCCGACCCCGCCCGATCCACAGTTGGTCGCTCCGCCGATCGACCTCACTGTCTCGACCACCCTTGCGAGCGCCACGTCGTTCCTCTACACGGGACCGAACGCGATCCAGATGGGCGTGGCGCCAGGCACCATCGCGCCGACGCGGGCCGCGGTCGTGCGCGGCCTCGTGCGGGACCGTGCGTCCCAGCCGTTGCCGGGAGTGAAGATCTCCGTTCTCAATCATCCGGAGTACGGCAACACCTGGTCGCGGGCGGATGGCCGATACGACCTCGCCGTCAACGGAGGTGACCGGCTCACGGTCAAGTACGACCGCTCTGATCTCGTCCCCGTCCAGCGTCCGACGACACCCGCTTGGCAGGACTACACGCCGTTGTCGGACGTGGTGATGATGCCGTACGACGGTCTCGCGACGCTTCTGACCAGCGGCAGCTCACAGGCGCAGGTCGCCCGGGGCAGCCTTTCGTTCGATGACATCGGCTCGCGCCAGGCCACGGTCATCGTACCTCCGGGAACTACCGCGACCATGGTGATGCCGGATGGCTCGACACAGAGCTTGTCGACGTTCCACTTCCGCGCGACGGAGGCGACGGTCGGCGCTGATGGTCCCAGGGCAATGCCGGGTCCGCTCCCCGCGATGAGCGCGTATACGTATGCCGTAGCGTTCACCGCCGATGAGGCAGTGGCCGCCGGTGCTTCTCACGTCCAGTTCAGCCAACCCGTCTACGGGTACGTTGAGAACTTCCTCTCGTTCCCGGTTGGCATGACAATGCCGAACGGGTCGTACGACAGCGTGACTGGTCGTTGGCTGCCGGAGAGCAACGGGCGGGTGATCCAGATCCTGAGCGTGACAGGCGGCTCGGCCGTCGTCGACACCAACGGCGATGGGCAACCAGACGACGCCAGTACGCTGGCTGCGCTGGAGATTTCGAACTCCGAACTGGCCGTCCTCGCGTCTACGTATCAGGCCGGGCAGACACTCTGGCGGGTGCCGATGCTGCACTTCAGCTGGGAGGATTGGAACGTGGGCTCCGGATTGCCGCCGGGAGCTTCACCCCCAGAACCACCACCCTACGACTCCGACCCGCCCATTCCGGATCCGGCTTGTTATTTAGGCTGCATCGTCGACGTTCAGAACCAGGCGCTTGGAGAGAACGTTTCCATCGTCGGCACGCCTTATGAGTTGAACTACCACAGCGATCGCGTGCCCGGACGACGTGCCGCCTACCGACTAAATCTGACCGTTCCTGCTGCCCGCCAGCTGGTGTTGCCGCCCAACACCACCGTCTGCCTTCCGAATCGGCACCCGGAATGTCAACCCGCAGCGGGCAACCCAATCCCCGTCCCGGCAACCGTCACAGTTCGTGTGGCCGGCAAGACTTACCAAACAACCAACAACCTCAATGCCGCGATTGACTGGCGGTTCGAATGGGACGGCAAAGATGTTTATGGCCGCGCGCTGCAGGGCGAACAGGACGTCACGCTGACGGCTTGTTACAACTACCCTGGCATCGGATACGGCACGCCTGATCAGGTCGTCGCGTCATTTGGACAGCCCTCGATCTCTGGTTCGCTGACTGCGTGGCGTTGGGTTGGTGAGTACACCCAGGTGTTCGACCTTTGCCAATCGACATCGACGCGGATCGGGACCTGGAACGTCGTACCGGAAGCGTTGGGCGGGTGGACGTTGTCCACCCATCACGTGCTCGACGTGCCGAACAAGACGATCTACAGGGGCAACGGCGGGATCCAGAGGGTCGATGACCTGAACCGCTATGTGGTCAACCTGTTCGCCGGCGGCGGATCCGGTGCTCCAGTCGATGGTGTGCCGGCGAGCAGCATTGGTCTATCTCCCGGCGGAGGGGTGCTGGCTGCTCCCGACGGGTCCGTGTACTTCTCCGGTCTGGCATTCAATTCCTACATCGGCCGGATCACGCCAGACGGGATCTTTCACCGGATCGCCGGAAGAGGGCCAAGCGATCCGAAGGGATCGTTTGCAGAAGGGATCCCTGCACTGCAAGCAGGAATGAACAACCCGTCCGCGCTCGCGCTCGGGCCCGACGGAAGCCTGTACTTCGCCGACGTCGGCGTCATCCGGCGGGTCAGCCCGGACGGCTACATCTATACCGTTGCAGGTAGCGCAGCGCCGTCTGGGAGCGTTGTGACCGGTTACACCCCTGACGGCGTCCAGGCGGTAGGAGTGCGTATCGCGGTCATCGGCGGGTCGATCGCGGTTGGTCCGGATGGATCGGTCTACTTCGCCGAAGACATCAATTACCGGATCCGGAAAGTCGGATCAGACGGCATCCTGAGAACGGTCGCTGGAAGTGGCCCCACGGGTCAGTACAATCTCGGAGCCTTCTCGGGTGACAACGGACCCGCGACATCAGCCCGGTTGAACCTCCCTGCAGGCGTCACCATCAGCCCGGACGGCTCATTCCTCGTCGCCGACTCTTGCAACCAGCGGATCCGCCGCATTACGTCCAACGGGGTGATTACGACCGTAGCAGGAACGGGCGGCACTGTTTGTTACGGATATGGCTTTCCCTACGGCGGCGATGGCGGCCTGGCGACTCAGGCCGTGATCGCACAGGTGATGTCACTCGCCGTCTCTCCTGAAGGCGACGTGTACCTCTCGGACATGCAGAACACGAGGGTGCGTCGGTTCGCGATAGGTGGAAACATCGACACTATCGCCGGGAATCCGACTGGAGCCTGTACCGGAGCAGATTGCCCCGCCACCCAAGTGAGTTGGGGGTCGACCTCGGGCATTTCGTTCGGACCCGCTGGCGACATGTATCTCGTCGCCAACAACAGAATCTATCACCTGACCTCCGCCCAGAGTGCGCAGCAGATCGGACTCGGCAACATCACCGTGCCCTCGCGTGACGCTAGCGAGGTCTACGTCTTCGATCTGAGCGGCCGGCATCTGAAGACGTTGGACGCGCTCACCAACGCGCAGACGCAGCTCTTCGGATACGACGGTGCTGGCAAGCTGGTTTCGGTCACCGATCGGGACAGCAACGTCACGACGATCCAGCGCGATGGCCAGGAGAATCCGACCGCGATCGTGGGTCCGTACGGGCAGCAGACGTCGCTGGAGCTGGATTCGGACGGCTACTTGCACACCATCACGAATCCGAACGCCGAGATGGTTCAGCTGCTGTACAAGCCCGTCGTCCCGGCTGACGCGCACACCGGCGGCCTGCTTTCGCAGTACACCGATGCGCGAAACGGCTCGGCATTCTATCAGTACGACAGTGACGGATTCCTGACGAAGAATACCGAACCCGACGGCAGCTATCACACGTACTCGCGCGGCGGCTACCTGGCGTCCACCAGCGTAACGCGGACCAGTGCGCTTGGGCGGACGCAGGTGTTCGGGCTGTCGCAGTCCAGGAACAATGACGCCCAGACGCGAGTGACGCAGGGTGCTGATGGCCTCACGACCACGCAGCGCCGGAACCCTGACCACTCGGGCTCGATCACATATCCAGACGGCACGATGATCACCACGGCCGGGCTCGCCGACCCCCGCTTCGGCATCCAGTCGGCATACACGTCGAGGACGACGATCACGACGCCGTCTGGATTGACGCGTAGCGAGTTGCGTTCACGAAGCGTCACCCTGTCCAACCCGCAGGATCCCCTGAGCTTGACCTCACTGATTGAGTCGGTAACCGTGAACGGCCGTACTTCGCAGAGGTCGTACAACGCCTCGACGAGGCGAATGACCCTGACCAGTGCCGCCGGCCGGGTGACGACCATGGACTACGACGCGCTCGGCCACCTCGTCTCCATCGCGCCGCCCGGTGTGCAGCCGCTGCAGCTTCACTACGACGCGCGCGGCCGCAACGACACCCTCACGCAGGGTGCGCGCGTGACGAAGCTCACCTACCGTTCGGATGGTTTTCTGGGTAGTGTCCTGGACCCGCTGCAGCACGCGACCTCGTTCGGCTACGACCTGGTCGGGAGACCGACCAGCCAGACGCTGCCGGACTTGAGCGCCTTCGGCATCGGGTACGACCCGAACGGCAACCTGATTTTGGTGACCCCTCCCGGACGGCCGGATCACGCGTTCGCGTATACTCAGGCAGACTTGGAAAAGGACTACACGCCTCCCGATGTCCGTCAGCCTCGCACCACGCATACGGACTACAATCTCGACCAGCAGGTCAGCAACGTCTCTCGCCCGGACGGTGACTTCACCACTCCAACCTACGATCTTGCGAAGGGCCGTCTGACCGCGCTGACCACCAGCCGGGGAACCAACACCTACGGCTACAGCGCGAGCACGGGCCAGCTGACCAGCGTCACCACCTTCGACGGCGTGGGTCTCACCTACGCCTACGACGGTTCGCTGCTCAAGGACATCACCTGGAGCGGCCCCGTTTCCGGCAACGTGCACAAGACGTATGACTCCAGCTTCCGGCTCCAAAGCGAGAGCGTGACCGGAGGGCAGAGCATCAACTTCGGCTACAACAATGACGACATGGTCACGAGCGTTGGAGCGATGACCATTACTCGCGACCCAGGGACCGGCTTCGTGACCGGTACCACGCTCGGAGCCGTCAGTGAGTCGCGCACTTACGACAACTACGGCGCGCAGCAGAGCTACACCGTCACCGCGAGCGGGACGACTCTATACTCAGTAAACTACGGCACGCGCGACGTCTTGGGCCGCATCGTCAACAAGACGGAAACGATCCAAAGCGAGACGAACACCTACGGGTACATGTACGATGCCAACGGCCGCTTAACAGATGTGACCAAGAACGGCGTGGCGACTTCGCACTACG
Organism: Myxococcales bacterium; assembly: GCA_036513415.1. Classification (GTDB taxonomy): domain Bacteria; phylum Myxococcota; class Myxococcia; order Myxococcales; family 40CM-4-68-19; genus 40CM-4-68-19. The sequence continues at coordinate 55,154 of DATBZA010000017.1, read as the reverse complement.
AATACGACGCGAACGGGAATCGGCTGGTGGGGCCGGGCGTCACGGCGTCGCCGGTGTACGACGCTCAGGATCGGCTCTTAAGTTATGGGAATTGCTCGTACTCGTACAAGCCTGACGGCTCGCTGCAAACGAAGACTTGTTCCGACAGTACCGTCACGTACGACTACGACGCCTTCGGCAACCTGCGTCACGTCACGTTACCGAACGGAACGAACATCGACTACCTTGTCGACGGGCTGAACCGCCCCATCGGCAAGAAGGTCAACGGCGCGCTCGTCGAGGGCTTCCTCTACCGCAGTCGGCTCCAGCCGGCGGCTTGGCTCAATCCCGATGGCTCGATCAAGGCGACGTTCGTCTACGGCCTGCACCCGAACGTGCCGGAGTACATGGTCCAAGGCGGCACGACCTACAGAATGATCACCGACCAGCCGGGCAGCGTACGGCTGGTCGTGAACACCTCGACCGGCACGGTGGCTGAGCGCATCGACTACGACGAGTTTGGGAACGTTCTCTCGGACACGGGGGCCGGAATGCAACCATTTGGCTTCGCGGGCGGCCTTCGCGACCTCGATACACGACTGACGAGATTCGGGTCGCGGGACTACGATCCAGTGACCGGAAGGTGGATGGCGAAGGATCCGCTGCGGTTCGGGGGCGGGCTCACGAACTTGTACGCATATGTCGCAAATGACCCGCTGAATCTGTTCGACCCTGATGGTCTCTTCAACATTCTCTTCGGCGGTGGCGCAACCGCTGCCGCTCCGACTGGGGCGGAAGTGGCCGCTGGCATTGTCTTCAACCCTGGGCTTTTCGGGCAACGCGCGGATGTCGGAGTGTTTGCATCGGTAGGGCCGACGGTGGGAGTCAATATTTCCGCCGACGTATTTATAGGTTTCGTGAAGGGCGAGATCGAAAACGTGAGTGGCACGAGCATAAATCAGAATATATCAATAGGGCCTGTAAGTATTTCTCTCTTCCACGATCCGGACACAGGAGATGTGATGGGCGGAACGTTTGGCCTAGGGCCAGGAGCAACCCCTGTGGGCTATTCCGTCGCTTACGACCAGACCGGGACGTTGACAATCCGTGACTTGATAAAATTCTTCAAATCTGGCTGCGATTGAGCCAGACCGTGATTTCAAGGGCATATTCTCCAGGGAGCCCATCGTGTCTCTTAGAAAGCGCGCGATTGTCGCCATCTTTGTTGCAGGCGTGAATTTTCTTGGTTTCCTTGCTCTGACGACAACTGTTGACGCTCGTTTCATTTGGCCAACCATATTCATTCCATTGATAGGAGGTGCTTATCTCCTGTCGCTTCGCTGTCCCAGATGCGGAACACCGATCTATAAGAGAAAGGCTACTATTTTAGGCCAAACGTTTTCGTACTGGGGTGGCTTTGTTCCGCGCCGGTGTTCTGCATGCGGATACGAGTTGTCCTGCTAAGCGCCGGACACTGCTCCAAGCCATGCGCTGGCGCTATCCCGGGTGATCGCGTCGTCGGCCTTCCCGGTCATGCTGACGCCCGCCTCGATCGGCGGCGACCTGTGGACCGACGGCGGGCTCCGCAACGTGACGCCGCTGGGCGAGGCGATCCGCGCGGGCGCCGACGACGTCGACGTGGTGCTCTCCTCGGATCCCTTCGCCAAGTCGCCCTTCGACGTCCAGGGAGCGCATGCGATCCCGCCGATCCTGCTGCGCTCGATCGACATCATGAACGGCGAGGTGAGCCGCGCGGACCTCCGCATCGCCGGCCTCAAGAACGACCTGTCGCAGCTCCGGCCGGAGTTCCAACCCACCGAGCCGTTGCCGTTTGACTCGCTCGACTTCGACCTCGGCAACCTGCGCAAGATGATCGACGCGGGATATGCCCAGTCTGCGGTCTCCGCCGTCCTGTAGCCTATTTGAAGACCAGGTGAGCGACGGTGGATTCGAGATCCCAGTAGATGATCGCGAGCGCGGTCAGATCGAAAGCGGTGTGCGCAAGGATCAGCATCCAGATCCGGCGCGTGACGGAGAAGATCGTTCTGAAGACGAGCCCGAAGATCGTGCCCTGTTCGGCGCCAGCGACCCCTTGGACAGCATAGTGGTCCAGTCCGAACCATCCGGCGGTGAGAAGCACGATCAATGTCTTTGCCGACACGCCGGAGCCGAAAAGCTTGCCCAGGCGTTCGAACATGTACCCTCGGAACAAGGTCTCTTCGCCAAAGCCTGCGCCGATGATCACGGCATACAGCGCTGCCGGGACTGCGGCCCGGTTTCCTGCCAGGTAGTGGTACGCTGGGTTGATCGGAGGGGCGCCGAGAAGCGGCATCACGATCATCTTCATGAGGAGCTTGAACGCGCTGCCAAAAGCGATGCCGATGGCCAGGGTGCCGATCCAGCTCTCGGGCCGCACGTAGCCGATCTCGCGACATGGTGTTCGTGACCACCGGGCCCACACCAGCACCAGGATCGCGCTGAGGGGCACAGCGACCAGATTGCCCGCCAGGATGACGACAATCGCGAGGATTCCGACCGGGCCGAATCCGCGTAGGGCCGCGGCGAAGCGATCGTCCATCGCGGCGACGACTACGCGCGCATCAGCGCCGCGCCCCAATGGAACCCAGACCCCAGCCCGACGAAGCACACCAGCTGCCCGGGCCGGATGCGGCCGCTCTTGCGGCATTCGTCGAGCGCGATGGGAATCGTCGCTGCCGTCGTGTTCCCGTATTTCTGGATGTTGTTGTACACGCGCTCGTCCGGCAGCCCCAGCGCCTTCTGCACCCCCTCGCTGATGCGCAGGTTGGCTTGGTGCGCGATGAGCAAGTCGATGTCCCCCACCGTCAGGTGCTGCTTGGCGCACAGCTCGCGCACCGCCTGCGGCATGCGTGAGACCGCCAGCTTGAACACGGCGCGGCCGTTCATCTCCGGGACGTGACGCCACTCGCGGACCTGCTCCTCGTCCACGAACGGCCGGTGCGCGAAACCGACCCCGGGCACGTACAGGTCCTTGAAGTTCGCGCCGTCGGAGTGCAGCTGGAACCCGAGGATGCCGCGCTCGCCCTCGCCGGCCCGGAGGACCACCGCGCCCCCCGCGTCGCCGAACAGCACGGTGCGATCGCGGAAGCGCGTCACCACCGCTTTCTCCTCCTCGGTGGGCGGCTCGCCGCCCCGACCGAAAAGGAAGTCCCAGGCCGTCCAGGGCATGAATCCGGAATGGACCTCGGCACCCACCAGCAGCACCGTGCGCGCCTGGCCCGCCTTGAGCAGCGCGTCGGAGACTTGAAGTCCGTAGATGAACCCGGTGCACTGCTGCCGGATGTCGAGCGCGGGGATGTGCGCGATGCCCAGCTTGTCCTGGAGGATGGCGCCGCACCCGGGAAAGTAATGGTCGGGCGTCATCGTGGCGAACACGATGTAGTCGACCTCGTCCTTGGCGACACCGGCGTCCTCGAGCGCCTTCTTCGCCGCGCCCACGCCCAGGTCGCTGGTCGCGGTGCCCTTCTCGACGTAGTAGCGCGTCTCCACGCCGCTGCGCTCGCGGATCCAGGCGTCCGACGTATCCATGACCTGGGCGAGCTGGTCGTTGGTGACGAGGTTTTCGCCGGTGACGAAGCCGCTTCCGATGATCTGACTCTGCATTAGACCTCCGGTCGAGTTTTTCTAGCAGAGGTCGGGCGATCCGTCGCGCCCCCTGCGCAGCCGACCTCTGTCACACAACCGCAGCGGCCTCCGCGGCACGCGCCTCCCGCTGGCCGGCGCCGACGTCGACGAGGAGAAGGAGGAGGGCGCCCACGGCGAAGAAGCCGATGACCGAGAGCACCGCCAGGCGAGAGGAGCCGGTCACGGCGATGGTGGCGGCGAACACAGCCGGCCCGAAGATGCCGGCGAACTTGTCGGCCACCCCGAAGAAGGCGAAGAATTCGCCCGAGAGGTGGCGCGGCACGAGCGAGGCGAACAAGGAGCGGGAGAGCGCTTGCGTCCCGCCCTGCACCATGGCTACCAGGAGCGCGAGGGCGAAGAAGTGGGCCTCCGTCCGGGTGAAGTAGGCGAGGACCGCGATGCCCGTGTACACCACCAATCCGGCCAGTACCGCCCGCTTCGCGCCGACCTTCCCCGCGATCGACCCGAACAGGAAGGAGAACGGGATCCCGACGAACTGCACCAGCAGGATCGCCGCGATCAGCGCGCCACTCTCCAGCCCGATCTCCGTTCCGAACGCCGCGGCCATGCGGATGATGGTGCCGATGCCGTCGTTGTAGAGCAGGAAGGCGATCAGCATCAGGGTGGCCTGGCGGTGGCGCGCCAGGGCGCGGAGCGTACCGCGCAGGCGCGACAGCGTGGCGCGGAAGCTAAGCGTCGCCCCGGCGCCGTGCGGCCCGGGCGCGATCTTGGGCTCAGGCACGCGGCGAAGGAGAGGAATGGTGAACGCAACCCACCAGATCGCGGTGGTGACGAAGGCGAGCCGGGCAGGAAAGGTCGCTTGGTCCGCGGTCGCCTCCGCGCCGGCCGGCAGCCCGAGGAGCCCGGGGCGGAGGATGAGGGCGAGTTGGAGCGCGAGCAGGAGCCCGCCGCCGGCGTAGCCGATCGCATACCCGGCGGCGGAAACGCGGTCGAGCTCGTCCTCGCGGGCGACGTGCGGGAGGAGCGCATCGTAGAAGACGAAGCTCCCGTTCAGGCCGACGTTTATGACAACCAGCAGCGCCGTCGCGGCCAACCAGTCGCCGCGGCCGACGAAGAAGAGCGCCGCGCAGCCGGACGCTCCGAGCGCCATGAAGGCGGCGAGCATCCGCTTCTTCACGGGCCGTACGTCCGCGATCGCGCCCAGGAACGGCGCGAGCACCGCCACGATCACCAGGCTGGCGGTGGTCGCGAGGGCGTAGCGTTGCGTGGCCAGCGCCGGAGGGAGATCGCCGGCGGCGACGCTCACGAAGTAGATGGGAAAGATGGCGGTGAGGACCGAGGTGACCGCCGCCGAGTTCGCGCAGTCGTAGAGCGCCCAGGCCCGCAGCTCGGGCGTACCGAGACCGAGCCGCGCGAGCAGCCCTGGGCGCAGGCCGGGCACGCGAAGAGGCTACGCGGAGCGCGCCCGCCTCGCAACGATGGAGTTCTACGCCTTCGGCACCGACGCCGCCTGGTGGCGTCCGTCGCCGCCGCCCTGCTCCGCCAGCGCTTCCTTGCGCGACAGCCGGATCTTCCCCGACCGATCCACGGAGACCACCTTCACCAGGACCTCGTCGCCTTCCTTGAGCACGTCCTCCACCTTCTTCACCCGCGTGTTGGCGAGATCCGAGATGTGCACGAGCCCGTCGGTGCCGGGGAAGATCTCCACGAACGCGCCGAACTCCATGATGCGCCGCACGGTGCCGAGATAGGTCTTCCCCACCTCCGCCTCCTGCGTCAACGCGCGGATCATCTTGATCGCCTGCTCCACGCCCTCGCTGTTCGGCGAGGCGATGGCCACTTGCCCGTCGTCCTGGATGTCGATGGTGGCGCCGGTACGGGCGATGATGTCCTTGATCACCTTTCCTCCCGGCCCGATCACGTCCTTGATGCGGCTGACCGGGATGCGGATGGTGGTGATCTTCGGCGCGTACTTGGAGATGTCGCTGCGTGGCGCCGCCAGCGCCTTGCCCATCTCGCCGAGGATGTGGAGGCGGCCCTCGCGCGCCTGGTTGAGCGCGTCGGTGAGGATCTGCTTGTCCACACCGGTGATCTTGATGTCCATCTGGATCGAGGTGATGCCCTTCGCGGTGCCGCACACCTTGAAGTCCATGTCGCCCAGGTGGTCCTCGTCCCCGAGGATGTCGGAGAGGATGGCGATCTTGCCGTCTTCCTTGATCAGGCCCATGGCGATGCCCGCCACCGGCGCGCTGATCGGCACGCCCGCGTCCATCAGGGAGAGCGCGCCACCACAGACCGTCGCCATCGACGAGGAGCCGTTCGACTCGAGGATGTCGCTGACCACCCGGATCGTGTAGGGGAACTTGTCGTCCGCGGGCAGCATCGAGCGCAGCGCGCGCTCCGCCAGCATCCCGTGGCCGATCTCGCGCCGGCCGGCCCCGCGCAGCGGCTTCACCTCACCGACCGAGTAGGGCGGGAAGTTGTAGTGCAGCATGAACTTGCGGAAGGACTGCCCCTTGAGGCTCTCCATCCGCTGCTCGTCCTCGCTGGTGCCCAGCGTGGTGGTCACCAGGCCCTGCGTCTCGCCGCGCGTGAAGAGGGCCGAGCCGTGCGCACGGGGCAGCAAGCCCACCTCGCAGGAGATGGCCCGCACCTGCGCCGTGCCGCGGCCGCCGATGCGCTTGCCCTCGTGCGTGATCATCCGGCGCATGTACTCGTACTTGAGGTCTTCCAGCGCCTGCTTGACGTCCTTGTCCTTGCCGAAGAAAGGCTGGCCCTCGGCGCAGAGCTGCGCCACCAGGTCTTTCTTGATCTTCGAGAGCTGCCCGTACCGCTCGTGCTTGTCGTGCTGCGTGTAGGCGTTGCGCACCAGCTCGCGGGCGAGCTCGCGCACCTTCTCCACCACTCCTCCGGCGAGCGGCGCCTTCTCGACGGCGCGCTTTTCCTTGCTCACGGCCTTGGCGAGCTTCTCCTGGGCTTGCAGCAGCGGCTCGATCGCGCGCTGGCCGAACAGCAGCGCCTCGATCATGTCGGCCTCGCTCACTTCCTTGCCGCCGCCCTCGACCATGAAGATGGAGTCGCGGTTCGCGGCCATGATCACGTCGATGTCGGACTGCGCGCGCTCCTCCTCGCTGGGGTTGGCCACCAACTGGCCGTTCACCCGGCCGACGCGCACGCCGGCGAACTGGAAGGGAAAGGGGATGTCGCTGACCGCCATGGCGAAGGAGGCGCCGGTGAGCGCCAGCACGTCGGTGTCGTTCACCGGGTCGGCGGAGAAGACCGTCGCGATCACCTGGGTGTCGTTCTGGTATCCCTCCGGAAAGAGCGGCCGCAGCGAGCGGTCGATCAAGCGGGAGATCAGCGTCTCGCGTTCCGTCAGCCGGCCCTCGCGGCGGAAGAAGCTGCCCGGGATCCGGCCCGCAGCCGAGAGCCGCTCCTGGTAATCCACCGTGAGCGGGAAGAAATCGAAGCCCGGCTTCGGCTCCCTCTGCGACACCGCGGTGACCAGCACCATGCTGTCGCCGCTGCGCACCACCACCGAGCCGTCGGCCTGCTTGGCCAGCCTGCCCGTATCGAAGGAGATGTTCTGGTTCCCGACCTTGGCGGAGACCGTGATTGCTTCTGCCATGTGCAACGTCCTTTCGCGCGGGTCCGTACCCGCGCCTCGCTCTTGCGTCGTTTGTCAGGGGTTGGATCCGGGGACCGTTGGATCCAGATCGCAGGAGCGAAATCGCTTTCGCTGCTCCGATGAGGGTCCGGCGCGGCTCCCGGGTGCAACCCGCGGTTTCAAAACAACCGGGGGGCACCCATCGATGCCCCCCGGAAATCCTCTGGTTCTTACTTGCGAATTCCGAGACCGTCGATCAGCTTGCGGTACCGGGTCGTATCCTTGGACTTGAGGTAGTCGAGCAGCCGCCGGCGCTGGCCGACCAGCTTCAAGAGACCCCGGCGCGAATGGTGGTCCTTCTTGTGCGTCTTGAAGTGCTCAGTGAGGTAATGGATCCGCTCGGTGAGCAGCGCGACCTGCACCTCGGGCGAGCCCGTATCGCGCTCATGCGTGCGGAACTTTTCGACGACAGATGGCTTCCTGGTTTCGTAATGCAACGGCCCTTGCGACATCGTGTTTCCTTCGTGTTTCCCCCCACTTTCCGCCGGCCAGGCGGGAAAGCGAGCGGGCGCCTTGAATCCGGGCGGAATTGCCTGGAGGGCGCGGGAACCTACAGTGTCGGCCCCTGCTGGTCAAGGGAAACGCCCTGCAAGGTGATGACCACCGACTTGGAGGCCGGGGTGTTGCTGGTGTGCGCCACGTGCCGGGCGGGGACCAGGGCGTTCGCCTCCGGGAAATAGGTGCAGGCGCAGCCGCGCGGGATGTCGTAGGCCACCGCGACGAAGCGGCGCGCGGTCCGCGTCTCGCCCCGGAAATGGCTGGTGATGTCCACCGTCTGGCCGTCCTCGAGCCCCAGCTCGCGGAGGTCCTCGCCGTTGACGAGCACCACCCGGCGGTCGCCCTTGATCCCGCGGTAGCGGTCCTCGAGGCCGTAGATGGTCGTGTTGTACTGGTCGTGGCTGCGCACCGTCATCATCAGCAATTCGCCCTTCCGCAGCCGATTCGGCGGCAGCGAGTGGACGGTGAACCTCGCCTTTCCGCTCGGCGTGGTGAAGTTGCCTTCGCGCGGCCCGTTGGGGAGATAAAACCCCCCGGGCTTTCGCACCCGCTCGTTGTAGCCGGCGGTGCCCGGGACGACGCGGCTGATCAGGTCGCGGATGCGGTCGTAGTCCTCGGCGAGCCAGCCCCAGCGGACCTTGCTGCGCGGGCCGAGCGTGGCCTCGGCCAGGCGGGCGACGATCTCCGGCTCCGGAAGCAGGTGCGCGCTGGCCGGCTTCATCCGGCCGCGGGACATCTGCACCACCCCCATCGAGTTCTCGGTGGTCACGGAGCGGCCTCGGTCGTCTTCGGTCCGCCCCAGGCAGGGCAGGATGAGCGCGGTCCGGCCCGCGACCAGATGCGCGCGGTTGAGCTTGGTGGAGACGTGGGCGGTGAGCCGGGCCCGCCGCAGGGACGTCGCAGTATATTCAGTGTCGGGCGCAGCCGAGAGGAAGTTTCCGCCGAGGGCGAAGAACACCTTGGCGGATCCTTCCTGCAGGGCGTGGATTGCCTCCACGGTGTCCAGGCCGTGCTTGCGAGGGGCAGTAATCCCGGTCGCCCGCTCCAGCGCGTCGAGGAACATGGGGCCGGGCTTCTCCCAGATGCCCATCGTGCGGTCACCCTGCACGTTGCTGTGGCCGCGCACCGGGCAGACACCAGCGCCGGGCTTGCCGAGGCTCCCCCGCGAAAGGAGGACGTTGACGATCTCGCGGACGTTGTCGACCGCGTTCGCGTGCTGCGTCAGCCCCATCGCCCAGCAGACCACGATGCGCTGGTGGTCGATGAAGAGGCGGGCGGCCGCGCGGATCTGGTCCTCGGCGATCCCGGAGGCTGTTGCAACCTCGGCCCACGACACGCGCGCGAGGTTTTCCTTCCAGGCAAGAAAGTTCTCGGTGCGCTCGCGAACGAAGGCCTCGTCGACCGCGCCGGCCTCGAGAATCGCCTTCCCGATGCCCTGGAGGAGCGCGACGTCCCCGTTGATCTTCACTTGCAGGAACAGGTCCGCGAGCGGCGTGGCGCGGCGCAGGAGGTGCTGGGGATGCTTGAACGCGAGCAGGCCCGCTTCGCGCAAGGGGTTGATGGCGAGGATCTTCGCGCCGGCGCGCTTGGCGTCCTCCAGCGCGGAGAGCATGCGGGGATGATTGGTTCCGGGGTTCTGCCCCGCGACCACGATCACCTGTGCCTTGTCGAAATCGTCGAGCCGGACGGTGCCTTTCCCGATCCCGATCGTCTCGCCCAGGCCGCTGCCGCTCGACTCGTGGCACAGGTTGGAGCAGTCCGGCAGGTTGTTGGTCCCGAATTCGCGGACGAAGAGCTGATAGAGAAAGGCCGCCTCGTTGCTGGTCCGCCCGCTGGTGTAGAAGACGGCCTCGTCGGGGCCGGCGAGCGCGTTCAGCTCGCGCGCCACCAGCGCGAAGGCCTCGTCCCAGGAGATGGGCTCGTAGTGCGTCGCGCCGGACCGCAGCGCCATCGGGACGGTGAGCCGGCCCTGCTTCCCCAGCCAGTGATCGCTTTGCCGGGAGAGCTCGGCGACGCTGTGCCGTGCGAAGAAGTCGGGGCCGATGCGGGCGGCCGTGCCCTCTTCGGCGACTGCCTTGGCGCCGTTCTCGCAAAACTCGAACGTGCTGCGGTGGCCGTCCGGCTCTGGCCAGGCGCAGCCGGGACAGTCGAACCCGTCGAACTGGTTCAACGCCAGGAGCAGCCGGGTGCCGCGGATCGTTCCGGCCTCGCCGAATGCGTGGCGAATGGAGGAGACCACCGCCGGGAGGCCGCCTGCGGTGCGCGCCGGCGCTTCGCGCTGCAGCGGCACCGGCCCTTCCGGGGGCTGCGCGCGAGCGTCGCGGGCATCACCCGGCTCGCGCGGCGCGGTCCTGGGAACGCTCTCGGCCATCGCCGCGACGCTACCACGTCAAGCGCTGCGCAAGCCGGCCACCCGCGGCGGCGCTTCGGAGGCAGGCGCCTCGTCCAGCTCGAACCAGAACAAGGCGCCTCCTCGTTCTCCGGTGCGGACGCCGAGCGATCCGCCGTGCGACTCAACCAGCCGCTTGACCGTCGCGAGACCGAGCCCGATGCCGGGGGCTGAGGTATTGGGTCCCCGGATGTACGGTTCGAAGATCAGTGGGCCCAGCGAGGCGGGGATCCCTGGCCCGGTATCTTCCACCTCGAAGACCACGCGCCCGCGGCGCTGCCGGACGCGCAGGAGCACCTCGCGGAACTCCGCGTTGCCCAGGTACTTGAGCCCGTTGCGCAGCAGGTTGCCGAGGAGGCTGAGGAGGACGCCGGGGCTGCAGGCCACCGTGCAGTCCGCGACCTCGCCGACGCGGAGCGAGGCATGCCGCTGGGTCGCGAACGGGCCCAGCTCTTCCAGCAGCCCGGCGGCGACGGCGCGCACCTCCGCCCGCGATCCCGCTTCGGGCCGCGCGCCGGCGCGCGCGAACTCGAGCAGGCCATCGACGATCCGGCGCACGCGCGAGAGGCTGGAGCGCGCGCGCTCCAGTGTGTCCGACGCCTGGGTCGGGCTTCGCTCCGCGACGTCGAGCGCCATGCTCACCGCCGAGAGCGGACTGAGGATGTCGTGGGCTACGCGGCCGGCGAACTGCTCCAGCTCCTCCGCCTTGCGCTGCACCAGCCTGTGATGCTCCTGCTGCACCCGCTGGGCCTGCCGCGTGGCGCGAACGGTCGCCCAGGCCGCCAGCACGGCGATCAGCGCGCAGAACCCGTCGAGCTGCCAAGAGAACCGGTTTCCCCTGGCCCGGGCGGCCTCGATGCGCTGGGCAGCGCTCTCGGCGGCTCTAACGTTGTAGGACACGAGCTCGTGCGCTGCCTGGCCCGCGGAGTCGCCGCGCAGCCGCACCTCGGTCCGCACCGTTTCGTGCGCCAGCTCGGGGTGTCCGCCGCGCGCCTGCTCCAGGGCCCTCTCCGCCGCCTCGTCGAAGGCGCGGATGGCGCTGTGCAGCTTTCCCAGCATGACCGCTTCCGGAGGGTCGGTCGGGAGCGCCACCGCCTCCTCGAGCAGCTGGTCGACGCGCTTGCGCGATTCCGTCACGTCGTCCGATGTCGAGCGGTCATCGATGGCGCGCATCACGCGCGTCTGGAGCTCCCGAAGCTCCGAGCGGAGGTCGCTGACCACCTGGATGCCGGGCGCCGCATCGCGCGAGATGCGGAGCGCGTCAGCGTCGATCACGCGCGCTGATCGCCGCACGAGAACGGAGGAGCCGATGAAGGCGGCCACTACGGCCACGAACGCCACTGCCAGCACTCGAGTGGAGGTCGTCATGTTTGGACGAACACATACCCTTTCCGACTTCATCCCACACGGCCGGTGTGCCGCCAGGCGAGCCCCTTCTCAACCGCCCGAGCTGCTCGACGGCACAGCCGAGGCTCCTTGCGCGGGCGGGCCGCCGCGGGCAAGCATGCGCCGGTGCTCGTCGACGCGCACGTCCATCTGCACCCGGGCCGGCTCGCCGAAGCGATCCGGCGCTGGTTCGACACGCACGCCTGGAACATCCGGTACCGCTCGGGAGTCGACGAGGCCGTGCAGACCCTGGTGGGCGGCGGGGTGGACCGGATGGTGGCGCTGCCCTACGTCCACAAGCCGGGTCTTGCTCGCGCCCTCAACGATTTCACGCTCGACGTGTCCAGGCGCCACCCCGAGGTCTTGCCCTGCTGCACGGTCTTTCCCGGCGAGGAAGGCGCGGAGGACATCCTCGAGCAGGCGCTTTCGGGGCCGTTCCGGGGCGTGAAGATCCATTCCCACGTGATGAAGATCGCTCCCGACGATCCGCGTCTCGACGCCGTGTGGCGCGCTTCCGCGCGCTGGAGGAAGCCGGTGGTGATCCACTGCGGACCCGAGCCCGCGCTGCACGGTTACGGCGTGGACCCCCGTGCCGTGTCGGGCGCCGACCGGCTGCAGCGCGCCCTCGACCGGCATCCGGACGCCATCGTCGTCGTGCCGCACCTCGGGTTCGACGACACGCCCCGGTTCGAGGCGATGCTGCCGGCGTATCCGAACCTGTACCTGGACACCACCATGGTGGTGGGCGGGTACTTCGAGCGGCAGCCCGACGTGGACATCCTGCGCCGCCATCCCGACCGCATCCTGTACGGGACCGATTTTCCCAACATCCCTTACGAGTGGGACCGAGAGCTGCGCGCGCTGCGCGCGATGCAGTTGCCCGCGCAGGATGAAGCGAAGATCCTCGCCCACAACGCGCTCCGCCTGTTCGGCGCGTGACCTAATACTGCGGAACGGAAGGGTCGATCAGGCGCGACCAGAGATCGATCCCGCCAGCCAGCGACACTGCGCCGTCGAACCCTGCCTCGCGGAGGATGGCGGCTGCCCCCAGCGAGCGTACCCCGTGGTGGCAGTAGCAGACGATCTGGGCGCCCGGACCGGGCTGCACCTCGTCGAGCCGGGAGGGCAGATCGGGCAACGGGATCAGCGCCTGGTCCGGCAGGCGCGCCAGCTCATGCTCCCAGCCGTTGCGAACGTCGAGGAGCCAGACGGGCTCGCCCCGGCGGAGCTTGTCGGCGAGCTGCTGCGGCGAGATCTCCATCGGCCAGAAAGCGCGGCGTTTACTGGGGCCGCAGCCGCTTGTGCATGGTGCGCCGGATGGTCTCGTAGCCGAGGTCCTTGAACAGGTCCCGGGCGCGGCGGCTGTTTCCCGCCACTTCCAGGGCGATCACCTCGATGCCGCGCTCCTTCGCTTCCTGCTCGGCTTTGTGCATCAGCAGCCGGCCGTAGTTCTTGCCGCGCGCCTCGCGCACGATCCCGAGCGTGGTGACCTGCAGGGTGCGCGTCCCGTGGCGGGGGTTGTCGCGCTCCGAAAGCCAGAGATGGCCCAGGTACTTTCCGTCATCGCCTTCCAGCACCCAGAGCTGCGCCCCGGGGCGGCGAAACCCGTTGCGGGAGAAGCCCATCTTCACGTCGAGCAGTGCGGTGAAGCGTTCCTTGAAGATATCGCGTTCCTGCTCGGTGGAGTCGCCCAGCGAATCGAGCTGGGTCTCCAGCTCCAGCTCGACGAACCGCGACCAGTCTTTCGGGGCATATGGGCGGAGGTGAGGCATGGGCGCGTGTTAGCGAAATGTGGGCCGGCCAGCAAGGTGGGTCTTGCATCTCTCGTCGGTTTCCGCTTGAAGAGGCGTTCGATCCCGAGGAGGCGGCGTGGCGCGCAAGAAGGGCAGGGGAACAGGGCAGGGCGGCGGGCAGCCGCAGAAACCAGGTCCCGGCGGAGCCGGGAGTAGCGGCGGCGGGGGCTGGGCCCCCCTGCGCGATGCCATCCGCCGCGACGTCGAGCAGGCGGTCTCCGCGCTCGCCTTCGCGGAGCGGCTGCACCAGAAGCTGGACACGCAGCGCCGCGCATTCCTGGATTTCCCCCGCGTGATGGAGCAGCTCCGTTCCGGAGCCGTGGAGCGCCTGACGGCTTCGCTCTCCCGTCTCTACGAAGGAGGTCAGGGCTTCGATCTCCAGCGCTTCCTCCGCGACCTGCCCCTCGCCCTCGGTCAGCTTGCCGTCGCGGACAAGAACAAGTCCCGGCCTCCTCCGGCGGATCCGCAGGCTGCGGCTGCGACCCCCACTCCGGTGGAACAGGCCACGCCCTCCGAGACCGCTCCGGCGGCGGAACCCGAGGCCGCGCCCGCCGAGCCGGCCGCCCCCGCCGCCGCGACTGCCGAGCCGGCCGCCCCGGTGAGCCCCCGCCTGGAGCTCCGCGCAAAGCTGCTCGCCGCCGCGCCGAACCTCGCCAAGGCGGCGCAGACCTACCGCCGCAACGTGGCGACGCTCCGCCGCGCCGCCGCGCCCCGCCGCTCTCCGGGACCGTGGCGCGCGGACCGCGAGGTCCTCGAGGAAGCCCGCCGCGCGGTCGAGTTCGTGCAAAAGCTCTATGACGCCTACGCGGACGCCTGGGCCGATCAGCCGCTGCCGAAGGATCTGGGCGATCAGACTGCGGCGGAGCTGGATCGGTTCCTGGCCTGGACCCAGCTCGACCGGTACGTGGAGCTCGCAGTGCTCGCGTCCACCAGCGCCGCGCGGCCGACCCGTCCGGGGCAGCAGGTCATCGTCGGGCGCAAGGAGACGGCGACGCCTCCGGAACCGGTCACCGAAGCTTCCCCCGGGGCCGTGGTCTCCGACTCGGAACCGGAACCCGCTGGGGAGCCGGAGGAGGAGCGCGCCACACCCGACGAAGCGGACGCGGCACCGGAGCAACCAGCGGCTGAGCCGGAGCCCGGCCGGGCCTGATGCGCGCTCTCGCCGTCGCAGCGGCGATGGCGATCGCCCCTCTGGCGGCTGGCGCCGAGGAGCAGGGTCCGTTTCACTTCCAGGCCACGGTCGCGACGCAGGCGCACCCGGCGTTCCACGCGGCCTATTCGGGCAAGAACAGCCTCCGATCGGACGCGGAGTCGGCCACTTCGGTGGTGATCGATCTCTCCCTCACCCTGCACCCCTGGGCGGGGGCCGAGCTGGTGTTCCAGCCGGAGCTGGCCGGGGGACGCGGCCTCAGCTCCACGCTCGGCGTTGCCGCCTTCCCTAGCGGCGAGGTGTACCGCGTGGGCGATCCCGATCCGACCATCATCGTCGCGCGCGCCGCGGTGAAACAGGCGGTCGGACCGCTGACCTTCACCGCGGGCAAGTACGCCATCCCCGAGATCTTCGACAACGTCCCTTTCGCGAACGACCCGCACACGCGATTCATGAGTTGGGGCCTGTGGGCGTCCGCCGCCTACGACTACCCGGCCGACGTGCGCGGCTACACCTGGGGCCTCGCGGCGGACTTCACCAGAGACTGGTGGTCGGTCCGCGCAGGGATCTTCCTCGAGCCGAGGGTTGCGAACGGCGCAAGGCTCGAGACGGACATCCTGAGAGCCCGCGGGCTGGTCGTGGAGGTCGAGGCGCGCTCGGGACCTGGCGCCGTCCGGGTGCTGGGCTTCCTGAATACCGCCGACATGGGCAGCTATGCGAAGGCGATTGCGAGCCATCTCCAGATCGAAGACACCCGGGCGCAGGGGCGCACCAAGGCGGGGATGGCCGCAAGCGCGAATTACGATTTCGGGCGCGGCCTCGGCGCGTTCGTTCGGGCCAGCTTCAACGACGGCAAGAACGAGACCTGGGCCTTCACGGAGATCGACCGCTCCCTGGCGGTGGGCGCGGTGCAGTCCGGCGCCCGCTGGGGCCGGGAGCGCGACGAGGCAGGCGCCGGGCTGGTCGTGTCGGGGCTGTCCGGGCCGCACCGGGCCTACCTGGAAGGCGGCGGATACGGCTTCATCATCGGCGATGGCGCAATGCGCTATGGGGCCGAACTGCTTGGCGAGCTGTTCTATCGCGCGGGGGTGACCGAGCAGGTCTCGCTTGGAGTCAACTACCAGCCAATCCTTCATCCGGCCTTCAACCGCGACCGGGGGCCGGTGCACGTCTTTACCGGGCGTGCGCACATAGCGTTCTGAGGTGGCTTGCGCTAAAGAAGCGCCGCAAAAGGAGACCCGCTAGTGAGCACCAGCCTGCGTCCAGTCCGGACGCCCCCCGCATCGGAGCTCTCGCCCGACCTTCTGCTCCAGATGCACTCGCTGATGGTGAAGGCGCGCGTCCTCGAGGAACGCCTCATCCA
Organism: Myxococcales bacterium; assembly: GCA_036513415.1. GTDB lineage: Bacteria > Myxococcota > Myxococcia > Myxococcales > 40CM-4-68-19 > 40CM-4-68-19. The sequence continues at coordinate 39,305 of DATBZA010000017.1, read as the reverse complement.
GATGTACAAGCAGGGCGACGGCTACTTCTGGATCGGCGGGCCCGGCGAGGAAGCCTTCAACGTCCCGCTCGGATTGCTCATCCATAAAGGGCAGGGGCCCCAATACGATTACTGCCACTTCCATTACCGACAGTCCGGCACGCTCCTGGCGATGGGGACCGATCCGGTGGACGCGATGAGGCAGATGAAGAACACCGCGACCGATCCCTACTCCGGTGGTCGGAACTTCGTCGGACATTTCTCGATCAGGGAGTGGAACGTCGTCCCCGTCTCCAGCCCGATCGAGGTGCAGTACTCGATGGCCCCGGGCACCGCCATCGCGAACAAGCGGGCGGGCGGGCGCGGCATCACCATCGTCACGGGCGGCGACGCGGGCACGGCGGAGGGGGATTTCTCCACCTGCCTGATCTGGTCGTCGCGTCCGGCCAACCCGCTGCCGATCCTGATGATCGTCACCAACAACAAGTGGGGCATCTCCACCCACTACCAGGGGCAGCACGGGGAGAAGCGGATCAGCGACCGGGGCAAGGCCTTCGGGATCGAGAGCAAGACCATCGACGGCAACGATCCGGAGGTGGCCTACCGCGAGCTCTCCGCGGCGATGGAGTACGTGCGCACGGAGCGCAAGCCATTCCTGCTCGAGGCGGTGGTCAGCCGGCTGTACGGGCACAGCTCCGCCTCCGGCGCCAACCGCCTGAACGACGAGGCGGACTGCATCGTCGGCTTCGAGCGGCGCCTGGAGGAGCGCGGCCTGCTCACGCGCCAGCAGATGGACGGGCTGCGCGCGACATTCGCCGCCGAGTTGCTGGCCGCGCACAAGCAGGTCAAGGAGGAACCGCAGCCAGATCCGAAGTCCATCCACGATCACGTCTTCAGCGAGCGCGACCTGGTGCGCGGCGACTCATGAGCAACATGGTCCAGGCCATTCGCATGGCCCTCCACGTCGGCGAGGAACGCCACGGAGTCACCGACGTCTTCGGCGAGGACGTCGGTCCGCCGCTGGGCGGCGCGTTCACCGCCACGCAGGGGCTGAAGACCGCCTGGAACTCGCCGCTCGACGAGCGCGGCGTGGTCGGCACCAGCATCGGACTGGGGCTGGCAGGCTGCCGCAACGTGGCGGAGATCCAGTTCTGCGACTACGCCTTCAACACCATCGACTTGCTGAAGCTCGCCGGCATGCAGCACTGGGTCTCCAACGGCGACTGGAATTGCCCCATCACCATCATGACGCCCGTGGGATCGGGGATCCGCGGCAGCATCTACCACTCGCATTCGTTCGACGCGACGGCGACGCACATCCCGGGGTTCAAGATCGCCGTGCCCTCCACGCCCCGGGACGCCTACGGCCTTCTGCTCTCCTGCATCGTCGATCCCAATCCCTGCTTCTTCCTGGTCCCGAAGGCCTTGATGCGGGTGCGCTCCTTGCCGGGCGAGGAGATCCCGGGCGAGCCGGACGACGATCGGAAGCTGTCGAAGATGATCGACGCGCCGCTGGGGGAACGGAGCAACTGGAAGCCGCAGTGGCCCGATACGCCCGATCATTTCGTGCCCTTCGGGGAAGGCCGGACCGTCCGGCCGGGGCGGGACCTGACGGTGGTGAGCTACGGCCGCACGCTGCCCCTGTGCGTCAAGGCGGCGGAGAGCCTGGCGCCGGAGGGAATCGACGCGGAGGTGATCGACCTGCGCTCGCTGTATCCGTACGACTGGGAGCGGATCGCGCAGTCCGTGCGCCGCACCGGCCGCGTGCTGTACGTCAACGAGGACACCGAGATCACCAACTTCGGCGAGCACCTCATCCGGCGCACCGTGGAGGAGCTGTTCTACGAGCTGGCGGCGCCGCCCAGGCTGCTGGCCGGCGCGCACCTCCCCGGCATCGGGTTGGCCGACAGCCTCGAGATGGCGTCGGTGCCGCAGCTTCCTTCGATCACCGAGAGCATCCGCTCTCTCGCAAAGGTGGAGCCATGACGCTGCTGTTCGCGATCCTGCTCGCCCAGGCCGCGCAGCACCCCTGCCTGGACGATGCGAAGAAGCTCTGCCCCGGCGTGGAGCCCGGGCAGGGGCGCGTCGCCGCGTGCTTGAAGGAGCACAAGGAGCAGCTCTCGCAGGCGTGCAAGTCGCGGATCGCGGAGTTCCGCGAAGGCGCGCAGGCCTGCGAGGCGGACGCGCAGAAGCTCTGTCCCGGGATGAAGCCCGGCGCCGAGCGCCGCCAGTGCATGCAGGAGCACAAAGACCAGGTCTCGCCCGAATGCCGCGAGTTCTTCGGTCGCGTTGCCGAGCCCCACGGGGCGGTGGGCGAGGCGATGCGCGCATGCCGCGCTGACGCGAAGACGTTCTGCAAGGACGTGAAGCCGGGGGAAGGGCGGATCGCGGAATGCCTGAAGCAGCACAAGGCTGAGCTGTCGCCCGACTGCGCTGCACGGATCCCTTGATCCACCAGAACGCACCTCATGAGTCGTGCTCGCGAGTCACCGCGCTCAGGCGTAGTCGCTAAGCGCCTCCGGCGGCCGGCCGTGTCTGACGCTCAAGCGTAGCCGCTAAGCCACCTTCGGTGGCCGCGGCTAGGACTTGTGGCCGGGCACCGCGCAGGCGCGCATCCCGAGCGCCTCCGAGATACGGTGGCGGTTCCGTGCAAACCTGTCGTAGACCCAGTTCGCCACCCGGCGGATTCCCGGCGCGCGCAGCACGGCGCCCGCCGCCGCCCATCCCGGCAGCTCGCCCAGGATGCGGGCCACTGCCTCGGCGCGCACCAGCTTGCGCGCTCCGTCCAGCACGATCACCGTGTGCCCGGTCTCCTCGCGCGAAACGCCGGGCGGCAGGTCCGGGACGTCGTTTCCGACGAGCTCGAAGACGCCCCTGCGATCGCGCTCCTTCACCCAGGCCACCGAGGCCTGGCACACGCCGCAGTCCGCGTCGTAAACCACCACCATGCACGAAGCATAAGAGGCCCGGGGCGCCGAGACTACCGGCGAGCGGCAGTCCTCGGTTAGGGTCTGCGCAGTGCACCCGCTGATCGCGGCATTCCTCGCTCTGGGGCCCCACGCGGCGGAAGCGCTCGCCCATGCGCACGACGCGCCGGCCGCCTGGGTCTCGATGCCGGCCCTCTCCATGCGCGCCACCGCGACCGCGGCGCCGCCGAAGCGGGTCTACGGCTACCTCCCGTACTGGGAGAACATCGATCTGGGCGCGTTCCGCTGGGACCTGGTCAGCGACGTGGTGGCCTTCTCGGCGGAGATCGCGGCCGACGGCAGCGTGTCCAATCCACACGCCTTGCCTGGCGCCGCGCTCCTCTCCGCGGCGCACGCCCACGGCGCGCGCGTGCACCTCTGCGCCACGCTGTACAACTCGGCGGGTGGCACCGAGGTGTCGGCGTTCCTCGCCAATCCGGTGGCGCGCGCGACCGCGCTGCTCCAGCTGGTTCTCCTGGCTCCCGACGGGATGAATCTCGACTTCGAGTTCGTGCCCGCCGGCTCGCGGGACGCGTTCACGGCGTTTGCCCAACAGCTCCGGGCGGCGCTCCCGCCCTCCACCGAGCTCACGCTGGCGATGCCCGCCACCACCGGGTATTCCGGCTACGACGTCCCGGCGCTCGCCGCCTCGACGGACCGGCTGCTGCTGATGGAGTACAACTGGCACTGGAGCACGGGCCCGAGCGCCGGGGCCGTCGCGCCGCTGGCCAGCGTGCAGGACGCGGTCGACGGCTACCTGGCGCGAGCGCCTCCCGCGTCGATCGCCATGGGCGTCCCGTACTGCGGCTACGAATGGCCGACGACGTCCGCCAGCGCCGGCGCGGCGACCATGGGCGCAGGCAGCGCCGTCCTGTTCGAGTCGGCTTTCGCGAAGTTCTCCGCTTACGGCCGGATCTGGGACGCGGCTGCGCAATCGCCCTGGTATGGGTTCGCGGCGGGCGGACAGACGCGCCAGGGCTGGGTAGAGGACGGCGATTCGCTCGCGCTCAAGTACCGGTTCGCCCGATCGCGGGACCTTGCCGGCGTGATGATCTGGGCGCTCGGCTACGACGGCACGCGAAGCGAGGCGTGGACCGCGCTCGAGTCCTCGTTCCTCTCCGGCTCCGGAAACGGCGCGCCGCCCACGGTTCCGGCGCAAGGCTGCTCGCAGGCGGGCGCTCCGCCCGGATGGCTCTTGCTGCTGGCGCTCCTCGGCCGGCGCCGGGCCGGACCCTACCCCGGGGTGCATGCTAGAAAGTCGTCATGGTTCCGGAGAAGTACCGCCTGGCGGCGGTAGGCCGTTTCCTCCTCGAGCAATTCGAGCTGCGGCGCCCTGGCTTCCGGGAGTGGTCGCCGCAGATCGAGGCCGCGCTCAGGCAGGATGCCGAGGGCGAGCTGCAGCTGATGGAGAAGCAGCTGCGCGAGCTGGGGGTCGACGACGCGGGCTACTGGCAGCGCGTGCGGCGCGCCCTGGACGAGATCCTGCTGCCCCGGTACGCCGCGCTCGCGACCGGGGAGATCGCGCTGGCGAAGCGAGACTACGGCATCTGGCGCGGAGGCGATCTGGTGGCCCGCGCCAGCTTCGCCCTGGCCGGGTTCATCCTCGGCATCATCTGCGTCGAGGTTCCGTACATCCCCATCCAGGCAAAGTGGTTCCCGGCCCTGCTCCTGGTCCTGGGCCCGCTGTTTCCCGACGCGGTGATGTGGCTGCACCGGCGGCGCTGGCGGAGGAGGCTCGAGGCGCTGGTCGCGGACCTGCACCACGCCAGCGAGACCCTCGACACCTACCGGCCGCTGTCCGAGCTGACCCGCGCGCTGGGCATGCCTTCCGAAGTCTCCGAGCTTTCCGAGGCGCCGCGCGCGGCGCGAGAGAGGGGCTGAGTGGCCTTCGACCTGAACGTTCCCCGCGTGCGCATGCCCCAAGGTCGGAGGATGCGCTTCCTCTGGGTCGCGGGCGCGTCGCTGATCGTCCTGCTCTTCGGCTACAACTCCTGCACCACCTACGTGAAGCCGGGCGAGGCGGGCGTCAAGCAGATCAATTTCGGCATCGGGAAGGGCATCGAGCCGTACGTGTATGGCACCGGCCTCCACTACGTCGGGGTGGGGGAGACGATGCACCGGTTCCCCGTGCGCCTCCAGGTCCTCGAGCTGAGCAACTCTCGCAGCGAAGAGGACCTGGAAGGGCACCGAATCGCGCCGGGCGTGAACATCCAGACCAGCGAAGGCTACGCGGTGCAGCTGGACCTCACGGTCCTCTACCGGATCGCGGACCCGCTCAAAGTCATGCAGACCATCGGGCCCGGCCGCCTGTTCGAGGACAGCGCCGTGATCCCGCGCGCCCAGCAGGATTTGCGACGGGCGCTCGGCGAGCTGGACGCGGAGGACTTCTACCGCGGCGACAAGCGCGTGCAGAAAGCGCGCGCGGCGCATCAGGCGCTGGAGGCGGAGCTGAAGGACAAGGGGATCGAGGTCGTCCAGGTCCTGATCCGGCGCTACACCTACGATCAGCGCTACCAGCAGGCCATCGAGCAGCGGAAGATCCAGGACCAGACCGTCTACAAGAACGAGGCGGAAGCAAAGTCGGCGTCGGCGGCGGCGGCGAAGAACAAGATCGTGGCCGAGGGCGCGGCCGCGGTGCAGGTCGAGCTCGCGCGCGGCGAGGCCGAGGTGAAGAAGCTGGAAGCGGACGCGGCCCTCTACCGGCGGAAGAAGGCGGCGGACGGAGATCTCTTGGTCAAGCTGGCCGAAGCGCAGGGCGCCGAGCTGGAGAACCAGGCCCTGCGCGGTGCGGGAAGCGAGAACATGGTGGGGCTGCGCATGGCGGATGCGCTGCGGGGAACGCGCGTGATCGTGCTCCCGACCGACGGCGAAGGCGCCATGAACCCGCTCGATCTGAAGACGCTGCTCAAGCGCTTCGATGTGAAGGAGTGACCGTGCGCAAGCTCGCGTTGCTGTTGCTCTTCACGGCGGGATGCACCTTCCACAGCACGGACTCCACTGAAGTGGGCGTGCTCACCCGCAAGATCGCGCTCTTCGGCAAGGCAGGCGTGCAGCAGGAGACGTATCCCCCGGGCGCCACGTACACCTTCCCGGCATTCGTCACCGACTGGAACGTCTACAACGTCGCGCTGCAAAATCTGGCGATGGTCCGCACGGTGCAGAAGGAGCGCCGCGCCGCGAACGACGACGTGGAGTTCAAGACCCACGACGGCAACGACATCGCGGTGGACGTCACGGTGGCCTGGCGCATCGACACGGCGAAGACCCCCTGGATCCTGGAGCACGTGGGCGGATCCACCGCGGAGGTGAAGGAGAACCTGGTGCGCCCCGCTTGCCGCAGCATCGTGCGGGACGTGCTGAACACGATGACCAGCGAGGAGTTCTACGTCTCGGAGAAGCGCTTCCTCAAGGCGGAGGAGGCCCGTGAGAAGCTCGCCAAGGTGCTGGCCCTGGAAGGCGTGATCGTCGAGCGCGTGATCCTGGGCGAGCACCACTTCCATCCCGACTACGAGAAGGTGATCCACGACAAGAAGCTCGCGGAGCAGACCGCGGAGCGGATGGTGAGCGAGGGCCACGCCGCGCAGCAGGAGGCGCTGCGCAACCTGGAAACCGCCAAGGGACAGGTCGCCCAGAAGATCGCCGGCGCCCGAGGCTCGCTCGACCAGGTGAAGCTGCACGCCGACGCGGATTTCTTCGCGTCCCAGCGCGAGGCCGAGGCCATCCTGGCCGAGAAGAAGGCGCGCGCCAAGGGCGTGGAGAAGACGAACCAGGCGATGAGCGGGGCGGGCGGACGCGCCATGGTCAAGCTGAGCGTCGCCGAGGCGCTGAAGGGCAAGCAGATCATCTTCCTCCCCTCGGGTGGCAAGGCGGGCGGCCTGCAGACCCTGAACCTCAACGACCTGCTGGCGCGGTTCGCGTACGCCGAAGCGTCTTCCAAGCCCGTGGTGAAGGTTCAAGACGATTCGAAGTGACCTCCCTCAAGCTCACCCTCGAGTACGACGGCACGGACTTCGTCGGGTGGCAGGTCCAGCCCGACGGACGCAGCGTGCAGGAGGAGCTGGAGAAGGGGATCGCGCGGCTCTGCGGCGTTCCAGTGCGCGTGACGGGCGCGGGCAGGACGGACGCGGGCGTGCACGCGCGGGGGCAGGTGGCCTCCCTGCAAGTCGAGCGCGACCTGCCGGTGAAAGCGTGGACGGCAGGGCTGAACGCGCTTCTTCCCGAAGACCTGGCGTGCCTTCGGGCCGAGGTGGCCCCGGAAGGGTTCGATGCCCGCCGCTGGGCGCGCGGCAAGCGGTACACGTACACAATCCTGGAAACTCCGGTGCGCGCTCCGCTGCTCCGCGGGCGTGCTTGGGAGATCCGGCGGCCCCTCGACCTGGATGCCATGCGCCGTGCCGCCCCCGCGCTGCTCGGGACGCATGACTTCTCCGCGCTGCGGGCGGCGGACTGCCCCGCGCGCACCGCCGTGCGGGAGATCCGGGCGCTGCATGTCCGCCAGAGCGGCGCCCGCATCGACCTGGTGGTCGAGGCGAGCGCGTTTCTCAAGCACATGGTGCGCAACATCGTCGGCACGCTGGTCGAGGTCGGTCACGGCCGCCGCGACCCGGGCTCGCTGGCCGCGCTGCTCGAGGGACGCGATCGGACCCAGGCCGGCCCCACGGCCCCCGCGCACGGCCTGGTCCTCGACGAGGTGTTCTACCTGCCCGGAAACGTCAACCCCCATCCACAGGGGCGGGAATGACCAGGGGACTGTGGGCGGTGGCCATCGGCGTCCTCGGCGTCGCGCTGGCGGCGGCCCTGTTCCGCTTGCTGAACGCTCCCAGCGCCGTGTTCGTGCTGCTGCTGATCTGGAGCGTCGGTCTGGTGGCCGGCCTGGTGGCGCTGGTCGCGGACGTCTCGCCGGGTACCGGAGCGGCGGGAGGCCTGGTGGCCGCCCTGCTGGTCGCCGCGGTCCTGGCGCTGACCATCGCCGCGGCGCCGCTGGCGCCCGGCGCGACGCGTCCCGGCCTTCGCGATCTGCTCTGGACTCCGCTGCTCGCGCTGGTTGCCGTGCTCGCGCTCTGCGCGCTGTCCGGCTGGTCAGGCATCCGCGCGGGCCTGTTCCTCGCTCGCCGGCGCAAGGTCTGAGCGGGACCGCTCAGGATGCCGGCCGCACCGGCTCCGGTCCGCTGTCCTGACCGATGCGGAATCCGCGCTCGCCGAGCTGCAGCAGGAAGCCCTGCCCGTCCTCGCGCAAGTGATCGCTGAGCGAGAGCTGCGCATCGCGAGTCAGGCGCGCGCGTTCGCCGCGGACACGCGCGTAGAGCGCATCGTCGGCGCCCGCCGCCAGCGTCGCGGGATCGACCTCGACCCACTCGTCCGAGGCGAGCTGCGCCCTCAGCGACGTGCCCGCAAGCTCGATGCGCCGCACCCAGAGCGCCGCATCCTCCACCTCCAAGTACCCCCAGTCCTTTCCGATGCGCGTTGCCCAGCGCCCGTCGGCAGCCCGATGAACGCCCTGGTGCAGCACGGCGACGGTGCGCGCATGCTCGACGAGCCCGCCGCGGTGCCAGAAGCGGCCTTCCTTGTCGAGGCGGAGGCCGCTCTGCTCGCGGAGCTGTCGCAGGGTGGCCGGGTCCATCTTCCAAGTCTACTTCATCGATCGAGCTGCGCGTCGCTGGAGCCCGTTCATCCGCGCTCGAGGGCCGTCCTGCCCTGATAGTAGTCGAGAGCCCCCGGATGAAACGGGATGGGCGAAGGCCCCCGCAGTGGAGGCTTCTCGGCCAGCGGCCCCTTGTCGCGGGATTCGACCAGGGCCTGCGCCAGTTCGTGCGCGCGCACTAGCGGGTAGCTGTCGAGCACCACGAGCAAGTCGCTGCCGACGACCGCCACCGCGCGCAGCGGCACCTTGCCCTCGCCGGCGAAGCTGCCGCGGCCCTCGAGCGCCTGGACGGCGTCGGCCGCGGGAAGCAGCCCGACCTGGAGTTGACCGCTGCTCAAGAGCTTCACCACCTCCACGGGCGTCCTGGCCGCCGCCGGAACCGCCTTGGTTTCGGGCCAGCGAGCCGCGATGGCCGACGCGATGGCGGTGGCGATGGCAAGCGCGCCCGGGCGCGCCTCGTCCGTCACGACGACGAGGTGCTTCGCCCGGTACGCGTACCACTGGCGGTACGGGGAGTGGCCGGGCAGGAGGGCCGCGGCCGCCCCCAGAAGAGCCAGTGTCAGGAGCCTGCGGTCAGTGGTCATTCTCATCCTGGCGCCGATTGAAGACGTCGAGTTGGAGGAAGTTCGACACCACGTAATTGGGCACGTCCACCAGGTTGCTGATCCGGAGATCGCAGGCGACGCTGCAGAGGAGGTACGCCTGCTCCGCGGTCAGCGGCGATGGCGCCGGCGAAGTCGGCCCGGTCAGCAGGGCGATCATCTTGAGCAGCGCGTCGCGCGCCGCCAGCGTCACGTCCTCCGACTCGTTCCTGAGCGGGCGCAGGAGGTGGTTGGAGTTCACGTCGATCCACAGTTCCGGCGCCATCACGACGCCGGCTGGCTTGACCGGAATGCCCATGGTGGCGACGAAGTGGTCCGGCTCGAGCTCCTTGAGGACGCCGGCGCGGTTGCTCTCGAACCGGGGCCAGTTGCCGAAAGCCGCGGCCTGGGCCTTGCGGACCTCGACCTTCACCGTGACGATCGCGTTCATCTCGATGGCAGTGCCGGAAACCTCGCCGTCCCCCTGCGCCCAGTGCACGTCCCCGATGGAGAGCCCGCAGCCGTCGATGAAGCAGGGGAAAAGAAGGGTCGTTCCGTTCACCATCTGCTTCACGTCCGTGTTCCCCCCGTTCTCGCGCGGGGGAATGGTCCGCAGGCAGCGGTCTCTGTAGCGTCCCTTGGGACCGCAGAGGCTGGCCGGCACCGCGTCAGTCGGTTCGGGAGGCAGCACGAATCCCTGCTTCGCTCGAAGCTCCTCCTCACGGGTGAAAGCGTTTTCGATCTCGTCGTGGCCCAGCTCCACACCGATGGTGCCCGCAAACCCGTGCAGCGGCAGCCGCACGCCCGGGAGATCGCGCGAGGTCGCGAAGCGCGTCCCGTTGATGGCGGGGGCGCCCAGCTCCCAGTGCACGATGGCAGGGTCGGTGAAGACGTCGCGGAGGAAGCCGAAACCTGGGACCGCCACCGTGTACCCGAAGTTGTCGGGCCCGGGACCGACGTCGATCATGGTTACCGCGAGCACGTCGCCCTGCTTGGCGCCCCTGACGTGCAGGGGGCCGGTGAGCGGATGGATCAGGTTCAGGTTGGCGGCTGCGACGGTCGCCCGCGTCGACTTGCGGTTGAACGGATTGTCGAACGCGTCGCGCGTCTCGAAGATGACGGTGTCGCCGGGGTCGGCCTGGGCCGCCGCAGGGATGTAGGGGTGCCAGCGGTTGTGACAGGTGTTCATCGGATCCTCGCCGCACGGCACGGGCACCCCACCGGCCCCGCGCGAGACGGAGATGCGGACTGTCTTTGCAAACGAAGGCCCGGCTGCAGCGGCGACCATCGCAGCCGTGATCAGGACGCTCTTCATGGGTCCCCCTTTCCGCGCGAGATTGCGCGGCCGGGCGGTGTCGACGCGGGAGTGTTCGGGAGAAAAGGTTCTTCGCCCGTGTCCGCCCCAGGCGAAGCTGAGCGGCCCATACGCCCCTGCGGCTTCCGTTGTCAACGGACCTGCGGAACGCCGTCGTGCTACGCTCGGCCGGCGCCTTGGACGTCCAAGGAGGGCGAGCATGGCGACTGCAGAACGGCGCGGTGCGTTGCCCGCGGCGCTTGCCAGACTCACGATCCGCGGGCTCAGCACCCGGTCAGTCCGCGTTCCGATGCGCCGGCCGCTCGGGACGAGCGGTGGGTCCATCACGCAGGCGCCCATGGTCCTCATCGATCTCGATACCGACGAAGGCGTCCCCGGCCGGGCCTACCTCTTCGCCTACTCGGAGCTCGGAGCCCGAACGCTCCGGCAGCTCCTGGCAGGGATTTTGGAGATGGTCCGAGGCGACGTGGTAGCGCCCGTGGCGATCGCGAAGAAGCTCCACTCCCGCTTCACGCTGATTGGCCGCGAAGGGCTGCCGACCATCGCCATGTCCGGACTGGATGTCGCCCTCTGGGACGCCCTGGCCCGCGCGACGGGGCTTCCGTTGGCGCGGTTGCTCGGTGGCGAGCTTCATCCCGTCCCTGCGTACAACAGCAACGCGCTGGGCCTGGATCCGCCCGAGAGGGTCGCGGAGGAGGCGCTGGAGCTCCTGGCCGAGGGGTTTCATGCCGTCAAGCTCCGCCTTGGGCGCAAGACGCTGTGGGACGACGTCCTGGCCACCCGCGCGGTCCGCGGCAGGATCCCGGCGGAAGCCCTGCTGATGACGGATTTCAACCAGGCCCTCACGGTCGCGGAGGCGCTCGCCCGTGGACGTGCGCTCGATCGGGAGGGGGTTTACTGGATCGAGGAGCCGGTGCGGCACGACGATTACGCCGGGTCGGCGCGGCTCGCGCGCGAGTTGGAGACTCCGATCCAGATCGGCGAGAATTTCCTCGGGACGCGGGCGATGGCTACGGCCATCGCGGCGGGCGCGGCGGACTACGTCATGCCCGACCTCGCGCGGATCGGCGGGGTGACGGGCTGGCTGAGGGCGGCGGCGCTGGCCGACGCGGCAGGGATCGAGATGTCGTCGCACCTCTATCCCGAGGTGAGCGCGCAGCTGCTCGCCGTCACGCCGTCGGCCCACTTCCTGGAGTACGTCGACTGGGCGGCGCCCATCCTCGCGCGGCCGCTCCAGATCAGGGACGGATTGGCGCAGCCCGGTGAGTCTCCGGGTGTCGGCCTCGACTGGAACGACGAGGCGGTCGCCCGTTTCGCTCTCGAATGAGCTCCGGTTGGCTGAAGGCGCTGCTCCCACTCTGGGGCCTGTGCGCCACCACTACACGATCGGTCACGGTAGGCGGGAGAGCGCCAGCGCCACACCGGGTCGCAGGGAATCGGCGCGCGCGGTCCGGTACATTGGAAGCATGGACACACCAACTTCCGTCGAGGGGTGCACGAGCTGCGGCGCTTTGTATACGCCCGACCCCGGGGACCAGGGTGTCTGCTCGATGTGCCGCAGCCTCCTTCCAGCCCAGCCGGCCGCGCGGACCAGCGGGACGAGCCCGCGTCCGATGTCCGGGGCGGTCAGCAAGCGACCCAGCGCGATGCGCCGGATCTCCCTGGGAGGGCGCGCTCTGCGTCGCATCGCGATCGGCGCGGGTGGCGCGCTGCTTGTCGCCGGTCTGGGCGCTTGGTGGATGAGGAGCTCGGGACATACGCCGTCGACCGTGTGGACCGCCATCCGGCGCCACTCTCCATCCGATGCGTGGAGCGGCATCAAGCGCCACTCGTCGGAAGCATGGGTCGCAATCCGGCGCCACTCCTCGGATGCCTGGATCGCCATCCGCCGCCACACGCCGTTCGACGTGCCGGACGCCAAACCCAGCGGGGCGGTTGCGTCGGCGACCCCTCCGTCGCACACCGTGGTTCGAGATGCGACCGCAACGCGCGGAACGCACCGGCGCACTGGTGCTGGTAAATCGAGCCATCGGAAGTAGCTACCGCGTCGGCGACACCCCGGGGTAAACGCCAGCGCGCGCACGCGACTGCATGTCGCGGAGCGCACCGCCCACCCACGCGCACGGCAGCGCGATCGCGATGATCGCAAGCGCATACCACCTGGGCCCGAACTCCGGTCCGCGACCAGGCCCGCGAGCACGGCGCCGATGCTCCGAAGCATGCGGCGTGGACGAGGCGTCTCGCTCATGTCCGCTCTCTCCTCTGGCTCTCCCCCGACGCCAGCAGCTCGGCGAGCTTGTCGTAGCTCTTGGCGACTCCACTCTCCATGGGGGACTTGATGACGGCGTCGCGGGCCTCCGTCGACTCGTAGCGCATGGTGGCCGTAAGCGTGGTCTTGCCGCCCTGCTCGATGAAGGTGGCCGTGATCAGCGACTCACCGGGGTACCAGGCGTCGTCGAACTTCTCGGTGTTCACCAGTCGCTCGGGCCGCACCACCTCGCGGTAGACGCCGCGCACTCCCATCTCTCTTCCGTCGGTGTTCCGCCACACCCAGCGATATTTGCCTCCCACCCGGAGGTCGACCTCGCAGACCGGCATCGACCAGCCGCCGAACACCCCGAGCCACCGCTTGAGCAGCTCGGGCTTGGTGTAGGCATCGAAGACCAGGTTGCGCGGAGCATCGAAGACGCGCGTCATCACGATCTCCCGGTCGGACTGGGCAGTCACTTGCAGGGCCCCGCTGTTCTTCATGGTTCGGTCTCCTCTATCGCTTGCTGCGTCCATGCTTCTTCGCGGCCTTCAGCTCCTCGAGCACGGCGTCGAGGCGCTCGAAATTTTCTTCCCAGAGTCTGCGGTAGGCTTCCAGCCACCCGGTGGCTTCCGCGAGAGGCCTGGGCTCCAGCCGGCGGGGCCTTCGCTGGGCGTCGCGCCCGCGCGAGACGAGGCCTGCGCGCTCCAGCACCTTGAGGTGCTTGGAGACCGCCGGCTGGCTCATGTCGAAGGGGGCGGCCAGCTCCATCACCGACGCCTCACCCGTTGCCAGGCGGGCGAGGATCGCCCGCCGCGTGGGATCGGCCAGCGCCGCGAAGGTGGCGTCGAGCCGGTCAGGGGTCGTTCGTCTATAGCCTGATGGTTGCATAACCTAAAGGTGATATACATTCCGATGCGCAGACTGTCAAGCAGATAGGTCGATGACAGGTCGAGCGGCGCGCCGCGCGTTTCCAGAGACAATCGGCGCGTTGTGGTAGGCGTCCCTCGAAAGGATGCGCGTGGCTCTCCTCGTGGCGTTGCTCTCCGCCGTGGTCTACGGGACGGCCGATTTCCTCGGCGGTCTGGCGGCGCGCCGCGCGGCGGCCCTGTCCGCCACCGTGGTGTCCCAGGGCATCGGGCTATTGCTGGTGGCGCTCGCGCTGCCGCTCTTTCCGGCCGAACCGCCTTCCCTCATCGGCGGGCTTTGGGCGGTGGGTGCCGGCGCGACCGGCGGAATGGGCGTAGGGCTGCTTTACTACGGCCTCGCGGTGGGCCGGGTGAGCGTGGTCGCGCCGGTCACCGCTGTCTGCTCCATCACCATTCCGGTGCTGGTAGCGATCAGCCTCGGAGAACGGCCGGGCCATCTGGCGCTCGCGGGCATCGCGGTCGCCGTTGCCTCGGTCGCGCTGATCAGCCGCCATGACGACCCGGCTGGCAAGCCTGAGGGCCACGATCGCTCGCTCGCCATCGCGCTCGCCTCGGGCGTCGCTATCGGCGCGTTCTTCGTCTGCCTCGCGCGCGCCGGCAACGCGTCCGGCCTCTGGCCGCTCCTGATCGCCCGCGCCGTGTCCACGGTCGCGCTCGCGGCCGCCGCCCGTCTGGCCAGGGTTCCCCTCGTCGTTCCCCGCGCGGTGGTGCCTGTAGTCGTCGCCTGTGGAGCGCTCGACATGTTGGCGAACGCGCTCTATCTCATCGCGGTACGCGAGGGACCGCTCGGCCTCGTGGCCACGCTCGCCTCGCTCTATCCCGCCAGCACCGTGCTCCTCGCCAGGGTGGTGCTCGGCGAACGCCTGCGGCCCGTGCAGTCGATCGGGCTCGCGTGCGCAGCGGCCGCTATCGTGATGATCACCAGTCGCTGAGAAGCGCAGCTTGCGGCGGCAGTCACGGAGACCTGCCGCCGTACAGGACGGCTGACGGCGGACGTCAGCTCAGCGGCACTGGGAGCGAACCTGGTCCTCCGCTTTCCGCGACTTGGACCACCGCTCGTCGCTCGGGTTGAACACCTGCGGCACCAGGAAGTCGTTCGGGTCGATCTGCAAGCGGAATTCCGGCCACTCGCTCTGCGGGAAACCCATGTTGTACGCCGTGTCACGCCAGCTGAGCTTGTGATAGAGCGCGGAGCCCGCCTGCGCGACGTCCGTCAAGTGGCCCGGATAGTAGACCTTAGGCTTGAGGTGCTGGGTGTACTGGATGATATCGCGCTGCTGGTTGTTCGCCGCCCCGAGGCTGACGATCGAGCCCAGGAGGACGTCGGGGTGAGGCAGGTTGTCCATGATCGAGAACAGGCCCTTGCCGATTTCCGCGGCAAGCGCGATCGGCGTGCGGCGTTTGTCCAAGGGCGTCGTCGGCAGCTCCGGACGATTGATGTAGCTGTCGAGCAGCAGGACGCGCCCCGCGGCCGAGACGACGCTGACTTCGGGCATGACTTGCCGCCGGGTACACTTCCCCCTTCCTGCGGCCGCTGACCATTGGCCTTGCGTCCAACCGCGAACTCTTCGGGGGCGACTCGTCCGCGCCCGGGTCGGTGAGGCGACTACTTCTTCTGCGGTCGCTGGGGCGGCTTCGCCTGCCAGAGCGCGATCGCGGCGCCCGTCGGATCGATGATCACGCTCATGAAGCCGAAATCGCCGACCTCGGTCTTGTCCATCATGACCTTCGCGCCCAGTTCCTTCGCCTTGCGAGTGGACGCAGCCACGTCGTCCACGCCCACGTAAGCCTGCCAGCGTGGGGGCGAACCGGGAGGCTGGGCCGTCATCATCCCGCCGCCGGTTCCTTCGCCGACTTCGATCATGGTGTAGCTGTCAGCACCTCCGGGCATGGGCATGTCCTTCAGCTTCCAGCCGAACAGCTTCGAGTAGAAGGTCTTGGCCTTCGCGAGGTCATTGGTGTGCAGCTCGACGTGAACGAAGGGATTGGCCATGAGCGCCTCCTTTGGGCAGCGGGGGAGCCTGCACCGCGCTTTCCAGGCAGTCAACGCAACTTCGTGTGACAGCATCGGCTCCGCGAACGAAACCGTCTTGCAATGCAACACCGGGATAAGATTGAGACTTCCGTCCGACCCAAGGCCGTGTTAACTGCCAGTGCGTGTTGGGCACCTCTCCTTCCTCGCATGCGCCGCAGCTGCCGGACCTCGCGGAGCGGAGGTTCCGTGCCCTGCAGCAGGCGATCCCGGAGATCGTCTGGTCGGCATCGGCCTCGGGCGACCTTCTGCGCGACGCGCCGGCCTGGCGGGAATTGACCGGCCAGACGGAGGAGCAGCTTCTGGCGCCCCTCGGCTGGTTGGAGGTCGTGCACCCCGAGGATCGGGAGCGGACGCTCCAGACGTTCCTCGCTGCCGCGAACGAGAGGAAAGCGTGGTCCGTGGAGCACCGCCTCCGGCTTGCCGACCAGACGTTCTGCCGGATGCGCGCCCGCGGAGCGCCTGTCCTCGACGACTCCGGGCGCGTCCTCGAGATCATCGTCGTACATGCGGTGGGCAGGCCGCAGCGGGAGAGCCAGTCCGAGCTGCTCATGCGCACCCTGGCGGAGTCCATTCCCGCCCTGGTGTGGAGGACCGGGGCCGATGGCCGCTCCGAGTTCCTCAACGGCATGGCGCGCCGGTTCTTCGGTCCAGAAGGCGGAATCGTCCGCGATGCCTGGGTGGAACGCCTGCACCCCGACGACCGCGAGAGAGCGATGCACGAGCGGGCGCGCGGGGTGCACCGGGAGGAGCTCTTCGATCTGCAGTACCGGATGCGGGACGACAGCGGAGAGTACCGGGTGTTCTACACGCGTACCGCTCCCGTGCGCGAAAACGGGAAGACCATCGGCTGGGTGGGAACGGCGCTGGACGTGACCGATCGGACTCGCGTCGAGAGCGAGGTCCGGCGCGTCGCGGCCTTCACCGAGGAGCTGCTCGCCATCGTCGGCCACGACCTGCGCGATCCGCTGAACATCGTGTTGCTGGCCACCACCCTGCTGCGCATGACCGAGCTCCGCGACGAGCAGCGCAAACCCGTCGCACGCATCGCTGCGGCGGCCGAGCGCGCCGCACGCATGCTGGAAACGCTGCTCGATTTCACGCAGGCGCGCATCGGCGGGGGCATCAAGCTCCGCCGTGCTCCCACCGACCTGGCGCGGCTTTGCACGGACCTCGCGGCCGAACAGGAGCGAATCCAGGTCGAGGTGAGCGCCACAGGCGACTGCAGCGGGTCCTGGGACCGGGCCCGGCTCGAGCAGTTGATTGGAAACCTCCTCCGGAACGCCGCGGAACACGGAGCGCCGGGACGGGCGGTCGAGCTGCGTTGCACGGCGGAGGCGGATCGGGTGGTGCTCTCGGTCCGCAATGCCGGCGCGCCCATCGCGCCCGAGATGATGCCAACGCTGTTCGAGCCCTTCAAGCGGGGCGCGCGCGGGCCGGGGTCGCGCAATCTGGGTCTCGGGCTCTACATCGTGCGCCAGATCGCGGTGGCGCACGGCGGCAGCGTGGAGGCGCGGAGCTCCGCCGAAGAGGGCACCGAGGTCCGCGTGCTCCTGCC
Organism: Myxococcales bacterium; assembly: GCA_036513415.1. Classification (GTDB taxonomy): domain Bacteria; phylum Myxococcota; class Myxococcia; order Myxococcales; family 40CM-4-68-19; genus 40CM-4-68-19. Next base: position 22,056 of record DATBZA010000017.1, on the reverse strand, counting down.
GCGCTGAGCCCCTCCGCGGCTGGCCGAGCGCGTGGCAACGTGCTTTCTTCACCTGACGCCCACGTCCGCTCGCGGCCCACGCGAGGACCGCGAACCCACGCTCGCCCGAAACGGAGAATGACATGAAGCTCATCGCCGTCGCCCTCGTCTTCACGGTCTGTCCCGTCCAGGCGCAGCAGAAGTCGGTGAAGCTCTCCATCGCTACCGGGGGAACGGGCGGTGTGTACTACCCACTCGGTGGCGGGCTCGCCAACGTGCTCAGCAAGAACCTCCCTGCCGTGGAGGCGACCGCGGAGGTGACCAGCGCCTCGGTGGACAACATCAAGCTGATCGGGGCCAGAAAGGCGGACGTGGCCTTCAGCCTGGCGGATACGGCGAGTGACGGCTTCAACGGCACCGGCAAGTTCAAGGAGAAGGTCCCCATCCGTTCGATCGCCGTGCTCTACGCGAACAAGAGCCAGTGGGTGACGGAGGAGGGCCGCGGCATCGAGAAGATGCAAGATCTCAAGGGCAAGCGCATTTCCACCGGCGCGCCCGGGAGCGGCACCGAGACCATCGCCATACGCATCCTGGAGGCCTACGGGATCGATCCCGAGAAGGACGTCAAGCGCGAGAAGCTCTCGGTCGCGGAGTCGGTGAACGCTCTCAAGGACAGGAAGATCGACGCGTTCTTCTGGTCGGGCGGCGTGCCCACCGCCGCCGTGACCGATCTGGCCGCCACTCCCGGAACGAAGATCAAGCTTCTCGACCACGACAAGGCGATCCCGAACCTCGTCAAGAAGTACGGGTCTCTCTATGTGAAGGGCGTCATCCCCGCGAAATCCTATCCGAGGCAGGACCAGGACGCCCATGTCGCGGACGTGTGGAACGTCCTCGTCGTGCACGAAGGGATGGACGAGAAGCTCGTCCACGACATCGTGAAGACCCTGTTCGAGAAGAAGGCGGACCTCGCCGCGGTCCATTCGGAGGCGGCCAACCTGGACCTCGCGAGCCAGTACGAGGGAGGCTCGCCCATCCCGTTCCACCCGGGTGCAGCCAGGTACTTCGCCGAGAAGGGCCTCAAGCCCAAGTGATCACGACGGGCCGGAGGGCGCACCGATGCATCTCCGGTTGCGGCGCGGCCGCGCTCGCGGCTGCTGCGGCGCTGAACCCCGTGACGGTGCTCGAATTGGAGAACGGCGCGCGGGGTGAGGCGGCATGCGTCGGCCTTGGCGAGGGAGAGTCGTTCTCGGTGACCTCTCACCACTCGATGTACGACTGGCCGGTCACCGAGGAGTTCATGGTGGACCCGGAGCGGCGCATCGTCTTGAAATCGGTGTCCAGCCCGAGCGCGGCGGTGCGCGAGTACCTCGGGATCTCCGCGGCGGGAGAGCGTCATGCCGTGGAGCGCGAGATGCGGGAGATCGTCTTCCGGGTGGCCGCCGGGACGCCGCAGCGGCTCCAGGTCGGCGGGCTGGAACGGTCGTTCCTGGAGTTCGGCGATCACGGGGACCGCCTGGTGATGCGGGCCGTGCGCAGGCCTGCCGTGGTTCACTGGCTCTGGGCCTGTTTCGCTCGCACGAGCGATCAGCTGCGCGTGCATTCATGACACCCGGCGAGCCTCTCATCGATCACGGCGCTGTCGTCGACGAGGATGCCCGGCAAAAGGCCGAACAGTTCATCGAGCAGGAGGAGGGCGCAGCCCGCCATTTCAAGGGTTGGACCGACGGCGCCCTCACCGCGGTCGCGGTAGCGATGTCCTTGTTCCATTTGTACGCCGCCCGTGCGGTCATCCCCGCGCAGATCCTCCGCGCGATCCACGTCGGGTTCGTGCTGTTCCTCTGCTTCCTCTTGTTCCCCGCGGCGAAGCGGTTCCGCGACCGGGTCCAGTGGTTCGACGTGGTGCTGTCGCTGCTGGGGGTAGCGGTGGTCGCCTACCTCCTCATCGACTTCGACGAGTTCATCGAGCGCGCCGTCACCCCGACGAGGTGGGATCTGTTCTTCGGCGTGACCCTGATCGTGTTGGTGCTCGAGGCCACGCGCCGCACCTCCGGGTGGATCCTCACGCTGGTGGTGGTCGCGTTCGTCGCCTACGCGTTCGCCGGCCCGTGGCTGCCGCCGCCCTGGACCCACCGGGGGTACGACGTGGAGCGGCTGGTCGGCCACATGTACATGACCCTGGAGGGCATCTTCGGAACTGCCATCGACGTCTCGGCCACGTTCATCATCCTGTTCACCATCTATGGCGCGATCTTGAAATACTCGGGCGCTGGCGAGTTCTTCATCGATTTCTCGTTTGCGGTGACCGGCGGCAGCCGCGCCGCCGCCGGCCGCACCATCGTGCTCTCGTCGTTCCTGCTGGGCGGGCCGTCGGGGAGCGGCGTCGCCACCACCGTGACCATCGGGTCGGTCGCCTATCCGATGCTCGCGAAGGCGGGCTACGGCAAGGAGGCCGCGGGCGGTCTGCTCGCCGCGGGCGGCCTGGGCGCGATCATCTCGCCGCCGGTACTCGGCGCAGCCGCCTTCCTGATCGCCGAGTACCTCAAGATCTCGTACATGGACGTCATCTGGATGGCGACCATCCCGACGGTCCTCTACTACCTGGGCCTGTTCCTGATGGTCGAGCTGGATTCGCGCAAGCTCGGCACGCGCGAGGTCGAGGTCCGGCCGCGCCAGAACGTGTGGCGGATGGTCAAGGAGCGCGGGTTCCATTTCACGTCGCTCATCGCGGTGGTCGTTTTCATGGTGCTCGGCTTCAGCGCGATCACGGCAGTCTTCTGGGCGACCATCGTTGCGGCCGCCCTCTCGTTCTTGCGCAGGGATACCGCCCTGAGCTTCCTACCCGGTCCGGGCAGACCGCTCCGCCAGGCACGGATGGTCCAGGCGCTGAAGGCTGGCTCGGTGGGCGTTCTCGCGGTCGCGGCGACCTGCGCCGCCGCCGGGATCATCGTCGGCGTGGTCACGCTCACCGGCCTGGGGCTCAAGTTCAGCTCCATCGTCATCGACCTCGCCGGCGGGAATCTCCTGCTTACCGCCGTCTTGACCGCGTTGGTCGTCTGGGTGGTCGGACTCGCGGTCCCGGTCACGGCCAGCTACATCATCTGCGCCGTGATCGCGGCGCCCGCCTTGACGAAGCTCGGCGTGCCCGATTTCGCCGCGCACATGTTCATCTTCTACTACGCGGTGCTCTCCGAGGTGTCGCCGCCCACCGCCCTCTCGCCGTTCGCCGCGGCGGCGATCACCGGTGGCGATCCGTACCGGACCACCCTCCAGTCCTGGAAGTACACCCTTCCCGCGTTTCTGGTGCCGTTCGCGTTCGTGCTCGATCCCGCGGGGGTCGGATTGCTGCTCAAGGGCAGCGCGGCAAACGTGATCCGTGTCACCGCGACCGCCGTTCTGGGCATCGCCGCGCTCGCGTGCGGCGTGCAGGGATGGATGCTCCAGCGGACCGGCTGGCTGGAGCGCGCGATGTTGATCGCCGCCGGGCTCTTGCTGATGCATCCCGCGAGCGCCAGCGACCTGGCCGGCCTGGTGCTGGTGGTCGTGGCAGCGGCGATCCAGTGGCGGAAGCGGCGAGCCGCCTTCGGTGACCGGATGTGACTGGCGCTCAAGCGTAGCCCTCGAGCCGCCTTCGGCTAGTGCAGCGTCGCGGGCCGCTCTTTGCCGCCGGTTCCATTGACGCGCGAGAACGAGAGCACGTCGTCCGACGCGCTCGCGTCCACGCGGATGGTGTCGCCGGGCTTGAAGTCGCCCTTCAGCACCTTCATCGCCAGCGGGTCCAGCACCAGCCGTTGCAGCGCGCGCTTCAGCGGCCGCGCGCCGTACACCGGGTCGTACCCGGCCTTGCCTACCGCCTGCTTCGCGCGGTCGGTCAGCTCCAGCTTGAGCTGCTTGTCCGAGAGCAGCTTCGACAGCCGTCCCAGCTGGATCTCCACGATGCGCGCCAGCTCCTCGCGGCCGAGGCTGTGGAACACCACGATCTCGTCGATGCGGTTGAGCAGCTCCGGCCGCAACTCCGCGCGGATGGCTTCCCGCACCCGCAGCTCCTCCGTCTGCGAGTCTCCACCGGTCACGTGCTGCGAGCCGAGGTTCGAGGTGAGGATGATCACCGCGTTGCGGAAGTCGACCGTGCGGCCCTGGCCGTCGGTCAGGCGGCCGTCGTCGAGGATCTGGAGGAGGACGTTGAACACGTCGCGGTGCGCCTTCTCGATCTCATCGAAGAGCACCACCGTGTATGGACGCCGCCGCACCGCCTCGGTGAGCTGGCCGCCTTCGTCGTAGCCCACGTACCCGGGAGGGGCGCCGATCAAGCGCGCCACCGAGTGCTTCTCCATGTACTCGCTCATGTCGAGCCGGACCATCGCCTGCTCGTCATCGAAGAGGAACTCGGCCAGAGCGCGCGCCAGCTCGGTCTTGCCCACGCCGGTCGGGCCGGCGAAGAGGAAGCTGCCGATGGGCCGGTTCGGGTCCTGCAGGCCGCTGCGGGCTCGCCGGACGGCGTTGGAGACGGCGCGCACCGCCTCCTCCTGTCCGATGACGCGCTCGCGCAGGCGCTCCTCCATGTGGACGAGCTTCTGCATCTCGGCCTCGAGCAGCTTGGAGACGGGGATGCCGGTCCACTTGGACACCACGTGCGCGATGTCCTCCGCGTCCACCTCTTCCTTCAGCATGCGCCGCTGCGTCTGCAGCTGGTTCAGCTTCTGGTTCTGGGCATCCAATTCCTTCTGGAGCGTGGGCAGGACGCCGTACTTCAGCTCCGCGGCGCGCCCCAGGTCGCCCTTGCGCTCGGCCTCGGCCATCTGCTGGTGCGCATCCTCGATCTTCTGCTTCACCTCGCGGATGTTCTGGATGGCCTTCTTCTCGTTCTCCCAGTGCGCCTTGAGCGCGCTCATCTCCTCGGTGAGGCGGGCGATCTCGCGGCTGATCTCGTCCAACCGGCCCTTGGAGAGCGAGTCGGTCTCCTTCTTCAGCGCCTGCTCCTCGATCTGGAGCTGCATCAGCTTGCGCCGCACCTCGTCCATCTCGGCGGGCATGGAGTCGATCTCCATGCGCAGGCGGGAAGCCGCCTCGTCGATCAGGTCGATGGCCTTGTCGGGCAGGAAGCGATCGCTGATGTAGCGGTTCGAGAGCGTGGCGGCGGCCACGATGGCGCTGTCCTGGATGCGCACACCGTGGTGCAGCTCGTAGCGCTCCTTCAGCCCGCGCAGGATCGAGATGGTGTCCTCCACGCTGGGCTCCCCGACCTGGACCGGCTGGAAGCGCCGCTCCAAAGCTGGGTCCTTCTCGATGTACTTGCGGTACTCGTTGACCGTGGTCGCGCCGATGCAGTGCAGCTCGCCGCGCGCCAGGGCCGGCTTGAGCATGTTGCCGGCGTCCATCGCGCCCTCGGCCGCTCCCGCGCCCACGATGGTGTGCAGCTCGTCGATGAAGAGGATCACCTGTCCTTCGGAAGCGGTCACTTCCTTCAGCACGGCCTTCAGGCGCTCCTCGAACTCGCCGCGGAACTTGGTGCCGGCGATGAGCTGGCCCATGTCCAGGGCGACGATGCGCTTGTCCTTCAGTCCTTCGGGAACGTCGCCGTCCACCACGCGGCGGGCGAGTCCTTCCACGATGGCCGTCTTGCCCACCCCAGGGTCCCCGATCAGCACCGGGTTGTTCTTCGTGCGCCGCGAGAGGACCTGGATCACGCGCCGGATCTCCTCATCGCGCCCGATCACCGGGTCGAGCTTGCCCTTGCGGGCACGGTCAGTCAGGTCGATGGCGTACTTCTCGAGGGCGCGGTACTGCGACTCGGGGTCGTTCGAAGTGATCCGCTGCGAGCCGCGGACCGCGGTCAGCGCCTGGGCGATGCGGTCGCGCGTGGCCCCGACGCTCTTCAGCGCCTCGGCCGCGGGCCCCCGCTTTTCCGAGGCGAGCGCCAGCAGGATGTGCTCGGTCGAGACGTATTCGTCCTTCATCTTGCCGGCTTCCGCCTCGGCCGCGTCCAGGACCTTGAGGGTGCGCTGGGAGAGGTGTCCTCCCTCGCCGCCGTGCACCTGCGAGACCTTCTGCAACTCCTCGTCCAGCCGCTGCTCCACGAGCTTGGGCTCGGCCCCGACACGCTGGAGCAGGGGAGCGACCAGCCCGTCCTGCTGCTGGAGCAAGGCAGCGAGCAGGTGCTCGGGCAGGATTTCCTGGTGATCGCGCTTGCGGGCGACCGCCTGCGACTCCTGCAAGGCCTCCTGTGCCTTGACGGTGAACTTGTCGATTTTCATGGCCGCCAAAGTAACGCAGGAAGACAAGCTGGCAAGGGCCGTTCCGAGGAGTGATTTTTGAGTCTGCCAGCCCGAAACGAGCCCTTCAAAGTTCCCGGGGGCTGCCGCAGACCAGGTGGGCGGGCAGGCGATTTACCTGTTGCTCAGATCGCGCTCGGCGAACCACAGGTCGTACTTCGTTTGAAGGTTCATCCAGAACTCAGCCGTGGTCTCGAAAAAACGAGAGAGAAGAACAGCCGTCTCGGGAGTGACGCCGCGCTTGCCGTTGATGATCGAGTTTACCCGCTGGATCGGGATCTCTAGCTTCTCGGAGAGCGCGACCTGTGTCATGTCGCGTGGCCTGAGGAACTCTTCAAGCAGGATCTCGCCCGGGTGCGTCGGTGGCCGGTTCTTGGGCAGCATGACGAGTCTCCCTTAGTGGTAATCCACGATCCGCACTTCATCCGCGTTGCCGTTCGCGAACCTGAAGATCACTCGGTACTGCTCGTTCACTCTGACGCTCCAGAACCCTGCGAGCTGACCCTTCAGCTTCTCCAGGTGGTTGGACGGAGGAGCCTTCAGATCCATCAAGTCCCGTGCCGCATCCAGCATGTCTAGTTTTCTGTGGGCTACCCTCCACAGCTGCTTGGGGATCGATCTAGCGTCCTTCGAGTCGGTACCGTCAAAAAGGTCGCGAGTTGCCTTGTCTCCAAAGCTCGCGATCACCAAGGCAGGTTAATAGCTGCACGACTGCCGTGCAAGTGTGCAAGACAGGCCGGGAAACACACTCCCATGGTGCAACCCCGAGATATTGCTCGCCCGTGGGCGAAACCAGCCTCCTTCCCGCCGGGCGGGATCGCTCCGATGCAGGCGCCTGCGGCGTGGCGTCCCTCCCCGGCCAACGTCGGGCCAGGGGCTCGCGCGATTTCAGACCTGGTGAGCCGCATGACGCAGTGCGGCCCGTCCAGAACGAGTTCAAAATGGGACTCCGGAATGAAACCCGGGCGTTCCGGGTGCCGTGCGCGGGCCCGCTGGAAGGTCTGCCCAAACCAATGTCCGTGTTGACAGCCTGCTCGTCGTGCCGGCCGCACGTGGCTCGCTGCGGTTGTTCAACTTGTCCCGGACAAGTTGCCCAGCACATCGGCTTGCCCTCGCCCCCGGAAAGCCCCAAAAACGGATCGGGTCGGCAGAGGCCTCGGAGTCAAGACGCGAGAGATCATCGTCACTTCCTCGGTGCTCCTGCCCTGCATGATATTCCCCCCGCGTGGACGAACTGGCCGCAGTGCTCCAGCAAGCGCGTGCTGCACTCAAGTCTGGCGAGACGGAGAGCGCTGTGCGGCTCTACCGGCGCGCCCAAGAGTTGTCTCCGCGCGATCCGGAGATTCCGCACGAACGCGGGATCGCGTTGCTCGAGACCGGCGACGTCGGGCTCGCCGCATTGGCTCAGGCGGAAGCGCTCGCGCTTGATTCGGCACACATCGGAGCAAGGGCACAGCGGGCGGCGGCGCTCGAAGCGCTCGGCGACGACGAGGGTGCCGCTCGGGAGCTCCGCGATCTTCTCTCCCGGATCGGCCCTCAGCCGGCGCTCTCCGCGCGGCTGTCCTCGCTGGAGCAGTCGGCGCAGCGCGCCGCTTCCCGGCGCCTGCTCGGGGCCTCTCCCGCGCGCCTGAACACAAGCCCGCTGGTCGGGTCCGCGCTGGCGCGGAACATATCGGATCCATTGACGTTTCGCGCGCCGTTCGCAGAGCTGCGGGTGGAGCTGCGCCAGGGCGTCGTCGCCCGCCTCGACTTCGTGTTCGACTCCATGGACGCCTCGCTGGGCCGCAGCGACCTCACCTACGGCGGCAGCACCGAAGACGAGCACGGCCGCCGCGTGCCGCTCGACGAATTCACCGCGGCGGGAATCGTGTTTCTCAGCGAGTCGCTCGGAACGGAACCGTTGCGGGCGCGCCGCATGCTCTCGTTCCTGCTCGCTCCCGATTGCGGCCTCGGCCCGCATCGCTTCGCGGGAGCGAACGTGGGCTGGACCATCTCCGGCGCGAACGGCGCAAGGCGCTACGGTCTTTCGGCGGAGATTTGAGCGATCACGGCCCCTTCTCGGGCCCGCTCTGACGCTTCGATACCTGCACGAACAGCATCCGCAGGTCGAAGAGCATGTTGTCCAGGAACCGGGCCTCCTCGGCGGTCAGGTTCCCGCGCGTCTTCTCCTGCAGCATCGCCAGCAGATCGATGCTCTGCTGCGCCATCCCGAATTCCGGCTGCTCGCGCTTCTGCTCGGTGGTCGGGTCCGGCGCCTCCCCGAGATGCACGATGGCGCTCGAACCGAGGGAGAGCACGAGCGCGTTGAAGTCGAGGGTCGGACCCTTCTTCTGGTCGGAGGACGCCATGGCTCACCCCAGATCGAATGCGAACTCCTGCAGCCGGTAACCGCGCTGGACCAGCAGGACCGCCTGGCCGCTCTTGCGCGCCTGGGCGATGGCCTTCTGGAATTCCTTCATCGTATCCACCTCGGCGCTGTTCACGGCCAGCACCAGGTCGCCCGGCCGGAGGCCGACGCGCGACGCGGCGGAGCTGCGGGAAACCTCGCGCACCGCTAGCACCTGCTTCTGCACGTCGTACCCCGCCGCGCGCGCTTCGCGCACGGACAGCTCGGCCACGGTGAGCCCGCTGCGCGCCTCGAAGATACCGTGGGCGCGCTCCGCCGTGAGCGGGACGGCCGAGATCTGCGCGTCCAGCTTGTGTTTCCCGCGCACGACGCCCAGCGTGACGCGGGTGCCCAGGGGCACGTCCCGCAGGAGGAACCGCAGCTCGTCCGCGTCGCGCACCGGGGATCCTTCGAGGCGCACGATCGCGTCCCCCCGACGCAATCCCGCCGCCGAGGCAGGCGAGCCGTCCTCGACCGAGGTGACCAGCGCGCCCACTTTGGCCCCGAGCGCCGCGGCCGCCTCCTTGTCCAGGGACTCCGCATCGAATCCCCACCACGAATCGGCCAGCGCGCCGCTCTTCTGCAGCTCGCGGGCGACGCGCAGCGCGCGGTCGATGGGGATGGCGAAACCGATGCCCTGTCCGGTGGCCAGCACCGCCGAGCAGACCCCGATCACGTTCCCGTCGGCATTGAGGAGCGGCCCGCCGGAGTTCCCGGGGTTGATCGACGCGTCGGTCTGGATGAAGTCGTAATAGCTGCGGCCCTCGGCGTGGACGGGCCGGTGCAGCGCCGAGACCACGCCCATGCTCACGCTCTGGTTCAGCCCGAAGGGGTTGCCGATGGCGATGGTCGGCTCGCCCAGCAGCAGATCCGCCGAGCTTCCCAACGGTGCGGCCGGGAACTTCTTCTCGCCCTGGATCTTCAGGACGGCCAGATCGCCTCCGGGGTCGGTTCCCACCACCCGGGCGGTGTAGTCGGAGCCGTCCTCGAAGCCGACCTGGATGCGGCTGCCCCGCGCCACCACGTGGTAGTTCGTCAGCACGAATCCGCGCTCGTCGAAGACGAAGCCCGAACCGAGCGAGGTGCGCACCTGGTCCCGGCCGCGACCGCCGCGAAAGAAGAGGCTCCAGGGGTCGTCCGCGGCAGGGGCGCGCACCACTTCCTGCGCGTTGATGTTCACCACCGCCGCCCGGGCCCGCTCCACCGCCAGCACGAGCGGCGTGCGGCGGGCCACGCTCGGCCCGGTGGTCAGGGTGGCGAGGAGGAGGAGCGGAACCACTCAGCGGGTGGGGCCCAGCTCACCGATGGAGGTGAACTCCGTTTCCACCGAGCCGGCCTTCTCGGACAGGTCCTCGAGCGACTTGAGGTGCCTCTGGTACTCCTTCTCGTCCAGGATTCCCTTCTTCATGTAGCGTTCGACGACCCGGCGATCGAGGTACTTGAGGGGGATCTCATCCTTCTTCTCGGCCACTGCGCAGCTCCTTCGGTGGGGGCGCGGCTTCTAGCACACCCCTGGGTTATTGTCAGCCCGTGCCTTCCCTGCCTTCGGGGGTGTACGCCATCGTGGATGGCTCGGCTACCCGGCCACCGCTCGACCTGGTGGGCGCTTTCGTCCGGGGCGGGGCCGCCATGGTGCAGCTCCGGCTCAAGGAGGCGGGAGCGGGGGAGCTTCTAAGGTTGGCGCGCGAGGCGCGCAAGCTCTGCGCCGGGCGGGCGCTGCTGCTGGTCAATGACCGCCCCGACGTCGCCCGCCTCGCCGAGGCGGACGGGGTCCACCTCGGGCAAGAGGATCTGCCCTGGCCGGCCGCGCGGGCCATCCTGGGGCCTCACGCGTTGATCGGCGTCAGCACCCATTCCGACGCGGAGATCGACGCGGCGCAGGGGGCGGACTACATCGGCTTCGGTCCCATCTTCGCCACTTCCTCGAAGCCAGGACGGCCGCTCCCGCCACCTCACGGGATCGAGGGCCTCCGGCGAGCGGTACGGCGCTCCCGGATCCCCCTGGTCGCGATTGGCGGCATCACCATCGAGAGAGTGCCCGAGGTGGCGGGCGCAGGCGCGCGATGCGTGGGGGCCATCGCCCAGCTCTGCGGCGCACCGGATCCTGAGGCGGCGACGCGAGAGATGGCGAAGGCGTTTGCGCGATGAGGCCGGTGATCGGCATCACCCCCGACTTCGGGACCACCAGCGCGCGCCCCGGCCGGCCCTCGTTGCCGCAGTACGAGCTGAAGCAGGCCTATTCCGACGCGGTGCTCGCTGCCGGCGGCTTCCCCATCGTGCTTCCCTACAGCGAGGACGACGCGGCGTCCGAGGAGGCGATCGAGCTCTGCGACGGTCTGGTCATCACCGGCGGCGCATTCGACGTCCCGCCCGAGCTCTACGGAGCGAAGGCTGGCAGCCGCTTGGGTCCGCTCAAGCCCGGACGCACCGCGTACGAGCAGCGCGTCCTTCGGGCAGCCTTGGCCGCCGGCGTACCGGTGCTCGGGGTCTGCGGCGGCATGCAGCTTCTGGCGGTCGAGCTGGGCGGCACTCTCTACCAGGACATCGGCCACGAGGTGCCGGGCGCGTTCGACCACGAGCAAAAGAGCGACCCGCGCAAGCCGGGCCACGCCGCCAAGGTGCTTCCCGGGTCGGATCTCGCCGCCATTGTCGGCGCGGTCGAGATCCAGGTGAACTCGACGCATCATCAGGCCGTCAAGGACGCGGGGCGGGCGCGGGTCTGCGCGGTCGCTCCCGACCAGGTCGTGGAGGCCATCGAGCTGCCGGGGACATTTGCGCTGGGCGTCCAGTGGCATCCCGAGCTGCTCTCGGGTCCCGAGCATCACGCCCTCTACCAGGCCCTGGTGGACCGAGCGCGGCGATGAGCTCCCCGTGCGTGCTGGTGCTGGCGGGTCTCGATCCGAGCGGAGGCGCGGGGCTGCTGGCGGACGCCGAGGCCGTGCGGGCGATGGGGGCCAGGCCGCTCTGCGTCGCTACCGCCCTCACGGTCCAGACCACTCGCGCGGCGCGGGGGTTCGAGGCTGTCAAGCCGGCCCTGGTGGCCGAGTCGATGGAGGCGCTGCTCGAGGAAGAGGACGTGCGCGCGATCAAGATCGGCATGGTGGGCAACCGCGCCGTCGCCATGGAGATCGCAGCGCTGCTCCAAGCCCGTCCCCGATTGCCGCTGGTGGTTGATCCCGTCCTTGCCGCGTCGAGCGGGGCGAGGCTGTTCGAGGGATCTTCCTCCGACGCCAGGGATGTGTACCTCCGGCTCGCCCAGGGCGCAGTCCTCACCCCCAATGCCGCGGAGGCGGAGGCCCTTCTCGGCGCGAAGCTCGAAGACCCCCTGCTGGCTGCAGCGCTGCTCGGTGAGGGGGCCGGCGCCGTGCTGCTCAAAGGTGGGCATCTCCCCGGGCACCCGACGGATTTCCTCTTCCAACGGGACGGAGAGGAGCGCTTTTCGGCGCCGCGCATTGCGGCGGTGGCCCGCGGAACCGGATGCCGCCTGGCGAGCGGCATTGCCGCGGGCCTTGCGCGCGGTCTATCGGTTCGCGACGCGGTAGTGGCGGCCCGTCAGCTGGTGCGCGACTACCTCCAGGCACACGTTTCGGTTTGAAGGCGCACACCGGGCCGCGTGTTAAACTCGTCGAGAGGGAGATCCACAATGCGCTTGCGTAAGTACGCCCCGATCCTCATCGTCGCGCTGGCCGCCGGCTGCGGCCCGTGCGGGTACAACCGCATCGTCTCCGAGGAGCAGCAGGTCGAGGCCGCGTGGAGCCAGGTGGAGAACCAGCTGCAGCGCCGCGCCGATCTGATCCCCAACCTGGTCGAGACGGTGAAGGGCTACGCGCGCCACGAGAAGGGCGTGTTCGACGACATCGCCAACGCGCGCACGGCCATGCTGGGCGCCTCGTCGCGGGCCGACAAGATCCAGAGCGCCAACCAGCTCGAGAGCGCCATTGGCAAGCTGATCTCCCTGACCGAGAACTACCCGCAGCTCAAGGCCGACTCGACCTTCCAGCGTCTGATGGACGAGCTGGCGGGCACCGAGAACAGGCTGGCGGTGGAGCGCAAGCGCTACAACGAGGCAGTGCAGCAGTACAACACGGACATCAAGCGCATCCCGGGCGCGTGGTGGGCGAAGATTGGCGGCTTCCAGCCCAAGGAATACTTCAAGGCGGAGGGCGGGGCGAAAGCGGTTCCCAAGGTGTCGTTCCAGTAGAGGGTCGAGATGCGCACCAGCGGAATCCTCACCATCGGCGGAGCGTTCGTCGCCATCCTCGGCAGCGCGTTCGCGCTGCTCATGCTGAGGGCCTTCTTCGTCGACAAGGGACAGGGCTTCGTGGATCTCTCCGGCCTGGTGGTCGGCGGCGTGGTGGCCGCGGTCGGGCTGGGCCTGGTCGCCGCGGGGCGGAAGCGCGCCCGGATGGAGCACGAGCACGACGAGCTTCACTTCTCCGAGATGGCGCTCGCTCTGGCGAAGAAGAACGGCGGCCAGGTGCAGGTCGAGCAGGTGGTGAAGGCCAGCGGGCTCACGCGTGACGAGGCCACGGCCCGGATGCGCCAGCTCACCGGCCGCGGCCTGTTCGACCTCGACTTCGACGCGAACGGGCAGATGGTGTGGAAGCTCTCCCCGGACGCGGGCCGCGCCCAGCTCGCCGAGACTGCCGGCCGGAGCGGATGACCCGCCGCCGCGCCGCCTCGCGCATCGAGCTGCCGGCGCTGGCCGCGTGCAAGGCGGGAGCGTTTCCTTCATGAGGTGGGTGGCCTTCGCACTGCTGGCGGTGTCCTGCGCCCATTCGCGACAGTCCCGCTTGTCGCCTCATCCGCCAGCGGAAGGGGCGGCCGAGGATACCGACAGCGAGGTGGTGCAGCCGCGCGCCAGCCCCCGCGCATACCGCCACTATCTGGACGCCTTGCTGGCCAAGAACGCGGACGATTTCACCACCGCCGCCTCGGAGCTGCGCGAGGCGTTGCTGTACGATCCGGAGTCGCCGCACCTCCATAGCGTCCTGGCGGAAGTCCTGATCAAGCAAGGGCGCTTGAACGACGCGGAAGAGGAGCTGCAGACCGCGCTGGCCCTCGATCCGAAGCACGCGCCGGCACAGCTGTTGAGCGCGCGGATCGCCGTGGCCCGCGGCAACCTGCCCGAGGCGCGCGAACACTTCCAGATCGCCATCGAGGGCCAGCCCGACGACGCGGAGGCGTACCACGACCTGGTGCGGCTGCTTCTCGCCGCCGGCGACGCCCCGGCCGCCGAAGCGATGGCGGAGCGCCTCGCCACCCGGCTGCGCGGCGCGCAGGAGCGCGCCGGCGATGACGCGGACGCGCTGGTGACGGTGGATCGGCTCCGCGAACAGAGTGCGGCGGTCTGGGTCGAGCTGGGGCGCTGGTGGTCCCAGCATGGCGACGACGACGCCGTGCGGCGCGCGCTTGCGCGAGCCCGGAGTGCGTCCCCCTCCGATCCCGATGCGCTGGCGGCGGAGGCCGCCTGGCTGGAGACGAAGCGCCGGTTCGCGGACGCGCGCGAGCGGTACCTCCGGCTGCTTTCCCAGCGCCCCGAGGCGCCGGAGGTGCTCGCCGCGCTGGCGCGGGTGGCGCTCGCCGAGGGCGACGTCGACACCGTGTCGGCGCACTCGCGCAAGCTCCTGGCGCTCGCGGCGAACGCGGAGCGGGAGGATAGCGCCGGCGATCACGACGAGGACCGGCGCGATCTGGCCGCGGCCCTGCTGCGGGTCGCCGTGGCGCTCCTGGGCGCGCACCGGAGCGCCGAGGCGCAGCACGCGCTCGACGGCGCGTTGCGCCTCTATCCCCATCATCCGGAGCTCTCGTTCTATCGGGCAGTGGCGCTCGTGCAGCGCGGGCACCCCCGCGACGGGGCGCTGGCGTTCGAGGCGATCGAGCGGCGGATCGCCGCCGCCGGGGAGCTGGAGTCGCCGGTATTCCTGGGCATGGAGCCCGATGCCTTCGTGCTCGACGCGCGCGTCCAGGCGGCGCTGGCGCGGGGAAGGGCGGGGGAGACGCAGGAATCGATGCGGCGGCTCCGCCTCCTGTTCACCGAGCATCCCGCGGAAGAGGAGGTGGCGCTCGCGCTGCTCGAGTCGTTCGATCGCGCCGGCAAGGCCGGCGAAGCGGAGCAGATCCTTGCCGCCGCCGTCCAGGCACATCCCGACACCCAAGGGCTCTTGTACGCGCTGGCCAACGCGGAGGATCGCGCCGGAATGCAGTCCAAGGCGCTCACCACCATGCGCAAGGTCCTTTCGGGGCAGCCACAACACGCCGGAGCCCTGAATTACATTGGATATACTTTGACCGAGCGCGGCGGGTCGATGGATCTGCGCGAAGCCGAGCCCATGCTCGCGCGGGCGGTGGAGCTGAGGCCGGATGACGGCGCCATCGCCGACTCGTACGGGCTCTGCCTGCTCAAGCTCGGCCGCGCAGCCGAGGCGCTGGCCGAGCTTCGCCGCGCGGACAAGCTCTCGCCCGGCGACCCGGTGATCCTCAGCCATCTCGGCGACGCGCTGATCGCGGCGGGTCGCCGCGACGAAGCGCGGTCGGTGTTCAGGCGGGCGCTGGCGCCGCGGGCCCCGTCCCGTCGGCACCCGCTGGCGGAGGCACAGGCGATGATCGATCCGCGCGACCGCACCGACCGGGATGACGCGAAGGTCCGCGCGGAGATTGAGAAAAAACTGAGGTCGCTCGCGCCTTGACTGCGCGTCCATGCCGTGGTCTTTCCCGGCGCGGCGAGGAGGCAGTCAGCGTGACGGATCGCACCGACGAGGGCTTCTTCAGCGCGCGCGACAGCGTTCGATTGTTCTGGCGGATCGAGCGCTCTTCCGCTCCGGCCGGTCATGTCGCCCTCATCCACGGATATGCCGAGCACCTGGGCCGGCATGTCGAAGTCACGCGCGCGCTGGCCGGCGCGGGATACACCGTGCACTTGCTCGACTGCCGTGGACATGGCCAGAGCGGGGGAAAGCGTGCGCACGTCGACCGGTTCGACGAGTATCTCTCGGACCTGGAGATCTTCCTCGCGCGGGTGAAGGAGCAGGCCGCCGGCGTGCCCATGTTTCTGCTCGGGCACAGCCACGGCGCGCTGATCGCGGCGCGTTACCTGCTCGATCGGCCCGACGCGGTCCGCGGGGTGGTCTTTTCCTCGCCGTATTTCAGGCGAAAACTCTACGTTTCCCCGCTGAAGATCCTGGCCGGTAAGCTGGTGGGCAACGTCCTGCCCAGCCTGCCCATGAACAATGCGCTCAAGCCGGAGCAGCTCACCCGCGACGTCGAGATCCAGAACGCCACTCGCGCCGACCCGCTCTACCAGCGGATCGCCACTCCCCGCTGGTTCAACGAGAGCAACGCCGCGCAGGAGACGGTGATGCGCCGGGCGACCGAGTTCGTCACCCCGTTCCTGCTCCTCTCCGGCGCGGCCGATCCCATCGCCGATCCCGCCGCGGGCCGCGACTTCTTCGAGCACGCCACTTCCAAGGACAAGCAGCACAAGCAGTACGACGGTCTCCTGCACGAGCTCTTCCACGAGCCGGAGCGCGAGGCCGTGTTCCGCGACGTGGTGGGCTGGCTGGACGAGCGGGCGCGAGGGGCGTCGGCGCGGGCGGCGGGCGCGAGATGAGCGATCGGAACCGCCTGCTGGAGCTGCTCATCGAGCTCGCCTACGAGAAGCGCAAGGTGGTCCTTTCCTCCGGCAAGGAGAGCAACTTCTACATCGACACCAAGCAGGCCTCCCTGACCGCGGAAGGCCACTACCTGGTGGGACGCCTGGTGCTGGCTGAGATTCGCGCGCATTTCTCTCGGGCGCAGGCGGTGGGCGGAATGACCATGGGCGCCGACCCCATCGCCAGCGCCGTCTCGCTGACGAGCTGGCTGCAGGCCAGCCCGCTTCCGGCGTTCTACGTCCGCAAGGAGCCCAAGGGTCACGGGACCAACCAGTGGTTGGAGGGAAAGAAGGGTTTGCCTTCCCCCGCGCAGGTGGTGGTGGTGGAGGACGTGCTGACCACCGGCGCCTCGGCGCTCAAGGCCATCGAGCGGTGCCGCAGCGAAGGGCTGCAGGTCCTCGGGGTGGTGGCGCTGGTCGATCGCGAGGAGGGAGGGCGCGAGGCGGTGGAGAAGGCGGGCGTCGAGCTGCGCTCGTTGTTCCGGCGGAGCGACTTTCCGTGAGGCGATTGCTTGCGTTCGCAACGATTGCGCTCGCAACCGCGTGCCGCTCGCTGCCGTTCCCCGATCCGCAGCTCGAGGGCGAGTACGGGCTGGCGCTGAAGAAGTGGACCCGCAAGGTGGCGGTGTACAGCGGGCTGGAGACGCGCGCCTTCGTGCGGATGGTCTATCTCTCCCCGGAGTTCGTCAATGCGCAGGCGCTGGAGCTTTCGCGCATGCGGGCGGAGCTGCCCGAGCAGGCGGCGGCGACACTCGCGCGCATGCGCGCGGACTACCGGCAGCCCAGCTTCTTCGCGGTGGTGTACATCCCGGACAAGACGGCCAACGACTGGAACCAGTCGGACTCCGTCTGGCGGCTGGCGCTGAACATGGGGATTGGCGAACGCCCGCCCGATCGCATCCGGCGCTACGAGGTCCCGTTCAATGCGGAGATCCGGGCGCTGTACCCGTACCTGGACGACTACTCGGTGGGGTACCTGATCCGCTTTCCCGATCCCGCCCCGTCGCCGTCGTCGCAGGCGGCCGCGGAGCGCTTCATGCCGGTGGAGGCGCAATTCATCGCTGCCGGCGCGCTGGGGAAGATGATGTTCCGCTGGCGGCTGGACGGCGGCCCGGAGGCGCCGCCGTCCGCGGAACCCGGGCCCGAGCAGAAGCCCGCGACAACGCCCAAGCAGTAGCGCAGGCTTCACCGCGGCCACGCCGAGGGTGAAGGCTTTCCGCGCACCAGCACGGTATCTCGCGGCGCCGCCGTCGCGGGCCAGGACAGGGTGTAGTGCAGCCCCCGGCTCTCCTTCCGCTCCTGGGCGCAAGCGACGATCAGCCGCGCCACGTCTGCAAGGTTGCGCAGCTCGAGCAGGTCGCGATCGACCAGGTAGCCCCAGTAGTACTCCTGGATCTCGCCGACCAGGTTGTCGAGCCGCCGCTGCGCGCGCGCCAGGCGCTTGTCGGTGCGCACGATGCCGACGTAGTTCCACATCAGTTGGCGGATCTCGTCCCAGTTCTGTTTCACGATCACGCCTTCGTCGGAGGGGACGGCGCGGCCGGGGTCCCAGTCCGGAACGGAGGGAGCGCGGGGCGACTCGGCGGCGATCCCGCGCACCGCCTCCGCCGCGCGGTGCCCGAAGACCAGCCCTTCCAGGAGCGAATTCGAGGCCAGCCGGTTTGCACCGTGCAGGCCCGTGCAGGCGACCTCCCCGATGGCGAGCAATCCGGGCAGCGAGGTGCGCCCTTGCAGATCGGTGCACACCCCGCCGCAGACATAGTGGGCCGCGGGAACGACCGGGATTGGCGAGACCGCCATGTCGATCCCGAAGGCCTGGCAGGTCGCATAGATGTGCGGGAAGTGGTCCACCAGGAACGTCTTCCCGAGATGCGTCATGTCGAGGTAGGCGCAGTCGTCACCGCGCCGCTTCAGCTCGCTGTCGATGCTGCGCGCGACCACATCGCGCGGGGCAAGCTCCTTGCGCGGGTCGTAACGCTCCATGAACGAGTCGCCGGCGCGGTTGCGCAGGATCCCGCCTTCCCCGCGCAGGGCTTCGCTGATCAGGAAGCTTTTCGCCTGCGGATGGTAGAGGCAGGTGGGATGGAACTGGATGAACTCCAGATTCGCGATGGCGGCGCCCGCGCGGTGGGCCATGGCCAGCCCGTCGCCGGTGGCGACGTCCGGGTTCGACGTATAGAGGTAGACCTTGCCGGCGCCGCCGGTTGCCAGGACCACGGCCTTGCCGAGAAAGCTGTGCACCGCGGAGGACTTCGTGTCGAGCGCGTAGACGCCGAGCACGCGTTCGGCTTGCGCGCCCTGCCGCGAAGCCAGGATCAGATCGATGGCGTGGTGCTCTTCGAAGAACTGCACCCCGGCGCGTGCCGCCGCGTTCAGGAGCGTCCGTTCCACCTCCATGCCGGTGAGGTCGGCCGCGTGCACCACGCGCCGCTGTGAATGTCCGCCCTCGCGGGTGAGGTGATAGCCGAAGGGCGTCGTGTCCCGGGTGAACTCCGCGCCCATCTCGATCAGCTCGCGCACCCGCACCGGGCCTTCGGTGACCGTCACCCGGACCGCTTCCTCCCGGCAGAGACCCGCCCCGGCGACCACCGTGTCCTGGATGTGCTGGTCGAAGCTGTCCTGGGGTCCGAACACGGCCGCGATGCCGCCCTGGGCGTACGCGGTGTTGGTCTCGGACCTGCCCCGTTTCGCGAGCAAGGCGACGGACCCGTGCCTGGCCGCCTGCAGCGCGAAGGAAAGTCCTGCAATTCCGGTCCCGAGCACGAGGTAGTCGAACTGATGCCGCATGTCGGATAAATACCAGAAAGCAGGCGTGCGAAGATTTGCCCCCCGGGATGGCGAGGGGTTATCGTTCCACTCTGAATATGGTCCGTTTTCTCCTCCTCTCGGCGCTTCTTGCGCTGCCCGCTGCGGCGCGACCGCCGCTGCACACCTGGACCGACAAGGACGGCGTGCTCCACGTCGAGGACGTTCCGCCGCCGCGGCGGGCCCGTGCCGCGCCCCGCAAGCCGGCCGCGCCCGCAACCGTCGGGGCGCCGGAGCACACCGGGAACTGGTGGGAGAAGCGCTCCGATGCGCCCCCGGACGAGATCGATCGAGCGGCCGCCCACTACAAGGTCCCCGCCGAGCTAGTGCGGGCGGTGATCTGGGCGGAGAGCGCAGGGGACGCGGGCGCGATCTCGACCGCCGGCGCCATCGGGCTGATGCAGCTGATGCCGCGGACGGCCGGCGAGATGTTCGTGGAAGACCCGGTCGATCCGGCGCAGAACATCATGGGGGGCACGCGGTATCTGCGCTGGCTCGCCAACCAGTTCAACGGCGACATGATCCTCACGCTCGCCGCCTACAACGCCGGGCCCGACGCGGTCCGCAAGTATGGCGGCGTGCCGCCGTTCGAAGAGACGCGGGTGTACGTGAGGCGCGTCGTCGCCTATTACCAGCAGCTGCGGGCGCAGCGAAAGCTGGCGCAGAAGAAGGTCGTAGCAGAGGCGGCGAAGTGATCGACCCGCGCAGGGGCACAACCGAGCGCCCCATCTTCGACGAGGACGACTCCGATATCGCCGACAACCAGGAGTTCGATCGCGCGCTCTCCGCCGGAACCGAGCTGCTCTCCCAGGGAAACCCCACCGACGCGCGCATCGCGCTGGAGAAGGCGCTGCGCTACAAGCCGCGCAACCAGCGAGCGCGCAATCTGTTGGGGCTGTCCCTGTTCAAGATGGGCGAGCTCCCTCGCGCCGAGGAGATCTACCGCTCCCTGATCGAGGACCACCCCGCCGATCCCACGCTGCGCGTGAACCTCGGGCTGGTGTTCCTCAAGCAGAATGCGTCGGCCGATGCGGTGCGCTGCTTCGAGACCGCGCTTGATCTCTCTCCGGACCACCAGAAGGCGCAGAACTATCTCGGCCTGGCGCTGTCGCAGAAGGGCGAGCTGGCGCGCGCGAGGGAGTGGTTCCTCAAGGCCGGCAACGACGCGATGGCGGATCGAATGGGCCAGGCCCTGCGGCAAAGCCCGATCCGCGGTGTGGCTGACAGCGCCGCCGACGCCCTGGCCAAGGAGCAGCCGTTCACGCCGGCTCTCGAGGAGAAGCCGCCGAAGAAGGGCGACACGTTGGAGACGGCCAAGCCCAAGGGGCTCGATGGCGCGCTCAATGCGCGGCAGAGGGCGCAGTGGGTCGCGACCGATCCGGGACTGCCCGCCGCGCCGCCCGTCGCACCCGAGCTGGCGCGGACCGCTAAGGGAGCGATCGTCGCCAACGCTCCGGAGCCATCGGTGCCCGTCACGACCGAGTTGCCGGAGCCGTCGTTCGAACCGCCGCCCTCGATGGCGCAGTACGCTTCGGCCACGCGGCTGGCGATCCCGGATGGATCGGCCGGTTTTGCCATCGGCGCCTCCGAGGTGCTGATCCACGTCCGCGGGGAAATGCTCACGCGGCTCGACGGCCTGGTGGCGTCCTGGGGATCGGTCACCATGAAGCCGGAGCTGAAGCGGTTCCGCGGCAAGGCCACCGACAAGCCGTTCGGCGACGGCCCGCGGCGGATGTTGCGCGCCAGCGGCGAAGGAAGGTACGTGATCTCGCGCGAGGGCCGCCAGTTCACCGCGCTCGAGCTCGCCGACGAGCCGGCCTACTTCCGCGAGGAGATCCTGTTCGCGTTCGAGGAGTCGATCCTGTTCGAGAACGGCCGGGTGCCCGCGAAGAGCGGGGCCGACCTGCACCTGGTCCACCTGCGCGGCCGCGGCAAGCTGCTCCTCGTCACGCACGGTACGCCGAGGGCCGTGGACGTGCGCAAGGGCGAGCCGCTCCGGATCCCGATGGAGCAGCTGGTCGGATGGCACGGGCCGCTGATCCAGCCGAGACTGGTCTCGATCGTCGAGGAAGCGCCCGAGCTCGGCACGGCGCTGGAGCTGGCCGGCGAAGGGCGCGCGCTCGTCGACGTCCTCCCAGGTCGTTGAGATGACGCGGCGCGAGCGCCTGCGCGACGAGCTGCTCAACGCGCCCAATCTGATGACGCTGGGGCGCGTCGCGCTCATTCCCGTATTCCTGTATCTGCTGTCGTACGAGAGCCGCCGGAACAGCTTCCTCGCCGCGGCCGTCTACGCGGTCTGCGCGCTGACCGATTGGTTCGACGGATGGCTGGCGCGCATCTCGAACAAGGTGACCACGCTGGGGAAGTTCCTCGATCCGCTGGCGGACAAGGTGATCGTGGTTTCCGCGCTGGTGATGCTGGTGCGGCTCGGGCGCGTGCCGGTGTGGGTGGTGGTGGTGATCATCACGCGGGAGTTCCTCATCTCAGGAGTGCGAACGATCGCGGCCACCGAGGGTCTGGTGATCCCGGCCTCGCAGGGCGGCAAGTGGAAGACGTCGCTTCAGCTCTGCGGGATCATCTGCCTGATGCTCCACTACCACTACGCGATCGACTACGGATTGGGGACGTTGGTGACTGACTTCCAGACGGTCGGCAGCATGCTGCTGTACCTGTCGTTGGTGCCGCTGATCGCCTCGGCCATCGACTATGTGCGCGCTTTCTACACTCTTGACACAGGGGAACAGCGGGGCTAATTCCAGCCTCCACTTCGCGGAACTAGCTCAGCTGGTAGAGCGTCGCCTTGCCAAGGCGAAGGTCGCCGGTTCGAACCCGGTGTTCCGCTCCAATAAGCCCGGATTCCACGCACTTGGTGGATCCGGGCTCTTTCATGGCCGTCGCCTTTCATGGCGACGCCACCGGTTCACAACGGTTGCGCGGAGTAGTGGCTCTTCGAGGAGAACCGG
>DATBZA010000016.1:0-8620 GCA_036513415.1 Myxococcales bacterium | reverse complement strand
GGGAGCGGGACCCTTTCCTTCACCGCATCGGCTTCCGGCACCGACGCCAACGCGGGCACCGCGGTGGCTGCGCCGGCCGCGACCGCCGGTCCCACCACCGTGCAGAAGCCGGCGAGCGTCGCGATCGCTTCGGTGAACGCCACGCCTACACTCGTTCACCTCGGCGAAGCCATCGACGTGGCGGTGGCCGTGCGCAACGACGGAGAGGCCGCGGCGCTCCTCGTGCAGCTCTCGGGCGTCTCGGCGAGCGCCACCGCCCTCCAGGCCGGCCCGCTTCCCGCGGCGCAGACCGTCCCTGGCAATGGCAGCGCCGTGTTTCACATCGCCTTCACCGCGCAGTCCGAGGGAACCTTCACCCTGACGACCGGCGCAACGGGCACCGAGGCCAACGCCGGAACTACCATCAGCGCGGCCGCCGTCACCTCGGCGGCGATCAACATCACCGCCGTCCACGTGGTAATCACCTCCCCGGACAGCAGCGCGACGCTGCAGGGCGGCCGATCTCTCACCGCCGTGGCCAGCGCCTGGAACACCGCGGGCGCGGCGATCACCCAGCTGTCGCTCTCGGCCACGGGTCCCGGCACGGTCGCCGCGCCGGCCAGCATCTCCGGAACGCGCCCGACGGTCGGGTCGAGCTTCTCCGTATCGGGGAACGCAGGCGCCGCGGCCGGCAGCACCATCACGCTCGTGGCCAGCGCGACCGACGCTGCCGGAGCGATCGTCTCCTCGGACCCCGTGGTGATCACCATCGGCCCTCCGGTCACGCTCGCGCTTCGCTGCCGTCCCCTGCCTCAGATCAACCTTGCCCAGGGCCAGTCGGCGGAGGCGCGGCTGGAAGCGCAGCTCAGCGACGGAACGTTTACAGACGCGACCTTGTCCGCCGCATGGTCGTCGTCTGCTCCGGGCATCGCCACGGTCTCGGGTGGCGTGGTCAAGGGCGTCGCCGCGGGAGACGCCGTGGCGACCGGTACCTACGGCGGTGTCTCCGCCACTTGCCCTGTGCACGTCGCGGCCGCCCCGCCGAGCTACAGCATGCTGCCGCCAGATCCCATCCTGCTCGGCCTCTCCGGCAAGTTGCAGCTCCGCTTCGTCCAGTCCTTGCCGGCTGCACGGCCCAACACCAACGTTCCCGGAGCAGTCTGGTCAACCGACAACGCATCCGTCGCCACGGTCAGCGGCGGGCTGGTTACAGGCGTGAGCACCGGCAAGGCGATCATCCAGGCCTGCGTCAACGTGATCAACTGCGCCAGCACGCTCGCGTTCGTCGGGGACTCGCTGGACACCGGAGCGCCGCCCGGAGTGCCGCCCGTAGTGCCGCCCGCAAAGCTGCCTTACCAGCGATACGCGATCGGCAACGCGCAGACCTTCACCTCGCTCATCCTGCGCGCGGGTACCGTGACAGCTCTCGCCGACGCGGCCGTCGGACTGACGCTCAGCGTGGGCTCCTTCAATCTCGAGGCCGGGGCGGTACTGGTCGGCGATGGACGAAGCGCGCCCGGCGCAGTCCCTGACGGCAGCATCACGACCACCGGCGAAGGCGGCGATGGCTCCTCCGGCGCGGGAGGAGGCGGCGGTGGAGGGGGCGGCGGCAGCAACTTCTGCGGTGGGTTCAACTGCGGCGGCGGAGGCGCATCGGCGGGCCAGGCCGGCCAGAGCGCCGGACTGGGCACGACTTCGGGAGGCGGCAACGGCGCGACCTCTTCGACCGGCGGTGCCGGCGCGCCCGGAGGAGGACTTCTCATCCTCTCGCCAAGCCCCGGAGATGCCGGCGGAGGAGGCGGCGGTGGGGGCAAGGGCGGCCGCGGCGGCGCGCTCTCCGCCGGCACCTTCTCCAGCGCGGGCGGCGGGCTGGGCGTCCTCGACGGCAGGACGGGCGGCGGAGGAGGAGGCGGCGGCAACGCCAACTCCGGCGGCAGCCCCGGAGGAGGAGGAGGCGGCGGCGGCGGCGCCATCCTCTTCAAGGGCAACGCTTCTGCCTCCATCCGCCTGGACGGGCTTGTCTCGCTCGAGGGAGGCGGCGGCGGAATGTTGCGCTCCACGGCCAACGCGAGCCCGGGCGGCGCGGGGGCCGGCGGGTCATTCTTCATCGACGCGAGCGCGGGAACGGTGACCGGCACCGGCACCATCTCGGTGCGCGGCGGTGCCGGCGGCAGCGGCTCCACAGGCGGCACTTGCGGCGGCGGAGGAGGAGGTGGCGGTGGAGCCCTTCAGATCTCCGCGCCGATGGCGGGACCCCAACTCGTCACGCTCGTCGAAGGCGGGGCGGGCGGCGCTCCCTGCGGCGGCGGCGGACAGCGCGGTGAAGCCGGAGGTGCCGGCCTGCTCAAGCGACCCTGAGCGGACGCGGCCCTTCGCCTAACAGCCAGTCGTGACAGGCGAACAGGCAGGGCTTGCCCGCTCGAAGACCCGTGTCCAGGTTCGCGCCGTCGGCGTATCCAACCACCCATTCGCGGATGGAAGCGATGGCCTTTGCCCACCGATCACTCTCGTTCCTGATTCCGTCAGCCCTGGCTGCCAGCGCCGCTCTTGCCACGCAGACTGGGGAGAAATCCCCATCGGGCAGCGTGGCCCCGGGGCGCGCGATCAAAGCCTTCGCCAACTTGCCATTGTCGTTCGAGCCCAACCAGGGCCAGACCGAACCCCAGGTGAAATTCCTCTCCCGTGGCGCTGGTCACACCCTCTTCTTGACGCAGTCGAAGGCGGTGCTCCTCGTCGCTCGATTCGAGCGGGGACCCCTCGAAACCTGGAACACCGAGCCGCGGACGAGCGGAACCGTGCTCGGCATGTCGTTCATCGGTGCGAGGCGCAATCCCCAAGTCCTGGGGGAGGAGGAGCTGCCTGGCAAGGTCAACTACCTGGTTGGAAGCAATGCCAGGACCTGGCGAACGAACATCGCCACTTATGCCAGGGTCACCTATCGCGATCTGTATCCCGGCATCGACCTGACCTACTACGGTCGCGAAGGGCAACTGGAATACGACTTCGTGGTGCGACCTGGCGCCGATCTGCGCCGTATCCTGGTTGGCTTCAGCGGAGCGGAGAAGCTCGAGGTGGATGCCCAGGGCGATCTCCTTCTGCGCACGGGTCCAGACGTGATTCGCCAACGCAAGCCGATTGCCTATCAAGAAGTGAACGGCATGCGCCGGGAGATCCCCGTCAGCTATGTCCTCAAAGGCGCGCACCGCGTCGCCTTCAAAGTGGCCGCCCATGACTCCAGCCGGCCGCTGATCATCGATCCAGCGCTCTTCTATTCCACGTATCTGGGCGGCAGCATCAGAGATGGCGGTCAGGGCATCGCGGTGGACAGCGCGGGGAACGCCTATGTGACGGGCCTCAGCAACTCGCCCGACTTTCCCACCGCCGGCGCGTTCCAGGGCACCCTCGCCGGCGGCTTCGATGCCTTCGTGACGAAGATCAATGCTGTAGGATCCGCGCTCGTCTATTCGACCTACCTGGGCGGCAGCGGCGACGATTACGGACTGGGCATCGCGGTGGACGCCGCGGGCAATGCCTCACTGACGGGCTCCACCAACTCGCTGAACTTCCCCACCACGCTGGCCGCCTTCCAGCGGGCGCCCGGCGGTTCTGCCGACGCCTTCGTGACGAAGCTCAACTCGAGCGGATCTGCGCTGATCTACTCTACGTACCTGGGCGGCAGCGGCGATGATGTTGGCCAAGGGATCAAGCTCGACAGCCTTGGCAACGCGTACGTGACGGGCTCCACCTCGTCGGCCGACTTTCCCACCATGGCCGCCTTCCAGGGGACGCTCGCCGGCTCTTTCGACGCTTTCGTGACCAAGCTCAACCTGGCCGGGTCCGCGCCGCTCCTCTACTCGACTTACCTGGGCGGCAGCAGCGATGACCGCGGCTTCGGCGTGGCCGTGGACAGCACGGGCAACGCGTACGTGACGGGCTACACCACTTCGACCGACTTCCCCACCACCTCCGGCGCCCTGCAAACCGCCAATGCCGGCGGCTCCGATGGCTTCATGATCAAGTTGAATCCTGCCGGCTCACTGAGCTACTCCACCTATCTGGGCGGCAGCGGGCAGGACATCGGCCAGGCCATCGCCGTGAACGCCGCGGGCAGTGCCTTCGTGACCGGCAGGACTTCGGGCAACTTTCCCACCACCGCCGGCGCCTTTCAGAGCGCTTTCGGCGGCGGCGTCAATGACGCCTTCGTCACCAGATTGAACCCGTCCGGCTCCACGCCGCTGGTCTATTCCACGTACCTCGGTGGCAGCGGCGATGATGTGGGCTACGGCATCGCCTTGGATGGCTCGGACGACGCCTACGTCACCGGCTACACCAATTCGCTCAACTTCCCCACCACGGCCGGCGTGTTCCAGACCACGTTCGGGGGCGGCCTCTTCGACGCGTTCGTCACCAAGCTGAACCCAGCCGGCTCCGCGCCGCTGCTCTACTCCACCTATCTGGGTGGCGGCGGCGCGGACGCTGCCCAGGGCATCGCCGTCGATGCGTTGCTCAACGCCTACGTGACTGGTTTCACCGGTTCGACGAACTTCCCCACCACTCCCGGCGCCTTCCAGACCACGCTCCGCGGCAGCGTCTTCAACGCCTTCGTGACCAAGATCGCCGAGGTGCAACTCGAGCAGTGCCCCGCCGACGGTCAAGGCGAATGTGAGCAGACGGGCGGGCAGGGCACCGTCGACGACCACGACGACGGCAATCAGGGTCAGGGGACTTTCAGCTTCATCGTCAGGCGACCCAGCACGACCCAGCGCATCAGCGGCGGCTTGCAGTTCGTGAATCCCGCGACCGGCACGGACGTCCGCAGCGTGACGCTGAGCTCGCTGCTGATCAGCGGCAATTCAGCCATCATCGCCGGCACCTGCACGAACAGCGGAGCGCCATGCACCTTCCTCGCCGACGTGACCGACAGCGGCCCGACCGGCAGCGGAGACACCTTCACCATCTCCATTTCGGGTGGGCCCGCCAGGGGCGGCCCGCTTCGCAGCGGCAAGATCCAGGTGCGTGCCCGCTAGGAGACACGGGGTCCTCGTGTCGATTCGCGGGACCGGCTGCGCCGTGGATACTGCGCGGCACCGGAGGGAGAGATGACGCTTGCCGCGCTGTTCTTGGTCGCCGCAGCTCACAGTTGCCCCGCCGACTTGAGCGCCTGGCGCCAGCTGCTGGGCGCGGAGTGGGTCGACTGCCACCAGATCGGCGATCTGACCACGACCGGCAATCCCTTCACCGATCCCCAGAGCCTGACCGGCATGGGCTTCCCACCTCCCGGCTCGGGCACGCTGAACTCCCACTCTACGAATCCAACCTCCCCGCCGGTGAGCGGAATCCAGATCGACGGCTACTTCCCCGACGCGTGCAACGCTTTCCAGGCCGAGCCCGCGCTCACCGCAAAGGACGGGTCGCCCTTCATTCCCGGCTGTACGCCGCCGCCGATCGTGGGGCAGACCTGCTTCTCGCAGTGTCACCACGACGCGCAGTTCGTCATCCGCATCCCTGACGGCTGGGACGGACATCTCCTGACTGCGGGCACCCCAGGCATCCGCGACGCCTTCGCCAGCGACTTCATCCTCTCCGACCATGCGCTCGAGAGGTCGTGGGCGTACGTGTCGCAGGACAAGGGCAACATGGGCGCGAACTTCTTCCGCGCCGGCGGCGACGAGACGGACAGCAGCGGCACGCCCTGGGTCCCCGGCGCGGCGGTACACGAATGGACGTTCCGCATGCGTCAGGCGACTGCGGCTGCTCGCGCGTTGCTGAATGCCGTCGCGCCGCAGTATGGGCTGAACAGCGTGACGCGATCGTATGCGGCCGGCATCTCGAATGGCGGGTACCAGACCCGGCGCGCCATCGAGACGGACTTCCGGCACCAACGCCTCTACGACGGCGGCGTGGACTGGGAAGGCACCCTCTTCCTGCCGGCACTGCCGCCAGGTATCCAGACACAGACGCCGACCACCGGATACAACCTCTTCACGTACCTGCCGACCGCCCTCCTCAATTATCCCGGCGACGTGCTCGGCTTGCCGCCATCAGTAGCGGCGCTCGCGGCAGTGGGGTTCAACCCGCAATCGCAGCCTCTCTGGGCCTATCACTGGTCGATCTACTGGGGGCTCACGCAGAAGATCTACCGGCTCGAGTTCGATCCCGAGTACACGGGCTATACCTGCTCGGATCCGCTGGGAATCGGTCCGGCCTGCGTGTCGCCGCCGGTGCTCACCGTGCCGCCGACCGATCCTGACGCGCTCTACGATTACCGGATGCGCATCGAGCAGAACCCCGCCATCCTGGCTCGCATCCAGGAGGTGGCGAACACCGGGAACATCCAGCGGCCGCTCATCACGCTTCACGGCGATCAGGATTCGCTGCTCCCCATCGCCACCGACTCCGACATCTACTCGCAGCTGGTGGCCAGGGCGCGCAAGTCGTCGCGCTACCGCTACTACGTGGTGCAGGGCGGAAATCACGTCGATCCCCAGTACGACGACCACGCGGGGATCGACTCGTATGGCGACACCGTGCTCCGGCCGATGCTGCCCTGCGTGCGCGCAGCAATCGACGCGCTGGCAGCCTGGGTCGAGCGAGGACAACCTCCGCCGCCGAGCCACACCATCGCGCGGCCACAAGGAGCGCCCCCCTCAGCACTGGCAAACTCCTGCAGCCTTCAATGAGGGCCGCTCAACGCGCCGAAGGCGCCGATTCCTTCTCCGCCGCGTACAGATGCCCGCTTACCGGAGTGCGGCTGGCCACCAGCGCCAAGTACTCGCAAGTGCTCAGGCAGAAGGCCGATGACCGGACCATCCGAAGTGATACGAACAGGCAATCATTGATCACGTGCTGGGCGTGCAAGTGGGGCGAAATAGCGATCGTGCCCACGAAATTATCTCCCGCCTGACGCGACGATGCAGGGCGCTCGCCTGATAACAAATGATCGGCGCAGTGCCATCAGCGCCAGTTGTGAATTTCGACCAGCGGACAAGGTTTCCGCACGAGCTTGAAAACCACCGACTGCTTGGCTATGGGTACCGCCCTCAGGGCACACATCGTCCTCTGTTGAGAAGGAGGATCACGATGTCCCGATACGTCCGTAGCCGTGCTTTGATCGCCGCGGCGGGCACCGTCGCGATCGTCGCCGCGCTCGTCCTCAGGCCAGCGGGAGCGGCACCGTCGCAAGAGCAAGAGCAAGAGCAAGAGGATGACGGCTGCTTCGGCGGACCACCGATCGGCCCTGCCTGCGGAACGCTTACGGAGGCGGACCTCCGCAGTCTGGTCGCGCACCTGACGCTGGCGCAGAAGGTTGGGCTGGTGCATGGTCAAGCCGAGACGACGGATCCGCAGTTCGGCTGTGGGAACACGGGTCAGCCGAACGCTTTCCCGGTGATCAACCCGGGTGCGACGGGCGCCGCGCTCGTCGCCGGTTGCGTCGGACAGGCCGGAATCAACAATGGCGTGAAGAGTCTGGGCATCCCGCCGCTTCGGCAGACGGACGGCCCTGCCGGCGTGCGGCTCAGCCACCAAGAGACGGGTCTGCCCGCGCCCGTGG
Source organism: Myxococcales bacterium (assembly GCA_036513415.1). GTDB lineage: Bacteria > Myxococcota > Myxococcia > Myxococcales > 40CM-4-68-19 > 40CM-4-68-19. The sequence continues at coordinate 1,089 of DATBZA010000016.1, read as the reverse complement.
GCTTGACCGCCACCTTCGACCGGTCCGCGGCGAAAGCCTACGGCGTCGTGATCGGCCGCGAGGGTCGTGCGACGAATCAGGACGTTCTCTATGCGCCGATGATCAACCAGGTCGCGTTCGTCACCGCGGGACGCAACTTCGAGACCCTCGGCGAGGATCCGTTCCTCGCGGGCGAGCTCGTCGCTCACGAGACGCGCGGTGTCCAGAGCCAAGGGCTGATCGTGACGCTCAAGCACCTGGCGATGAACGACTTCGAGAACGCGCGCACGAACACTGCGGTCAAGCTGGACGAGCGGATGCTCCACGAGCTCGAGCTGCAGGCTTTCGAGAAGGGCATCGAGGACGGGCATGCCGGGGCGATCATGTGCGCGTACAGCCGCATCAGCCAGTCGGACACGGGCTTCGACACGTACTCGTGCGGAAACAACCTCCTGCTCAACACCGCCGCGCGCGGACAGCTCGGCTTCACCGGCTGGGTGCTCACCGACTTCGGCGCCATCCACCGCCTGAGCGACCTCCTCTACGGCACCGACTCGGCGATGCCGAACGGCAACGTCGCCGGAATCCGCGACGAACCCGACCCCGGCAACCTTGCCGACCCGCCCTTCAACGCCAACGTCTTCGCCAACGGCGCCGGCTTCCCAGGCGGCGCGCCCGGCAGCGGCAAGACGCTGACGCAGGCGGTCCTGAATGGGACGAACGCAATCCCGGTCAACGGGAACTATCCGCCGATCCCGGCCGTGAGCGGCGCCGAGTGGGCGGCGGCACTCGACCGGGCCGTCTTCCACATCCTCACGTCGATGAACCGCGCGCGGCTGCTCGAGGGGACGCCCTACGGCTCGGAGAGCAACGGTTGTACGGGCGCGGCGGCGAACTGCACGCCGTTCGTCCCGGCGCGTCTCGATCTGCAGGCACTGATGGCGCCCGACTTCGCGATCGCGAAGGACGTAGCCGAGAAGAGCGCGACGCTGTTGAAGAACGATGACGGCGCGCTGCCGCTGCGAAGCTCGGACTTCGCGGGCAACGGCGTCGTCGTGATGGGCCCGACGGCGACGGCCACTTACGTTGGCGGCGGCGGCAGCGCGCACG
>DATBZA010000015.1:0-7747 GCA_036513415.1 Myxococcales bacterium | reverse complement strand
CAGGCGGGTGAAATCTCCCACTGGTCTGGATGGCTACGTGGCTGACGCCGAGATCTCGCGGTAAGGCAGCAGTCCAACGATGACTCGGCCTCGCCCGTCGTCGCGAGGAGCCTGGTGGCTCTTTCGCGACCGTGGCATCACGCGTTTAATCGCAGACATTGGATTTTTTCAACCTGCTCAATCGGGCTTCCCTCTGACCCTAGAGCGACGACTCAATCTAGTTTAATCGCAAACACTGGTTTTGACCTGTCGCTCAATCGCGGCAGGGCGGTGGGTCGACATCGGGTCGACGGCGCAGACCAAGAACTGAGGCGTGGCGGCTCGCGGCGGAGCTGGAGCGCAAGGCGGAGCGGCAGCGGCTTGGGCTGCAGAAGGCGGACGTCGAGGCGCCGGGGTCGATGCGCACCCCGTGCAACGCATCCTGCGGCATGCGTCGGTGACGACGACGACCGGCACCTACGGGCACCTCGCGCTCGAGGATCTGCGCGATGCCGTGAGCCGGATCGGGCCTGAAAAATCGGCTCCGTTTGCTGACAGTTTGCTGACAGAAGCGCACCGAGCGCTTCCGGCGCCGAAGCGCGCCGAGAATTCCGCGAGCGCACACGACATCTTCCAGAGTGAGCCGCGTGGGGATCGAACCCACAACCCTCAGCCTAAAAGGCCGGGTCGGCTTGTTGCACAGGGCGGCAGGCGTCCGCAAGCTTCTCGCCAACACTGGACAAGTTGCCGGCAACGATTCCACGCGTCATCAGATCTTGGCACCGTTTCACCTCTCGTTTGGCGACCGGTTGCTGACGGTACGAGAGCTCGCGGCCTTCCTGGCCGTTTCGACGCGAGCGGTCTATTCGCTCTGTGACGAGGGCCGCCTGGCGCACGTTCGCGTCGCGAATGCGATTCGCGTGGAGCCGGATGCGCTGGTCGCGCTCATTCGCTCACGAACCGAGTAGATCAAGGAACGCGCGAGGCGTCACGATCTCCACGCCCGCGTGCTCCTTGAGAGCAAGAAACGCCCGATCGCCGGTGACGACGTAGGCTGCACGCCCCTCGATGGCCGCGGCGACGTACTTGTCGTAGCCCGGGTCGTCGCAGACGCCGGAAAGCTGCTCCGCGCCGGCAATCAGGTCCGCCAGCACGACGATGTCCTCGAACCACAGTTCCGCGTCAGCGCGGTGGAGCAGCTTGCGCACCTTCGGGTAGGTCAGGGCCCGCAACACCTCGTCCACGATGGCAGGCGAGAGTACGACCTCGAAGTTGCCGTCGCGCAGAAACTGCTCGATGAGCCGACCAGGCGTGCCGCCGGGGTGGATGATCGCGCTGATATAGACGTTCGCGTCCAGGACCACGCGCAGCAATGGTTACTTGGCCCTGCGCCGCGGCTTGCGGGCCTGCTTTCGCGCCGAGCGCTGCGCCTCGAGCGCGATCTCAAGTGCTTGTTCCTCGCTCACGGTGCTCTGCTTCCGCTTCTCGAGGAGCTCCAGCGCGTGCCGCCGTGCGAAGCGGCGCATCTGCTCCAGCCGTTCGATCGGCACCAGCGCCGCTAGCGGCTTGCCCTTCCGCTCGATGACGAACTCGTCGTGGCGAAGGGCGACCCGGTTGAGCAGGTCACCGATCCGCTGGCGGACATCGATGGTGGACACTTTCTCGGTCATGGTTGGACGCTCACGCAACTAGTATAGTTGCGCTAGATGCAAGTGGCAAGCGGACCACGAGGCCGTCGCCGAAGCCGCGAGCATGCTCGACCGCGCGGCGAAGCGGGGCGCGATCCACAAGAACGCGGCCCGCCGCAAGCGCAGCCGCGTGGCGAAGCGCGCGGCGAAGGGCACGAAGAAGACCTCTAACGCTCTTCGCGTCCTTCGGGCGCGACCGTGCCGGCCGAGCCGTCGACCACGATCCGTTCGCCCGTCGCGATCCGCGTCGTCGCGTCCGGAACGCCCACAACGGCCGGGATCCCGTACTCGCGCGCGACGACTGCGCCGTGCGACATCATCCCGCCCATCTCCATCACGAGCGCGCTCGCCGTGAGGAAGAGCGGCGTCCATCCGGGGTCGGTCGCCGGCGCGACGAGGACCTCGCCAGGTTCGAGCCGCGCCCCCGCCGGCGAGAACATCACGTGCGCGACGCCGCGCGCGGTGCCTGGCGATGCCGGTGTGCCCCGGATCGCGCCGTCCGCGGCGGGCGACGTGAACGCAGCCTCGGCATCGGTCCCATCGGATAGAAGCACGCGTGGGATGTGACGCCGCCGCTCCTCGCGGCGGTACTCCGCCCGGCGCTCGGCGACGCGCTGGCGCATGTCCTCGCCAGCCAGCGCGCGGCGCGCGTCGGGGAGCGTGAGGAACCAGATGTCGTCCGCCGCGGCGACGCGGCCTTCGGCGGCAAGCGCCACGCCGACCGGCGCGAGGATCGCCCGGCCTTGCGCGAACACGCGGACCACGTGGAACTTCGGCGCCTCGCGCGCGCCGGCGAGGGCACGGACCCGGCGCAGGAGCTTGCGGGCGAGAAGGCGGCGCGGGCCGTGAACGCGGGACAGCAGCGTGGCGATCGTCGCCTCCGCCTCGCGCGCACCACGCGCGAACTGCGCGTCAGGCGCCAAGGCAGCCGCGTCGAGGCGCTGGTAATTCGCGATCGCGCCAAGAAGATGTGATGGATCTTCCGACCAGCGAGGCAACCCGAGATCGATCTCGGCGATCGCGCGGTGCCCATAGCGCACCAGGAACGTCTCGAGCTCGCACTGGAGCAGCGGCGGTAACGCGCCGCGACGGAAGGCCGCGCTGAGCTCGGCCGGCGCCCGGTCCGCGAGTGCTGCTCGCGTTGGTGCGTCGTCCCGAGTGCGAAGGGCGATTGCCCAGAGATCCAGGTCCATCTCGGTCGTCGGGTTGAATGGCAGGCCCCGCAGCACGGTCCGCATCTCGTCGTCGCTCGCGACACCGCGGAGCAGCCGCGCGGCGAGGTTGTACGAGATCAACCCGGCGCCGACCATCGCGACGAGCCGCGGGAACATGCGCGGCGGTGTCGTGATGAGCAGTCGCTCGAACGCGTCGAGCCGCTCGACCGGAGTCGTGAGTGGTCCGGCGTCGCACGTGACGATCGCGTCGATGTCGCGCAGGATCTCATCGCGCGTCGTTTCGGGACGAAGGAGCGCGCGGATCACCCACGGCGGCACTCCCGCATGCATGACCGCGTGAAGAATTGACGCGAGCGAGCGCAGGCGCGAGCCGCCGCGCGGTGCGAGGCGCGGATCGTCCAGCAGCCGCGCGAAGATCGCCGAGCTCCGCGCTTCCATGATCGACAGCACCCGGACCGGTATTTCCCGCGCCGACGAGTTCCGTAACACCTCGGTGAGATCGATCCATAGGCGCAGGCCGGCGTCGGCGATGACGGAGGTCCCCGCTGCCGGATCGGCAACGGGCCTCCCGACCGCCGACGCGAACGCCGCGCCCAGCAGCCGGAAGGTCTGGATGCCCATCGGCGTGAAAGGCTGAAGGACACCCTGCGCGACGTTGGCCGAGAGGTAGACGCGCAGGTCGCGCTCCGGATCGGGGGCGCTCGCGGGGATCGGATACAGCGTCGTGATGTCGCGCGACTGCACGATCCACAGCTTCTCACCGTCGATCGCCCACTCGATGTCCTGCGGCTTTCCGTAGTGCGCCTCGATGCGGGCGCCAATGGCCGCGAGCTCGCGGAGGCGGGTGTCGTCGACGATGTCGCCGCGCCGCTCGAGGACCGCGCCGGTACTCACATCGACGAGGTAGTGGTCCGGATTCACCGCGCCCGAGACGAGCTGCTCGCCGAGACCGCGAACCGCATCGATGGCGGCGCGCCGACGGCGTCCGGTGATCGGGTCCGCGGTGAAGAGGACGCCGGCGACCTGTGCGGGGACCATCCGCTGCACGACGACGGCGAGTCCGAGCGCGCGCCCATCGACCGCGTGCGTGGTCCGATACGACACGGCGCGGTCGTTCCAGAGCGACGCCCAGCACCGGCGCACCGCGTCCAGGAGCGCGGCCTCGCCCTCGACGTCGAGGATCGTGTCCTGCTGGCCGGCGAAGCTCGCCTCCGGAAGATCCTCCGCGGTCGCGGACGAGCGCACCGCGACACGCCCGCCCAGCGCGCGATACGCATCATGCACCGCGGTCGCGATCTCGGGGGGAACAGCCATCTCCATCAGCCGCGTGCGCGCACCGATCGGGTCCGTCGGATCGACGCTCGCAGCGCTCGCGGCCGCGGCGTACGCGTCCGTCGTGATCACGAAGCCGTCGGGAACGGGAAAGCCGGCGCGGATGAGCTCGCCGAGATTCGCGCCTTTCCCGCCGGCGACGGCGAGGTCCTGCGCGCCGAGCGTGGATAGCGGGACGACAAGAGGCCCGCTCACGCGGCGCCTGGTGCCCGAAGCGAGAGAACGCGTCGCGGCCCGGATAGCGCGCGGCGTCCTGAAGCTCGATCTCGATCTCCAACAGTCGATTGTACTTCGCGTTGCGCTCGCTGCGCGAGAGCGAGCCGGTCTTGATCTGCCCGCTGTTGAGGGCAAGGACCAGGGGCCGATAAGAGGTGTTCTGCCAACCCGACGCTTCCTTCCTGAGCTGAAGTCAGCGTAGCAGACCCCTGCTCCGCCCGCGCACGACCCCGCATTCTGGCCGGCATGGACAATGGACGGGAGCAGCTGACCTGCCCCCCAAGAACTGACTCGCTTGACGCGTGAGTCCTCCGATGATTCCGGAGTTGGTGAAGAGTGTTGGAGGTGGTGGGGAAGGTTGGGAGTTGATGGCGAGGGTTGGACGGCCTGGCGGGGAGCGGCCCTGGGCTGAGGTGTCGGCGGTGCGGGACGTCTGGTAGCGGAGATCTTGGTTTGTTCCGACGCGTGATGCGGCGATACTGCGAGCACCAAACAAGAGCTCGCGATGCTGCTCACGCTGACAACAACGACAACGCCGGCGATTGACCTCGGCTACCTTCTCGCCAAGAACCCGGCTCGGGTTCACACGTTCGAGCTCGCGTTCGGCAAGGCGCACGTCTTCTACCCGGAGGCGACGCCGGAGCGTTGCACAGCCGCGCTGATGCTGGAAGTGGACCCCGCAGGCTTGGTGCGTCGGCGGCAGGGGCCCCCCCGGGGACGGCGGCGCGCTCGAGCAGTATGTGAACGACCGGCCCTATGTTGCGTCGTCGTTCCTCAGTGTCGCCATTGCCCGCGTCCTTGGCTCTGCGCTCGGTGGGCGCAGCAAGGATCGGCCGGAGCTTGCACAACAGGCGATTCCGCTGGAGGCCCGCATCTCGGTCCTGACGTGTAGGGGTGGCGAGCGTTTTCTGCGCGCGCTGCTCGAGCCGCTAGGCTACGAGGTCGCGGCAGTGCAGCACCAACTCGACGAGGCGAACCCGGAGCGGGGGTGAGAGCCGGTACTTCACGGTCACGCTGCGAGCGAACAAGCGCCTCTCAGAACTGCTCACGCACCTGTACGTCCTCATCCCAGTTCTCGACGACGACAAGCACTACTGGGTCAGTCATGACGAGGTCGAGAAGCTCCTGCATCACGGCGCTGGATGGCTGGAGACGCACCCCGAGCGGGACGCCATCGCGCGCCGCTACCTCGCGCACCAGAAGAGCCTGGCGCGGGCGGCGCTGGAGCGCCTGGTTCTCGAGGAGGACCCGGAGGAAGCCGCCGAGCAGCCCGCCCGAGTGGAGCGAGAGGCGGAACTGGAGAAGCCTCTGAGCCTCGACGAGCAGAGGCGCGAGACCGTTGTCTCCGCCCTGAAGGAGTCCGGCGCGGCGCGCCTTCTCGACCTCGGCTGCGGCGAGGGCAAGCTCCTCAAGGCGCTGCTCGCGAACAAGCAGTTCACCGAGATCGTCGGTATGGACGTGGTCCTCAGGTGTTCGAGTCCCAGAAGTACGCCCGCATAAGCCGCGAGATGAGGGACGACGCCAGAGAACGTTGATGTATTGACCTCATCGCAGCGGGCATGCTTCGCGCGGGCGTCGACGCGCACCGCGTCCAGCGCATCCTGCGGCACGCGTCGGTGACGACCACGACCGGTACCTACGGGCACCTCACGCTTGAGGACTTGCGCGATGCGGTTAGTCGCATCGGACCTGCTCCGTTTGCTGACAGACCGGTCTTGGGCGCTTCCAGCGCCGAATCGGAGCAAGGATTCTCCGAGTGCAAACACCATCTTGCAAAGTGAGCCGCCAGGGGATCGAACCCTGGACCCTCGGCTTAAAAGGCCGGTGCTCTACCAGCTGAGCTAGCGGCTCGCGCGAGGTTGTAGCGCATCGGCGCCGCGCGTGCATCGTGAATCCGGCGCCGTGCGCCAAGTTGCGTGAGGGGGCTTCCAGGGGTACCAAAGCCCGGTGCCTGTTCTCTGCAACGTCGAAGGCAAGCTGGTGCCGCCCGAGCAGGCGCTGGTCCCGGTGCTCGATCGCGGGTTCCTCTACGGCGATAGCGTCTATGAAGTGGTCCGGACCTACGGCGGCCGCCCCTTCGAGTTGGACCGGCACCTGGCGCGCATGGAAAAGACGGCGCAGCGCCTCGATCTCGCGCTTCCGCAGCGCGAGATTCTCGCGCGCGAGCTGCAGCGTACGCTCGACGCGGCGGACAACGCCGAGTCGTACGCGCGCATCGTGGTCACCCGCGGGAGCGGGGAGTTCGGCCTCTCGCCCTTTCTCGCGCGCGGCCAGAACCGGTTGGTGGTCATCGTGCGCCCGCTGTCGGTCCCTCCCGAGCAGCAGTACGAGAGCGGGCTGCAGATGGCGATTGTGAAGATCCGGCGCAACCCGCCGCAAGCGCTCGATCCGGCGCTGAAGACCGGCAACTACCTCAACAACATCCTTGCGCTCCGCGAAGCGCACGAGGCCGGCGCGGACGACGCCATCCTGCTCGATCTGAGCGGCCGGGTGACCGAGGGAACGACCTCCAACGTGTTCTTCGTCCAGCGTGGGGTCCTGGTCACTCCTCCGCTCGCCCTGGGGATGCTGGAAGGCGTCACCCGCGCCCTGTTCATCGAGATCGCCCGCGAGGAAGGCCTGATCCTGCGGGAAGAGCCGCACGGTCCGGAGGCCCTGGCCGCGGCGGACGAAGTCTTCATGACCAGCACGCTCCGCGAGGCCATGCCGGTGACCAGCCTCGCCTTCCTGGAATCGTCCGGGGACCAGGTCCGCAAGGTGGGCGACGGCAGACCGGGACCGATGACGAAGCGACTGCGGGCAGCCTTTCGCGCGTACGTGGAGCGGACGCACTCGCGCAGATGAACACGCCGCGCAGAAGTTTCCTCTCCTTCCTCGGCGGCGCGCTCCTTTCCCGCGCGGTGCCTGCGCAGGACGATCTGTTCTCCGGCGCTCCGGCGCCGGACGACCCGCTGGAGCTCCTCTATTCGCGCAGGCTCGCTTTCGCGGGCGGCGAGCCGCTGATCACGGTGCGCGTGCTCGAGGGACGCCACCAGATCGTGGTGTCGCCGCAGGGGCCTCTCACCGCGCTGGCGCGGACCGACTCGGGAGAGTCGCGGACCGCCGTCAGCGAAGGGGTCGCGGGCCGGTGGACCCTGCAGCTCCTGGAAACCGCGCCAGGCGCCGGCGCCGCCTGGGTGGAGCTGGAGCAGCTGCGCTACGATGACAAGAACGGCCTGCAGAAGGCGCGCGACGAGTGGGCGGCAAGGGGCGTGCGCGTGCGCGTCGCTACCGTGGGCGAAGCGTACGGCATCGCCGGGCACGTGGTGGACACCCGGCGCTACGCCCTGCTCGCCGAGGGCGATGCGACGGAGGCGG
>DATBZA010000014.1:0-2201 GCA_036513415.1 Myxococcales bacterium | reverse complement strand
GCCGCCGCCGCTTCGTCGCAGCGCCTTTCCCTGGCGGCCCCTGCGCTGCCCGCGCTGCACGAGATCGTGCGCGCCCGCGAGTCCCTGCTTGCGCTCGAGCCGGCTGCTCCGCCGGAAACCCTGCAGAGCGCTGCGCACCGGTCGTTCTGCGTTGTCCCCGGGCTGGATTTCGCGCGCCACCTGCGCAAGCCGGCGACGCTGGCGAGCTCGACGGCCCACGCCGACGTCTATCTCGACGACGACGACCTGGGCGAGTACGAAGGGACCGTCCTCGAGCCGCTGGCGCAGGCATTCGAGGAGCGCGTGTGGCCCTCGATCACCTCCACGTTCGGGGAGCCGGCCGACGTGGACGGGAACGGCAAGGTGCTGGTGCTGCTCACGCACGAGCTTGGGCTCCGGCTGAACGGCGGCTGGCTGATCGGGTACTTCGGAAACGCCGACCTGGTCCGCTCCCGCGACGACTCGCCGGACTGTTCCGGCGGCGGATCGAACCACGGCGAGATCGTCTACCTGAACGATCCGCGCGCCGGCGGCGCGAACGGTTATGCGGCGCAGGACCTGTTCGCGCGGGTGTACCCGGCGACGATCGCCCACGAGCTGCAGCACCTGCTCAACTTCTGGGGCCGCTGCGTAGCCCGCCGCTGCGACGGCCCCGAGGAGACCTGGATCAACGAAGCGCTCTCGAAGATCGCCGAGGATCTGGCCGGCTACGGTTGGAACATGGACGGCGGGCGCTCGGAAGGAGCGGCCTATTTGCGCCGGGCGGAGGGCGAGCTGCGCGGCTACGACGGCCGGAGCCTGATGCACTGGGAAGGGGACCCGATCGGAAACTACCAGGGCGTGCACAGCTTCCTGCGGCTCTTCACCGACCGGTGGGGGCCCGGTCTGGCCGCCCGCATCGCCTCCGGGCCCGGCGGCGTCGCCGGCCTGGAGTCCGCGCTGGATCTTCCGCTGCCGTTCGCGATGGCGCAGTGGGCGACCGCGCTGCTGCTCTCGAACGAGCCGGGAGCGCCTTACAGCTTCTCCGGCGCGGCATGGTCGCCGCTGCACAACCGGCTGCGCTACCTGGACACGCGCGCGCCCGGTCCGCTCGCGCTGCGCCGCGACGGGATCGCCGCCGTGATGTCCGGACCGGGGCTGGGCGGCCCCGCCCGGATCACGGTCCGCAGCGGCGAGCAGACGCCGCCCCACGTGATCGTCGCCAGGGTGAGCGGAGCGCTTCCGGAAAGATAGAGGCGCCCGCGTCCGATCAGGCGCGCAGCTTGTAACCTCTCCGCAAGAGCCAGAGCGCCCAGCCCACCAGGATCGCCGCGATGCCCGCCATCACCGAGAAGCCGGCCCAGGGACGCTCGACCGTGTGGCCGATGAGGGCGAAGCGCATCGCCTCGATCATGTAATAGATGGGATTGAGGTGGAGGACCACGCGAAAGCTCTCGGGGAGCATCGCGGCCGAGTAGAAGACCCCGCCCAGGAACGCCAGCGGCGTGATCACGAAGGTGGGGATGAAGTTCACCTGCTCGAACTTGTCCGCCCAGAGCGCGACGATGAGCCCGGCCGCCGAGAACGCCATCGAGACCACCACGGCGGCGAAGAACGCCTCGATCGGGTGTGGCACGGAAGGGCCGACGAACAGCGCCGCCGTCGCCCAGGTGAGGCCGCCCACGATCAATGCGCGCGTGGTTCCCGCCGCGACGAACGCGGCCAGGATCTCGAGGTAGGTGAGAGGGGTCACCAGCAGATCGACGATGGTGCCCTGCAGCTTCATGATGAACAGGGACGAGCTGGTGTTGAGGAAGGAGTTGTTGATGATGCCGAGCATCACCAGGCCGGGGACGAGGAAGCGGATGTACGGCACGCCTTCCACCTCGCGCAGCCTGCCGCCCAAGGACCAGCCGAAGACGACGAAGTAGAGGGCGGTGGTGATCAGCGGCGAGAGGATGGTCTGCCCGGGAACGCGCAGGAACCGCTTCACCTCCTTGCGGTACAGGGTCCGCATCCCGAGCGTCTTGTCCTCTGGTTCCCGGGGCGGAGCGCAGGTGACCACCGGGCGCTCGAGCGCGGTCGCGCCGTTGGTCACGTGCACCATCGGGGTGGGCGAATGCAGCAGCTCGATGATGACGTTCTCCAGGCGCGGCTCGCGCGTCTGCACGTCGGCGACGCGCAGCCCGGACGCCGCCACTGCCTGCAGCGGGCCGGAGAGC
>DATBZA010000013.1:0-40652 GCA_036513415.1 Myxococcales bacterium | reverse complement strand
CCGGCTCGCCCGCGCCTGCGGGCCTCCTCGCCGAACTGTACGAGAAGCATGCGGCAGCGGTGTACGGCCGCTGCCGCTATCTCTTGAAGGAGGACGCGGAAGCGAAGGACGCGCTGCAGGACGTGTTCGTGAAGGCGCTGCGGGCCTTGCCCGAGTTCCGGGCGGCGGCGTCGCCTAGCACCTGGATCCTCCGGATCGCCACGCACCACTGCCTGAACGTGCTCCGCGCCCGCAAGGCGCTCTGGCGCGAGCAGCTCAGGACGGTGCAGGCGGAGCGGAAAGTGGAAACCGAATCGCCGGACCGCCGCGAGCTGGTCCGGGTGGTGCTCGCCGCGGCGCCGGAGGAAGCGCAGGAGGTAGCGGTGCTGTACTTCGTGGACGAGCTGACGCAGGCGGAGATCGCGCAAGAGATGGGACGAAGCCTGCCCACGATTCGCAAGCGATTGCGCGAGTTCCTCGCCTGCGCCCGCGAGGCGCTGGGCGTCCCTTTGCAAGAAGGAGGCGACCTGTGAACCTGGACCTTGGCGGTCCCGGGCCCGGCTGCTCGGCCCTGCGCGTGCGCAGGCTGCTCGCCGGCGAGCTCTCGGGCGTGGAGAAGGAGCGCACGGAGGCGCACGTGACGGGCTGCGAGCGGTGCGCGTCGGTGCGGCAGGAGATCGCCGCCGAGCGCGAAGCGCTGCGGCGCGACGTTCCCTTTCCGCAGTTCGCGGCGGGCGTTGCCGAGAAGCTGGCGCACCGGCCGCGGCGCGACTTCGTCTCCCGCTGGGCCCCCCTCGCGGCGGCGGCGGGGCTTTTGCTGGTGGCGGGGACCGCGCTGGTCTTGCGGCCTGCGGACACCGAACGGGAGCGCAGCAAAGGAAGCGCGTCGGCGCAGCTCTTCGTCCAGGACGCGAGCGGCGTGCATGAGCTCGCCGCGGGCGATGCGGTGGCGGAAGGGGCCCGGCTGCTGCTCTCGCTGCAGCCCGGACAGCACAAGCGGGTTGCCGCAGTGCTGATCGAGTCCGGCGAGGTCAGCGTGATCTACCAGGGGCCAGCGGTGAAGGGGCCGCTGCCCCAGGCGTTCGAGTGGACGGGGAAGGGCGTGGCCACCCTGCTGCTGGTGCTGTCCGATTCTCCAGTGGACGCGAAGACCATCCGATCGAAGGACGACGTCCCGCGCGGCGCCGAAGTCCTCCACGTCACGCTCCGGCGGTGAGATGAACTTCGCCCGCGCCCTCTGCGCCGCGGCGCTGCTGGCTGCGCTCCCCGCGCTGGCGGAAGCGCGCCGCTTCGCGCTCGTGGTCGGTGACGCGAAGGGTGGCGCGGGGACGCGCCCGCTCCGGTACGCCGAGCGCGACGCGAGGCGCATGCACGCGATCCTCACCCGCCTGGGAGGCGTGCGCCCCGAGGACGCCCGGCTGCTCACGGCCGCATCCGCCGACGAAGTGCGCGCGGCGCTCGCCGATCTGTCCGCGCGCGCGGAGCAGGCCAAGGCGCGTGGCGACGAGACCGTGCTGGTGGTCTACTACTCCGGCCACGCCAAGGACGGCGATCTGCGCCTCGGCGACACCCGCATGTCGCTGATGGAGCTGCGGGATGCCCTGCGGAACGCTCCGGCCGATGTCCGCATCGGCCTGCTCGATTCCTGCCAGTCCGGCGCCATCACCCGCGCCAAGGGGGTCCGCGCCGCTCCCGCCTTCGACGTGCAGCAAGCGCAGGCCGCCTCGACCCGGCCGCGGGGACTGGTGCTGATCGCCAGCTCCAGCGCGGACGAGGAATCGCAGGAGTCGGACGACATCGGCGCGTCGTTCTTCACCCACTATCTCGCCTCCGGACTCTTGGGCGACGCCGACTCGAGCGGCGACGGCAAGGTGACGCTGGCCGAGGCGTACACGTACGCCTACGCGCGCACGGTCGGCGAGACCGCCGAGACGCGCGCGGGCGCGCAGCATCCCGTCTACCTCTACGACCTGGGCGGCGCGGGCGACGTGGTGCTCACCGAGCTTGCTCCGGCGCGGGGCTCCCTGGTGTTCCCGGCGGGGGCCGAAGGCGTGTACGTGGTGCTCGACGGATCGCGCCGCGCGGTGGCGGAGGTCGCCAAGGCACGCGGCGATCAGCGCCGCCTCGCGCTCGCCCCGGGCGACTACGTGGTGAAGAAGCGCGACGGCGAAACCCTGCTGGTCGGCAGCTTCAGCCTCGCTGACGCGCCGGTCGAGATCGCCGATGCGCGGCTCTCGCGGCGGCCGCTGAGCGAGGATCCGCAGAAAGGACCTTCCGGCCCCCGCTGGAGCCTTCTGGCCACCGGCGGCGGGCAGTTCTTCTTCGACTCGGCGGCGCGCAACGGCCTCTTTCCACCGGCCGTGCTGGCGGGTGCGGAGATGGCCGTGCGCGACGATCTCGGGCACGACCTCGCCTGGGGACTGGATCTCTCCGTGGGCGGAGGGGCGGCGACGCTGACGCTCCCCGGCGTGACTCCGATCCCGGAGCGCTTCCTGGAGCTGACCGGCGGCGCCTCGCTCTGGCGCGACTTCCCCGTCGGAGACTCGTTCACGGTCTCGTTCGGGGCGCGGGTCGCCTTCATCTACCTCGCGCGCACGTTCGAGAACCGGCCCGACCTGCCTTCGCAGAGCTTCTTCACCTTGACGCCGGGCCTGCAGACCGCCTTCGGCTGGCGCTTCTCGGAGCGGTGGTCCGCGGTGGCACGCGGGCGGGTGAACTATCTCTTCTACAACGTCGACAAGGCGCAGAACCTCGGCTACGCCGAATTCGCCCTGGGGGTGGACTATGCGTTCGGATTCTAGTCCCGGCCTCGCTAGCGGTGTCGCTACCCTGATCCTCGCCTGCGCCTGCGGCAACCTCTCCAACGAGGACATCGCCTTCGTGGAGGCAATCCCGCAGAAGCAGCAGCTGCACGTGCAGGTCCCGCAGGGTGCCACGTCGCAGAACCTGTGCGCCATCGGTCCGGCCGACATTTTCACCAGCGCCAAGACCACCGGCGTTTCCATCAACGCCGGGGTCGACGCCATCCTCGCGCTGGTCGACGCCATCCGGACCGTCACTCCCACCAGCCGCGGGGAGGACTCGCGCACCTGGGGGCCGTTTGCGGACAAGGATCACCCGGACGTCCGGATCAAAGTGGTGATGGTCCGCGAGCTCGATGCGACACTCACGCCCTGGCGCTGGATCTACACCATCGCGGGTGCGAAGGCGGCGGGTCCCTTCCTGCCCGTCCTCGAGGGTGAGTTCTTCGGCGCGCAGGCCCGGAACGGCATTGGCCGCGTGACGCTGCACTTCGAGAACACCACCACCCTTGGCATCAACAAGCCGACCGACCCCGCCTTCCCGGCGCGGATCTACTACGACCTGAGCGGCGACCCGCACACCATCTCCCTGGATCTCACCGCCGGCGTGAACGCTTTCGGCCTCATCTCCTTCGACTATTGGTTCGCCGGCTACGCCGACGGTCACGGCCAGTTCGACTATGCCTTCCCCGACCCGAAGAACGGCTGCACCAACTTCGTGACCACCTTCTTCAACGCCCAGGGCGCGGGCCGGGACGTCTTCCGCGCCCGCTGTGGCGCGATCACGTACGGAGACGTCAAGCAGTGCTGGGACCCGGGCGGCTGCCTGACGTTCGTGAACGATCCGTTCGCGCTCACCGCCGCTTGCCTCGGCATCACGCCCTGCCTCCTCGGAAGCGTCGCACAATGCCCGGCCGGCTTGTAGGCCCCGCTCCGCGGAGGTCCGTCAGTGCACCGCCGAGGCGTCGGCCCGCGCGGCCGCCGCCTCCGGCGAGGCATGGAGCAGCGACCGGAGCCGCTCCAGGTCGAGCGGTTTCGCCAGCACGCCGCTGACGTAGTGGAGGCGCGGATCGGACTCGCCGATCTCGTTCGCCCAGCCCGTCAGCATCCATATCTGCGTACCCGGAGCGATCCGCTGGATCTCGCGCGCCACCTGCCAGCCGCTCATCTCCGGCATCCCGACGTCGCAGAGCACCAGATCGAACCGCTCTCCCCGGCCGAAGAGCGCCAGCGCCTCGGGCCCGCCGCGGATTGCCTCGACTTCCTGGTTCTCCAGCTCCAGGACCTCGCGCAGCACGTCCAGGTTGTCCTGCTCGTCGTCGATGATCAGGATGCGGCGGGTGCGTCGCTCCCCCGCTGCAGCTCTCGGCGGCTCGCGGCGCGGGGGTGCGGCGAGCGGGAAGGTCAGCGTGAAGGTGCTCCCTTCGCCGCGCCGGCTCTGCGCTTGGAGCGATCCCCCCAGCCGCGACATCACGCCCCAGGCGACGGACAGCCCCAGCGCCGACTCTCCCGCGACGCCGGAGAAAGGGTCGAACAGCCGCGCGAGGTCCTCCTCGTCCAGGCCCTCGCCGGCGTCCCGGATGGTGACCACGACGCGTCCGCGGTCCTCGCGGGCCTTGACATGGATCTCACCGCCGCCCGGCATCTGCTCCTGTGCGTGCAGGAACAGGCTGCCGAACACGTGGGCGAGCTCGGCCGCGGACCCGCGGACCAGAGGGAGGGGCGGAACATCGGCGTCGATCCGGACGCTCGCCGCGTCGGCCTCGGTGCGGGCCATCTCGACGGCGCCGGTGAGCGCCGCCGCGAGGTCGAGCGGATCGCTGGGACGGTCGCGCCGCCTGCGGGCGAGATCCTGCAGCCGCGCCACGATCCGGGCCGCGTCGGTCACCACGCGGGCCAGCATGTCCAGCGCGCGGTGGGACCCGCCGAGCTGGGGGTCGGCGCGAAGCGTGGCCACCCGCAGGCAGATGAGGTTGAGCGCGTGATTGAGATCGTGCGCCACGCCGGAAGCGAGGACGCCCATCGCGTGCATCCGCTCCTCGTGCGACAGGGCCTCGCGCTCTCGCTGGAGCTGCCGCTGCCGGTCCAGCTCGGCGCTGACGTCGTGCATGAGGGCGATGGCTTCCCCGCTCTCCAGCCGCTCCAGCCTCACCTCGATCACCTGGTTGCCACGCTGGTAGCGCGCCAGGTAGGGCACTGGGGCGAGGGTCGCTGCCTCGCAACGGAGCAGCTCGGACAAGTTTGCGTACCGCACCCGGGCGTGCGGACCGGTCATCCAGCGCCAGGGACCGCCCCCCGCGTCGAGGGCAGCGAATCTGGCGTTTCCCTCTCGTACGGCTCCCGCTTCGACCACTGCCAGCGCGGCCGAGCGGGAGGAATCTCTCCAGCGCGTGAAGAGGTCGCGCGTTTCGAGCGGGGGCATTGAAGCAATCTGCGTCGGCTGCGTAACTACTGGTAGCGCCGCTGGCCGAGATCCCGCAGGAGCCGTTCCGCCGAGTTGTGGCCCGCCGCTCCGATCACCGAGCCTGCGGGGTGGCACCCCGCGCTGCAAGAGTACACTCCCTCGATCGGCGTGGCATAGGGGAGGCGGTCGGCGAAGCCGAAGGCGTTGTCCACGTGGTGGATGTGCCCGCGCGTGATTCCGAAGTGTTTCTCGATCTTCGGCGGCGTGAGCGCGAAGGTGTCGGCGACGAGCGCGGACGTGCCGGGCGCGAACCGGTCGCAGATCCCGAGGAGATGGCGCACGTAGCGCTCCTCCTCCGCGTCCCAGCTCGTTCCCTTCAGCTCGTAGGGGACCCACTGCACGAAGAGCGCGGAATTGTGGTGCCCCTCCGCGTCGCGCAGCGAGGGATCCACCGTGGTGTGCACGTACCACTCGATGGTGGGGAACTCCGGCAGCCGTCCTGCCTTCACCTCGGCGAAGGCCTGGCGCATCGCCGGTATCACCTCGCGCTCGTCGGGCAAGAGGTGCATGGTGCTGCCGAACTGTCCGCGGTCCTCGGGAAGGCAGGTGAAGCGGGGCAACCCCCGGAGGGCGAGATTGAGCTTGAAGGTCGTTCCGTCGCGGCGATACCCGTCGACGCGCGCGTTCCAGGCGGCGGGCAGATTCTCGCGGCCGAGCAGCGCGCCCAGGCGGAAGGGATCCGCGTTCACCACCACGGCGCGCGCGCGCACCTCGGTCCCGTCCCGGAGCTGCACGCGGAGAGGAGCCTGGGCGATGGCTTGCACCGCGCGGCCGGTCTCGATCCGCGCGCCTGCGTCGCGCGCAGCCGCGGCGAATCGTTGCGTGACCGTTCCCATGCCGCCCTTCACGATCATCCAGGTCCCGTCGCTCCCGGGCAGCCGGCACATGTTGTGGATGAGGAAGTTCATCCCGGTGCCCGGCGTCTCCCAGTCGCCGTTGAGGCCGGAGAAACCGTCGGTCACCGCGTACATCGCCTTGAGCAGATCGCTGCGGAACCCGAAGCGATCCAGGTACTCGCCCACCGGCCTGCGGCACAGATCGACGAACACCTGCCGCAGCGCCGGGCGCACGTTCTTCGCCGCGGTGTCTTCGATCGAGAGCGGTTCCTCGAGCCAGGTGGGCGCCACGTCATCGCGGATCTGGGCGATCTCGGCCTGCAGCGCTTCGTTCGCGCGCCAGTCCTGGGCGCTGAAGAAGGCGAGGAACTGCTCCTTCATCGCCGCCGCGTCGGAGCCGAAGAGCAGGTACCGCTTTCCCGTGGTGGGCAGGAAGTAGTGCGGATCGCGGCGCAGCACCGGCATCTCGACGCTGAGCTTTTGGAGCAGCTCGGGCGGCATCAGGCCGAGCAGGTAGGCGCCCGTGGAGGCCGCAAGCCCCGGGACCCGCGCGAAGGGCCGTTCGGTGCGCGCGGCGCCGCCGACGACCTCCTTCTCCTCCAAGACCAGGACATCGAGCCCGCGGCGGGCCAGCACCAGCGCGGCGACGAGGCCGTTGTGGCCGGCGCCGACCACCACCACGTCTGCCTGGTTTCGCATTCGCGCCCTTCTAGCGGAGTGCGCAGCTTTGCGCCACGGCGGGCAAGACGCCAGGCAAGGCAGAGGGGTAGGATCTCCGCCGCTTGGCGGCGATCGAGGCGCACGGGCTCGGCAAATCGTTCGGCGGCCGTCCGGCGTGCCGCGAGGTCACCTTCTCCGTGGAGCGGGGCGAGGTCTTCGGCCTCCTCGGGCCGAACGGCGCCGGAAAAACCACCACGCTGCGCATGCTCGCCGGGCTGCTGGCGCCGGACGCCGGCAGGGCACGGGTGGCCGGCTGCGAGATCCTGGCAGGCCGCGCCGGGGGTCCGGAGCTGCGCGCGAGGGTCGGGCTGCTCACGGAGGCGCCCGGCTTCTACGACCGCCTGACCGCGCGGGAGAACCTGGTCCATTTTGCGAGGCTCCAGAGGGCGCGCGAGCCGGAGCGGAAGTCCGACGCGCTGCTCGATCGATTCGGGCTGGCGGAGCATGCGGACCGGCTGTTCGCCGAGCTGTCCCGCGGGATGAAGCAGAAGCTCGCCATCGCGCGGGCGCTGGTGCACGACCCGGAGGTGGTCCTCCTCGACGAGCCTACGGTCGGGCTCGACCCGGAAGCGACGCGGGAGGTGCGCAGCCTGGTGGCCGAGCTGGCCGCGGAGCACGCGACCATCGTGCTCTGCACGCACCATCTCGACGAGGTCGAACGCCTCTGCTCCCGCGCGGCGTTCATCGCGGGGCGGCTGGTGGCGGTGCACGAGATCCGGCGCGAGACCCTGCTCCGGATCGAGCTGGCGGCGCCGTTCCAGCCGGACGGCTTGCGCGCGCTCTGCCACTCCCTGGAGCTCAAGGGCAGCACGCTCTTGATCGAGCCGCGCGCCGCGGTGCCGGAGATCGTGGCGGCGCTGGTCCGAGCCGGCGCGCGCATCGAAGCCGTGACGCCCCATCGGGACCCTCTGGAGGACGCCTGGTTGCAGCTCCTGGCCGAGGCGCGCGAGCCATGATCGCGGTGATCCTGCGGAAGGAGCTGCTCGAGCTGCGGCGCTCGCCGGTGCTCTTGCTCTCGATGGTCTCGCTGCCGGCGACGGTGGTGGCTGTGCCCGTGGCGCTGCTCGCCTGGCTCGTCCATGCCGCGCCGGAGCAGGCGCTCCTCTTCGTCCAGGACGTGTACGGGGACCGCGCGCCGGGCGGAGCGATGGCGGGAGTCGCCGCTTCGCTGGCCCGCAACTGGCTGCCGATGTTCCTGGTGCTCCCGATCTTCCTGCCCATCCTGCTCGCCGCGCAGTCGATCGGCGGCGAGCGGGAGCGCAGGACGCTGGAGCCGCTGCTGGCCACGCCGGTGGCCACCTCGAGCATCATCCTGGGCAAGAGCCTGGCCGCGCTGCTGCCCGCGCTCGCCCTCACCTGGGTCGCGGCCGCCCTGTTCTGCCTGGGGGTGGACGCCGTGGCCGGACAGGTGCTGCTGCCGGATTCCGCCTGGTTGTTCGGGACGCTGGTGCTCTCCCCGCTGCTCGCGCTCTTCGGCAACGCGACGGCGGTGGCGGTTTCCTCCCGGGTGCTGGATCCCAGGGCCGCGCAGAACCTCTCGGCGATGACGGTGGTGCCACTCCTGGCCCTGCTCGTCTTCCAGCTCGCGGGGCGGATCGCGCTGGGGCCACGCTTCTACTTCGCACTCGCCGCGGGGGTGGCCCTCGCGGACGTGGCGCTGATCGCCGTCGCCGTGCGCCTCTTCGATCGCGAGCGCCTGCTGACGAATTAGCCGCGGCGGCCGCGGGTGGCTACGCTTGGCCGAGGGCTGTTGTTTCCTGCTGCCCGGACTCCGCTGGCGGACTATAACCTCGCGCGATGCAGGTCCTCGCGGACAAGCCCGGAAAGCTCGTGCTCCACCCTGGCTGGGTCGCGTTCGCGGCGCTGGCCCTGGCGCTGCCCATGGGCGCGCTCCTGTTCCGTCAGACCGCGGCGCCCGACCTCCCGCTTCTCGGCGACCTGCCCTCCTTCTCGCTGGTGGCCGAGGACGGAAAGCCGTTCCGCAAGGACGATCTGCTCGGGCGGGTGTGGATCGCCGACTTCGTCTTTACCTCCTGCGCCGACGCGTGCCCGCGCTTGCAGGCCAAGATGAAGAAGCTCCAGGACCGTCTCATCCCCGCCGAGCAGGGGGGCAACATCGGCTTGCTCTCGATCAGCGTCGATCCGGAGCGGGACACGCCGGAGAAGCTCCGGCAGTACGCCGTGACCTTCGGCGCGCGCCCCAGCCTCTGGCGCTCGCTCACCGGCGACCAACGGGAAGTGGAGCGGACGGTGGTCCGGGGCTTCCACACCGCGATGGCCAAGGTGCCGCGCGAGGACGTCGACCCCCGCCTGGCGGCGTTCGACATCATGCACGGCGAGCGGCTGGTCCTGGTGGACCGCATGGGTCGCATCCGCGGTTACTACGATGCGGACGACCGGGACCGCCTGCTCCGCGATGCGCGTTCGCTCACCGTGGGGGGCCGCGGATGACGCTGGCGAAGGCGCTGCCGAGCGGGAACGCGACGCTGAACGCGTTCCTCTGGACGTCCCCGTGTGGGCGGACGTGTGGGTCACCGGCGTCTTGGATGCTCTACCGATTGCCTGTATAGAGGACGGTCGATGGCCTTTCGCATCATCGAGACCTGCATCGGCTGCACGGCGTGCGTGAAGCGCTGTCCCACCGACGCGATCACGGGCGAGCGCAAGGGGCTGCACATCATCTGGCCGGACCTGTGCATCGACTGCGGCGCCTGCGGCCCGGTCTGCCCGGTGGATGCCATCCTCGACCAGTACGGCAACGTGCAGCACATGCTGAAGAAGAACGAGCGCCCGCTGGCCTTCGTCTACGAGCAGGCCTGCACGGGCTGCGAGAAGTGCGTCGAGCGCTGCCCGTTCGAGGCCCTGGAGATGGTGCACGTCAAGGACCCCAACAGCTTCCTCGGCGTGGTCAGCGTGATCGAGAAGAATTGCACCGGCTGCCGCGAATGCGAGAAGGCGTGCCCTTACGACGCCATCTTCATCTACCGCAAGGACCGCGTGCCGGAGTGGCTGAAAAACTCGAGCGTCGAGAAGGCCGCTTAGGCGCGGCCACCGGAGGTGGCTTGGCGCCTACGCCTGAGCCGCGCGATCACCCGCCAGTCCGATCATGAGACGCGTTCTAGTCTTCATCGTCGTCGTCCTCTTCCTCCTCGGCCTCTTCATCCTCCGTGGCGGGCACTTCGGCCTCTTCCGGTTCCTTGGCAGCCGCGGCCTTCGCCGCGCGGGCCGAGGTGGGCTTGGCGACCGGGGCCTCACGCTGGTCGGCGCCGCACTTCGGGCATGCCGGCACCGGCTTCTTCAGGTCGTAGAACTTGGAGCCGCACTTGTAACAGATGTACTTGGTGCCGAGATCGCGTGCCATTGAGGAGGCCCCTCCCGGGACTGAAGCGCGCGCGGAATAGACCAGCCTCAGGGGGATGTCAATCACAAGTCGTTCGGATAGCCTCGCTGCCCCATGATCCTCGCTCTCTTCGCCGCCGCCGGGTTCGCCCACCCGAATCCCCAGCCCCCGCCCGATCTTCCTCCTTCCGTCTACCGGGAGCGCCGCGAGCGGGTGATGAAGGAGTTGGGCGGCTGCGCCACTGCCGTCGCCGCCCAGGGCGAGCCGGTGGGGATCGTGCAGGAGTACAGGCAGGACGGCGACTTCCTCTGGCTGACTGGCATGAGCGAGCCTTCGGCGTGGATCGTCTTGTTCCCCAAGGCGAAGTACAGCCGCCACGTCCTCTTCCTCAAGCCGCGCGACCCGGAAGCCGAGCGCTGGACCGGGCCGCGCGACCCGCTCAGCCCTGCGCTCAAGGAGAAGTACGGCGTCGACGAGGTCCGGCGGGGCGATGGCGGCAAACGGCTCCTCACTGCCGCTCCGGCGCACGATTGCCTCGCCATCGTCTCCCCGGCCAGCGACCTGAAGGACGAGCGCAACGACGTGCTGGCGGTCAAGCAGGCGGCGGGCGCGCTCGGCGTGAAGCTCGTCTACAAGCGCGAGCTGCTGGCGCGCCTGCGCTCGGCGCACACGCCGGAGGAGATCGCGCTCTTGGAGCGGGCGGTGGCCATCACGCGGGCCGGGCACGAGGCGGCTGCCCGGGCCACGGTTCCGGGCGTCAGCGAACGCGACGTGCAGACGCAGCTCGAATACGGGTTCTTCGCCGCCGGAGCCACGGGGCTGGCCTACGGCACCATCGTCGGCAGCGGCGAGAACGGCGCCGTGCTTCACTGGGGCGAGAACTCCCGCATGCTGCGCGCGGGCGACCTGGTGGTGATCGACGCGGGCGCAGAGTACGGCCGCTATGCCTCCGACGTGACCCGAACGTACCCGGTGAACGGGAAGTTCACCGAGGAGCAGGCGAAGGCGTACCGCGCCGTGTACCAGGCGCAGGAGGACATCCTCGCCGCCATCAAGCCCAGCGTCTCGATGAACGATCTGCAGAGGGCCGCCGAGGAATCGCTGCGGCGCAGCGGATACCTCGACAAGTTCATCCACGCCTTCGGCCACTTCGTCGGGCTCGACGTCCACGACGCGGGGCTCTACGACGCTCCGTTGCCGCCCGGCGCCGTGTTCACGGTGGAGCCTGGCGTCTACCTGCCGGAGCGCGGGTTCGGCGTACGCATCGAGGACCAGGTCCTGATGCTCGGCAACGGCAAGTGGCGCTTGCTCACCGCCGAGTTCCCCCGGAAGCTCGAGGACGTCGAGGCGTGGGTCGCCGCGGCGCGCCGCTGATCGGCCGCGCTAGCTCGGCGGTTTGAGGTGGTCCGGCGGGCCGTTCACCACCACGTGGATGTCCTCCGAGCGAATGTCGAAATCGCCCTGGACCTGCTCGATCCCGTCCGGCCTTGAAGCGGCAAGGGCCACCTCGGCCGCGAGCGCTTCATCGTTCATCGCCGGATCCCCGGTGACGATCCGCAGCACTCGCGCCGCGGCCATCGCGGCCGCCGCTGCCTCTTCCGATCGAATCGGTGTCTCTTCGGACACGCCATTCGACGGGTGCTCCGGCTCGGATGGATGCGGGGGCAAGAGCGCGAATGGCGGCGCGGAGCCAACGGGCTGCGCTTCCGCGGCCGCCGGCTCCGCTTGCGCCTCGGAGTGCAGGTTCCCGGAAGGCATTTCCACATCGGGAGGAGGGGGCGGCGGTCTTGCCGTGGACCTGGGCTCCGGCCGGGGCGCGCCCGGGTCGACCTTCACCTGCGCCTCCACGATCGGTGTCCCGTCCGCACGCTTCAATCCCGGACAGGCGAGCGCGACCACGGTGTCGCCCCCCGAGTCGACCGGCTGGTGGAATCCGGGCTGGATCGCATCGCCCGGGGCTGGCGTGATGAGCTGCCAGCCGCAGAGCGCGGCGGCGCGCTGTAGCCAGGCCGTTCGCGACTCGCCGTCGTCGCCCTTGGCGGCGCGCACGATCGCCTGCGCCGCCGGCTCCAGCGAGGGACCGGGATCGCGCGCGCTCGCATCTTCCAGTCGGGCGAGCAGCTGGGACGCCACGGGCAGATCCGGCCCGGAGTAGAACTCCATCTCTTCCGCCAGCCGCTCCAGCGACGTCTGCCGAGCCGCCACCTGCGCCGAAGCGTCGCGCAGCCGCTGCGAGGTGCCGTCCGCCGGCGCCCCGAGCACCTCCGCGACCGCCGCCAGCGCCGCCGCCCGGTCGCACCGCTCCACTTCCGCGCGCGCCCGCTCCGCCGCGGCCGCCGCTTTCGTGCGCAGCTCGCTCCGGAGCCCTTCGGCGTACGCATCGATGGCCGTGACACGGCGAGGCGCCGGCGCGCTCCGGGCCACCGTCTGGACTGAGCCGTTCTCCAGCCCCGGGCCGGCGATCTCGGAGTTCCTGAGCGTGCGCGAGATCTGCGCCATCGCGGGCGCCAGCTTCTGCTCCAGCTGCGCGATCCGCTCCACCAGATCTCCGCCCGTCGCGAGGCGGGTCATCGCCGCCTCCAGATCCGCGAGGCGCCGTTCCAGCATCGCCGTCCGGTCTGGCGGGGCGGGCGGCGCGGGAGGGCGGGACTTCTCAAACGGCTGCGGGGGCAAGGGCGGCGGCAGGGGGCGGGCCGTTCCCATCGCCTCCACGACGTCGATCTTGCCGCGGCCGTTGCTGGAGACGAGGAGCGAGGCGCCGTCCTGCCGGCGGTCCCGGACGGCGCGGACGAACTTCATCACCGCGTCTTGCACGCGCAGCACGTCGCTGGAGGTGCCGCGCAGCGCGGAGCGGACGATGTCGCCCACCAGCCGATCCGCGCGATAGGCCGTCGAGAGCTTGAGCGCGTCCTTCGCCGCTTTGATCTGCACGCGGCGCGGCAGCCCGCTCGAAGCGAGCAAGGCCGCGCCCTCGAACTCGCGCGGGAGCTCCGCCTCGATCTCGAGGGGCACCTCCACCATCCGGGCATCCGGCCGGGCCGTCAGCTTCAGGCTGAACACGCCTCAATCCTACGATGCCTTCGACCGGGCAGGTACGCACACACGCAGGTGACCGAGACAACCACTCCATGCTACCCATGCGGCTCATGCAACTGCCCGCCCGGGAGAAGGCGCCCGAGTCAAAGGCTCAACACGTCGCGACGGCAGATCGGGTCCCGGTGTCGGATGAAACGGCGGAGCACAAGCCGTTCGTTCCGGCCGAGAAGGACATTCCCGAGCTGACGCTGGTCCCGCTGATCGTCGGCACGCTGCTCGGGATCCTGTTCGGCGCCTCCAGCATGTACCTGGTGCTGAAGGTGGGATTGACGGTGAGCGCGTCGATTCCTGTGGCGGTGCTCTCGATCACGATCTTCCGCGCCTTCACCCGGGTCTTCCGCACCCGGCGCGCCACCATCCTCGAGAACAACATCACGCAGACCGCCGGGAGCGCGGGGGAGAGCATCGCCTTCGGCGTCGGCGTCACCATGCCTGCGCTCCTGATCCTCGGCTACAACCTCGAGATGACGCAGGTGATCCTGGTCAGCGTCCTGGGCGGATTGCTCGGCATCCTCCTGATGATCCCGTTGCGCCGCGCGCTGATCGTCAAGGAAGCGAAGACGCTGGTCTATCCCGAAGGCACGGCCTGCGCCGAGGTGCTCATCTCCGGCGAGACCGGCGGCACCACCGCCAAGACGGTGTTCGCCGGGCTCGGCTTCGGCGCCATCTTCGCGTTCGGGTACAAGGCGTTCGGCGTTTTCAAGGACACGCCGCAGAGAATCTTCGGCAAGGGATACGAGGGCGGCAACCTCGAATTGGAAGTCGGCCCGGAACTGATGGGCGTCGGGTACATCATCGGCACCCGCATCGCGTTGGTCATGGGCGCCGGCGGCATCCTCTCCAGCCTGGTGCTGATGCCTGCGATCAAGCTGTTCGGCAGCGGAGCCACGTCGCCCATCTATCCCGCCACCAAGCTGATCAAGGACATGAGCACCACCGACGTCTGGCGCGCGTATATTCTGTATATTGGGGCAGGCGCGGTGGCCGCGGGGGGAATCATCTCTCTGTTCAAGTCCTTGCCTACCATCGTCGGCGGAGCCATGCGCGGCATGCGCTCGCTGAGGGGCAGTGGGACGGCGTCCGGTCCGGCGCGCACCGACCGCGATCTGCCGCTCTGGGTGGTGGGCGTGGGATCGCTGTTCATCGTGGTGGTCTGCACGCTCGTGCCTTCGTTCAAGATCAACGTCCTCGGCGCGGTTTTGCTCTTGATCCTGGGCTTCCTCTTCGTGACCGTCAGCTCGCGCCTGACCGGCGAGGTGGGCAGCTCATCGAATCCCATCTCGGGCATGACCGTGGCGACGCTGCTCATCACCTCGCTCATCTTCTTTGCCCTCGGGTGGGTCTCGCCGCCCTACAAGGTTGCCGCGCTGAGCATCGCGGCCATCGCCTGCGTCGCCATCTCCAACGGCGGGACCACCTCGCAGGATCTGAAGACCGGATACCTGGTCGGCGCCACGCCGGCGCGACAGCAGATCGCCATCCTGGTCGGCGCGCTCGCCTCGGCTCTGTGCATCGGCTTCTTCATCCTGAAGCTGAACGATGCGGGGACGGTCTTCGCCGCCCGCAGCTACCCGAGCGTCAGGTTCGAAGCGTCCGAATACGCCGGCACGAAGGAACGCCTGCGTGGCCCCGATGCCGACCGCGACGGCAACGCTTACAACGTGGTCTGGCTGGCCGAGCCTCGCGGCGAGGTGCCCGCGGGCAAGTACCTGGTCGACGATACGGGGCACATCAAGTACCTCGAGGATCCGGGCATCAACGGGAAGATCGACACCCGCGACAACGGCGAGAAGGTGAAGTCGAAGTTCAGCGCGCCCAAGCCGGTGCTGATGGCATTCATCATCGAAGGGATCATGACCCAGCGCCTTCCCTGGGGCCTGGTGCTGATCGGCGTGTTCATCTCCGTGGTGCTCGAGCTCAGCGGCATCTCCAGCCTCGCCTTCGCGGTGGGCGTGTACCTGCCGCTCTCGACCAGCGCGCCGATTGCGGTGGGCGGCCTGGTCCGCTACGTGGTGGAGCGCACCTCGAAGAAGAGGGTGAGCGGGGTGGAGGCTGAGAGCGGCCCGGGAGTGCTGTTCGCGTCCGGTCTGATCGCCGGGGCAGCGGTGATCGGGACGGTGCTCGCGTTCCTGCAGCTCTCCGAAACGACGCGGAACTTCCTGAACTCCATCAACGTCGGCGGAGCGTTCCCCGGGTTCTCCAACAGCGATCTCGTCTCGCTGCTCCTCTTCCTCGGGCTGGGAGCGGTGCTCTGGGCAGTAGCCACCGAACGGTTCTTGGCGCCCCGGAAGGCATGATCGACGTTCGCGTCGCGCAGGGCCGCAAGGACGTCGAGCAGTGCCTTCGACTGCGCTGGACGGTGTTCGTAGAAGAGCAGGGCGTGCGACCCAGCGACGAGCTGGATGCGCATGACTCGAGCGACGCCGTGCACGTGCTGGCTTCGCTGGACGGCGTGCCCTGCGGCGCCGGGCGCCTGATCTTTACCGCGCCTGGAGTGGCCAAGATCGAGCGGATGGCGGTGATCGACGACGCCCGCGAGCGAGGTGTCGGGCGCGCGCTGCTCGCGTTCATCGAGGAAGAAGCGCGCCGGCGCGGTGCGACGAAGCTGACGCTGTTTGCCCAGGTCCGGGCCCGGAGCTTCTACGACAAGGCGGGCTATGCGGCCGCCTCGCGCGAGTTCGACGATGGGACCGGAATCCCACACCTGCGCATGGAGAAGAACGCTTGACGCATGGGCAGGCTTGGTTAGTCTCCCGCGGATGCACATCCTGCGCAGTTCCTTGTTGGCTGTCGCCGTCCTGCTCCTCGCGAGCTCGGCGCGCGCCGGCTCGGCGAAGGAAGAGGGTTTCACAGACCTGACCATCGATCAGGTCTCGGACCTGATCGCGAAGAAGGAAGCGGACATCTTCGACAACAACGAGAAGGGCGTGTACGCGAAGAGCCACCTCCCCACCGCGAAATGGGTCCAGTTCAATGCCGTGAAGGAGAGCGATCTCCCCAAGGACAAGTCGCGCAAGCTGGTCTTCTATTGCGCGAACACGCATTGAATGGCTTGCCATGAGGGCGCCCGTGCGGCGCTCAAGCTCGGCTTCAAGAACGTGTACATCATGTCGGCCGGCATCCAGGGTTGGGAGAAGGCCGGCAAGCCGGTCGAGAAGGGCGACCCTTCGGCCTGACCGAGGGGCGCTTCTCTAGTATCGCTGTCTGAGACGCCGCCGGGCTGCATGGCCCTCGCGCCGACGCATCAGAAAGCACACGATGCGCAGTCCGCGCCGCCCCGTGTCTCTCGCTTCACGTGAAGTGACTCGCCTGCGGGCTCGCTTTCTGCCGCGGCGGCGCAGGGCCATGCAGCTCGGCGGCGTCTTGCCGAACGATACTAGAGTACAGGTCCCACAACCGGACCCGAATGATCGCGCTCAAGCGTACCCCGGGCTAGCGGGAAACGGTGAAGACGCGGTCGGTCTGGTTGACCGCGTTGTGCACCTTCAGCCCTTTGCGATTCAGCAGGTCGATCGAGACCCGCCGCATGCCCTTGTGCGCGCGCCGGAGCGGATGAGGTTTCCAGTCCGTGATCAGCGGCAGCTCGCGCCTGTCGAGCACGATGAGGATCTTGTCGCCGCGGCGGCCGAGCTTCCCGTTCGACAAATAGAAGTCGAGCACCGGGCGGTTCGGGCTGGGCTTCAGCAACGCCGCGGTCGGATCGACCGGGACGGCCGCATCGTGCTGCGCGGCCTCGTCGATGGGGGCCAGCACCAGATTCGCCGGAGCGACGCCGATGGGCAGCACGTAGGTCAAGATCGGTTTCCTGGGCACGGGCCACACGGCCGACTCGGCCGCCCGCCCTGCTTTGCCTGCCAGCCGGGGACCCACCCAGAAGCGCGTCATCGCGAACGCTCTGCGGGCCTTGACGACCTCGTGCCAGGGCCGGCAGAGCACTGCGCGCAACAAGTGCGGTCCCGGCGCCAACCCACCCAGCGCCCAGGCCGCCCGCGCATCATCGATCTCCAACGCCGGCTCGTTGTCGACGATCAGGTGAACATGCGGCACCGGACCGCCTGGCTGCAGCGCGCCGATCCTGTACCCCTTCACGACCAGCCGGATCTCCACCGCGCCGTCGCCAAGGACCGAGAGGTCTCTCGGCCCGGCGAACGCGATCGATGCCTTCGCGAACGCCCAGTGATTGCCTCTCTTGCGAGGATCGTCCTCGGGGCGCATTCGCGAGGCGAGAGCAGCGGGCTTCCGCTTCTTGCGCGCGCGCGCTTCCGCCGGAAACGCGACCGCCATCGCCAGCGCCACCAGAAGGGCGGCCCTCAATCCTCGCGCCCCTGGTCCTGCTCGGCCAGCAGGAGCTCTTTGCGGGTGCGCGCGCGCGACAGTCGGAGAGCGCGGCGCTCTCCCGCGTCGCGCGCGCGGCGGCGGTCCTCGCCGGTTTCGAGCACCAGCGGGGGGACCTGGACCGGCCTGCCGTGCGCGTCCTGGGCCACGAACGTGAGCCAGGCGGTGCACACGTGCTGCCGCTCCCCGGTGAGCGGATCCTCGCTCTCGATGCGGACGCCCGCTTCCATCGAGGTGCGGAACGCCGCGTTCACCTGCGCGCGCAGCTCGACGATCATGCCCACCCGGATGGGGCGGAGGAAATGCAGATCGTCCATCGATGCCGTCACCACGCGCTGGCGGCAGTGGCGCTGGCAGGCGATGGCCGCGGCGATGTCGATCCATTGCGCGATCTTGCCGCCGAACGCGGTGCCCAGCGGGTTGCCATCGCCCGGGAGCACCGACTCGGTCATGACCACCCGGCTGGCGGCGGGGGTCTTGGGCCCGCTCATCGGATGACCTCGAAGCGCTGCAGCGTGCGCCAGCGGCTCGAGTATTCGAAGAGCTCGACGCGCAGCTGCCGCCTGTCCGCCTCGATGCGCAGAAGCGGCATGCTGGCATCCATGGGCCCCGCGGCGTCGGTGGCGCGGGCGCTCCAGGTCCCCAAGTTGACGTAAAGCCGCTGCGCGCCGGGTCGTCCCTCCTGCACTGCCCAGTCCATCACGTGGGTGTGTCCGAGCACGAGCACGTCCGGGGGCGGGGGCTTGCCAGGCAGCGACTTTGCTCCTTCCAGGACGGCCAGCGCGGATGCGCCGGCGCGCTCCCAGAGATCGTCGTCGTCCTTGAGGCGCCAGCGCAAGAGCGAGGGTGTGGTCACCCATGCGAGCGGGCGGGCAAGGGCGCCGTTTTCCACCAGGATCCCCAGGAGCGCCTCGATGAGCCGATTGAAGGTCCCGGGCTTGAGCCAGCGCTCCAGCACGGGGATGACGCGCTCTTCCGGGCGCAACGCGACCAGGCGTCCGGGGTCGATGTGCACGTTGGTGCGCGGAGCGAGGTGCCGCAGGAAGGGAACCAGCGCGTGGTGGATGACGGCCGTCATGGTCTCGCCGCCGCCGGTGGGCGTGGCGTTGGAGGGATCCCAGAGGTGGCCGTGCTGGAGCACCACCCACTTGTCGAGCACGCGCCGCACCGCCATCGGCTCGATCGGCACCTCGGGCAAGCCCGCGGCGTCCAGCGCTTCGCGTCCACCAGGTTCGGCGAGCTGCCGGTCGTGGTTGCCGGGGACCAGCGTCACGCGGGCCTGCTTGGACAAGGCTTCGAGCGCGTCGAAGGCGATGGGGTTGTTCTCGCGGATGCCGCGCAGGATGGCCGGAAGCGGCGGCGGCGGCTTGTCCTCGATGGGGACGTCGAGCAGCACGCCGAACTGCGTCAGACCCTTGCGGGGTGGACAAGCGGCGGTCACGTCGAGGATGTCGCCGAGCAGGACCAGCTCGCTCTCGGGCTCCGAGGCCACGTGCGCGCACAGCTCCGCCAGGCGGTGGCCCTGGTCCTCGTCGCGGAACATCGAGACGAGCGAGCTCTCCCCCAGGTGCAGGTCGCTGACGACGTAGAGCGCCACGGCAGGAGTCTATCCGCGCTTCTTCCGGCGCGGGCGAGGTTTCCACCCTTCCTGCTTGAGAAGGTTGGCCTGCTCCCGCGCCACCTGCGGCGCCAGCGTCCCGTCGTGCCGCGCCACGCGCCACCAGGGAATGTCCGAAAGCCTGTGGAGCGCGGCGACCACGGCGCGAGCGGCCCGCGGCTTCCCGGCGCGCAGCGCCACCTCGCCGTACGAGAGGGTGGTGCCGCGTGGGATGCCGCGGACCACGCGCCGCACCGCGCGCAAGAAGCTGCTCATTTGCGGGCGAGCCATGCGCCGGCCAGGACGGCGGCGAATCCGAGCAGGTTGGAAGCGGCGACGTACGCCAGCGCGGAGCCGGCGCGCCCGAGCTCGAAGAGCCGCAGGGTCTCGTACTCGTAGGTGGAGAAGGTGGTGTAGGCGCCGACGAACCCGATCGGCAGCAGGTAGCGGAGGTTCGAGTCGGCGACGCGGCCGCTTCCCGCGCCGAGGAACAGCGAGATCAGCAAGCATCCGCTCAAGTTGATGAACAGGGTGCCCCAGGGCCAATGCGCGCCGAAGCGATGCGCGAACACCTCGCCGACCAGGTAGCGCGCCACGGCGCCCAGGGCCCCGCCGGCCGCGACGAGCAGGACGGGCATCACCAAGGCCCGGCCCGCGGGGTCGAGAACGGCCGGTCAGAAGAGGTGAGCTTGGGAACGCCCAAAAGTCCCCACGACCTACCAGCGCGGGGAAGGCCGCGCAACGGGTCGAAAAACATCGGGCGCCGGCTTGCACTGCGGTACAACGCCGCCATGGACGTCCTGCTCATCGACATCGCCAACGATCCGCTCACCAAGCTCTACGGCGCCTACCGCACCTGCTACACCCCCAAGACGCCGCGCGAAGTCTGGGACGACGTCGCCGCGGGCACCGTCGCGCGGGAGAAGATTGCCCAGTTCGTCGAGGATCGCCTGAAGACCGGGCACGTCTCTCCCCTGGAGCAGGTGGTGTTCTGGTTCGGGATCTCCGGCGTGTCCCGCTCGCTCAGCCACCAGTTCGTCCGGCACCGGATCGGCATCTCCTTCGAGCAGCAGTCGCAGCGCTACGTGCGCTTCACCGGCAAGAACGAGGAGCGGCTCGAGTACGTGATGCCGGAGAGCTGGCGGGACGCGGGCAGGGCGGCGGAGTTCGAGAAGCTGATGGGCGAGATCACGCGCGTCTACCGGGACGCGGTGGCGGCGGGCATCCCCGCCGAGGACGCGCGTTTCGTGCTGCCCAACGCGGCCCCGACCAACTTCCAGATCATGGTCAATTTCGCCGAGCTGCTGCACATCGGCGACCTGCGCCTCTGCACGCGGGCGCAGTGGGAGATCCGGCAGATGATCGCCAGGATGCGCAGCGAGCTGATGCGCAAGGTGCCGGAGCTGGCGAAGTACATGCAGCCCAAGTGCGGCGAGAGGCGCATGGGGTACTGCGACGAGGAAATCAAGGCGTACGAGGCCTGCCCTCTGTCCAACTCCCGCCCCCACAAGCTTCAGGTGGTCGAGGTGTTCAAGCGCGTTCGCGCCGAGAGCGGCAAGCCGATGCGCGACCTGGACGAGAGCGACTTCAAAGCGGCCGAGGAATTCCGCGAGGCCAAGGTGTGACCCCCGCTGCCGCGGAACAGGAGCAGGAGGCCCTCTCTCCCGACGAGCTGCGCGACGCTTGGCCCGCGCTCTCCGCCGAGGAACGCGCCGAAGGGCTCAAGCTCCTGCCCCGCGACACCGCGGAGGACCTGTTCTTCAGCATTACCCCGCGCGAGCAGGTCGAGTTGATCTTCGCCCTCCCGCAGGCGGAGCAGCGGTCCTGGCTCCGCGGGCTGGCGCCCGACGATGCGGCCGACCTGGTGCAGGAAGCGCCGACCGCGCACCGGGACCGGCTGCTCTCGATGCTCGACGACCAGACCCGGCGCGAAGTCACGGCCCTGCTCGCGTACCGCGAGGATCACGCCGGCGGGCTGATGAACCCGCGCTTCGCCCGCTTGCGCCCGGAGATGACCGTGGACGAGGCGGTCACGTACCTGCGCCGGCAGACGCGGCAGTCGGTGGAGATGACGTACTACGCCTACGTCCTCGACTCCCAGCAGCGACTCCTCGGCGTGGTCTCGTTCCGCGAGCTGATCGCCGCCCGTGGCGACCGCCGGATCAGCGAGGTGATGAAGACCGAGGTGCGCACTGTCGACGAGGAGGTCGACCAGGAAAATGTGGCGCGGCTCTTCCGCGAGACCGGCCTGATGGCCATCCCGGTGGTCGATGCCGAGAAGCGGATGAAGGGCGTCGTGACCGTGGACGACATCGTCGAGGTGGTGAGCGAGGAAGCCACCGAGGACATCCAGAAGCTGGGCGGCAGCGAGAGCCTGGGTGAGCCCTATCTCAAGATCGCGCTCGCGCGGATGATCAAGAAGCGCGCCGGCTGGCTGGCGGCCCTCTTTCTCGGCGAGATGCTCACCGCCACCGCGATGGGCTATTTCGAGCACGAGATCGACAAGGCGGTGGTGCTGGCGCTCTTCGTGCCGCTGATCATCTCCTCCGGCGGTAACTCCGGGTCGCAGGCCACCTCGCTGGTGATCCGGGCGATGGCGCTGGGCGAGGTCCGGCTGCGCGACTGGTTCCGGGTGATCCGGCGCGAGATCGCCGCGGGGCTCGCGCTGGGATCGATCCTGGGCGCCATCGGCCTGATGCGCATCTTCATCTGGCAAGGCTTCTTCAATACGTACGGGCGGCACTGGTTGCTGGTCGGTCTGACGGTTGCGCTCTCGCTGATTGGAGTGGTGACGTTCGGGACGCTAGCGGGATCGCTTCTGCCGTTCGTCCTGCGCCGCCTCGGATTCGACCCCGCGAGCGCCAGCGCACCCTTCGTCGCCACCCTGGTCGACGTGACCGGCTTGGTGATCTACTTCACGACGGCCGCCACCATCCTGCGGGGCACGCTGCTGTAATCATTTCAAGTATAGTTTTACAGGTAGATTGATGGTCGCCTTTGAGCGATTTCAGCTTCAGACGTTCGTCTGCCGAATCATGTCGGAATCGCATCCGGACGGTGACGAACCGCGCTACGGCTCATGCTCTTGCGGTCATTCTTCTGTCTAATTCGTTATCTAATGGCTTTAACGCGCGAGTCGCACTTGTAAGTTTGCACATTTGATCAGAAATCGAGCCCGTTGGGCTCGGTTCCCGGCCGCTTGACTCACCTTTGCCGGACATGAAAAGTGCGCGACGGTTCGTCAACGCGTGACGGCTCGTTTGCCGGAGGGACTCAATTGCGAATTCGCCCGGGGTTCGCCGCAGCTCTTGTAGTCCTTCTCACGCCAATGGCTTCGTGGGCGACCTTCTGCCCAGGGACTCCACCGACCTGCAACCAGTGCCAGACGCTCCAGTGCATAGGGAACACGAATTACCACGGTTGGTTTTGCGTAGCAAAAACGAATGGCACCGCGTGCGACGACGGACATTATTGCAGCGTGGGAGATGTCTGCAGCAACGGGACTTGTGTTGCGGGTACTCCACGGAGTTGTCCGAGCCAGGGTTCTTGCTCCGGAGTGTGCAGCGACTCTCTGGCTGCCTGCACAGTGGACCCGGCTTGCAATGTAGGCACCGTCTCCGGCACCAAGACGTCGGAGAGCGGAAGCGCTTTCACCAGTCCCGGGGCAGTCATCTCGACCTCCCCGGGCGCGAGCAGCTCGCCTGCAACCGACTCGTCCTACAGCTTCAGCGTCACCCCAGGGACGTACTCGGTCATCTCCACAGTGCCCACCGGGTACAGCGTTCGAGGCTCGGTCAACGGTGCTGCGTACTCCGTCACCTCTACCGTGTCGGTGAGCGTCGGCCAGGGCGCAACCGTGAACGTGTCTTGGAAGTACAATCCCGTGACCAAGCTCGTCGTCAGCGGATCATCAACGGTCGGGGCGTGCGGCTCGAATTCGGTCACAGTCGTTGCGCAAGACGCTTTCGGTAACCAGGCCCTTGGATATCGTGGCACCGTTCATCTGACGTCGTCGGATCCGGCGGCCGTGCTGCCTGCGGATCACACATTCGCCGCGATTGACAACGGAACCTTTACGTTCCAGAGTGTCGTCCTGAAGACTGCCGGGACGCAGTCGATTACCGCAACTGACACTGCCTTTTCAACAATCTCGGGCACGCTCTCGAGCATCACCGTCAGTCCGGGAGCGGCCGCTTCGCTAGCTCTAACGGGGCCCGCCGGCACCACCGCTGGAGATCCATTCTCGCTGCTTGTGGAGGCGCGAGACAGCTGTCAAAGCAACCGTGTCACCACTTACTCCGGCACCGTGCACTTCACCTCTACAGACGCGAACGCAACGTTGCCCCCGGATTACCAGTTTGTGACTGTGGATGCGGGCCGGCATTCATTCTCGGGGGCGACGTTCAAGACTGCTGGTTCGCAGTCGCTCACGGCGAACGATACCGCGACCCCCACCATCACCAGCCCCGCAACCGGGATCCTCGTCGTGCCCGGGCCTGCGACGAGGTTCATCGTCAGCGGCGTGAATTCTCCCACTACAGCGGGAATAGGCTCCACCGTCATCGTGGAGGCGAAGGACGCATTTGCCAACCGCGCTACTGGCTACACGGGCACGATGGGGTTTGCGACGTCGGACGCGCAAGCAGCGCTGCCTGGCCAGCACGCGTTCACGAGCAGTGATGCAGGTCTGTACTCGGCGTCAGTGACGCTGCGAACCGCAGGATCGCAGTTCGTTTCGGCGACGGACCTGGCGAGCCCGGCCATCACCGGCTCTCAGAGTGGGATCGTCGTAGACGCCGCATCGGCAACAAGACTGACCATCTCGGGGCTGCCGGCCACTGTGACCGCGGGCGACACACACAGCGCGACCGTGACGGCATTCGATCCGTACGACAACGTCGCAACGGGATACCGGGGCACGGTGCATTTCAGTTCGTCGGACCCGCTCGCCACCACACCGCCTGATCGAGCATTCCTCCCCGCCGACCTGGGCCAGGCGACGGTGTCTGCATTCGTCTTGAAGACCAGCGGGTCACAGAATTTCTCAGTGAGCGACACGCTCACGCCGGCGATGAGTGGTTCGCAGACCGTTCTCGTCCTGGGAGGACCCGCAGTGTCTCTGTCGGTATCCGGATTCCCCGCGTCCATTTCGGCGGGAGTCGCCGGGACACTGACGGTCACAGCCAGGGACTCCTTCGGCAACGTATCCGAAAGTTACCTTGGAACGGTGACATTCTCGTCGTCGGATTCGAAGGCTGCGCTGCCCGCGACGAGCACGTTTGCGGCCAGCGACGCTGGCACCAAGACATTCACGGCGACCCTGAAGACCGCAGGGGCGCAGTCCATCTTCGTGTCCGACGGGTCGCTGCCGACAGTTCAATCCAACACCACTGTTACGACAGCAGCACCCGCAGTATTGCTGATCAGTGGAATCACGTCTCCACGTGCCCCGGGCGAACCCAGCTCCGTCAACGTCGAGGTGCGCGACGGGTTCGGGAACCGCGTCGTCACTTATTTGGGGACCGTCCAATTCTCATCGAGCGATCCCGCCGCCACTCTTCCTGCACCAGTCACGTTTGCTTCTTCGGACCAAGGATATGTGACCGTTCCTGGCGTCGTCCTGCGCTCAGCGGGTTCGCAGTCCGTGAGTGCAACCGATGGGATGATCTCAGGCGTGCAAACCGCAATTATCATCGACGCAACAGCTCCTACCTGGCCTCCTGGTAGTGCGCTCACGGGTACCAGCCAAACTGCCACATCGGTGACTTTGACGTGGACACCGGCGAACGACGACACCGCAGTAGCCTATTACCGCGTCTACGAGAATGGTGTCGTTCTGGCCACGACGCCGGCAAATGTGCTCTCAGCGAACGTGTCTGGCCTGACAACGGGAAGCTCATACGTTTTCGCCGTCCAAGCTGGCGATGCCGTCGGTAATTGGTCCGTGGACGGTCCCATGCTGAACTTCGTGGCCACCGTGCCAGATCCGGTGCTCACCGCACCGCCGATCGACGAGTCCGTCCCATCTCCGATCGCCGCGGTGACACGGTTCCTATATACAGGGAACAACCCGGTCCAACTCGATGTTGCTCCCGACGCGATCGACGATGCGCGAGTCGCTGTTGTTCGCGGGCATGTGATCGACCGCAATGGGAACCCTGTAGCCGCAGTCGCAATCGGCATCCTGGGGCACCCGGAGTACGGCAACACATATACCCGTGCGGACGGATGGTTCGATCTGGTCGTGAACGGGGGAAGCATCCTGACCGTGAGTTATTCAAAGGATGGATTCCTGCCTGTCCAGCGGTCGGTCTCGCCGCGGTTTGGAGAGTACGCAGTCGTCGACGAGATCGCCCTCTCCGGATTCGATCAGCTCGTCACCGCCGTCGACGTCTCCGGCTCTTCCCCGGTCATACAGGTCGCGCAGGGATCGGTGCAGAGCGACGTGGACGGGGCACGACGGGCAACGGTTCTCGTCCTGCCTGGAACAACAGCTACTCTCGTCAAACCTTCGGGAACGACGCCCGTGCAATCA
This sequence comes from Myxococcales bacterium, assembly GCA_036513415.1. Classification (GTDB taxonomy): domain Bacteria; phylum Myxococcota; class Myxococcia; order Myxococcales; family 40CM-4-68-19; genus 40CM-4-68-19. The sequence continues at coordinate 14,949 of DATBZA010000013.1, read as the reverse complement.
CTGCGTATCCGTGCGACGGAGTATACGGTGGGTTCCGCCGGTCCCAAGGCCATGCCCGGGGCCCTGCCGCCGGCGAGTGCGTACACGTATGCAGTTGCGTTGACGGCCGATGAAGCGGTTGCGGCCAATGCGACCTCCGTATCATTCAGCAAAGCTCCGATTCTCTACGTCGAAAATTTCGTCGGGCTCGACACAGGAGTACCCATGCCGACGGGCTACTACAACCGCGACGTCGGCAATTGGCTCGACAGCGACAATGGTCTGGTCATCAAGATTCTGTCCATCGCCAGTGGCACTGCTTCGATCGACGTGGATGGCAGCGGCACCCCGGCGTCTCCTCAAACGCTCTCCAACCTGGGAGTTTCGAACGCGGAGCTTGCCGTACTCGCCAGGCTCTACGTTGCAGGCCAGTCTCTCTGGCGCTCTCCAATTCCTCACTTCTCCGACTGGGACTCCAACATGGGTTTCGCACCACAACCGGACGCCACGACGGGGCCGGAGCAGGATGATGATTCTGACAACAACGATCCATGTTTGGAATTCATGTCAGTGATCGAGTGCGAAAATCGTGTTCTACGCGAGACGATTTCCCTGCCAGGAGCTGGCGCGTCGCTCGTATATAGCAGCGACCGGGTGCCCGGTCGCGCCAAGGCCTACCGGCACCTGATCCATGTCACAGGACCGACTGTTCCGTCGAGCCTGCAATCCATCTCTCTCAGGATCGCGGTTGCGGGAAGGTCGTGGCAACTGTCGTTCCCACCCACTCCCAATCAAGACTATGTCTTCACTTGGGATGGGTTGGATGCCTACGGACGAAAACTGCAAGGCGAGCAAATCCTGAAGACCAGCGTCGGGTATGTCTACCCGATTTCGTACACCCGCGCGCCTCGATTTGGATACAACGGCAATGGCGTCCGTATCACGGGCTCGCGAACGCTCTCTACGCTCACGTTATGGGGGCAGAGTGGCTCGGAGTGGTGGACCGGATACACCGGGTCACTGGATGCTCGCCGAGCGGAGGGGTTTGGGGGATGGACGCTGAGCAACCATCACTCGCTCTCCTCGACCGGGGGCACGTTGTATTTCGGCGACGGGTCGAAGCGCAGGTTGAAGAGTGCAGATGGTTCGGTGAACCCGGTGCCCGGACCGGTCGTGCATACCGTGGCGCTCACTGCGAACGGAGGATTCTCGGGCGGTGGCGGAGCCTTCGACATCGACAAAAATGACGGCTCGATTTACTTCCTCGACACGACTCCCACCATTCTGAACCTCCGCCGGTACATGCCGAACGGGACGATCCATACGGTCGCGGGCGCGCTCTTCTCGCCCTCCACCGCATGGTCCCCGGAGGGTACACCTGCAATCAACACGATCCTCGAGTACACCAATGCCATCGCGGTCCAGGATGGGTACGTCTACTACCCGGAACGCAACGGCCCTTGCGCCGATGGATGCGTTCGCAGGCTGAGGGACGGAGGCGTCGTCGAAACGGTTGCCGGCTTGAACCCCTGCCCCTTCCATTGCAACGAGATCGGGATCATTCCTGCGTTAAATGCTCATCTGGTAGCGAACACGGCGTTCATCCGTGTCTCCAACGGCAATGTGTATGTTCATAACTCCGGTTCGTTCTACAGATTCGTACCGGGCGGTGGAGTCGAAACGGTGGTTGGTCGCCTCTTCGATCCAGTCTCGCTGACGTCTACAGTGATCGGCACGACCTTGATTGCAGCGGGCCCGTTCACCCTCGACGGCGAGCTCTGCTGGGGCGAAAACACGATCGTTCGCTGTGGGACGAGTGGGCGCACTGTTGCCGGAACGGGTACCGCTCCCGCGAACGACAACTGGATCGATGGGCCTGCGCTATCCAGGGCAATCTTCGTCCGTGACATCACGCGCGGACCTGACGGTTCGCTGTATATGACTACCGGGCCGAGCGGCGCACCATCACATTGTGTCGTCAGGCTCGATTCAGATGGCTGGCTTCGGGCCTACGTAGGGTGCGGGACCAAGCCATTCGTCGAGGGAATCGCGGCTGCCGACGTCAACTTGGTGTCCGTCGGGAGCATTCGCTTCGGTCCAGACCGCAGGCTGTACCTCAACATGGCAGGCGCGATCCGGCGTGTGGATCCGGTGACGTCGGATGCCCTGGTCCAACCCTCGCCAGACGGCCGGCAGGCGCATGTCTTCGACCCGGTGACCGGACGCCATCTGCGCACGGTAGACGCGACGACCAATCGTGTTGTCGCGTCTTTCGCATACGATCCAGCGGGACGACTGTCTGCCTTCACGGACGGCGACAATCGCACCACTTTCATACACCGCGATACGTCCGGTGTCGCCACTGACATCGAGACGCCTGACAACCAATTCATCCAGCTTGGGTTCGACGCACAGGGGTGGTTGTCATCGGTCACCGATCCTGCGCGCGTCGCCGTGCGGCCGAATCATGCGGCAAACGGATTGCTGGGGGCTTTGTTTGATCGGCGAGGACTCGAGCACGATTTCCTGTACGACGCGGCGGGGAACCTCATCAGAGACACGGATCCTGCAGGCGGCTTCAAGCGGCTCGCAAATTCGGATTCGGCGGGCGTACACGCCGTTTCTGTAACCACAGCTATGGGACTCGTCTCGCAACACGCGATCTCTGCTTCTCCGGCGGGCACATCGCGTTCGCACATCGACGCTGCCGGATTGAACATAACGACCACTGAGAGAAGCTCGAATCGAACGATGACCGGTCCCGACGGAACGGTGACGAGTGAAGTGGATACCGCCGATCCGCGCTTCGGCATGCTCGCTCCGGTGACTTCTACGACCATCACGTTACCGAGCGGGCTCAAGTATCAGACTTCGGAGACTAGGGCCGCAACGTTGTCCATTCCTTCGGATCCAACTTCGCTGAGGCAGGAAAGTCGAACAGTGTCCGTAAATGGACGCCGCTTTTCCACTTCATACGATGCTGCGTCTCGGATTCTAACGGCAACGTCACCGCTCGGCCGAGTGACGACAACGACACTGGATGTGGCAGGACGAGTGACGCAGGTGCAAGAACCAGGTGTCGTGCCTTTCTCCTTTCAATACTTTCCGAACGGCCGGCTGTCGACCGTGACGGAAGGCACGAGGCAGTTTGGTTTTTCGTTCGACAGCAACGGCTACTTGTCGTCGATCCATGATCCTTTAGGTCGCGTGAAGTCGTTCTTCAATGACCCAATCGGTCGGCCGTTGCGCAGCGTACTGACTGACTCCAATGAAATTGATGCCGCGTTCGACAATGCCGGGAATGTGAATTCTCTTGTCCCCCCCGCACGACCGACTCATCAGTTCACCTACACCCCCGTGAATCTACAAAGCGACTACATTGCGCCCGACACCGGTCAGCCGCGAACGCTACATATCGATTACGACGTCGATGGTCGCGTATCGACGGTTTCACGGCCAGACGGCGAGTTCATCATTCCATCTTACGATCCTGCCAACGGACGGCTATTGTCGTTTGCCACGAGCCGAGGCTCCGTGAGTCTCGGATACAGTTCGTCCACTGGACGAATCGCGAGCATGACAACGTTCGACGGCGCCGGTCTGCTTTTCGGATACGACGGATTCTTGCTGAATAGTGTAGCGTGGAGCGGCCCGATCGTTGGCGTCTTGCAGCGGACGTATGACGCGAATTTGCGAGTGTCAATAGAAGTCACGAACGGGACGTCGATCAATTACACCTACGACAACGATGACTTGCTCACGTCGGCCGGAGCTCTCGCGATCGCTCGTGACTCGGCAACAGGGTTCGTCACTGGAACGACTCTCGGGACGATCACCGACAGTCGCACTTATAACTCGTACGGCGAAGAGCAGACCTACACGGTCCGCATCGGAGGTGCATCGTTGTACTCCGTCGATTACGGCACCCGCGATGAGCTAGGTCGAATCGTGACCAAGACAGAGACAATTCAGAGTGCCACGACGAGTTCCGTGTACTCCTATGACATCCGGGGCCGTCTGAGAGATGTGGCGAAGAGCGGTGCAACGGCCCATTATGAATACGACCCGAACGGTAACCGGACCGTCGCTCCTGGGCTCAGCGCTTTGGCGCAGCATGATGATCAAGACCGCGTTCTCGCATATGGAGCGTGCACCTACTCGTACAGCGCCGACGGCGCGCTGAGCAGGAAGTCTTGTCCAGACGGAAGGACGACATATGACTACGACGCTTTCGGGAATCTGCGCAAGGTGGCGCTGCCGACGAAGGTGATAGACTACGTAATCGACGCTCAGAACAGGCGCATCGGAAAGCGCGTGAACGGGGCTCTGCTGGAAGGATTCATCTACCGGGGCCAGTTCCAACCCGCGGCTTGGCTGAACGCGGACGGGTCGGTGAAGGCAACATTCGTGTACGGTTTGCGCCCCAACGTGCCAGAGTACATGATACAGGGGACGAGCACATTCCGGATTATCACCGATCAAGTTGGCACTGTGCGCCTTGTCATCAACGCGTCCACCGGAGCCGTTGTCCAGCGCGTCGACTGGGATGAGTTCGGAAACATCCTCGCAGATACGGCTCCAGGCACGCAGCCGTTTGGATTCGCTGGTGGACTGTACGATCCCGACACTGGGCTGACGAGGTTTGGCGCACGGGATTATGACTCCATCACCGGCAGATGGACCGCCAAGGATCCTGTAGGGTTCGGGGGAGGGCTTTCGAACCTGTACAGCTACGTCGGCAATGATCCAGTCAACTGGAAGGACCCAAGCGGCTTCTCAGACGAATGGCCGGACCCGAGTGGACCTCCCGGCGTGCCCTGGGATCCACTTCCTTGCACGTGCCCGCTCGTTCCAACCCATCCGGCAGCTGTATCCTGCCCAGCCAACATGAGAGAAGCGGGACGCCACCTCAATCCCTTCTGGTTTTACAATCGGGTAAATGATTATGGCCCTTGGGACTATAAGCGTGTCGGTCCACACGGGTATTACGAGAAGTTCGGCAACTTCAATTACGGCGCAACGGGAGCAGCGATGGGTTGGCCGCCCCAAATTCTGCTTCGCATGGCGGGTTGGGCTCAGCGCCGTAAAAAGGAAAACTCAAAGCCAGAATGGGGTACCCCCTGGGATCTCAACCTGCATGGCCCTTATGGCGATGATCCCAAGGACCAGGTGATGATCCGCGCGGGTATTCAGTATTCCCAATGTGGATGCGGACTGTGAATATGGTCAGGTCGAAGACAGCGGCATTCTGTGTGGTCATGGGAATAGCGGCATTCAGTCTTGTTTGCACGTCGCCAAAGCCGCGTGAGCTTCACAGGGCGACGTCTCCTGACGGGACCATGGACATTGTTGTGGCTACCTATCCTGCCGGGGCAACGGTCTCGACTCCATACGAGGTATTCATTGTTCGACACGGCGCTCACACGACTCCCGACCGTGTGGTTCTGCGGACGGACAAATCGGATCCGCCAAAGGCCGCGTGGTCAAGCAATAATAGAGTATCGATTTCGTGCGGCGGTGCACGCGTTTGGCAGTTTAGAAATTTTGATACGATCGGAATCGGCGAGGGCAACTTTTTGTATGTTGGCATCAAGCTGGATTGTGGGCAGAACGGCTACTTCGCAGAATAGGTTTGTCGCGGCCTCACAGTCCCGTCGCGTCTTGCTCGCGCGCAACTGACGTCAGAGGCGCGGCTGCGGCGCCGTCGTCGACCGCCGGACTGCCGACGTTCGTCGTAGTTGACAGACCGGCTGGTGGGCGCGCCTTCTACCCCTCCCTACCCTGGGGGGAATACCCATGACACGCATACTGACCGCTGCGGCGCTCGTCGTCGTCGTGCCCTTGTCCGCACGCGCGGAATTCGACCCGACCGAAAAGACCGTCGTGCAGCTGCAAGCTGCGATGGCTTCGGGCCGGGTCACCTCCGTGGAATTGGTGAACTTCTACGTCGACCGGATCCTGCAGCTCGACCAGAACGGTCCGGGGGTCAACTCGGTCATCGAGCTGAACCCGGACGCGCTGGCGATCGCGCGGACCGCCGACAAGATGCGGGAACAGGGCAGGGTGCTGGGGCCGCTCCATGGCATCCCTGTGCTGCTCAAGGACAACATCGACACGGGCGATCGCATGCAGACCACCGCCGGCTCGTTCGCGCTCGCCGGCAAGCCGGCCACCAAGGACTCGACGGTCGCCGCCAAGCTGCGCGCGGGTGGCGCCGTGATCCTCGGGAAGACGAATCTGTCTGAATGGGCGAACTTCCGAGGCAACTTCCCCACGAGCGGCTGGTCGGGCCGGGGCGGCCTGACGCACAACCCGTATTCGCTCGACCGCAATGCCTGCGGATCGAGCTCCGGGTCGGCGGCTTCGGTGTCAGCCAACTTCACCACGGTCGGGCTCGGCTCGGAGACCGACGGCAGCATCGTCTGCCCGGCCAACGTCAACGGGGTGGTCGGCATCAAGCCTACGGTCGGGCTCACCAGCCGCGGTGGCGTGGTCCCCATCTCGCACACGCAGGACACGATCGGTCCTCACGCGCGTACTGTGGCCGATGCAGCGGCCGTGCTGAGCGTCATCGCAAGCCGGACCCCGGATTCCCGTGATGCGGCGACCGGTGGCGTGCCGCTCGGCTGGCAAGGAACGGGCAAGAAGCGTCCGGCGATCCCGGCCGACTACACGGCATTCCTCGATGCCGAAGGACTCCGCGGGGCGCGCATCGGCGTCACCCGGCAGGGGATCGACGGCGCGCCGCCCAAGGTGGTGGCGGTTTTCGACGCTGCAATCGAAGCGATCGCGGCGGCGGGCGCGACAGTCGTGGATCTCGACGCTGCGGGATACAACTTCTCGTTTGCGGACGGTGAGTTCGTAGTGTTGCTCTTCGACTTCAAGATCGACGTGAAGAACTACTTCGCCACCCGCGTCGGCGTGCCGATGGCGAACAAGACGCTGACCGACGCGATCGCGTTCAACAAGGCCAATGCGGCGGCCGAGATGCCGTACTTCTTCCAGGAGGTCTTCGAGCTCGCCGATCTCTTCAGCACGGACCCCAACAAGCCTCAACCGATTTTCGGTATCACGTACAACCAGGCGCTCAAGATCGATCAAGACTTCGGCGTCGCCGCCATCGACAACACGCTGCGCGACTTCAACCTCGATGCGATCGTCGCCCCTACGGACAGCCCCGCTTGGACGACGGACCTGATTCTGTCCGATCACTTCCTGTTCGCCAGCTCGGGCCTGGCGGCCCCCACCGGATATCCCATCATCCAGGTGCCCGCGGGCAACGTGAACGGATTGCCCATGGGAATCAGCTTCCTGGGGACCGCCTTCAGCGAGCCGATGCTCATCAAGCTGGCCTCCGGCTTCGAGGCCAAGACGCACGCGCGCACGGTTCCGACATTCGCTGGCGACGCCACCACGGCAAACACCGCGGGCACCACGCTGACGCCGCCGAAACGCCGCAACCAGCGTGACGATCGCGAGGACGCCAAGAGGAAGCCGCACCGGATGTAGATCAGCGCTCCTTGCGGGCGATCTCCTTCAGGAACCACCGCTGCTTCTGGTGGACCTGGACGAGGCGCGTGAAGAGATCGGCGGTGCCGATGTCGCCGGCCTTGGTGGCGGTGTCGGCATCGTCGTGCATCGCCCGGATGACGATGTCGTGCGCGGCGATGGCCTCGTCGACCATCTGCTTCACGGTCAGCTCGCCCACCGAAGGCGCCACTTTCGTCGCGGGCAGATACTGGGCCGGATCCGCGAGCGGCTTGCCGTCCACCATCAGCGCCCGCTCCGCGAGCTCGTCGACGCTCTCCAGCACCTGGTCGGCGTGCTCCCCGAAGAGCAGGTGCAGGTCGCGGAAATGCGGGCCGAAGGTCAGCCAGTGGTACTTCTTGTAGTTGAGGTAGAGGACCAGCGCGGAGGCCTGCTCGCGCTGAAGGGCCGCGATCACCGGGTTCTTGTCCATGCCAGCTCGGATGTCCTAAAAACGAGAACGATTCTCGATTTGCCGGCCCGCCGTTACGCAGCGGGCGGCTTCACGTACACGTAATCCACCGGCATTCCGTTGATTCCCTTGGCCGGCGGCGCGATCCACGACGCCACCTTGCCGGGGTCGACCACCGGGTGCATCAGCGACTTCACGTACTCGCGGTCCTCGGCGGTGGGCAGCCACTCGGCCTCGTGCGACTTGAACTCCGCCTCGGAGATCATCCGTCCCTGCAGATCGAAGAAGTTCCCCGCGCAGGGGCCGACGGCGCGGTGGAAACGGCGGTGGGGCAGGAAGAGCGAGAGACCGCTGTTACCCGCCCGCACCAGCGTCTTGTTCCAGCGGTCCACCGCGCGCTGGCAATCCTTCACGTATTCGTCGCGCAGGGCTTCGTTCATCGCGTTGCGCAGCGGCACTTCCTGCTCCACCAGCTTTCCGCCCTCGGGGACTTCCAGCTTGTAGGTCTGCCCCATCGCCGTGTGCTCATCGAGACTATCTTCGCGGAAGCGCCCCTTCAGGCCCGAGGCGAAGAAGTCGGCGGCGTTGGAGGAGACCTCTCCCCCGAACAGATCGAGCGAGAGCGAGAACCAGAAATTGATGTACCTCTGGATGACGTCCAACGGGACCGCGTGCTCCTTGCGCGGATCCTTCCCCGCCGCCATCAGCTCGCCGCAGCGCTGCACCACCCGGTCCACTCCCGACTCTCCCACGAAGAGGTGGTGCGCCTCCTCGGTGAGCATGAAGCGCGTCGTCCGCGCCAGTGGATCGAATCCGCTCTGCGCCAGCGCGGCGAGCTGGAACTTGCCGTCGCGGTCGGTGAACATCGCGAACATGAAGAACGAGAGCCAGTCGTCGATGGGCTCGTTGAAGGTGTTCAGGATCCGCGGCTTGTCCCCCGTCCCGGACCGGCGGGCGAGCAGCTCGTCGGCCTCCTCGCGGCCGTCGCGCCCGAAGTACCGGTGGAGCAGGTAGACCATCGCCCAGAGATGCCGCCCCTCCTCGACGTTCACCTGGAAGATGTTGCGCAGGTCGTACATCGAGGGACAGGTCTTGCCCAGCAGGCGCTGCTGCTCGACGGAGGCGGGCTCGGTGTCCGCCTGGGTGACGATGATCCGCCGGAGCGCGTTGCGGTGCTCGCCCGGCACCTCTTCCCAGACGGGCTGGCCGAGGTTGTCGCCGAAGCCGATCTTCCGATCGGACTTGGGCTCGAGGAAGATCCCCCAGCGGTACTCGGGCATTCGCACGTAGTCGAAGTGGGCCCAGCCGTCCGTTTCCACGCTGATGGCGGTGCGCAGGTAGATCTGGTGCGCCTGGAATCCCTCGGGCCCGACCTCCTTCCACCAGGAGAGGAAGTTCGGCTGCCACTGCTCGAGCGCGCGCTGCAGGCGCCGGTCGGAGCTCAGGTCGACGTTGTTGGGGATGCTCTCGAGTGACTGTGCCACTTAGGTCCTCCGGTAATCGAACTGGGGGCGCTCGGGCTTTCCGTACATGGTGAGCGCGCCGCGCTCGCCCGTTGCGTTGGGGCGGATGAAGATCCAGTTCTGCCAGGCCGAGAGCCGGCCGAAGATCTTGGTCGCCAGCGTCTCCGGTCCGGCGAAGCGGAAATTCTGCTCCATGCCGGTGAGCGCGTCGGGGCTGATGGAGGCCCGCTCTTCCATGGCTACGCGCAGCTCCTCCTCGAAGTCGATGTCGTCGGCGAAGACGGTGGCCAGTCCCAGCTTGTTCGCCGCGGCGCCATCGATCGGGCCCTCCTTCGCGCTGGCGAGGATCTTCTGGACCCTCTGCGGGTCCCCGAGGAATCGCGTCTCTAGCCGCGAGAGGCCGTTCCAGCCGGGCAGGGCGCCCGCCGACAACGAGCCCGGCCAGACCTCCACGTCCTCGGCGTCCAGCACGTAGCTGCGGTCGCAGGCGACGAGCAGCTCGAAGAGCGGCCCGCTGAAGCAGGACTTCTGATCGACGACCGCGAAGAGGCTGCGCGCGGTCACGTCCAGGCGCCGCAGCGTGCGCGCCAGGTTGAGGCGCACTTCGCGCGTGAACCCGTCGCCGGCCATGAGCAGCTCGCCCATCTCGCGCGCGGTCTTGCGGTCGCCCTCGGTCCGGACGATCACCAGCCCGACGTTCTCGTGCTCGAAGCGGAGGCGGAGGAGGGCGTGATCGAGCTCGCGCGCCATCCGCAGCGGCCAGAACGAGGCGTCCTCGACGCGGTTTGCCTCGGTGGGCCCACGCACCGTCAGCTCCGCGCGCCGCGCCTTTTCGTCCACGGTGAGCGAGACGTGCTTGTACTCCCCGATGGGGTCCAGCTTGACGCCGGCGCCCCGCGCCACGCCGGGCGCCTTGGCCGCGAGGTCCCGCGCGCGCTGGGCGATGATGTCTGCGAACTTGCTTCGCGGGACCACGGCGTCCACCAGGCCCCACTCGACGGCGCGCTTGCCCTTCACCCCTTCAGCGAGCGTGGAGAACGCGTCGGCCAGGTCGCGGCGCACCTTCCGCTTGTCCACCACGCGGGTCAGGCCTCCGGTCCCGGGGAGCACTCCGAGCAGCGGGACCTCGGGCAGCGCCACGGTCGAGGACCCGTCGTCGATCAGCACGATCTCGTCGCAGGCCAGCGCCAGCTCGTACCCGCCGCCCGCGGTGGCGCCGTTGCAGGCGGCGAGGAAGCGGATGCCGCTGTTCTGCGAAGCGTCCTCGATCGCGAGGCGCGTCTCGTTCGTGTACTTGCAGAAGTTGACCTTGAAGGGGTGCGTGCTCGCCGCCAGCATGTAGATGTTGGCGCCGGCGCAGAAGATCTTGTCGTGCGCGCTGGTGATCACGCAGCACTTCACGCCGGGGTGCTCGAAGCGCAAGCGCTGGATCGCGTCGGCCAGCTCGATGTCGACGCTCAGGTCGTAGCTATTGCTCTTCAGCTCGAGCTCGCTGTTCGCGCCCCCGAACGGCTGGACCTTCATGCTCAGCTTGGCGACCTCGCCGTCGACCGCGAGGATCCAGTGGCGGTACTTCGAAGGGTGGGTGTCGAACTGCGGCTTCTGCGCGGAGGCGGGCGTGTCCATCGCCCGGCAAAGTAGCGCGACGCGCGGCCGGATGCAAGCACTATATTGCTTGCATGAGCCAGTGTGAGTGCACTATAGTGCAACCTGATGAGACGGGAACACCAGGTCTTGCTGTCCTCGGTCGGCGCCGCGGTGCGTCGCCTCCGCGAGGAGCGCGAATTCAGCCGCCGCGAGCTGGCGCAGAAGAGTGGGGTCTCGCAACGCTTCCTGGCTGATCTCGAGGGCGGGCAGGGAAACATCTCCGTCGCGCGGCTGCAGGACGTGGCGCGGGCCCTGGGCTCTTCCGCAGGCGAGCTGCTCTTCGCGGCCCAGCACGAGCGGACCGACCGGCGGGTGGTGGCGCTGGTGGGCCTGCGTGGCGCGGGCAAGAGCACCATCGGGCAGGCGCTCGCCAGCCGGCTCGGCGTCTCCTTCGTCGAGCTCGACGCGCTGGTCGAGAAGGACGCGGGCCTCCCGCTCGCAGCCATCTTCCAACTCCACGGAGAGGCGTACTACCGCAGGCTCGCGCGCGAGGTGCTAACGCGGTTTCTCGCCGAGACCGACGCCGCGGTCATTGCGACGGGCGGCGGCATCGTCACGGATCCGGGGTCGTTCAAGCTGCTGCAGAAGCGCTGCCGGACCGTGTGGCTGCAGGCGACCCCCGAGGACCATTGGCAGCGCGTGCTGAAGCAGGGCGACGTGCGGCCTGGAGCCGCGAGCCCCCACGCCCAGGAAGAGCTGCGTGCGCTGCTCAAATCGCGCGAGCCGCTGTACTCCCAGGCGGAGATCGCGGTGGATACTTCGCGGCTGGAGATCGACGGCGCGGTCGAGGAGATCGCGCGCAAGGTCGCGTGAAACGGCGGGTCAGGGCCGCTTGCGCCGGAAGAGCCTGTTCCAGGACCGCTCGAGTCGCTCTATGAAGCGCCAACCCCACGTCTCGCTCCACATGCCGGGCCCGGTCAGGAGGAGGAACAGAAGCGGCAGCCCAAGGACGATGATCAGGAAGTAAGCGACCTCGGAGTCCACGGCACGTTGGATGTGCGCAGCCGCGCCGGGGATGCACCCTCGGCGTGACGCGGCGATGGCAAGGCATCCGTGGCTCGCGGTACGGGCGATCATCGATCCAGGTCTGCCCAAATCAATATCTCGCGACCGCCAGGAGCGCGGGAGACGCAAAATGCGTGGCGAATCGGCTCACTCGGCTGGGGCCATCGAGCACCCAGGACGCTCTGTCCAGATTTCAACTCGTTCCGGAACGAGTTCCGCGAAGACTCGGGGTCGTCCCGCGACGAATCGGTCACTTCCCGCTGAACTGCGGCGGGCGCCGGGCGTTGTACGCCGACAACCCTTCCTTCGCGTCCTGTCCCTCGAACAGCCGCTGCTGGAGCTCGCGCTCCAGCGCAAGACCCTGCTCGAGGCCGACCTCCAGCCCTGTCGTCACGGCCCGCTTGATGAATCCGACCGCGCGAGAGGCCTTCGCCGGCGGCACGAACTTCCGCGCATATTCCAGCGCACCGGCGCGGAACTCCGCCGCGGGCACGTCCAGGACGGCGTTGATCAGGCCCAGGGCTTTCGCCTCGTCCACCCCGAACGTAATGCCTTCCGCCATCAGCTCGATCGCTTTCGCCCGCCCGACCGCGCGTCCCAGCCGTTGTGTGCCGCCGGTCCCGGGGAGCACGCCGAGCGATACCTCGGGCAGGCCCATTTTTCCGGCGTTCGCGCGCGCGATCCGCAGATCGCAGGCGAGGGCGATCTCCAGCCCGCCGCCCACGCAATGGCCGTTGATCGCCGCGATCACCAGCTTGGGAGTCTGCTCCAGTCGGCAGAGCGTCTCGTTCGCATGGAGGCAGAAGTTGTACTTGAAGTACGGCGCGCTCTTCTGGAGCATCTCGATGTCGGCCCCGGCGCAGAAGAATTCGGTGGGCCGCTTCGAGTCGCGCGGGGGTGGCGCGCCGGTGAGCATGAGGACGTTGACGGACTCGTCCATGCGCGCGTCGAGGATGTGCGCATCCAGTTCGCGCATCATCTCGTAGCTGTACGTGTTGGCGGGCGGGTTCCTCAGCTCGAGGACCATCACGCCGTCTTGCTTCGTAGTGTTCACCAGAGGCGTCGTCATAGACGGCGCGTTGTACCATCAGTTACAGACCGACGGGACGAGGCGCGGTCCGGTGCACCCGCGTAGGCTGCTCGCAGACACACATGCTCGAAGCGCGAGGTGCTTCATTCTTCCCCAGGCTCCTTCAGTGGCACATCCTCGGGAGGCTCGGCCGGGAACAGATCGTACGCGCGTACGAGGACGAACCGGTCTTGTACCCGGGCCAGTGACGAACAGCGCAAGATCCAGTCGTGCACGGCGCGACGGCGGCTCGCCGGGAGTACCCGGAGGACTCGCGGCGTCTGCAGCTGTTGAACCGACGGGAAGTCCGCGAGTTCACCAGGCCACGGACAACCAACCGTGGCGCGCCGCTCCTGCGGAATGTCATGCGTGTAGTTGCGGAACGTCACGAGCATGCTGCTCGGTTCCCATGCCTCTCCTGCGGCCGAGAAGTCAGACAGCGTATCCCACAACCTGACCAGCACACGCGGCGCGGCGCCGCGGTTGGAATGCGAACCGGGCGACAACCCGGAATACAAGCTCACCCGCGCCGTGGAGCCTGTATTGCGCGCGACAAACGTATAGAGCGGCTGGTCAGTCGCGCACCCGTGGATCGTGGTCACGCCCCCGGATCGCGTGACGCCATCGCGGCAGCCCTCGTAGGCGCGCTTCTTGAGTGTGTGAAGCTCCTCCGCACGCAACCTGGCGAGGAGTTGTTCCTTGACGACGGGCGACAGCTTCGTGAGCAGGTATCTCGCGACAGGGAAGCCATTGGCGCCTCTCGTCCAGGTGCTACGAGGAGCGGTGTGGATGACAGTGCCATCATCGTACAGCGCGAACAGCAGCTTCCTGTCGTCGCCTAGCAGCAGGCCCGGCTGCTCGACAAGCTGAAGCACAGGCGCGGAGGGCCCGGGCGGGGTCGGACTGGATGAACCGCCCACTGCGAGCAAGGCAGCAATCCAGATCATCTCGTTTCCGTAACTCCCCTCATTCGCACACCGTCGAATCCGGGAGGAAGCTCACGCCGCTCCCCGCATGCGGGCGACAATCGTCACAGCGCATCATTGTACTTGAAGTAGGGGTTGGCCTTCTCGAGCATCGCGATGTCCGCGCCCGCGCAGAAGAACTTCTCTCCGGCGCCGCTCAGCAAGAGGACGTGCACCGACTCGTCCATGCGCGCACTCAGGATGTGCGCATCGAGCTCCCGCATCATCTCGTAGCTGTACGTATTCGCGGGCGGGTTGCTGAGCTCGAGAACCATCACGCTTTCGTGCTTGATCGCATTCACCAGAGTCATGCGGCGCCTTTTACCACCAGCGATGCCCGTCGCCGATCGAACAGGCAGTGGAGTGAAGAGTTCCATCCGCGCCGCCAGATGGGCACCTCGCACCCATGCGAGAGTTCGTGCTTCTGTTCGTGCTCGCGGCTTGCGCCCGCGGATCAGCCGTCCCGGCGCAGCAGTCGCGCACGCCTCCCGCGCCCGCTACTGATGGCGACGCCGGCGCTTGGGACGCTCCCGACGCCGGCTCACCGGGCGCGCCAAGCCTCGATGGCGGTCCGGCGCCGGCGACCGACGGAGGCGCGCCTCGGAACGATGGCATCCCGAGCATCCAGGGCACTTGGCGGTGGGAAAACCCGCTCCCGAGCGGCGAACATCTGCGCGGCGTCTGGGCCGCGACCGCGGACGACGTTTGGGCCGCCGGGACGCATGGCGCGCTGATGCATTGGGAGGGCCACGCCTGGACCGCAGTCGCCTCCCCGACGCAGGCGCGCCTGAATGCGCTCTGGGGTAGTGGCGCCGCCGACGTCTGGGCGGCCGGCGAAGAGGGCACGCTGCTACATTACGACGGGCGATCGTGGTCCGCGGT
>DATBZA010000012.1:0-55741 GCA_036513415.1 Myxococcales bacterium | reverse complement strand
CGAGGTTGCGGCTGCAGTCGCGACGGCCCTCGGAAGGTCTGCCCAAATCAATTGGTGTGTTACAGCGCGCTCGTGGTGCCGGCCGCTCGTGGGCAACGCGTCAACTCGTTCCGGAACTTTCGGAACGAGTTCAAAATGGACGTGCCTGACCGGAATGAGACCCCGGGTCGCAGGGGATAGCGGCATTGCTGCCCGGTCTGGACCACGGAGACTGCGGCTCGGTCGCGACGGACCCTCGGAAGGTCTGCCCAATTCAATTGGTGTGTTGACAGCGTGCTCGTGCTGCGGGCCGCTCGTGGGCGGGCGCCAACTCGTTCCGGAACGAGTTCAAAATGGACGTGCCTGACCGGAATGAGACCCCCGGGTCGCAGGGGATAGCCGCAATGTTGGCCCGGCCTGGATCACGAGGTTGCGGCTGCAGTCGCGACGGCCCTCGGAAGGTCTGCCCAAATCAATTGGTGTGTTACAGCGCGCTCGTGGTGCCGGCCGCTCGTGGGCAACGCGTCAACTCGTTCCGGAACGAGTTGCCGCGGGACCAGCACACCTGCGCGCTCCGCCCCCTCCTCGAACAGCGAATGCAGCTCGCGTCGGCAGAGCGCTCGGATCACGACGTGCGCCGCTTCGCTCCGACTCGTTCCAGAATCCCCGGAGCGAGTCGAGGAATGCATACCGGCAAGAGGAGCGGCAATCGAGCTTGGGGCTACGTCACCCCTAGCCGCAATTCGCTCAGTTAAGCGATTGACGTGGTCGTCGTCGTTGACGTTGTCGTGTGCGTGGACGGCGACGGCGACGGCGACGGCGACGGCGACGTGGCGGTGGACGACCGCCGGGCATGTCGGGTGTGCCTGGCACACAGCGTTCATGCTCAGCTTTCAAAAACTCGACGTGTACAGGTGCGCCATCGAGTTCCTGGCACTGACCGCGCAAGCTGCCGAACAGATTCCAAGGGGAAACGCCACGTTGCTGGATCAGTTACGCCGCGCGGCGAGTTCGATTTCCCTCAACATCGCGGAAGCGGCTGGCCGTACCGGTCAGGCCGATGCCGCGCGGACCTACGCAATCGCTCGCGGGTCTGCGATGGAGTGCGCGGCTGTGCTGGACGCATTGCTCGTGCTGAAGGTGATCGATGCCAGTACAAAACAACGCGGCGACGAGCTTCTCGAACGGATCGTGGGGATGCTCACGAGACTGTGTCGATGATGACGCCCACGGCCACGTCGCCGTCGCCGTCGCCGTCCACGCACACGACAACGTCAACGACGACGAAACGTCGACGTAGCTCTGTTTCCATCGTCCTGCACTAACTGAGCAGCATCGCGCCTAGCCCCGGCCCCGCTACACCTCAGGGGCTTGAGCGCGGTTACTCGTGGTCGGGGCGCGGGGGCGGGGATAACCTTCGCGCATGCTGAAGCGCAGATTCGGTCCGGCCGAGGTTCCCGTCATCGGGCAGGGAACCTGGAAGCTGCACGGCAAGGAAGCGATCGACACGCTGCGGGTGGGCATCGATCTCGGCCTCACGCACATCGATACCGCGGAGCTGTACGGAACCGAGGAGATGGTGGGGGAGGCCATCGAGGGACGCCGGGACGAGGTGTTCCTGGTCTCCAAGGTCCTCCCGTCGAATGCGACCCGGAAGGGCACGGTGCGCGCGTGCGAGCAGTCGCTGAAGCGCCTGCGGACGGACCGGCTCGACTGCTATCTGCTGCACTGGCCCGGTGAGCACCCGCTCGAGGACACGATCGCCGCGTTCGAGGAGCTGCAGGCCAAAGGGAAGATCCGCAGCTACGGCGTGAGCAACTTCGACGAGGATCTGTTGGGGGAGGCGGTGCGCATCGCGGGGCCGGGGCGAATCGCTTGCGATCAAGTCCTTTACAGCCTCTCGGAGCGGCACAGCGAGGCCCGTGTGCTGCCGGAATGCCGCGAGCTCGGCGCCGTGATGGTCGGGTACAGCCCGTTCCACGGCCTGCCCGACCGCGGTGAGCTGCTGAAGGTGGCGCTCGAGCTTCGCGCCACGGCGCGCCAGGTCGCCCTCGCCTTCCTCACCCGCCTGCCGGACACTTTCGCGATTCCCAAGGCCTCCAGCGTGGCCCACGCGCGCGAGAACGCGGGTGCCGCCACGCTGACGCTCACCGCGGAGCAGATCGCGCGCCTCGACCGGGCCTATCCGGTCCGGATCCGGCCGGAACTGCCGGTCATCTAGTCACGGCCGCCGAAGGTGGCTCAGCGACGGCAGGGTCCAAATTCGGGCCATCTTGACAGTATTACAGCATCTAGTTACTATGCTGTCATGCTACTGGAGGAGCTGTCGACCCGGGTCGCGGGAGAGCTCGCGGAGAGAGGGCTGCATGGCGCCGCCGCCGACGGGCGGGTCTCCGCCGCTCCCGATGCGCGCACCGTGCGGTACTACACGACCCTCGGACTGCTCGATCGCCCGACGATCGAGGCGCGGCAGGCGCGGTACGGCGAGCGCCACCTGCTCCAGCTCCTCGCCATCAAGGCCCTGCAGGCGGTCGATCTGCCACTGGCGGAGATCCAGCAGCGCCTGTACGCGCGCAGCGATGCGGAGCTGAGAGCGCTGGTCGAGGCGCTCACCGCCGAAGCCCGGCAACACGCCGCGGCGAGGAAGTTGGAAGCGCCCTTTCCGGCCCTGCGCCTGCGCGAGATCGTCTTGGAACCTGGAGTCCGGCTGATCGTTGAAGAAAGTTGGCGGCCGCGGGATGCCGCGGCACTCGAAGCGAAGATCCGCGCGGCCCTGGCCGCCCTGGGAGGTGAGCGATGACGGTGGCAATCCCGATGGTGGACATTCCTTCCGGCGCGACCCGGATCCTGGGAACCCTGAAGGCCAAGGAGCAGCCGCTTCCGCTCGAGGGCGTTCAGCTGCGGGCGCGGGTCGTCGATCGCGTCGCCGAAGTCACGGTCGAGCAGAAGTTCGGGAACCCGTTCAGCGAGACCATCGAAGCCGTCTACGTCTTTCCGCTGGCGGGCGGCAGCGCGGTGAGCCGATTCGAGATCCAGATCGGCAAGCGCGTCGTGCGCGGCCGGATGGAGGAGCGCGCCGAAGCGCGCCGGCAGTACGCGGACGCCCTGCAGCAGGGAAAGCGGGCCGCCTTGCTGGAGCAGGAGCGCGACGACGTCTTCACCGTGCAAGTGGGCAACGTCACCCCGGGCGACGCCATCACCGCCCGGCTGACCTACAGCGAACGATTGCCGTTCTTCGAGGACGGCAGGACCGAGCTGCGGCTGCCGCTGGTGGTCGCGCCCCGCTACGTCGCCGGACAGGAGCTGCAGCGCGAGCCCGCGGGCCACGGCGTGGTGCCCGACACCACGACCGTGCCGGACGCCTCGCGGATCAGTCCGCCGCGGCTGGCGCCGGGGTTCGATCCCAAGGTCTCGCTCGGCATCGAAGTGGAGCTGTTCGGGGGATTCTCGGAGCTGGCCTGCTCGCAGCATGCGGTGAGCACGTCGTCGGGGCCCGAGAGCGCCCGCGTCAGCCTGGCGCGCGAGCGCGAGCCGCTCGACCGGGACTTCGTCCTCCGCTGGCGGCTGGCGGGGGCCGAGGTGAAATCGCAGCTCCTGGTGCACGGAGAGTTCGCGATGCTGTCGCTCTTGCCTCCGGCGCGCGAAGGGTTTCTGGGGCCGGCGAGGGACGTGGTGTTCGTGCTCGATCGCTCGGGATCGATGCAGGGCGTGAAGATGGCATCCGCCGCCCGCGCCTGCGCCCTGCTGCTGCGCACGCTCGGGCCGCGCGATCGCTTCGCCGTTCAGGCGTTCGACGATGTGGTCGAGTGGATGCCGGGTGGATTCCTGCAGGCCGACGAAGGCGGCGCCGAGCGAGGAGAAAGGTGGCTTCGCGCGATCGCTTCCCGAGGAGGGACGGAGCTGGACCTGGCGATGGGCGAGGCGCTCGAGCGCATCCGCGGACGGGGGGAGTCTGCCGGCAGGGTCCCGGTCGTGGTCCTGCTCACGGACGGTCAGGTGGGCGACGAATCGGGCGTCCTCAAGCGCTTGCAGCGCGAGCTGGGGGAGGCGCGCGTGTTCACGGTAGGCATCGACACGGCCGTGAACGGCGGGTTCCTTCGCAGGCTCGCGGCGCTCGGCGGCGGCACCAGCACGCTCGTCGAGCCAGGCTCCCGCCTGGAGGAGGCGCTGCAGGCGGTCGGGCGCGAGATCGGGACCCCGCTGGTGACCGACCTGCGCGTCGAGGGTGGGGTGGTGGAGCCCGCACCGTCGGGGTTGCCGGACCTGTTCGCCGGACGCGCATCGGCTGCGTTCTTCCGGTTCAGCGGAGGGCGCGTGAAGGTGACCGGCCGGATGGCCGACGGCGGCCGGTTCGAGCAGGACGTCGAGCCGCGCGAGGCGCCGCTGGCGGCCATCGATCATCTCTGGGCGCGGGCGCGGATCGCCGACCTGGAGGACGAATTCCGCGCCTCGCATTCGGACACGGCGCGGCGGCAGATCGTGGAGCTCTCGATCCGACACACGGTGCTCACGCGCCTCACCGCGTTCGTGGTGGTGGACGACGAGCAGGTGAATGTGCAAGGCACCCGGCGCACCGTCGTGCAGCCGGTGGAGATGCCGGCGGAATGGCAGATGGGCCCGATGGCGGCTGGCATCGGCAAGGTGTTCTCGCTCGGCGCGCCGCCCGCGGGAGGGCCGCAGCCGACACGCGCCATGGGACGGATGCCCGCGGTGAAGGCGCAAGCAAGCGTTTCCCAGCGCCTGATGGAAGAGCTGATCTGGCGTCCGGCAGCCGACGAGCCCGCGACGCCGGCCGAGCGCGAGCAGGTGACCCGGGCGCTCGAAGGGTTCCTGCGGGCCTTCGCGGACTGCAGGGACGGCGCCGGCAGCCCGGAAGCGCTCGAGCGGGCACGGCGGGAGCTGCTTCGCGCACTGGGCGAGACCCTGGCCATCGCGACCGCAGTGCCCCTGTTGCAGTCGTTCCTCCGGGGCGCCGCGGTGGAGATCGTGGCCGCGCTGGCGGCCGGAGCGGCGCGGCCAGCGCTCTTCGCGCGGCATGCGCGAGCGCTGGAGCAGGCTCGCGACGAGGCGCGTGCCATCCTGGGAGGAGGAAGCGCGCCCGCGGGCAGCTTCTGGGAATCGTCGATCTGAGCTATGTGCGCGGCATGAAGACGAATGCCGCGCGCATCCTCGAAGCGCTCGGAATCCGCTACGAGCTGCGCGAATACGAGGTGGACGAGGACGACCTCTCGGCGGAGGCGGTGGCGCGCAAGGTCGGTCTTCCTCCCGAGCAGGTGTTCAAGACGCTGGTCTGCCGCGGCGACCGGACGGGACCGCTGTTCGTCGCCGTACCCGCCGCCGCGGAGCTCGACTTCAAGGCGGCCGCTCGCACCTCGGGGGACCGCAGCGTGGAGATGGTGCCGCTGCGCGAGGTGCAGCCGCTCACCGGATACGTCCGCGGCGGCGTCACGGTGCTCGGCGCCCGCAAGGACTACCCGGCGTACGCCGACGAGACCATCGAGATCTTCGACGTGATCTCGGTGTCGGCGGGCATCCGCGGCACGCAAATCCTGCTCGCGCCTTCGGATTACCTCCGGGCTACGAAGGCGAAGGTCGCTCCGCTCACGCGCTGAGGGCCAGCGGCAGCGCCGGGTCCGCGACGAACGCGACCGCGCGCGAGATCACCTCCGGATGCCGGAGCGCGCGCGTATGACCGGCCCCCGGGAGCGCCAGGAGGCTCGCTCCAGGCCACGCATTGGCGAGAGCGCGGGCGTCGGCGAAGGGAACCTCGCGGTCCTCCGGGTCGTGCACGATCAGCGTCCGCGCGCGCTGCCCGCCCGCGAGACGCAGAAGATCGATCGCGTGGCGCCCGCCCAGGATCTTGTCGATGCGGGACACCATGCCCGCCGCTGAGCGTGGCGAGAGGCCGACGGTTCGCGCGAACCCGCGGGCGTACCGCGGGAGATCGGCGGGCGGCGCGATCAGCACGGCCCGTTCCGCGCCGAGCCCCTCAGCGAGCGCGATGATGGTGGCCGCCGCGCCCAGCGAATGGGCGATGACCGCGTGCACCGGTCCCACGCGGCGGCCGACTCGAAGCAGCGCATCGGCCATGTCGATCACATGCGTGCGCGTCCCGCCCGAGTCGCCGTGCGCGGGCAGGTCGGGCGCGGCCGCGTAGTAGCCGGCGCGCAGCAGCGGCGCGACGAAGCCGGAGAGCTGGGCGCCGTTGCCGTTCCAGCCGTGGACGAGCAGCACCGTGCGACCGTCGCCCCAGTCCCAGACGGCCAACTCGGGGCCGTCGCCGGTCACCGAAAAGCGATGGCCGAGGATGAACGGCTTCTCGCGCCGGCGCTGGGGCGTTCCGAACAGCTCGAAAGCGAGGCGCTGGGCCGCTTCGGGGGCGACCGCGTCCAGGAGGCGTACTCCCCGGGATATCAAACGACCGGTCGTGCTTTTCTGGATGCGTTCGAGGCTGGCTGGCGTCATCACGTTCCTCCTGGTCACTGGCGAGCGGCGGCGTCCTCCACCAGGCGCGTGTACGCGCGGCGCAACCGCTGCTCGGCGCGGGGATCGCGCAGCAGCCGGTGCGAGTGGTGGAAGGCAAGATAGATGGCGAGAACTTCGAACGCGAGCTGCTCGACGTCGAGGTCGCGGCGGAAATGACCCTCCTCGACGCAGATGCGCGCGGTCCGGGAGATGGCCTGGAGCAGGTCCCGCTGCTGGGAAACGACAAAGGCGCGGACGGGTCCGTCGCGGTCGTCCAACTCGGCCGCCGCCGCGACGAAGATGCACCCCCCAGGAAGGGAGGGATCGGTCGCCCAGCGCCGCCAGCCCTCGAAGAAAGCCCGCAGGCGGGGCAAGCCGCGCGGCCGCTTGAACGCCGGCGCCATCACCTCTTCCACGAACCGCTCGGAGGCGACGCGCAGCATCTCGAGCTGCAGGTCCTCCTTCGAGGTGAAGTGGGCGAAGAGGCCGCTCTTCGAGAGCCCGATCTCGGCGGCCAGCGCGGAGAGGCTCAGCCCTTCCAGTCCGTCGCGCGCCGCGAGGCGGAAAGCGGTGTCGAGGATGCGGTCGCGCGTTTGCGGGCCCTTCGCCATGCCGGGACAGTACGACCGGTCGTTCTTTAATGCAAGCGAAAAACGCACGATCGGTCGTTTTTCTAGAACCTGCCCCGGCCTGCGGCGTCGACCGCGGCGCGGGCGAGGATCCGGACCCCCATCCCGAGAGCGGCGAATCGTTCGTCCTTCGTCAGGCCTTCGGCGTAGCGCTTGTAGATCTGCTGGGCCACCACCGCCGTCTTGAACAGCGCGAAGCAGGCGTAGAACAGCATCGGCGGCAGCTCGCGGCCGGAGGCGAGCGCGTACTCCTCCACCACCTCCTCCCGGGTCAGGCTTCCCGGCAGGAAGGTCGGCCCGAAGGCGAACGCCAGCAGCGGCTCGGGGTCGCCCTCCTCCACCCAGTAACCGAGCGCAGTCCCCAGATCCATCAGCGGGTCCCCCACCGTGGACATCTCCCAGTCCAGCACGCCGAGCACCCGCGTCGGATCGCGGGGCTCGAGGACCAGGTTGTCGTACTTGAAGTCGTTGTGGATGAACGCGGCCCCGCTCTCCGCCGGCATCCGCCCGGCGAGCCAGCGCGCGATCTCCTCCACTTCCGGCACGTCCTCCGTGCGCGCGTCCTGCCAGCGCTTGGTCCATCCCTCGACCTGGCGGCGCACGTACCCCTGCGGCTTGCCTTCCAGTCCTGCCGCCCGGAAGTCCACCGCGTGCAGCGCCGCCAGCGTGCGCGCGAAGGAGACCCCGACTCCGCGGGCTTGCTCGGACGACAACGCGACGTCGCGGAGCCGCGGGCCGCGCAGGATGAGGCCTTCGATCCGCTGCATCAGGTAGAACGGCGCACCGAGCACGGAGAGGTCGTCGCACAGCGCCACGACTTTGGGCGCGAGCGAAAACACGGGGTGCAGCTTGATGAGGATGCGCGCTTCGCGTCCCATGTCATGGGCGGTCTTCACCTTGCTGCCGACGGGTGGACGGCGCAGCACGAGCTCGCGGCCTCCAGCCCGGATCAGGTAGGTCAGGTTGGAGTGGCCTTTGGGGAATTGCTCCTGCGACAACCCATCGGTCGGGAGACCTTGCGAGCGCATCCAGGCCCCGAGCCTTCCCAGGTCCAGCTCCTCGCCTGCGCGCACCGGCCTGGGAGCATCTGGCGTCACTTGATCTCCACCCCAAAGCCCCGAAGGACCCGCCGCGCCACCACCCCTTTGTGCACCTCATCGGGCCCGTCGTAGATGCGCGCGGCGCGCTCCTGGCGGTACCAGAATGCCAGGGGAGTGTCGTCGGTGACGCCCAACGCCCCGTGGACCTGCACGGCGCGGTCGAGCACCTCCTGCAGCACGCCGGCCACCAGGAACTTGATGGTGGAGATCTCCACGCGCGCTTCGCGCTGCCCGAGCCGCTCCATCTTCCAGGCGGCGTGCAACACCATCAGGCGCGCCGCGTCGATCGATGCGCGGGACTCCGCGATCCACTGCTGGACCACCTGCCGCGTCGCCAGCGGCTTGCCGGGCGCAATCTCGCGCTCCGCCGAGCGCCTGCACATCATCTCGAAAGCGCGCTCGCAGATCCCGATCCAGCGCATGCAGTGATGGATGCGCCCCGGCCCGAGCCGCTCCTGAGCCAGCGCGAACCCGGCGCCGCGCCCGCCGATCAGGTTCTCCTCGGGCACACTGCAGCGCGTGTACCGGATCTCGGAGTGCGTCGGCCAGCCCTCCCCGGCATGCCCCATCACCGGAATATTGCGGACCAGCTCGAAGCCTGCCGTGTCGCAGGGGACGAGGATCATGGAGGCGCGCAAGTGGGGCGGCGCTTCGGGCTCGGTGACCGCCATCACCACGGCGAACGCCGCTCCGTCGGCTCCGGAGGTGAACCACTTGTGCCCATCGATCACCCACTGCCCGCGCTCGAGGACCGCGCGCGTCTCCATCCAGGTCGGATTGGAGCCAGGGCGCTCGGGTTCCGTCATCGAGAAGCAGCTCCGGATCTCGCCGGCGCGGAGCGGCCGCAGCCACCTTTCCTTCTGCGCGCCGGTGCCCGCCAGCTCCAGCAGCTCCATGTTCCCGATGTCCGGCGCCTGCGCGTTGACGCAGTAGTGCCCGAGCGGGCTCCGACCCAGCTCCTCCGAGAGGACCGCGAACTCCTCCAGCGGCACGTCCAGGTCCGGCACCCAGAGACCCAGGGCCTTCGCCCGCGACCGGGCCTCCCGCAGCGCGGGCTCTAGCGCGCTCCAGGAGCCCGAGAGCCGCGGTTCGAGCGGCATCGCCTCGCGGCTCACGAACTCCCGCGCCCGCTCCCTCAGATCCTGCGCCCGCTTCGAGATGGAGAAGTCCATCAGCGCACCGTGACGAGGGCCGCATCCGACAGGTGCGGCGTCTCGTTGAAGGAGGCGAGCGAGAATCGCTCGCCCGAGAACATGAACTCGGAGACCGAAGTGTTGCGCACGCGAAAGGCGAGGGAAAGCGTGGTGTCGTCGTCCGCGCCCAACGCGAGCTGCACCGCGGAGGCCACCGGGCCGGCGGAGGTGAAGGCGGCGATCCGTTGCCCGCGCGCCTCTGCGCGCACCAGCGAGAGCGCGTGACGCACCCGGGCGCGGAACTCGAGCCAGGACTCCACTCCGGGCGTGCTCACCTCGCCGCGCAACCAGAGCTGCAACACGGCCTCGAACAGCCGCGCGAACCCGCGCGCGCGCGCCGCGTCCCCGTCCGCGGCCAGCATGGCATCGCCGAGCGCGGCGAGGTGGGCGTGCCTGGCGAAGAGGTCCGGCAGGTGCTCGCGAAAGAGCGGCTCGACCCGCATCTCGTCCAGTTCCTGCAGCACCACGGGGGCTGGCAGGCCGCCCGCCTCGGCGGCGATCTCCGCAGTGCGCTGCTGGCGCAGGCGCGGGCCGGCGAAGACCCGCTCGAACTGGACACCCCGCTTCCGCCACGACTCCCCCAGCATGCGCGCCTGCTTTTCGCCCAAGGTCGAGAGGCGGTCGTAGTTGTCTTCGAAGGCCGAAGCCTGACCGTGCCGGACCAGCAGGAGCGTTCCCATGCGGGCAGTGACAACACCGCGAGGCGGCAGCTGCGTCAAGCGCTCGCAGCGGACGCGTCGCGTTCAGACCTGTGGCTCTCGCCGGGCGGCTGCTAGAGTGGCAGCGGCCGGTCAAATGGCCTATATGACCGACCGCCATGGACTTCAAGCGAACCTTCAGCCACGGGTCGTTCCATTCGCTACCGGAAGTCGAGAAGCAGGGGCTCGGCAAGGTATCGCGGCTCCCGGTCAGCATCCGCATCATCCTCGAATCGCTGCTGCGCAACCTCGACGGCAAACGGGTGCGCGAGCAGGACATCCGGGCCTTGGCCTCGTGGCAGCCGAAGGCGGAGCGGACCGAGGAGATCCCATTCGTGGTAGCGCGCGTGCTCCTGCAGGACTTCACCGGCGTCCCGCTGGTGGTCGATCTCGCGGCGATGCGCAGCGCAGTCAGCAGGGTCAACAAGCCTCCCAAGCTGATCGAGCCCCTGGTGCCGGTCGATCTGGTTGTCGATCACTCGGTCCAGGTGGACTTCGCGCGAGTGCCGAATGCGCTCCAGCTCAATATGCGCATCGAGTTCACGCGCAATCGCGCCCGGTACGAATTCCTCAAATGGGGAATGACCGCCTTCGACGGGCTGAAGATCGTCCCTCCGGGCATCGGGATCGTGCACCAGGTCAATCTCGAGTACCTGGCCCCCGGCGTTCACGAGCGCGGCGGCGTCTACTATCCCGATTCGCTGGTGGGAACCGACTCCCACACCACGATGATCAACGGGCTCGGCATCGTGGCCTGGGGAGTGGGAGGCATCGAAGCGGAAGCGGCCATGCTCGGGCAGCCCACGTATTTCCTCACTCCGGACGTGGTGGGCGTGCACCTGCTCGGGTCGGTCCGGTCGGGCGTGACCGGAACCGACGTGGTCCTCACCGTCACCGAGATGCTCCGCAAGGCCAAGGTGGTGGGCAAGTTCGTCGAGTTCTTCGGCGAGGGAGCGTCGAACCTCGGGGTCCCGGAGCGCGCGACCATCGCCAACATGGCGCCCGAGTACGGCGCCACCATGGGGTACTTCCCGGTCGACGAGCTGTCCTGCCAGTACCTTCTCGCGACCGGCCGGCCCAAGGCGAAGGTGGACGCGGTGCGCGCATACTTCCAGGCGCAGCAGATGTTCGGGATCCCGAAAAAGGGCCAGTGCGATTACACCCAGGTCCTCGAGCTGGATCTGGCGAGCGTGAAGCCCAGCGTCGCCGGCCCCAAGCGACCGCAGGATCGCATCGAGCTGCCGAAGCTCAAGGAAGTGTTCTCCAAGCTCCTCCAGGAGCCCTCGCCGACCGGATACGGCAAGGCGAAGGAGGAGGTAGGAAAGCGCTACCACCAGATCGTCGAGCCCCTCCAGCCCGTCCCGCACGTGACCGGCGGCGGTGAGCAGGCGCCGGAGACGGTCCCGGAAGCGGTCCGGACCGGTCTCACCTCGAAGAACACGAACCCGCTCACCGAAGCGGAGATGATGACCAACCGGCCCACGCCCGACCGGGTGCCCGCCCAGGAAGTCCACCATATGAAGGTGCCGGTGGACATCGGGCACGGCGACGTGCTCATCGCCGCGATCACCTCCTGCACCAACACCAGCAATCCGTCGGTGATGCTGGCCGCGGGTATCGTCGCGAAGAAAGCGGTGGAGAAGGGTCTCCAAGTCCGGCCCGAGGTGAAGACCTCGCTGGCGCCGGGGTCGCGCGTGGTCTCACGCTACCTTGAAAAGACCGGCCTTCAGCCCTACCTGGACAAGCTCGGCTTCAGCACCGTGGGATACGGCTGCACCACTTGCATCGGCAACTCAGGCCCGCTCGAGCCGCACGTCGAGCAATTGGTGAACAAGCACGACCTGATCGCCGCCAGCGTGCTCTCCGGCAACCGCAACTTCGAGGCGCGCGTCCACCAGAGCATCAAGGCGAACTTCCTCATGTCGCCACCTCTGGTGGTTGCGTTCGCCATCGCCGGCCGGGTGGACATCGACTTGGACAAGGATCCCGTCGGCCTTGGCCGCGACGGCAAGCCTGTCTACCTGCGCGACATCTGGCCGACGACGGAGGAGATGAACGAGGCCCTGGGAGCGGCTGCGGACACGAAGCTGTACCTCCAGAACTACGGCGGCGATCTCTCGCGCGAGACCCCCGAATGGCTGGAGATCACCGCCCCGTCGGGCCTGGTGTACCAGTGGGATCCGAAGAGCACGTACATCCGGGAGCCGCCCTATTTCGAAAACTTCGCGCCGCGTCCCGACCAGCGGACCGGCATCCGGGCGGCGAGGGCGCTGGCGATCTTCGGCGACTCCGTGACCACCGATCACATCTCTCCCGCCGGGGCGATCAAGCCGACCAGCCCCGCCGGCAAATATCTCATCGCCCAGGGCGTTCCGCCGGATGACTTCAACTCCTACGGCGCGCGGCGCGGCAACCACGAAGTGATGGTCCGCGGCACCTTCGCGAACGTGCGCATCAAGAATCTCATGGTGCCGGGCGTGGAAGGCGGAGTCACGGTGGTGGACGGCAAGGTGATGCCCATCTACGACGCGGCGATCGAGTACCAGAAGCGTGGCACGCCCCTGATGATCTTCGCCGGGCACGAGTACGGCACCGGCTCGTCGCGCGACTGGGCGGCGAAGGGCACGCGGCTGCTGGGCGTACGCGCGGTGATCGCCAAGAGCTTCGAGCGCATCCACCGCAGCAATCTCGTGATGATGGGCGTCCTCCCCTGCCAGTTCAAAGAAGGCACGGACGCGGCGACCCTCAAGCTGGACGGCACCGAGACGTTCGATCTCTCCGGGCTGGAGAACGGGCCCGTGCCGCGGCAGGATGCGTTGCTCACCATCCGCCGGGCGAACGGAGCGGCGCAGGACGTCCCGGTGACGCTGCGGATCGATACCCCGATCGAGGTCGAGTACTACCGGCACGGAGGCATTCTTCTCTACGTGCTGCGGCAGTTGCTTTATGCCGGTGCTCCACAGGGAGACGCACCGCGGCAGGGGTAAACTGTCCGCCGCTACATACGATCCCTTGCAGATCAGTTGCCTGGTGCGTGCGGATTACTTCAATCGCTTCAGCAATGCACCGGCGTGGTAGTAGAAGATTGCCGTATCGTCCACGCGCGGCCCGTACCAGCTGGCATCCTGACCCGAATCGACCGCCTTGAAGCCCGTGCCGTCGGGGTTCGCCCGGAAGATTCCGTTGGTCGGATTCGAGCCGTAGCTCACCCAATTCCAGAAGACGACAGAGGCATTCGCGTCGATGTCCGGCTGCGAGGTGTAGGCGTTGTTCGAGGCGTTCCCGGCGGAGAGCAGCACCAGCGACGGATTCGACTTCGGCACCGCGTAGGCCTGGCCGGAGTTGTTGCGGAGGTAGATGCGCTCGAAGTCCGTCTTGATCGACATCACCACGCAGTACGGGCCGCAGGAGACGACGTCCTCGACGTTTCCGCCGCCGCGCGGTACGCGGCGCAGCGCGCCCGTCGAGGTGTTGTTGTCGGAGGTGCCGAAATAGACGTACTTGCTGTCTACGGCGACGCCCTCGCTCAGCCGCAGATTGTCCGCGAGGGTGCTCTCGGTCCGGTTCTGCATGCGGTGGACTGACGCCTTCGCCTGCCCGGACTGCCAGACGTTCGAGGTCCAGTAGAGCGCACCCGTCTCGTCGAGCGCGAGCCGCCCGATGCCGTTCGCGCCGGAGAAGATTTGCGACGGTGAGCCACCGCCCACGGGGACCGAGTAGATCGAGTAGTAGTCGGCCCAGTACAGGTAGCCGTCGTCCGCGACCATGAACCGCGCGGACCCTCCGCCGAGGCGGCGCGGCGTCCCGCCCGTCTTCGAGACGGCCCACACGGTGTTCCCGTCCGCGTTGGTGTAGCGGCTATAGAAGAGATCGGTCGAGTTGATCGCGAAGGTCGGCAGGTTGGTGCCGTCGTTCGCTACCAGCGTGCTGAGCTCGTACTCGAAGTTCGCCGTGATCCGGACCTCGCCATTCGCGGTGAACGTGCACGAGGGGTCCGAGCCGCTGCACGCCCCCGCCCAGCTGATGAATCGCGCCTGGCTCCCGGGCCATGCCTTCAGCGTCTGCGAGCTGCCGGCGGAAACCTTCGTATCGCAGGTCGTCGCGCCGCTGCCGCAGCTCAGCCCGGCTCCGCTGACCTGGCCCGGGCCGTTCACCGCGAGGATGATGTGCGCGTCCGCAGGTGGAGGCGGAGGCGCGTCGAAGCGCGCGCCGACCTGCACGTCCCCATCGAGCTTGACCGAGCAGGTGTCTTTTCCGTAGCAGGCGCCGGACCACCCACCGAACGTCCAGCCCGAAGAGGGTGCGGCGGTGAGCGCGACCGTCGTGCCGGTGGCGAAGTCCGACGAGCACGTCGCGCCGCTGCAATCGAGCCCCGATGGATTCGACGTCACGCGGCCCTGGCCGTCGAGCGCCATCGTGAGCTTGTGCGTGGCCGGCGGTGGCACGGAGAAGCTCGCGCTCACGCCGGTGTCGGCCGTGAGCGTCAGATCGCAGGTCGTCGAGGTCCCTCTGCAGGCGCCGCTCCAGCCGGAGAACACGTTCCCGGAGTCGGGCAACGCGACGAGGTGCACGGTCGAACCCGTCGAGTAGGACTGTCCGCAGGTGCCGCGGCAATCCATCCCCGCGCTACTGACGAGCCCGTTGCCCTTCGTGTCGATGTGCAGGGTCACCGTCCCGCCGCCGCTGCCCGAGCCTCCGGATGGGTGATCGCTGTTGCCGCACGCCGCGAGAGCGGCCATGGCGGCGGCCAAGACGGCGGAGCGCAGGCGCACGTTTGAACCTCCTGGCCGGCACTCGTGCCGGCGCGTGTCCGGCCAACGTTTTGAATCTTTCAGGTGGGTGACAAGTGGGAACCTCTCTTCGCTGCCAGGCCAGGGGCTCGCTCTCCCGCCAGGCAGATGCGCGAATCCCGCGTGACGAGACCGCGGGCATCAAGGAGCGCCGCTCCACAGGGAGACGCACCGCGGCAGGGGTAAACTGTCCGCCGCTAAAACGAATCGCTTTGGACTCGCGCAGCCTGCGCCTGCTGCGTGGTCTCCATGCTGCACGAATTTCCTCGCTTTTGCGGCGACACGATCTGAAACAATGGCGCTCTCCGGCGACTTGATTGCGGTTTGCTCGCGACACCGACCAGGGCGCGCCGCTGATGACTCGGCGCTCCTTGATATCGCAACAGCCCTGGGTCTAACCGTCCGCTCGCGATATCGGCGTGCGAGGCAGCACCACTTGGAGCGAAAGGGATGACCATGGCGATCACCGGTGCGTCGTTGCGGGTCAATTCGCTGAGCCGCCGCGGGCTGCTGCGAGCAGGTCTCGCGGCGTTCTTCGCGTTCGCTGCGCTCGGTCCGGCCTCTGCCGTCGCTGATCGGGACAATGACGATCAGCACTGGGTGGGCACCTGGAGCACTGCTCCGCTGTCCCGCACCTCGGGGGTTGCCTTCAGCGACCAGAGCCTCCGGCAGGTGGTGCGCACGAGCCTGGGAGGTTCGCAGGCGCGGGTCAGGCTGACGAACAGTTTTGGCACCCAGCCGTTGGTCATCGGCGCCGCGCATCTGGCGATCCGGGACACGGGCGAGGATATCGTAGCGAGCTCCGACCGCGAGCTCACGTTCGAGGGGAACAGGTCGATCACGATCGCTCCCGGCGCATACGTCATCTCGGATCCGGTGCACCTCGCGGCACCCGCCCTCGGCGACCTGGCGATCAGCATCTACCTGCCTGGGACGATCGCGGCCAGCGCGACGACGCCGGTGACCGGCCACACCACGGGGCTGCAGACGTCGTACATCGCGGCAGCGGGGACCGGCGATCACACGGGGGACGTCGCGTTTCCCGTGTTTTCCACCACGCTGGCGTCGAACTTCATCATGGGCGTCGACTTGATGGCATCGCGCGGCACGGGCGCGGTGGTGACGCTGGGAGATTCGATCACCGATGGCACGCGCTCGACGCCGGACACGAACAGCCGCTGGCCAAATGAGCTGGCCAGACGGCTGCTCGCCGGCCGCGGTAAACACAAGATGGGCGTCCTCAACATGGGGATCAGCGGCAACCGCGTCATCTCGGACGGGGCTGGAGTCAACGCGCAGGCACGATTCGATCGAGACGTACTCGCGCAGGCAGGAGCGACGCACGCGATCGTGTTGGAGGGGATCAACGACTCCTCTCGCACGGTGTTCCAGGCGGATCTGATCATCGCCGGGCTCCACCAACTGGCCGAGCGCGCCCACGAGAAGGGGCTGAAGATCTACGCCGCGACGTTGACTCCGGCCGGCTCGACCGGCACGCGCGAGGACAACCGCCAGGCGGTGAACGCCTGGATTCGAACGGCAGGAGCGTTCGATGGCGTCATCGAATTCGACGTGCTCACGCGAGACCCGGCGAACCCGACTTTCTTCCTCCCACAGTACGATAGCGGGGATCACCTGCACCCGAACGATGCCGGCTACAAGGCGATGGGCGACTTCATCGACCTCGCGTTGCTCAGGGGAGAGAAGGACGACTAGTCTGCCTGCATGATGCAAACTGTCCGTCGCAGCGTGCGGCAGATCCTGGGGATCGTGTGAGGCCGGGGGCGCGCCAGATCTTCTGGCGCGGCCTGCGGATGAAGTGCCCGCGCTGCGGCGTGGGACCCATCTTCCGCCGCTGGTGGACGTACACCGAGTACGCGCGGTGTCCGAGCTGTGGGCTGCAGTACGACCCGGCCGGGGAATCGCTCGCATTCATGTACCTGAGCACCGCCTTCCTCACCGGCATGATGTTCATCGTCCTGATCGCGATGCCGCCGAAAAATCTCTCCACTTATCGCGTGGGTCTCGTGCTGGGAGCGCTGGCGCTCTACGGACTCACGATGCCCTCCCGGAAGGCGATTGCAATAGCGCTGAACTATTTCAATCACCGCTGACGGCGCCGGCGAATCTCGCGGTAGAGTGAACGCATCACATGAGCCTGCGCCTGCTACTCTCGATCTGGCTCGCCGCCGCGGCTGTA
Organism: Myxococcales bacterium; assembly: GCA_036513415.1. GTDB lineage: Bacteria > Myxococcota > Myxococcia > Myxococcales > 40CM-4-68-19 > 40CM-4-68-19. The sequence goes on along the minus strand of DATBZA010000012.1, from coordinate 38,687 downwards.
CGGGCGGAAGCAACCTGGGCAGTCGACCCGGGCCAGGCGCTGCTCACCGTCGATGGCCCTCCCTTTTCCGCATTCTCCCACCGCGTGACCGGCAGGCTGCTGGAGCAGGAGGATGGCGCCGTCCGCGTGGAGCTGCGGATGCCGCTCGAATCACTCGTCGCCGGGAGCGCGAGCCAGGCTCGGCGCGTGCCTCGCGACGGCGAGCTGCTCTTCGATCTGGTGGGAACGGGCGCCGCGACGGATGGGTCGCTCGAGCTGGAGGGGACGCTCACCATCCGGGGAGTCGCGCAGCCGGTCCGGATCACGCTGGTGCTTGCGCGCTTGAACGCCATGACCTTCGGTCACGCCACGATCGTTGTCCACCTGCGCGACTTCGGCTTCCCCCTTCCGGCCGGGATGCGGGACGCTGCGCGTATCGAGGTGGACACCGGCCTGAGGCTGGAACATGCCTTGGCGTCATCCGGGTAGAATCGCCGGGCCTTGAGCACCGCTCTTCTTTCGACGGCTCCGCCGGAGCCGCAACGCTTGTCCCTGACGCCCCAGCGGATGCTGCCCGGCCACCGTGTGCATTGGCTGTTCGGAGGAGCGCAGGCGTACCCGGCGATGCTGGACGCGCTCGCCCTGGCGCGCACGGAGATCCTGCTCGAGACATACATCTGGTCGAGCGACGCGAACGGCCGCCGGTTCGTCGACGCGGTCTGCATCAAGGCACAGGAAGGCGTGCGGGTGCGCTGCATCATCGATGGGGCGGGCTCCTTCGGATTCTCCGGGAACGACGTGGCGAGGATGAAGTCCGCCGGGGTCCTGCTCTCCGTCTTCCATCCGGTCGGTCCCTGGCGGCGGCGCTGGGGCTGGCAGGTGCGCGATCACCGGAAGCTCTTGATCGTGGACGGGCGCGTCGCCTTCGCCGGCGGCATCAACCTCGGCGACGACTACGCGCCGGTGTCCTGGGGCGGCCGGGGATGGCACGACGTGCACGCGGAGATCGAGGGTCCCGTCTTGCGCGAGCTGCAGCGGCTGTTCGAGGTCTCCTGGAACTATGCCGAGCCCGAGAACTGGGACCCCGCCCTCCCTGCGGCCACGCGGCGGATTCCGGAGCCGCTCGCGATCCACGGATCGACGACCCGCGTCCAGGCGCTGGCGGTGGGCCGCTACATGGGTCGGCGGCTCGTGCAGCACCACCTCCAGCACGCGATGGCGATGGCCGGCGAGCGCATCTGGATCGAGGCGGCGTACTTCATCCCCAACCGCGCGCTCCGCGGCACGCTCAAGCGCGCGGCGCGGCGCGGAGTGGACGTGCGGGTGATCGTCCCGCGGCACAGCGACATCCCCGGCCTGGCCCACGCTTCCCGCGCCACCTGGACCTCGCTGCTCAAGGCCGGTGTTCGCATCTTCGAGTGGCTGCCCGGGATGCTGCACGCCAAGACGCTGACGATCGACGGGGTCTGGTCCACCGTTGGCTCGTACAACCTCGACTCTCGCAGCCTCCTGTACAACTGGGAAGTGACGCTGGAGGTGCTCGACGAGCGGCTTGCCGAGCAGCTCGAGGAGAAGTTCCGCGACGACCTGGAGTCGTGCGAGCAGGTGGACCCGGAAGAGTTCCGCAAGCGTGGCGCCTGGAGCAAGCTTCGGGAGCGCTTCTTCTACTTCTTCCGCGTCTGGCTTTGAGACTGGGAACCCGCTCCGAGGTGGCTTTCAATTCATCGCCGTGCTTAGACTCGCGGAGCATGCGCTCCGTGCTTGTCGCGCTTTTCCTGCTGATGGCCGGGTGCAGCGGGTCTGGATACGAGGAGTGTCACGTGCCCTGCAGGGGCGCGTTCAGCAGCGGCATCGAATTCCTGTGCGACGGCGGCCCCTGTCCTCCCGGCGAGGCGGTCGCCGCGCCGTACTTTCAATGCCTCTGCCGCAGTCCAGCCGGTACGCTGCACTCGCTCGTGTTCCCGGAGCCTGCGGACCGCGCAGCCTGCGACACCGCGCGGGCGAACTGGACCGCGTTCGCGGCTGCTCACTGCAGCTGACGCCAGCCTGCGTTCGAGTTGTTGATCATTGAACTCGTTCTGGAACGAGTTGCCCCCGGCGATGCCGGAAGCGAGCGCGATCCCGAGCGCGCGCACTGAGGGGTCAGGTCGGCAGCAGGTGACAGGCTTGCTGGGGCAGCTCGACCATGACCGCCTCGCCGCCCTCGAAAGCAGGGCCGGCGGGCGTCAGCGCGCGCAGCTGCGTTCCGCCGGTGAGCGCGATGCGCAGGTCCTGGAAATCCCCCAGATACGCCTGCTGGAGCAGCCGCCCGTCGGCCAGGTTCTCTCTGCGCCCCATCCCATTGGGCACCCGATGCACGCGCACCGCGTGCGGCCGGATGCAAAGCACCACCTCGTCGCCGGCGCGGAAGCCTTCGCTCTCCGCGGCGCGAACCTGGACGTCTCCGCAGCGTACCAGCCCGGGCTCGAGGACGTTCGCCCTCAGGCAATTCGCCCCGCCCATGAAGGAAGCGACGAAGCGTGAGTGGGGATGCTCGTACATGTCGTGAGGCGTCCCAATCTGCTCGATCACGCCCTTGTTCATCACCGCGATCCGGTCGGCGATCACCATCGCCTCCGCTTGATCGTGCGTCACGTAGATGGTCGCCACCCGGGTTCGCTCGTGGATGCGGCGGATCTCGAAGCGCATCTGCTCGCGCAGGTTCGCGTCCAGGTTGGAAAGCGGCTCGTCGAGGAGAAGGGTCTCCGGCTCGACCACCAAGGCGCGCGCCAGCGCCACCCGCTGCTGCTGTCCGCCGGAAAGCTCGTGGGGGTATCGCCTTTCGAAGCCGGTCAGGTTGACGATGTCGAGGATGCGCTGCACCCGCTCGCCGATCTCGTGCTTGAGGAGCTTTCGCAGCTGCAGGCCGAAGGCGATGTTCTCGAAGACGGTCATGTGCGGCCAGACCGCATAGCTCTGGAACACCAGGGACATCCGCCGGCGTTCGGGCGGGACGATGCCTCGAGGGCTGGAGAGCAGGCGATCATCGGACCAGATCTCGCCCGAGTTTGGAGCGAGAAAACCCGCCAGGAGCTGCATGGTGGTGCTCTTGCCGCATCCGGACGGCCCCAGGATGGCGAGCAACTCGCCGTGCTCGACCGTCAGGTTGATCCCGCGCAGCGCCGGCACGCCGCCGAAGTCCTTCTTCACGTCGACCAGTCGGATCCGTGCCATGTCGCTCCTAGAACTTAGTCATGACCCACGATGTCTATCCGCAACATGCACCCGCCGAGCCACGCCGGGCGGCCGGGGCCTACCCCCGAGCCCGGGAAAATAGCACCGTCCGGCCGAACAAGCGGTAGGCCACCGCGATCAGCGCGAAGGTCAGCGCCATCATCAGGACACCCAACGCGGACACCGGCTCGAAGTTCCCCGCGTCCGACAGGTCGAAAATGACGTTGGTGATCACCGCGGTCGAAGGGGTGAAGAGAAAGACGGCGGAGCTCAGCTCCCGCAGCGAGGGGATGAAGGCGGTCAGCCAGGTGGCGACGACGCTCCGGCGCAGCAAGGGGAACGTGATCCTCCCGAAAGTGCGCAAGGTGGTCGAGCCCAGCGTCCGGGCCGCGTTCTCCAACTCGACATCGATGCTGCGCAGGGCGGACTCGCTGCCGGAGTACGCGATGGGCAAGAAGCGGGTGGCAAAGGCGACGATCAGCATCCAGGCCGTTCCATAGAGCACCAGCGGCGGCCGGGCATAGGCCGAGAAAAACCCGATCGCGAGGATGATCCCGGGCACCACGAACGGCGCCATGGCGATGAACGCCAGCGCGCGGGCGCCGGGGAGCAGCCTTCGCTGCGCGACATAGGCAGTGAAGAGAGCGATCACGGTCGCGATCGTCGCCGCGGCCGCCGCGTACGTGAGGCTATGGACGATGGCTGCGCGCGCCGCCGGGTTCTCGACCAGCGCCCACTTGTACCAGTGCGCGGTCAGGTTTCCCGGGACTGGCCCGCGGCCCCAGGCTCGGGACACGGAGGTCAAGAGCAGCGCGCCGTAGGGCAGGACTAGGGAACAGACCGTGGGGATCAGGCAGATGCCGAGCAACGGCCATCGCCAGCCGCCCAGCCGGAAGGGCTCGCGGACGCCGCCCTTCCCGCCCACCGCGGTGAAGCGGCCGCGCTTGAGGAGCCGCTGCTGGAGCAGGAAGAGCCCCGCGGTCACCACCAGCAGCGGAACGGCGTACGCGGCGGCGAGATTCGGCCGGCTGGGATACTGGAAGAACATGTAGAGCTGCGTGGTGATCACCTGCTTCCCGGCGGGGATGAGCAGGAAAGCGGGGGTGCCGAACTCGGCGATGGCCTCGAGAAAGGAGAGTAGCGCGCCTGCGAGGATGGCCGGCCGGACCATTGGGAGCGTGATGCGCCAGGTGATACGGGGCCAGCGCGCGCCCAGCAGCGCCGCGGCGCGCTCCATGTCGGAGGGGAGCAACTCGAGCGCGCTGGAAGCAAAGGAAAACGTGTACGGAAAGCTATACAGCGCGATGACGAAGATCGCGCCTTCCAGCGAGTAGATGTTGAAGGGACCCCGCTCAGCGCCGGTGAGCGCGATCCAGATCTTGTTCAGCCAGCCCGAATTGGGCGCGGCGAGGAAGATCCAGGCAGTCGCGCCGAGAAACGACGGCGTCGCGAAGGCCGCGAAGACCATGATCCGGATCAGGTTCCTGCCCGGCATGTCCGTGCGGCTGACCGCCCAACTGAGCACCGTCCCGAACAAGGTGGCGATCGCCGCCGCCGCCGTGGCCAGGACCAGCGAATTCCGGATCGGCGTGAGATAGATCGAGCGCGTGAAGGCCTTGACGAAGTTGGAGAGGGTCAGCGTCTCGTCAACGTCGCTGTGTACGCTGGCCACGAAGATCCAGCCCAGCGGCACGATCACCATGAAGAGCAGGATCACCGCCGCGATCCCGAATACCGCGGCGCTGACGTCGAGCCTCCGGCTGCGGACCGGCAGCGCAGGGACGGTCTTCGCCGATCCTACGCCTTCGGCCACTTCACACTCCGAACGTTTCGCGCCACTTCTCGATGGCCTCGGGGATGCCCTTGTCCAGACGTTCCGCCTTGTTCCGGTAGTACTTCAACTTCTCGATCGGGATCCCGGTCGGCGCCGGCACGTCGGAACGCAGCGGGTAGTTGAAGCTCTTCGCGATCGCTTGCGAATACTCCCGCGTGTAGAAGAAGCTCTCGAAGAGCCGGCCGGCGCTCGGATGCGGAGCGTCCTTCAGGATGGCCACCGGCGAGACGACCAGCACCGCGTCGTCCGAGGGAAATTTGATCTCGATGGGATTGCCCTTGGCCTTGCTCTCCAGCGACTGGTTCTCCGGCCCTGCGCCCACCTTGCGCTCGCCACCGACGATGTCCGTCACGGTGTCGAAGATCGACCGGCCGATCTTCGGCTTGTTCTTCGCGAGCTTGGTGAAGTAGTCCCATCCGTACTTGTCCCACATGGCGATCACCCAGTTCCCGACGTAGCCGGAGAAGCCGGGATGGCCGAGCGTGATCTGCCCCTGCCACTTGGGATCCTCCAGATCGGTCCACTTCTGCGGACCCGGGGAGACCGAGGGGTGATGGTTGATGATGACGAAGGCCAGCGCTCCCAGATGGTACGTATTGTCCGGGTCGATGTTCTGGAATGCCTTCGGCAAGTGGTTCACTCCCAGGGGCGTATGCGGCGCCAGCACGCCCTGGCTCTTGAGCTTGAGGTAATGCGACTCGTCGGTGCTGGCGAAGACGTCCAGCTCCTTCACACCCGCCTTGAGGTTCTGCGAGAGCCGCTGGAAGATGACCTGGGCAGTCTGCCGGATGAACTCGACGTCAACGCCGGGATACTTGGCCTTGAACGCGTCCCGCACTGCTTCCGCGGCGCTCAGCTGATAGTGGGAGGTCCACCAGACGACCTTCCCCTCTTTCTTCGCTTCCGCGTAGAGCTTCTGCTCGTCGTCGGACTCCGCCGCCAGCAGGGTTCCCGGACCCAGCGCGGCCGCGCCGAGCGCACCCGCGCCCAGCCGGAGGAAGGCACGGCGATCGATCCGCGGCGTGTTCCTGGACATGTCGACCCTCGCTCAGGCGGCAGGCTGGCCTTCTGCTGGTGCTTCGAGGGCGCGGACTTTCGCATAAGACGAACGGATTAGTCGAGGGAGCCGTCTGGAGACCCCTGACGCAATGCATGCAGACCGACGGGCCGCAAGATGACAGGACAAGCGCCGGCGCACGGGCCGATGTCCTCGAGACTTCATGATTGATTTCGCGATGATGCGCCCCTGACACGCGTCACCGGCGAGAGTCTCCTAGGATCTCAAAGGCGCCTCGGGACCGGGCACCTGCGGCTCGGTGGCCGCAGCGCCCACGACGCCTTGATCCGTTCGCTTTTCATTATTCGATCTCCGTAACGCAGGCCGTGTTGACGCGGTCAGCGATCCTTCACGCGCACGACGAAGCGCAGGCCGGACCAGACGTCGTCGATCGCGCAGACCTTGTTGTCGACGAGGCGCTCGCCGAGACCGATCTCGCGGACGATGTTCTCATCGAGGTCGGTGGCCACGCCGGAAGCTCTCTTGGGCCATGCGATCCAAAGGCCGCCGGCCGGATCGAGCGCAGCGCGCAGCCCGCCGAACTCCTTCGCCAGCCGGGCCCGCGAAGTGAAGAACGCCACGATCACGTCGGCCTCGCCGCGCGCCCGAGGAACCACGCCGAGCGAGTGCGCAAACCCTTCGGGCGCGGCGAGGAGGCGCACTCGGGAATGCTCCCGGATGCCAAGCTTCCGCGGCAGGGGCGTTCCCGAGTAGCCGGCCATCGCAGCTATGTACCCGGGAACGCCTGCCGGAGTCTTGATCGAGGGTACGGCGACGATCAGGTGCGGAGCGGCACGCGGGCGGTATCCGACGAAGTTGTGGCCGCCGACGTCGCTTTCGACGCTTTCGTCATCGAAGGGGCGGAGCTACAGGGCATCGGCCTTCTGCAGGTCGAGCGTGATCAGCTCGATCAGCTCGGTGGAGAGGGCGAGCAGGTGCTTGGGTGTATAGCCGCTGGAGCGCAGCTCCTTGTAGAAGGAACGCGCCAGGATTCGGACGCCGGCAGAGTAGTCGGGCGCCATCGATGGCATCGACGCGGAGTTCTTTGGAGGCAGATTGTCCGACACGTTGCACCTCAGTGGGAGCTTTCATGCGGATCTAGTGCAATGTCTTTGCCGATCCTGAATACACGACCGAGCAGCTCTCGCTAGAGGAGAACTGCCAGTTTGCGGCTTGGGCCGCGGCGCGGTCCGGAGACGTTTTCGTCGCCGATCGATCCGGTGCGTACGACTTCGTCGGATTCGCGTTGCTGCGCCGCTAGAGTCAGGCGACTGCTTTCCCGGGTGTGGAGCGGACATTCAGGTCCAAGCCGACCGGCTCCGGCGATCCTGCCTCCGGGTGTCGGCTCATCTCGTCTCCCGAAAGGCAACGTCTGTCGCACGCGGCACGGTCATCGCGCCCGCGGAGCCGTCGCGCAGGGTGCGCTGCAAGGCCAGGCGGTGCTCTACCTCCTTGAACAGGCCGAGCTCCTCGTCGCCCACGCATTCGAGCGCGCAGATCGCCGGCGCTCCAGCGCCGTTCGCGGCCACCGGCGCATAGGTGAGGAACGCCCGCAGCGTCTCCGTCTGGCTCCCAGCCGTGGGGTCCTCGGCGTGGACGTTCACCAGCGCCGTGAGCGAGTCCGGCGCCGTGTGCGCGATCGCGGAGCGCACGTGGATGAACACGTGCCGCGCGACAGGACGGATGAACGTCAGTCCGTGCAAGCCGACCAGCCTGACGGGCTTGCCGTGCAGATGCGATCGCGCGGAGAGCTGCGCGCTGGACTCGATCCAACGCATCAGCGTGCCGCCGTACAGCGTGCCGTGAAAGTTCAGCTTCCCTCCGCGGATGGGCTCGATCTTGTGCACGTACGAGGGATGCGGGTGCCGCTCTCCGGCGGCACGCCCCCGCTCGAACGGGAGCTGGAGGGAGCGCGGCAGGAGCTTCAACAGCTCGCGGATGAACAGCGGATTCTCCGGCGCGGGCGCATTCGCGGCATCCAGATCCGGCAGCTGGCCGGAGAGCATCTTCTTGCGGAACTCGCTGCGGAGCCGGCCTTCGCGAAACCGGGCCACCTCGGCGGGCGTTTCCGGCTGGAACTGCGGGACGGGCAGCGGCTTGCCCTCGTCGTCGAGCGCCACGAAGGTCATGTAACCGGCCACCGAGCTGGGAGGCGTCGCGTCATCCGGCGCCCCATGCCGCATCGCAACCGAGACGCCGATGCTCCGCGGGGAAGTGAACGCGACCGAAGCCGTCATGGCCAGGCGCTCACCGACGCGGATGGGCTTCTGCAGCTCCATCCCATCGATCGAGGCGGTGACGACGGGGCTCCGGCAGTGCCGCGTGGCCGCGAGCACGCCGACCACATCCATCCACTCCAGTACCTTGCCTGCGCGGATGTAACCGTGCTCGTCCGCGATCTCCGGCGTCACCCACTCGTCGAGGTGGACCTCGGACCCCGGGCGCATCTGTCGTTCTTCCTCGATCATCATGCCTCCGCGTTGGAGTGCCCGCCGGCACCGTTCACTGCAATGACCAGACCAGTACGCATCCATCGCGCACTCGATGGCGTTCGCGGCAGCGGACGACGATAACCGGCCCGGAAAAGATCGGCCCGGACATTTTCGTTCATGGACGGTGAAATCGTCGTGGCCCGTCCACATGCGGACGTTCGCCGGCGGAGGCAAACGTGTCCACTTCGTCGAGACCGCCGCCACTTCCGTCGCTTGATCCGCGCCCGGACGATCACCATGTGCACATCTGCCCACACTCAACCCCAAGGTTGAATGAAGTCAGTGCGTCGCGATGTCGGTTGAATCAAAGATAGCCCAACCACCAGTCGCGCCGCGTCGCCTTGACGCGCGCGAACCAGCGGCATGCCGGGTAGAGCGCCACCAGGACCAGGAGCCAGGCCAGATAGACGCCGGCGAGCGGGATGCCGAACGACCTGGGGAAGCCCGGCCAGTTGATCAGAAGCGGCTTCACTCCGATTCCGGTCCAGATTCCCAGCGCCAAAGCTGCCGCGTGGATCAGGTAGAGGTGCAGCACGTAGAAGAAGAAAGGCACGCGCCCGAAGACCGCCAGTGCGGCGGCTAGCGGACCCCGCAGCTTTTCCGCCGCGGCAAGCAGGAGAAGAATCGGGCCCAGCGTCATGAGCAGGTAATCGAGCGAAGGCGGGTACTTGGTGGTGTTGAGGAAGGACATCGCGGTGAACAGCGAGCTGCGTTGAGAGGCCCACGGCTGCGGATCTCCATAGCCGTTCAGCCCGCGCACCAGGAGGAACCCGATGCAAAGGGCCGAGCCGAGCGCGATCAGCGCCCGCCTGCGCCGGGCGGGTTCGAGGAGCAGGACCGGACCCAGCGCATAGCCGACCGCGATCACCCCGATCCACGGGATCACCGGGTAGATGATGGGCGGGTTGAACTGGTGAAGGAAGCTCACCAGGCAATCGCGGAGCGTTCCTACGAAGACGGGAGGCGTACCGCGGATGAGCGGGCCGGCTGCGATTCCATCGAACAGGTTGTGCGAGGCGATCATCGCGGCCCCGAACGATCCCACGATCGGTAGCGGCAGCCACACCAACCCTGCGAGCGCGATCATCGACCAGCCGATGGCCCAGATGACCTGAAGGATGGTCTGGTACGGATCGAGATTGAACGCCCACCCGAACTTCACCACGGTCACCTCGACGACGATGAGCCAGAGCCCGCGCATGAGAAGGAAACGTGAGAGCGCACCGCGCGGCTTGCGGGAGAGGAATGCGCCGGCGCCGGCCAGAAGGATGAAGGCAGGCGCGCACAAGTGCGTGATCAAGCGGGTGAAGAAAAGCGCAGGCGTGGTCTGCGTCAGGTCGGTCGGATTGAAGCGCGCGGCGCCAAGCATGTCGCGCACGTGATCGATGGCCATGACCACCATCACGAAGCCGCGCACCAGGTCGACCGGGAGGAGGCGCGGTTGCGCCGGCGACGCTGGAGATGCCGGCGGGTTGCCTGCAGTCTCTACCTGGACCACGGCCGCCTCGGCGCTCATGTCGTTCCCCCGTCCGCACGCCTGAAGCGCGCGCCCTGATGATTCTCGTTCATTGCCGCAGCCGCGCGCCATCCGCGGCGTCGCTCAGGTGGAGCCGCGCGCCGATGCCCGTCCGCCGCCGGTACTCGCCGAGCACCTCCTCCCGGAGCGAATCGACGGCGCCGCGTTGGACCAGGTTCACGGTGCACCCACCAAAGCCGCCACCCGTGATGCGCGCACCGAGCACACCCGGGCGCCGCCGCGCGAGATCCACGAGCAGGTCGACCTCTTCGCAGCTCACCTCGTAGTCGTCCCGCAGAGATGCGTGCGATGCGTCCATGAGCTCGCCGAAGCGGCGAAGGTCGCCTTTGCCGAGCGCCGCTTTCGACTCGAGGACGCGCGCATTCTCGGTGACGACGTGGCGGCAGCGCCGATACACCACCTCGTCGAGCTCGGCGCGGCAGGCCTCGTGCTCATCGAGCGAGGCGTCGCGCAAGGCCCGGATCCCGGGGTAGCGCGCGCGCAGCGCCTCGACGCCCGCCGCGCACTGGCGACGCCGGAGGTTGTACTCCGATGCGACCAGCGCGTGCTTCACGCCGCTGTCGCAGATCGCGATCAGGTACTCGCCGAGCGCGAGCGGCACCTGCTCGGACGCGAGCGTGCGGCAATCGAGGAAGACCGCGTGTCCCGCCCGCGCCGCGAGCGAGACGAAAGGGTCCATGATGCCGACCTTCACCCCGACGAACTCGTTCTCCGATTCCTGGCAGATGCGCGCGAGCCGCGGGACGTCCATCGCGAAGCCGAGGAGCGCCCGGGCGGCGATCCCGGTCGCCACCTCGAGCGCGGCGGACGAGGAGAGGCCTGCCCCCTGCGGCAGGTTCCCGCCGAACGCGACGTCCATCCCCGAAAGCGCGACCCCGGAGCGGCCCAGCGCCCAGAGGACGCCGCGGACGTAGTTGCTCCAGCGATGGTCCGGGTCGGGGCGGATCGGCTCGCCGACGGAAAAGGCAACGCTCTCGCCCAGGTCCGCGGCGTGCACGCGAACCTCGCGGCCGGCGCGGGCGCGCGCCGCCATCTCGATTCCGGCCTCGATCGCCATCGGCAGGACGAACCCCTCGTTGTAGTCGGTGTGCTCGCCGATGAGGTTCACGCGGCCAGGCGCGAATGCGGTGACGACTGCGCCGCCGGCGCCGAACGCGGACTGGAGCACGTCCGCCATGGGTCGGCTCCGCGTCATATCCCACCCGCTTTCTCCGCGGTCCTCACCGCCGCGACGCTCGGCGGCCCTACCCGCCGCAGCTCCGCGGCGCTCTCCTCGGGGAGCTTGTCGTTGATGAAGGTGCCCGCGCCCGACTCCACGCCGGCGAGGAACTTGAGCCGGTTCGCTGCGCGGTGGGGTGTGTAGAACTCGAAGCGCAGATGCGCGTACCGGTGATCCTCTCCGTCGGTCGGCGCCTGGTGGACCACCATCATGTACGGGAACGGCTTCGCGAAGAGCGCGTCGTACTTCTGCAGCAGTCCTTTCAGCACCGCCGACAGATCTTCCATGTCGGCCTCGCTCCACTCCGCCATGGACGTTTGATGTTCCCGCGGCGCCAGAGTGACCTCGTAGGGCCAGCGGGCGTGGAACGGGACGTAGGCGACGAAACGCTCTCCCTCCAGGACGATCCGCCGGCCGTCCTTGATCTCGTCCGCCAGGCTCGCGCACTGGAGGCAGCGTCCGTGCTGCGCGTGGAAGCGACGCGAGGCGGCCAGCTCTTTCTCCGCGACTGGAGGAATGAAGGGGAAGGCGTAGATCTGGCCGTGCGGGTGGTGGAGCGTGACGCCGACCGCCTCGCCCCGGTTCTCGAAGACGAACACGTAGCGCACGAAGTCCCTGGCGCCGAGATCCAGGTAGCGATCCTTCCAGACCCGCGCCAGGTGCTGGATCCGATCCAGCGGCATCGCCGCCAGCGAGTCCTGGTGTTTGGGTGAGTAGAGGACGACCTCGCAGATGCCCTTCGCCGGCTCCACCGGGGAAACGGAGGTCGCCGCGACGGCGGGCTCCGGCGGGTCGGCCCGGAGGGATGGGAACTTGTTCTCGAAGACGACGATGTCGTAGCTCGGAGCCGGCACCTCGGTCGGAAAACCGCCTGGCACCGTCGGACAGAGCGGGCAGAAGTCCGCCGGCGGAAGCATCGTCCGTTCCTGGCGGTGGGTGGCGGTGATCACCCATTGCTCCAGGAAGGGATGCCAGCGGAGCTCGGACACGTCAGTGCCTCTCTGGTGGGGAGGGATTCAAAGGTGTCGCCGGGATTCCCGGTCCGGACGGCGGCGGCTCCGGCCGCCTGGGCGGGTCGGGGAAGCTGTAGTAGATGAGCCGGCGGCCGTCGGGAAGTCGGATCTCACGCTTGTCCAGGTCGCCGTCTCTCTTGCTCATTGCGGAAGCCTTTCCTCCTCTCGAGGCCTGCCGTTGAGCCACCATTGTTGCCTGGCCTTGTCAACAGCCGCAGGGCAGCGCACCATCCGGGGAGAAGGGTCCGATGACTCGGGTAGTGCTCTTCGACCTTGGACTGACGTTGGTCGACTCACAGATGGAACGCGGGTTGTGAAACGGGCACGCGTCGCTCCGGTGGAACATGGCGGTGAGAGGTCGCACCACATCTCCCCAGAGTGCCGCAACTGCCGCGCTCGGGGAGCTTGGAACGCCAGTGTAGACTCGTAGTGATGGGTCCGGCGCACTCGGAACGCAGCTTCGCCACGCTGGGACCTGCGTTGCGGATGCTCGGGCTCGCACTCGCCGTCGCCGGGGGCCAATCGGCGCACAGCGTATGGCTCTGCCTTCAGGCGGTCTTCCGCGGGTCGGACCTGCGCCCGCTGCCGAGTATCGCGGACGTGCTGCTCGGTCTCCTCGCGGTGGCGGCGGGCGCGTTCTTCCTGCGGCAAGCCGACGACAATGTCCAGGCGCTGGCCGGTGGCACCAGCGTCCTGCCCCGGCTCACGCTGCTGCGGCTGGTGCAGCCGCGCTTCGAGCACCCGCTCCGCGAGCTATGGAGCCGAAGCGAACCCTCGACGCCGGAAGAGCCCATGCCACCGAGCCGCTTTTTCGGCACGCTCTGGGGGTTGGGACTTGCGATCGCCGTTCCGCTCTGGGCGTTCGCGCTCGTCGCACCCCCTGACGGGCGCCTGGCGGTGCTGCTGATCGACGCCGCCCATCACGCCGCCATCATCGCCGCTTGCGCCGCCGCCATGCATTTCGCCGCCCTGCTGGCGTCGCGCCAGGACGAAGCTTGGGCGCGCGTGAAGCCGAGCGTGATCACCGTACCGCTGCGGCTGGCCACGTCCCGCAAGGCGGAGGCCGTCCCGAGCCCTGCACCCGCCCCTAGACCGGCTCCCGCACCCATCCCCAAGGTTGAAGCAGAAGCAGCACCTCACCCCGGGCCCGAACCAGCACTCCAACCCACATCCTTCAGACTCCCCGCCGCCTGCGTCCTCTGCAAGGCAGCGCTCTCCTTTCGCCGCTGCGACAACTGCGGCGCGCCTGCGCTCGCCGGCCCTTTCCGCATCCTGCGCGCTCTGGGAGGCAGCGGCGGCCGCCGCACTTTTCTCGCCGAGTCCCCGGACGGCAATCGGGTGGTGCTGAAGGAGTTGAGCTTCGCCAGCGCGCCCGACGCACAGGCGCTGGATGCCTTCGCCCGCGAAGCGCGAACGCTCCGCGAGCTGCGTCATCCGCGGGTGCCCGCCTACGTCGACGCCTTTCGCGAGGAGGACGGCGCGCGGGCGAGGCTCTACCTCGCCTATCGCTACCTCGAGGGTGTCTCGCTGCTCCAGGAGATGGATGAGCGCCGCTACACCGAGGACGAAGTCCTGGATCTCGTCGAGGAGGTGCTAGAGATCCTGCGACATCTGCATGGGCTGCAGCCGCCGCTCATCCACCGCGATCTGAAGCCGGCCAACCTGGTCCGGCGCAGCGACGGGAGCGTGGCGCTGATCGACTTCGGCGTCGCGCGCGATCTCGAACGCACTCTGCACAGCGGCACGCTGGTGGGCACCATCGGCTACATGCCGCCGGAGCAGCTCGCGGGTCAGGTGGATGTCACCTGCGACCTGTACGCGCTCGGCGCAACCGCGCTGCACCTCCTGGTGCGCCGGGCGCCCTGGGAGTTCATGGACGGCCCCGAGCTGAGGCTGCCGCCATTGAAAACGGCGCCGATCGCCCGTGCGCTGCTGCACCGGATGGTGGCTCCTCGGCGCTCACAGCGGTTCGCTTCGGCGCGCGAGGCGCTTGTGGCGTTGCGGCGCCTGCGCAGAGACGGCCCGCGGTCGCCGCGGACGGCGTGGGCGGCGGCCGGCGTGTGCGCGCTGACGCTCGCCGCCGTCGGCCTCGGCGCGGATCGGCGGCTGAGAGCGGACGAGGCGCAAACGGCAGCGCGAGCGCCGTCCCTGCGCCCGTTGCAAGCTCCACCCCTGGCTGCGGTGCCGGGAACGCTGGCGTCCAGTACTCCGGTACCGATGGCTGCGGCCGTCGTTACCGGAGTGGCCCCGCTCGCCACCTGGCGCGGCGGCACGCTGACGCGCTCCGAGGTCGAGGCTGGCCTGCGTGGGCTGCCGCCTTGGCTCAAGGCCAATCGGCCCTGGTGGATCCAGCAGCACGTTCTGTCGCTGGTCCGGCGCAAGCTGCTGGTCGCCGAGGCGGAACGGCGCGGCCTCTCCGCGCTGGCGCCGCTTTCCGAGACCGGCCCCGAGCGAGAGAGATTGCTGGCGCGCGCGTTGCTCGAGATCGAGCTGCGCAACGAAGTCGACCCGCTGCCCGCGAGGGCCCTGCGCCGCGCCTGGGAACGCACGACCGACGCTCTCGCGGCGTCCGCGGACGTGCGGCTGGACGAGCGGCAGCTCTTTCAGATCGAGCCGGAGAGACTGCTTGGCTCGCCGCCGGTGTTCGACGCGTTGGACGGAATGGGTGGCCGCCTCGAGTTTTTCTCGCGCACCGGACCCTGCGTGATGGAGATCGAGCCGGCGCTGCGCCGCTACGGCGGCGTCTGCCAGGGATCGAAGAGGCTCTCCGACGCCCTGCTCGAGCCCGAGACCTTGCAGCTCGTCGACCTCGCTCCCGGCTCGGTGTTGCCTTCCGGCTTCTACGCGCGGCTCACCAACGATTTCATCGAGTCTCGCCGCCCCGGCACCGACGTGCTGGAGACTGCGCGGCTCGCCGAGCGCTCGATGAGGCGGGCGGACGTGCGGCTGACGGAAGCCACCGGAACCGTGCCCATGGGCCGCGCCGAAGCGCTCCTCACGCTGGTCAAGCCCGCGCTTCGGCGCTGCCTCGCGCTGGCGCTCTTCCAGGCTCCATTCGAACCGCGGCGGGCGACCGCGCGCATCCGCATCGAATTGCGTGCCGGCAACGTGGTGGACGCCCGGGTGGAAAGCTCGCCGCCTCTGCCGGCCGAAGCTTGCGCCGGCCCTCTGGCACGCCCCGAGTTGGGCGGGGCCGGGGTGCTGACGTTCGTGGCCGAGCTCGAGCGGCGGCAGTAATCCGCTCCCGATTGCCTGGGCGCGCCGGGGAAGCTGTAGTAGATGAGCCTTCCTCCCTCTCTCCCACTGCCGTGAGCCACGCTTCCCACCCATTCCTCGACGAGCTGAAGGCCCGCTTGGGAGGCGCGGGATGCCCGTGCGGCAACGTGCACCGCCTTCCGCCGGTGGAGGTGATCCTCGGAGAGGACGCGCTCGAGTCCTCCGCTGGCACCCTCCTGCGGACCTACGGCGCCAGAGCGTCGCTCTGGGTGCTCAGCGATGAGCGCACCGAAGCCGCCGCCGGGGAGCGCTGGAAGCGGGCCACCCGCACCGCGAGCATCTCCTCCCGGATCCTCCCCGGCGATCCGCCTCCTGTTCCGACGGTCGAGCTCGCCGGTGCGCTGGCCGCCGAGGTGCGGGCGCTCGCGCCCGACTTGCTGGTCGCGGTGGGGAGCGGCGTCGTCAGCGACCTCGTGAAGAAAGTGTCCCTCGACGCAGGTGTTCCCAACTGGTGCATCGCGACCGCCGCTTCGGTCGACGCCTATAGCTCGGCGAGGTCGGCGATTCGCGTCGCCGGCTACCACCGCGCCTTGCCGGCGCGGCCGTCCGAGGTCATCGTCTGCGATCTCGAAGTGCTCGTCCGCGCACCGCGCCGCCTGTTCCTCGCCGGGCTCGGGGATCTGCTCGCCAAGTATCTCGCTAGCCTCGACTGGCGGCTCTCGGCGAGCGTTACCGGGGAGACCTATTGCGACGTCCTGGGCGGCTTCGCGCTCGGATCCGCGCGCCGGGCCATCGATGCCGCGCGCGCGTGGGATCGCGATCCGGAGACGGCGGTGACCGCACTCGCAGAGGCCGCCCTCGTCTCCGGATTCGCGATGCAGGCGTTCGGCAGCTCGCGGCCGGCGGCGTCCGCGGAGCACACGGTCGCGCATTTCTGGGAGACGGTGGGCGCAGCGGGCGCCCCGGAACACGACCTCCACGGCATTCTCGTCGGCGCCGCCACGAAGTTGCTCCTTCCCGGCTACACGGCGTGGCTCGGAGCGGCCGGTGGGCTCGCCCGGTTCGAGGAGCTCGACCTCGAGGAGAGGGTCCTCGCTCTCGTGCGGGAACCTCCGTGGGAAGCGACGCTCGAGCCGGCGCTGGTTCCTTGGCGCCACGTCATCGCGGAAGAGCAGCCGCGGAAGGTGCTCGATCGTTCGATGATGACGCGGCGTCTGCAGGCGGCCGTCCGCGAAAGGGAGCACATCCTGGCGTTCACCGAGCCGCTGCTCGCCGAGCTCTCCAAGGCGGTCGAGACCCTGGAGGGGCTCGGGTTCCCGTTCTCGCTCCAGACGTTGCGCATCGCGGAGCCCCAGCGGTTGCTCCCGGTCAGGAACGTCCGCCTGCTGCGCGACCGATACACGGCGTTCGATCTTGCCCACGAGCTCGGCCGGGAGGGCGAGCTCTTCGCCGCCGTCGCGGCCGGTGCCTGACCCCTCGTCAACGGCCGCGAGCGGCCGTGGTGCTGCCTCGTACGACGAGCTCGGGCGCGACGACCACGCGCGTCCAGGACCGGACCCGGCTGTCGATCTGACTGAGGAGGAGATGGAGGCAGCTCCGCCCCACCTCGGCGAAGTCCTGCCGGACGGTGGTCAGCGGCGGCGTGAAGTAGGCCGCTTCGGGGATGTCGTCGAATCCGACGACGCTGATCTCGCCCGGCGTCTCCCGGCCCGCTTCGTGGAGCCGGCGGAGGAGGCCGAGAGCCATCTGATCGTTCGCCACGAAGACCGCGGTCACGCCCGCCTCGGCGAGGAGGTGCTCGCCGACGTCGTACCCCGAGCGCGCGCTCCAGTCGCCCCGGAACAGCGGTGGCTCAGCGGCGCCGGCGGCGCGGAGCGCCGAACGCCACCCTTCGATCCGCTGTTCGGCCTCGAGCCAGCCCTCCGGACCCGCGATGTGCCAGATGTTCCGGTGGCCGAGCTCGAGCAGATGCCGCGTCGCCGCCCCCGCCCCGGCGAGCTGGTCCACCGCCACGACCGGGAAGGAGTCGTCGGGGCCCGCCTCCACCGCGACGACCGGCACTTCGGGCGGAAGGTGCAGCAGCGCATCCACCGCCGCTCGCTGTGGAGCGATCACCACCACACCGTCCACGCCCTGGTCGCGCAACCGCTGCACCGCGCCCACCACGGATTCCCGGTTCAGCGAGCGGAGGCTCGCGATGCTCACCGCGTAGCCGCGGTCGTGCGCCGCCTCCTCGATCCCCAGCAGTGTCGAGGCCGGTCCGTAGAGCGTGGTGTCGAAGCTGACCACCCCGAGCGATCGCGAACGCCCCGTCACGAGCGCCTGCGCGACCGGGTTGGGGCGATAGTCGAGCTGCCGGATGGCGGCCAGGACGCGCTCCCGCGTGCCCCGCCGCACGTGGGGGCTGTCGTGCAGTACGCGGGAAACGGTCTGGTGCGAGACGCCGGCAAGCTTCGCGACGTCGGTCATGACCGCGGGGCGCTGCCCCCGACCCTTGGGCCTGCGCGGGCGAGCGATCGGGCCCCTCATGTTCTCCTCGCCGGCACCGACTTGACTTCCCGGATGTGAGCGCTCACAGTCGCGGCGATTCTAGCCCAGCAGCCGTTCAAGAGCCAATCCAGCTGAAAGGATTTGGAGGGAGAATCCCCATGAACTGGAACAGACTCGTACTTCCGGTCCTCGCGGCGCTCCTCCTCGTGCCGCACGGCTCCACAGCCGCTCCGAAGAAGACCTTCGTGATGGTCCCCAAGGGCGTCCATCCCTATTACGAGCCCTGCTACGAGGGCTTCAAGGCCGCCGCCAAGAAATTCGACGTCACCGTCGACAAGGTAGACCCGCAGAAGTTCGAGTTGCCGCTGCAAGTCAAGGCGATCGAGGAGCTGATCGCCCAGCGGGTGGACGGCATCGCCATCTCCGCGTTGGACGACGCCGGCCTCGTCCCGGTCATCGCGGAGGCAACCCGCGCGGGGATCAAGGTCATCACCTTCGACGCGCCGGCGCCATCGTCGCAGGCCCTCACGTACATCGGCACGGACAACAAGACCGCCGGGTACGAGGCGGGCAAGAAGATGGCCGAGCTCATGAAAGGCAAGGGATCGATCGCGATTCTCCAGGGCGGGCTCGGCGCGACGAACCTGAACCTCCGCACCCAGGGCTTCAAGGAAGCGATGGCGAAATCCGCGCCAGGCGTGAAGATCCTCGAGGTGGTCGACGTCGCGGGCGACTTCTCCGTCGCCACCAACAAGACCGAGGCGATCCTCCAGACCTACCCGGAGCTCACCGCCATCTTCGCGGTGTCTGCGGAGGGCGCTCCCGCAGCTGCGTCGGTCCTCAAGCAGCAGAAGAAGGCAGGCAAGATCCTCCTCGCCGGCTTCGACGACCTCAAGGACACGCTCCAAGGCATCCGCGACGGTACGGTCTCGTTCTGCATCGTCCAGAAGACCTTCAAGATGGGCTGGCTCTCGGTAGAAGCGCTCCTCGATGCCACGAAGGGGAAAGCGCTCCCCAAGGTCACCGACACGGGCGTGCTGTTCGTGACCAAGTCGAACGTGAACAGCTACATGGACGAGATGAAGAAGGAGTTCGCGACGATGTAGGACTTTGCGAGGCCCTTGCCGCACAAGTGAGATCTCTACATTGCATAGGAGTCCGCCGGATCTCGCGGGTTCCGCGGCCTGAAGGTCGCGGGCGTTAGTGGCAATGCACGCCAAGCGAGACCCTCAACCCGGCCGCAACATCGCCCGCGCCCTGGTGAAGAGCCGGGAATCGGCGATCTTCCTCGCCCTCATCCTGCTCATGACGGTGATCGGGATTGCCGCGCCGAACTTCCTCGGCACCGGCAACCTCTACCTGGTGTCGCGGCAGATCTCGTTCGTGGCAATCGTCGCCCTGGGCGAGCTGTTCGTAATCCTCACCGGTGGGATCGACCTGTCGGTGGGCTCGGTCATGGCGCTCGCGGGCATGGGGGCTGCGTACGCGATGACGATCGGGGTCCCGCCGCCGTTTGCGGTACTCCTTGGGATTCTCGTCGGGCTCGTCATGGGAGCGGTGAATGGCGTACTGGTCGCGTACGTCGGGATCGCGCCCTTCATCGTGACGCTCGGGATGCTCTCGTTCGCCTCGGGCCTGGTGCTCGGGCTCACCAAGGGCTGGCCCATCACCGACGTCCCCGCTTCCTTCCTGCCCATCGCCCAGGGCGCCTTTCTCGGGTTGCCCATCCCCGTCTGGATCGCGGCTGCGATCGCCCTGCTCGCCCACCTGGCGCTCAGCACAACAGCGTTCGGACGCCGCACCTACGCCATCGGCGGCAATGAGCAGGCCACCTTCCTCTCCGGAATCGACGTCAAGCGGATCAAGTTCGCCCTTTATCTCATTCCCGCTGCTTGCTCCTCGATCGCCGGGATCATCCTGGTGGCGCGCTTCAACTCCGCCCAGGCAGACACCGGC
This sequence comes from Myxococcales bacterium, assembly GCA_036513415.1. Classification (GTDB taxonomy): domain Bacteria; phylum Myxococcota; class Myxococcia; order Myxococcales; family 40CM-4-68-19; genus 40CM-4-68-19. The sequence continues at coordinate 18,681 of DATBZA010000012.1, read as the reverse complement.
AAGGGCTGGGAGCTCGACGCCATTGCCGCGGCGGTGATCGGCGGGACCTCGCTCGCGGGCGGCTCGGGGAGCGTGCTGGGCGTGCTCATCGGGGCCTGCATCATGGGGGTCATCAAGAACGGCCTGGTGCTGATGCGGGTCTCCTCGTACTGGCAGACCGCGATCATCGGGATCATCATCGTGCTCGCGGCTGTTCTGGACCGCGCCAAGAGAAGGGCGTGACGTGGCCGTCCCTCTTCTCGAGATGCGGCACGTGTCGAGGTCCTTCCCGGGCGTGCGCGCCCTCGACGACGTAAGCTTCTCGGTCGGGCCCGGCGAGGTCGTTGGCCTCCTCGGCGAGAACGGCGCGGGCAAGTCGACCCTGATGAAGATCCTCGCCGGCGTCTACCGAGCCGATGCCGGCGAGATCGTCTGGGACGGGAAAGAGACCGCGTTCCGCTCGATCCGCGAGGCGCAGGAAGCTGGTGTCACGCTCATCTTCCAGGAGCTGAACAATTGTCCCAATCTGAAAGCGATCGAGAACCTCTTCCTCGGCCGCGAGATCTTCAGGGGCAGCTCTCCGTTCCTCGACGGCGCCGCGATGCGGAGAAAGGCGCTCGAGCTCTTCGACTACCTGGACGTGCGGATCGACCTCGACGTAGAAGTCCGGCTGCTCTCCACCGCGGTACAGCAGATGATCGAGATCGCGAAAGCGCTGCTCACCAACGTGAGGTTGCTGGTCATGGACGAGCCGACCTCGTCGCTCACCGATCGGGAGACTTCCCGGCTGTTCAAGGTCATCCGCGACCTCAAGCAAAGGGGGATCTCGGTGGTCTTCATCTCGCACAAGCTCTCCGAAGTCTTCGAGATCACCGATCGCGTCGCCGTGCTGCGCGATGGACGCAACGCGGGAGAGGTCGACGCGAAGACCGGCACGATCGAGGAGCTCATCAACCGGATGGTGGGCCGGGACCTTGGTTCGCGCGCCGCCCGCGTGGGCAACGTCAAGCCCGGCCCCGAGATGCTCCGGGTGGAGGGCCTCTGTGGCCCGCCCTTGGTGAAGGACGTGAGCTTCACCCTTCGCAAAGGGGAAATCCTGGGGTTCGCCGGCCTCATCGGCGCGGGCCGGACCGAGATGGCCCGGATCCTCTTCGGCGCCGCGAAGAAGACCAGCGGCCGGGTGCTGCTCGAGGGCAAGGAAGTCCGGATCGGCAGCCCGCGCGACGCGGTTGCGCTCGGCATCGCCTACCTCCCCGAGGATCGCAAGGTGCAGGCGCTGGTCCTCCCGATGAACGTGCGCGAGAACCTGACGCTCGCAGTCCACCGCGGCCTCCGCCGCTTCCGCGCCTTCCTCAGCCGGAAGAAGGAGGAAGAGCTGACCACGACGTACGTCACATCCCTGCGCATCCGGATCGCTACCCAAGAGCAGGTGGTGAACAACCTGTCCGGCGGCAACCAGCAGAAGGTGGTCATCGCGAAGTGGCTCGCGACCCTGCCGCGGATCCTGATCCTGGACGAGCCGACCCGCGGCATCGACGTCGCGGCGAAAGCGGAAGTGCACCGGATCGTCTCCGACCTCGCCGCGGGGGGCGTCTCCATCATCCTCATCTCGTCCGAGCTACCGGAGGTCCTGGCCCTCTCCGACCGGGTGGTGGTGATGCACGAAGGGCGGGTAAAGACGGTCCTCGAGAAGGACCAGGCGACCCAGCAGACGATCATGAGCGCCGCCCTGGTGGCGGACGGAGTGGTGGTGAGAGCATGAGAGACACCGACAGCCTGGTGCTGGGGATCGACTTCGGGACCGACTCCGTCCGGAGCGTGCTGGTGCGCACCGGGGACGGCTCCGCCCTGTCCTCCAGCATCAAGAATTACCCGCGCTGGCAGAAGGGCTTGTTCTGCGATCCGGTCGAGAACCGGTTCCGGCAGCACCCGCTCGACTATCTCGAGACGATGGAGGCCTCGGTGATCGGCGCGCTCGAGGCAGCCGGCGGGAGCGCCGCCGGGCGGGTCCGGGGCATCGCGGTGGACACCACCGGCTCGAGCCCGGTCATGGCGGACGCGCGGGGAAGGCCGCTCGCGCTCCGGCCTGGGTTCGAAGAGAACCCGAACGCGATGTTCCTCCTCTGGAAGGACCACACCGCCGTCGCGGAAGCGGAGGAGATCAACCGCCTTGCCCGGAGTTGGGGCGGCCCCGACTACACGAAGTACGTGGGCGGGATCTACTCGTCGGAGTGGTTCTGGGCGAAGGCCCTCCACGTACTGCGGCAAGACCCGGCAGTCGCGGGGGCGGCGGACACGATCCTCGAGCACTGCGACTGGATGCCGGCGGTGCTGACCGGCTGCGAGAATCTCGCCGCGATGCGGCGGAGCCGGTGCGCTGCCGGCCACAAGGCGATGTGGCACGCCGATTACGGCGGGTATCCCGCCGACGAGTTCCTGGCGGGATTGCACCCGCGCCTGCCGGCACTGAAGGCGAGCCTGGGGCACGACACCTTCACCACCGACACCCCCTTCGGGACGCTTTGCCGGGAGTGGGCAACGCGGCTCGGCCTCCCGCGCGAGACCGTGGTCGCCGTCGGAGCTTTCGACGCGCACGTGGGCGCGGTGGGGGCCGGCATCCGCCCGCACCGGCTGGTGAAGGTGATGGGGACGAGCACCTGCGACGTGCTCGTCGTTCCAAAAGGGAGAGACCCGGAGAAGCTGGTGCAAGGAATCTGCGGGCAGGTGGACGGCTCGGTGGTTCCGGGCGCTATCGGCTATGAGGCGGGCCAATCGGCGTTCGGCGACGTGTATGCCTGGTTCAGGAGGCTGCTCGCCTGGCCCCTCGATGCCATCCTCCCCTCGCTTCCGGGAGACCCCGACGTGAAGAAGACATTCGCCGACGGAATCCTGGAGCGGATCATCCCTTCCCTGGAGAAAGCGGCGCTGGAGATCCCGCCGGAGGAGAGCGCGGCCCTGGCGCTCGACTGGATGAACGGGCGCCGCACCCCGGATGCGAACCAGCGCCTGAAGGGGGCGATCGCCGGGATCAGCCTCGGCACCGACGCGCCGCGGATCTATCGCGCGCTGGTGGAGGCAACCGCCTACGGCTCGCGCGCCATCGTCGAGCGTTTCCGTGGCGAAGGCATCCGCATCGACGGCGCGATCGCGGTCGCCGGCGTTGCCCGCAAGAGCCCGTTCGTGATGCAGACCGTCGCGAACGTGATGGACATGGAGATCGAGGTCCCGGCGGGTGATCAGGCGGTGGCCCTCGGCGCGGCCATGTTCGCCGCGACGGCCGCTGGCGTGCATGCCGGCATCGCCGAAGCGCAGCGCGTCATGTCATCCGGCACCGAACGGGTCTATCGACCCGATCCGCAGCAGGCGAAGCGCTACGACGCGCTCTACGCGCGGTACCTCCGGCTCGGCGCATTCGTGCAGCGGGAGTTGACACCCGGGATGTGAGCGCTCACAATAAGCCCATCCAAGAACGGGGAAGTGGGATGCCCATGCTCGATCCGAGGAAGCGGGAGCTCTGGTTCCTCACCGGCAGCCAGCACCTCTACGGCGACGAAACGCTGAAGCAGGTCGCGGAGGACTCCCGAAAGATTGCCGAGTTCCTCGACCGCTCGGGCAAGCTGCCCGTGCGCGTGGTGTGGAAGCCGACGCTGACCGGGCCTGACGAGATCCTGAATACGTGCATCGAGGCGAACAGCGCGACCCATTGCGTCGGCGTCGTGGCTTGGATGCACACCTTCTCGCCCGCGAAGATGTGGATCGGCGGGCTCACCCGGCTGGAGAAGCCGCTCGCCCACCTGCACACCCAGTTCAACCGCGACCTTCCCTGGGCGCAGATCGACATGGACTTCATGAACCTGAACCAGTCCGCCCATGGCGACAGGGAATTCGGGTTCATCGGCGCGCGCCTCCGTCTGGAGCGGAAGATCGTGGTCGGCCACTGGCAGGACGAGGACGTGCTCGCAGCGCTCGACGACTGGTCCCGGGCCGCTTGCGCCGCCGCCGATTCCCGCAAGCTCAAGATCGCCCGCTTCGGCGGCATGAACATGCGGGAGGTCGCCGTCACCGGAGGCGACCGCCTCGAGGCGCAGATCAGGTTCGGTTGGTCGGTGAACGGCTACGGGGTGGGCGACCTGGTGGGACGCATCGCCGACGTGGCCGACGCCGAGATCGACCGGCTCACCGCCGAATACGAGGATCTCTATACTCTCGCTCCTGCCCTGCGGAAGGGCGGCGAGCAGCGCGCCAACCTGCGCGACGCCGCGCGCCAGGAGATCGGGATGCGCGCCTTCCTGCGGGAGGGCGGCTTCGACGCGTTCACCACCACGTTCGAGGATCTTCACGGCCTGAAGCAGCTACCCGGCCTCGCCTGCCAGCGCCTCATGGCCGAGGGTTACGGCTTCGGCGCGGAGGGGGACTGGAAGACGTCCGCGCTCGTCCGCCTGGTGAAGGTGATGTCGGCGGGCCGCCCCGGCGGCGTCTCCTTCATGGAGGACTACACCTATCACCTCGAGAAGGGGCGCGAGCGCGTGCTCGGAGCACACATGCTCGAGGTCTGCCCCTCGATCGCCGCGGGCAAGCCGTCACTGGAAGTCCACCCCTTGGACATCGGCGGCAAGGCAGATCCCTGTCGCCTCGTCTTCGACGCTGCCACCGGACCGGCGGTCAACGTCACGCTGGTCGACATGGGCGGGCGCATGCGGATGATCGTGAACGAGGTGGACGCCGTGAAGGGCGAGCCGATGCCGAAGCTCCCCACCGCGCGCGCGGTCTGGGTCCCCCGCCCCGACTTCAAGCGCGGCTGCGCGGGGTGGATCCTCGCGGGCGGTGCCCACCACACCGCCTTCAGCCAGGCCGCCACCGCGGCACAGCTCGAGGACCTCGCCGGCATGCTCGGCGTCGAGCTCATCCGCATCGGCCAGGGAACGGATCTTGGTGCCTTGAAGAACGAGCTGCGCTGGAACGACGCCGCATACCGGATCGGCCGCTAGGGCCGGATCAGGGCCGCGGAGACAGACCCCCGCGCCGACCCCGGCGCGGCCACAGGAGAACCGTCGGAGGCTCGATGAGGTCGAATCATCGCGAGCTGAAGAAGCGTGCGTGGGCCGCGAACCTCGAGATCGCGAAACGCGAGCTCGCCATCTACAACTTCGGCAACGCGTCGGCCTTCGATCCGGAGGCGGGCCTGGTCGCCATCAAGCCGAGCGGCGTCGCGTACCAGGATCTCTCGGTCGAGGACATGATCGTGCTGGACCTCGAGGGAAGAATCGTCGAGGGGCGCCTCCGACCTTCCTCCGACACCAGGACCCACCTCATGCTGTTCCGGGAGATGCGAGGTCTCGGCGGCGTGGTCCATACCCACTCCACCTACGCGACTGGCTGGGCCCAGGCGGGAACCCCCATCCCGATCCTCGGGACGACACACGCCGACTACCTCGACGAGGACGTGCCCTGCACGGAGCTGATGAGCGCCAAGGCGGCAGCGGGGGATTACGAATCCGAGACAGGGCTGCAGATCCTCGACTGCTTCAGGGGACGCGATCCCTCGAGAACGCCGATGGTCCTGGTGGCCGGGCACGGCGCTTTCACCTGGGGGAAAACAGCCGAGCAAGCGGTCCATCACGCCGTGGTCCTGGAGGAGATCGCCAGGATGGCGTTCGTGACGCGTGCCATCGCACCGGCCGTGGCGCGCCTCCCAGAGCATCTCGTCAGGAAGCACTTCGACAGGAAACACGGCGCCAACGCTTACTACGGGCAGGGGGAGGAGAACCGGGCATCTGGCGGGGAGCGCCCTCGCCGCCGGGCTGGCGCGACCACCCGCCAAAGGCCCTCCCGAAATGGGAGGCCCGAGGAGATCTAGGCTTTGCATTGAAAGCTTTCCGGCCGTCACGGTCGGCCTGGCGTCCGTGATGCGGGTTTTCGCCACCAGGCGTCACCTGGATTGAGGAGAGACAATATGAAGCGAACGTTCGGCATCATGTCCACGATCTTTCTCGGGATCACCATCGCGTACGCCGGGTTGGCGCGCGCGGACAAGAAGATCGTCCTCGGCTTCTCGCAGATCGGCGCCGAGAGCGAATGGCGGACCGCGAATACCAAGTCCATCAAGGATTCCGCCACCAAGGCGGACATCACCCTCAAGTTCTCCGACGCGCAGCAGAAGCAGGAAAACCAGATCAAGGCCATCCGCTCCTTCATTGCCCAGAAGGTGGATGTCATCGCTTTCTCGCCGGTGGTCGAGACGGGCTGGGAGCCGGTGCTGCGCGAGGCGAAGGCGGCGAAGATCCCCGTCATTCTCTCCGACCGGAATGTAGACGTGAAGGACGACTCGCTCTGGGTCGCCTTCATGGGCTCCGACTTCGTCGAGGAGGGGCGGCGCGCCGCGAAGTGGCTCGTCGCGTACGCGCCGGTCAAGGATCTCGCCGCCAAGGGCGACGTGAACATCGTCGAGCTCCAGGGGACCGTGGGCTCCGCCCCGGCGATCGACCGCAAGGCCGGGTTCGAGCAGGTCCTCAAGGACTATCCGAACTTCAAGATCACCCGCTCCCAGACCGGCGACTTCACGCGCGCCAAGGGCAAGGAGGTCATGGAGGCATTCCTCAAGGCCGATAACAAGATCAACGTGCTGTACGCGCACAACGACGACATGGCGATCGGCGCGATCCAGGCGATCGAGGAGGCCGGCCTCAAGCCCGGCAAGGACATCGTGATCGTGTCGATCGACGCGGTGAAGGGCGCCTTCGAGGCAATGATGGCCGGCAAGCTGAACGCCACCATCGAGTGCAGCCCTTTGCTCGGGCCGCAGCTGATGAAGGCGGTCAAGGACCTGAAGGCCGGAAAGACCCTCCCCAAGCGTATCGTCACCGAGGAGGGCGTGTTCCCGCAGGAGGTCGCGGCCAAGGAGTTCCCGAGCCGGCAGTATTGACGGCCGCGGGTTGGTGAGCTGGGGGGAGGAGGAGCGGGCCGGTGGGGCCGCTCCTCCGCTGCCGAGGAGAGCGCGATGAACGACGCGGTCCCGGTGCTCGAGATGAAGGGCATCTCGAAGCGCTTCCCTGGCGTCCAGGCGCTCGCCGAGGTCGACTTCCGCCTGTTCGCCGGTGAAGTCCATTCCGTCATGGGGCAGAACGGGGCCGGGAAGTCGACCCTGATCAAGGTCCTGACCGGAGTCCACCCCGCCGATTCCGGCCGCATCCTCCTCGAGGGAACCGAGATCAAGCCGTCGAGCCCGCTCGACGCGCAGAAGCTGGGCATCAGCACCGTGTACCAAGAGGTGAATCTCTGCCCGAACCTGTCGGTCGCCGAGAACATCTGCCTCGGGCGCGACGGGGCGGAGACGTTCGGGATCCGCTGGGGCCGCATGCGCCGCAAGGCCGAGGCGCTCCTCGCCGACCTGAACGTGCGCGTGGACGTCACGGCGCCGCTCTCCTCGTACTCGATCGCCGTGCAGCAGATGTGCGCCATCGCCCGGTCGCTCTCGACCCGGGCGAGGATCCTGATCCTCGACGAGCCCACTTCCAGTCTCGCGGAGGACGAGGTGAGGATGCTCTTCTCCGTCGTCCGGCGCCTGAAGGCGCAGGGGATGGCAATCCTCTTCATCACGCACTTCATCGACCAGACGTTCGAGATCTCCGACCGCATCACGGTGCTGCGGAACGGCCTGCTGGTGGGCGAGTATCCCGTGTCGGCTCTCTCCCGCATGGGGCTCATCACCCGCATGGTGGGGCGCGAGATCCAGGAGCGCGGGCCCGTCCGGACCAAGGACGCCGGATTGCGCCCGCCAGCCGCGGACGACGGACGCGGCGCAGGGAACGGCGGGCCGGCAGCGACACCCTTCCTCAGCGCCAGCGGGCTCGGGCGCAGGGGGTCGGTGCATGGCGTCGATCTGGAGGTGAGGGGGGGCGAGTCCCTGGGCATTGGCGGACTTCTCGGGTCGGGCCGGACGGAGACCGCGCGCCTGCTCTTTGGCATCGACCGCGCGGAGGAGGGAACCATCCTCATCGAGGGCAGGCCCGCGCAGATCGCCTCGCCGGTCGAGGCGATACTCCGCGGCATCGGCTTCTGCCCCGAGGACCGCAAGCTGCAAGGCGTCATCGGCGAGCTCTCGCTGCGCGAGAACATCGTCCTCGCCCTCCAGACCAAGCGCGGCGTCTTCCGCAACCTGTCACGGAAACGCCAGGAGGAGATCGCCTCGTCCTACATCGCCGCCCTCGGCATCAAGGCGGGCGACATGGAGATGCCCATCGCGCAGCTCTCCGGAGGCAACCAGCAGAAGGCGCTCCTCGCCCGCTGGATGGCCACCGACCCGCGCATGCTCATCCTCGACGAGCCCACCCGCGGGATCGACGTGGCGGCGAAGATCGAGATCATGCGCCAGGTGATGGAGCTGTGCGACAAGGGCATGGCAGTGGTCTTCATCTCCGCGGAGATCGACGAGGTGGTCCGCTATTCGAATCGCGTCGCGGTGATGCGCGACCGGCACAAGGTCGGGGAGATCGAGTCGCGCGAGGCGGACGAGCACGCCGTGTTCCAGATCATCGCCGGAGGTCAGACGTGAAGGCGCCCGTCCTCGGGATCGAGACGGCGGCCACGCCCCACCCCTTGCGGCGCGTGATGCGCCACCGGATCTTCTGGCCGCTTGCGACCCTCGGGCTGCTCCTGCTCTTCAATCTCGCCACCAACCCGCACTTCTTCGCCGTCACCGTCCGCGACGGCCACCTCTACGGTAGCCTCGTCGACATCCTGAACCGCGCATCGCCCCTGATGATCATCGCGATGGGGCTCACCTTGGTGATCGCCACTCACGGGATCGACATCTCGGTGGGCGCGGTGGTGGCCATCTCGGCGGCGGTGGCGGCGACTCTCATCGGCGGAGAGCTGGTGCTCTCAGGCGCGCACGTGCCCAGGTTCCCGCTGCCGGTCGTCGTTCTCGCGGCGCTGGCGGTCGCCACGCTCTTCGGGATGTGGAACGGCCTGCTCGTCTCGTTCGTCGGCATGCAGCCCATCGTCGCGACGCTGATCCTGCTGGTGGCTGGCCGCGGCGTGGCGCAGCTCATCACCAGCGGCCAGATCATCACCATCTACTACAGCCCCTATTTCTTCATCGGCAACGGCTTCGTCCTCGGCATCCCATTCTCGCTCTTCATCGCCGCTGCCGTGCTCGCCGTCCTCGTCTTCCTCGCGCGCCGGACTGCCCTCGGCCTCTTCATCGAGGCGATCGGGCTCAACCCGGTGGCCGCGCGCTTCACCGGAGTCCGCGCCAGCTCCATCACCTTCTGGGTGTACGCCGTCTGCGGCCTCTGCGCCGGTATCGCTGGCCTGATCGTGAGCTCCAACGTGAAGAGCGCCGACGGGAACAACGCCGGCCTGCTCCTCGAGCTGGACGCCATCCTCGCCGTGGTCCTGGGTGGAACGTCGCTCTCGGGCGGCCGCTTCACGCTCCTCGGCAGCGTGGTGGGCGCCCTCATCATCCAGACGCTCACCACCACCATCTACTCCGTCGGCGTTCCGCCCGAGGTGACCCTGGTGGTGAAGGCGCTGGTGGTCTTCGTCGTCAGCATCCTGCAGTCCGACCGGATCCGGAACCGCATCGCCGCGCTCGGCCAGATCGGGGAGGCGGCGCCGTGAACGACCTCAACGCCGCCGCCTCCGCGCCCGCGCGCGCCCAGGCGCCCGCCGCCACCCTGGCGCTGCCCGCTCGCGCTCGGTTCCGGGTGGACGCGCGTCTGTTGCCCTTGGCGGTCACCCTGGCGCTGTTCGTCCTGATGTTCGGCGCGGGCTCGCTCCTCTTCGACGGCTTCTTCTCGCTCCAGGTCTTCTTGAACCTCTTCGTCGACAATGCGTTCCTGGCCATCACCGCCATCGGCATGACCTTCGTCATCCTCTCCGGCGGAATCGACCTCTCGGTGGGCTCGATGATCGCGCTCACCACCATGCTCTCGGCGACGCTGCTCGACCGCCACGGCGTGAGTCCCGCCTTCGTGATCGCCCTGGCCCTCCTGCTCGGCGCCTCGTTCGGCTTCGTGCAGGGCCTGGTGATCCAGACCTTCAAGATCCAACCCTTCATCGTCACGCTCGCGGGTATGTTCCTCGCCCGGGGCCTCTGCTACCTCATCAGCATCGACTCGATCGCGATCGCCGACCCGTTCTACACCAAGGTGTCCGCGGTGAGGTTCCCGCTGCCGTTCGACACCTCGATCTCGCTGAACGTGTTCATCGCACTCGCGGTGCTGGCTGCGGCCGTCTACCTCGCGCACTACACGCGCTTCGGCCGCACCGTGTACGCAATCGGGGGAAGCGAGCAATCAGCCCTCTTGATGGGCCTCCCCGTCGCGAGAACCAAGGTGCTCATCTACACGCTGAGCGGCTTCTGCTCGGCGCTCGCAGGCATCGCGTTCACGTTCTACATGCTCTCTGGCTACGGGTTGCACGCCATGGGAATGGAGATGGACGCGATCGCGGCCGTGGTGGTCGGCGGCACCCTCCTGACCGGAGGCTCGGGGTACGTCGTCGGGACCCTCTTCGGGGTCCTCATCTTCGGCACCATCCAGACCTTGATCATGTTCCAGGGCAGCCTGAGCTCGTGGTGGACGAAGATCGTGATCGGGCTCCTCACGCTCGTGTTCTGCCTCTTCCAGAAGGCGTTCGAGCGCGGCTCGGCGCGGAGGACGGCGTCGCGATGAGTCGGCGAACGCCGATCAGGACTCCGCCACCGAGAAGCGGTAGACGGTCGACGAGCGATAGCGCTCGCCCGGCGCGAGCACCGTGGACGGGAAGCCCGGGCGATTGGGCGAGTCGGGGAAGTGCTGCGTCTCCAGGCAGAGCCCGCTGCGGAAGCCGTAGACCTTCCCTCCCTTGCCGCGGATCTCGCCTTCGGGGAAGTTCCCGGAGAAGAATTGGAGGCCGGGCTCCGTGGTCAGCACCTCGAGCACCCGCCCCGAGCCCGGTCCGAAGAGCGTCGCCGCTGAGACCAGGGCCTCCCCTTCGCGATCCAGGACCCAGTTGTGATCATAGCCGCCAGCCAGGGCGATCTGGTCGTCGCGCGAGCCGATGCGAGCGCCGATCGCGGTCGCAGTCATGAAGTCCATCGGCGTGCCCGCGACGCCGCGCAGCTCGCCGGTCGGGATGAGGTCCGCGCGGACAGGCGTGAATCGGCTCGCGTGCAGGGTGAGCTTGTGGCCGAGGACGTCTTTGCCGCCGTCGAGGTTGAAATACCCGTGATGGGTCAGGTTGCAGATCGTCGCCCGGGACGCAGAGGCCTGGTACTCGATCTCCAGCGCGTCATCGTCCGACAGCCGGTACGTGACCACCGCGTCGAGCTCGCCTGGATAGCCCTCCTCGCCCTCGCGACTCAGGTAACGCAACTCCAGCGCGGGACCGCCCGGACCTTCGAACGGGCGGGCCCACCAGACGACCTTGTCGAAGCCCTGCAATCCGCCGTGCAGGTGGTTCTCGCCGTTGTTCCGCGCCAGCGTGAAGGTCCGCCCTTCCAGCCCGAAGCGCCCCCCGGCGATCCGGTTCGCGTATCGCCCGACGATCGCCCCGAAATAGAAGCGGGAACCGAGATAGCCCTCCAGACCGTCGTACCCGAGCACGACGTCGTCGAGGTGTCCGTCGCGATCGGGCACGCGGAGGGAGACCACGGTCGCGCCGTACGTCGCGATGGCGACCGAGCTCCCCGTCGCGTTCCAGAGGGTGTACAACTCCACGCGGGTACCGTCCGGAGTCACCCCGAACGGCGCCGTCTCGATCCGCGATCTGGATTCCGCGCTCGTGGTCTCTCCGCGTTCCGGCACTGGACGCGCGTTCAAACATACCCCAGTCGCGCAGTGCTATGTTACTCAACCCCGGGCTCTGTCGGGCAGCTGATCCCGAGGATATCCCCGACTCGCCAAACCAGACCTGACGCCGACGAACGGGAATGCCGCGCATGACCGAGGCCGCGCCCAAAGAATCCGCAGCCCGGAGTTTCCGGCACGTCGTCCAACTCGAGAAGGTCGACATGACCTTCGGCAAGGTGCAGGCCCTCTCGAACGTCGATTTCAAGGTGGGCCGCAACGAGATCGTTGGCTTGCTCGGCGACAACGGCGCCGGCAAGTCGACCCTGATCAAGATCGTGAGCGGCGTCCTCCGGCCGACGACAGGGAACGTCTGGGTGCGCGACCGCCTGGTGAATCTCGATCAATACTCGGTCCGGAAGGCCCACGACCTGCGCATCGAGACCGTCCACCAGGGCCAGACCCTGGGTGAGAAACAGCCGCTCTGGCGAAATCTCTTCGTCGGGAGGCAAATCACCGGCCGATTCGGCTTCATCGACGTGAAGAAGGAGAAGGAGATCGCCGATCAGCTCCTGCGGCGCGCCATCGGGTTCCGCGGCCACGGCATCACCGCCGAGTCCACCGTGCGCGATCTCTCGGGCGGCGAGCGCCAGGGCATCGCCATTGCCCGCGCCATGTACTTCGAGGCCGACCTCATCGTCCTCGACGAGCCCACCACCGCGCTCGCAGTGAGCGAGGTCCGCAAGGTGCTGTCGTTCGTGGAGGGGGTCAAGGCGGGCGGCCGGGCCTGCATCTACATCGAGCACAGCCTCGCCCACGTCCACGAGGTGGCGGATCGCCTGGTGATCCTGGACCGCGGGAAAGTGGTGGGCCAATTCGCGAAAGGCGAGATCAGCCTCGCCGACCTGACCGCGCGGATGATCGCGCTGCACGAGGGGCGAACGCATGCCGGCGCGTGAAAGCGTGATGAAGCGCCTCCTCGGAACCGAGGGCCTGCCGATCATCGCCGTGCTCCTGGCGCTGGTGATGGTCTTCATGATCGCGGCCCCGGACGTCTTCCTCGGATACCGCATCTACATGTCGTTTCTCGCGACGGTGCCGCCCTTGCTCGTGCTCGCGGCCGCGCTGACGCTCCTGGTCGCCGCGGGGGAGATCGATCTCTCCTTCCCTTCGGTGATCGCTCTCTCCGGCTGGGTCCTCGGGTACTTTACGCACGTCCTGGGTTCTCCATGGCTCGGTCTCCTTCTCGCGCTTTTGGCCGGGGCGCTCGTCGGCTGGCTGAACGGCGTCCTCGTCGCCCGCATCGGCGTGCCGTCCATCATCGCCACGCTCGCGACGCAGTTCCTCTGGGGCGGGCTGACCACGGTGTTCTCGCAAGGGCTCTCCTATTCTCTCGGCGAGGTCGACCAGTACTTCCTCTGGCACCTCCTGGTCGGCCGCATCGGGGCGTTCCCGGTGCAGGCGCTCTGGTCGCTGGCGGTGGCCGCGGTGCTCTGGTTGGTGCTCAACCGGCACCGTTTCGGCGAGCACCTCCTCTTCATCGGCGACAATGCCCGGGTCGCCGAGGTGGTGGGCGTGAACGTGGCGCGTGAGAAGATCCGCGCCTTCGTGCTCATGGGAGTGATGGCCGCGTTCGCTTCGGTGCTCCTCACTTTCGAGAACCGCAGCTTCTTCAACACCCAGGGCGGCGGCTATCTCCTCGAAGTCATGGCGGCGGTGTTCATCGGAGGGACCTCGGTCTTCGGCGGCCGGGCGTCCCTGGTGGGAACCGTGGCTGGTTCCTTCATCATCGGCATGGTGGAGGCGGGACTGGTGGCCACCGGGCTGCAGGGATTCTGGGTCCGAGCGGTGGTCGGCGTCGTGTTCCTGGCGGCGGTGATCGGCCACATCCTGATCGAGGAACCAGAGCGGCGGACCGCTTTCGTCCGCGCGCTGCGCAGCAGAACCGATCTCCTACGAAAGAGCTCTCCTGGAGGAGGCTCGACAGAAAGGCGAGGTGCACGATGAGACACCTGGCAGCGTTGATCGCAGCGATTGGTCTGGCCGCGCTCGGTCCGTCCCGGACCGCCCACGCGGAGGAACCGCTGGGCGCGGGCATCACCATGTATTTCCAGATGGGCGGCAATCCCGGCGATGGCTCCACCCTTCCCCGCACCAACGGCGCGCGCGCCGCCGCCGCGGCGTTCGGAGTGAAGCTCTCCGAGCAGTACTCGGGATGGCAGCCGGAGGTGATGCTGAAGCACTTCCGGGAGGCGCTCGCCGCCTCGCCCGCGTGCATCGAGATCATGGGCCACCCCGGCAACGAAGCCTTTGCCCCGCTGGTGGCGGACGCGGTGAAGCGCGGCATCGTCGTGACCTCCGGCAATTCGCCGCTCACCAAGCTCCAGAACATGTACGGCGCGAACGGTTTCGGGTACGCGGGCGTCGATCTGTACGAGGGCGGCAAGCTCACCGCGCAGAAGATGATCGAGTACGGCGGGCTGAAGAAGGGGGACAAGGCGCTCGAGTACGGCCTTCGCGCTCAGGCGGAGCGGGGCAAGAGCGACCAGGGGCTTTACGACACGCTGAAGGCTGCCGGGCTGGAGGTGGACTACATCGAGATCAGCCCGGAGGTGGACCACGACAGCTCGCTGGCGGTCCCCATCCTGACGGCGTACTTGCAGAAGCACCCCGACGTGAAGGCGATCGGCACGCAGCACGGCAACGTCACGGCGTTCATCGGGAAGGCGCTGGAGCAGGCGGGAAAGAAGCCGGGCGCGGTCACCGCCGGCGGCATCGATCTGGCGCCGGCCACGATCGAGGGGCTGAAGAAGGGCTACGTGAGCGTCGCGCTCGATCAGCAGCTTTATCTGCAGGGCTTCCTGCCGGTGGCGCAGTGCGTGCTGTCCAAGAAATACGGCTTCGCCGGGTTGAGCACGAACACCGGGGCAGGCGTGGTCACGCCCAAGACCATCGGCGGCCTCGTGCCTCTGATCGACAAGGGCATCCGCTGAGTCTCGCGGACGGAGCGCCGGGGACATGCCGGCGCTCCGCCGTCACTCGCCCTTTCGGCCTGTAACGCATTGCGTCCCCGGACGAGGTTTTTTGACTCTCGTGGTGTCTGCGCCATCATCCGCTCCAGGGTGCTGTCACGGACAAGATGAGGATCGCGGCCTATGGAGCGGCCCTTCTCGTGTGCTCCGCGATCTGCGCGACCATCATCTACGCGCCACAGTCCCGGTCGGCACTGGTCCTGGGGCTGATGATCTTTGGTGGCGCGGGAGTGTTCGCGCTCGATCAGCTCGTGGTCGCGCTCCGTCTCCGGGGGCGTTCGTTCCACAGCCGCTTGTCGGGTCCCCTCGGCGCGACCCTGACGCTCGCGCGCGTGCGGGGCGTGGCCATCCGGGCGCACTGGTCATTGCCCCTCGGACTGTTCTTCTTCAGCTTTGGCGGCGGACTCGTCGCGGCGGCCGGGGTCACGTTCCTGGTCCTGATCCACGAGCTTGGGCACGCGGCGGTCGTCGTCCGCCTCGGCTACCGCGTGCGCGCCTTGACGTTTCACGCTTTCGGGGGCGAGTGCGGCTGGGACGGAATGGCGACCGAGCGTGAGGAAGCGAGGATCGCGTTGGCCGGACCGGTGGCGCAACTCGTGGTCCTCGGACTGGCGCTTCTTGCACCGAGGCTTCCGCGGGATATCCGTGACATCCTGGTGGAGCGAAACGCCCTGCTGATCGCGCTCAACCTGCTCCCGATTGGGTCGCTCGACGGGGCGACGGCGATCCGGCTCCTTCGGATGAGCCCGCGCCGGGCTCGCAGGCGCCCACGCGACGAGTATCTCAACTGACCCCGACCCGAATGAGCTTGTTCAAGAGGAAGCCAGACCGTGACGTGATCGACTGATCCCATTGGGGTTGCGCCCGTCATGATGTCGCCAATCGCGCGAGCCTGACGGCGAGATCCCAGAGGCCGCCGGGGAAACGCTCCGCGTCGCGCAGGACGGATCCGAGGCTTTCGATCAAGTGGTCTACCTGTTCGTCGGTCACGACGAGCGGAGGGATGAACTTCAGCACTTCGATCGCATTGCCCGCGGCCTGGCTGAGGATCCGGTGCCGCTCGAACAACGCCATCGCGATCATCTGCGCGAAAAGCCCCCGGCGGATCCCGTGAACCGTCTTCCAGCCCAGCTTCGGCAATCGGGAGCCTGGCTCGCCGAACTCGACGGCGACCATGAGTCCCCTACCGCGGACCTCTTTGATGAACTCCGATTGCGACTGGAGCCGCTCGAGCCCTTCGCGCAGTCGCTCGCCAGCCGCTGACGCCCGCTCCATGATCCGCTCCTCGTCCAGCGCGTGAAGCGTCGCGAGCCCGGCGGCCATGGCGAGGTCGTTCTCGGCGAACGTCCCGGAGTTGACCACGCATCGCTCCATGGTCGGGAAGACGCGGGCGTACGTCTCGGGCCGCAAGAGCACCGCGCCGACCGGAACGAATCCACCGGAGAGCGCCTTCGCGAGCAGCACCATGTCGGGGGCCACCCCTTCGTGCTCGAGGGCGAAGAAGCGACCGGTCCGTCCGAGCCCCGTCTGGATCTCGTCGATGACCAACATCGTCCCGTGCTTCTGGCAGAGCGCCTTCGACTCGCGCAGGTAACCCGCGGGAGGCAGGATGACGCCATGTCCCTGGATCGGCTCGGTGATGAACAGGGCCACGTCACCTCGCGCAAGCTCCCGCTCGAGGGAGCCAAGGTCGCCGAACGGCACGGCTGTGAAGTCGGCGAGGAATGGGCCAAACCCTTCTCGGAAATACTCCGACCCCATCGCTGACAACGAACCGTAGGTCAGCCCGTGATATCCGTTGTCGCAGAAGACGACGCGCCGTCGCCGCGTGGCGCATCTCGCGAGCTTGAGGGCGGCTTCCGCACTTTCGGTACCGGAGTTCGTGAAGTGCACCGTGGTGAGGCCGGCGGGCGCACGCTGCGCGAGCGCTTCGGCAAGGACGGCGGCCAGGAGCGGCGCGTCCATCTTGACCAGGTTCGCCGCCTTGAGCGCGACGAGGTCGGTGATCGCCCGCGCGATCGTGGGATGGTTGCGCCCGAGGTTGAACACGCCCCACCCACTCAGTGTATCGAGGTACTCCCTGCCCTGGCTGTCGACCAGCACTGCGCCCCTGCCCTGCACCCATCGCCGGTCGAATCCAATCGCCCGCAGGACGCGAGACATCTGCGGATTCACATGCCGTTCATAGAGCGCCTCTCGCTCGGCGCTCCTCGCCTCAATCAACGACGAAAGATCGAACGACATTGCGCAGGTGCCTCCGACGACGCAGACCTGAAGGCGCCCGTTACGATACCGAAGTCAAGCGGAGCGCCCAGCGTCGTTCGGCACCCCAGGGCACTGCTGGATCGCCCCTACGGAGAGAACCGGGGCGACCGTGATGCCAGGCACTACACCTGACACGGAAGACAGCCCCTATACCGTTTCGTAATGAGACCACGGACTGAAGTCGGAGGCGCATGGCTGCGCGACGTTGGTCGTAGGAATCCGCTCGTCATTCCGCGGCGGGCGAGCTCGAATCCTTCGGGGCGCCCTGCAGGCCTTTGTTGCTGTCGACGCTGTGCGGGTTGCCCGTCTCGGCAGCGCCGATCTCGTCGTTCGTCGGCGAGTGGGAAGGGATCACCCGGTTCCTGTAATCCACGCTGTGCGGGTTCCCCGTCTCCAGAGCGTTGATCTCGTCATTCGTCGAAGAGTGGTGCGCGCCGGATTCGGCGGAGTTGGCCGGGCTGGCGGCGCGCGCAGCGCCAGCTGCGGCGGAGAGCACCAGTGCGGCGGCGAGAGAAAAGCTGAGATTCGAGAACATGGTGAGTCTCCTTGTTCGTGCCGGAACGGTCCGGCGTCGCTGGGTCCTTCCGGACCTCGGCAAACTAGATGACCGGTCGTCTTAAACGGTGCGGAAGAGAAGTCCTAGGCCAGCAGCTTCGAGAAGGTGACCTTCAGGAAAGCGTCCAGGGGCGCACGGTCCTTGTCGACCTTGGCCTGCAGCATCGCGCCCTCCCATGCGTGGATGACGAACGTCGTCAGCGATTGGGAGGAGAGGTCCTTGGAGATCGCGCCGGCCTTCTGCGCCTCGCCGATCACCTGGGCAACCTCATCGCACCATGAAGCAAATGCCCTGCCGACGCGGTCGCGAATGAGCGGGCTCTGATTGGACAGCTCGGCCGCGAAATTTCCCAACAAGCACCCGGTCGTAAATTCGTCCTGGGCCACGGCCTTGTTGACGCTCTCAAAATATTTGCGCAGCCGCCGCAGCGGGGGCAGCCTCGCGTCCCGCAGGATGCTCCGACGCGCCTTCCTCTGTTCCTCGTACTTCAGCACGACCTCTGCGGCCAGCGCTTCCTTGCTCTCGAAGTGGTTGTAGAAGGACCCCTTGGGAGCGCCCGCCGCCTCGGCGATGTCCTGGACGCTGGTGGCGTTGAACCCCTTCTGGTGCAGGGTGTCGAGGCCGGCGGAAAGGATTTGCTCGCGCAGGCTGGGCTTCGGCATGCAGTGTATATGACCGGTCGTCTTGGATCTGTCAACGCCGAGCGCACGGGGCTAACGCCAATGCCGATCACTTAGCGCTCGGCAAGATTGTCAGGGGGTAGGATCATGGTGCTGGGACCGAGGAGGTCCCATGGCAATGGTCCGCGAGGAATACGCAGAGCCGGAGTCGTTCGGGCGCTTGCTGAGCAGCATCGATGCGGCGTGGATCGAGGAGGCGCTGGAGGCGACCGGCACGGCGACGATCCGCAAGCGGCGGTTGCCGGCGGAGCAGGTGGTGTGGCTGGTGCTGGGGCTGGCGCTGTACCGCGACTGGAGCATCAGCCGGGTGGTGAATCACCTGCACCTGGCGCTGCCGGGCGAGAGCGGCCGAGGAGTGGTGCCGAGCGCGTCGATCCAGGCGCGGGCACGGCTGGGCG
>DATBZA010000011.1:0-2423 GCA_036513415.1 Myxococcales bacterium | reverse complement strand
CCCCAGCTCGCCCTGCGGGTTGGAGCGCACGAGCGAGACCACCACGGCCTCCTTCTCGCGCCCCTGGAAACCGTCCACGGTATCGATCTCCAGGTCGCCCACGTCGCGCAGCAGCTCCCGCAGCTTCTGGACCTGCGCGTCGTAGGGCGAGATGACCGCGATGTCCTGCGGCGGCAGTAGCTTGAGCAGCTTGCGGACTTCCGCCGCGACCAGCTCCGCCTCGCCCGGGTTGAGCTTCGAGTCCCCGTCCTGGGGCATCTCGTCCTCGAATCCGCGCCCCGCCGTGTCGATGAGCTCCAGAGGAGCGTCGTCGAGCGCGTGGCGGGCGACGGCGGGATGCGCCCGGAGCTTTCCGCCGTACAGCGCGTCGGACGGATAGCGCATGATCTGCTCGTTCATCCGGTGCTGCTCCGCCAGCGAAACCATGGCCAGCGGGTGCGCCTGGGCGAGCCGTTCGAAGAGGGAGACGGAGAGCTCCTGCGCGTCCGGAGCGAGGACGGTGGGCGGGAGCTGCAAGTGATCGCCGGCCAGCACCGCCCGTTCTGCCCGGAGAAGCGCGAGATACGCTCCGGGCTCCACCGCCTGGGTGGCTTCGTCGACCACCGCCAGGGAGAACCGCCGTCCCTCCAACGCCCGCGATTCGATGCCGGTGAGCGTCGCCAGGACCACCTGGGCCTTCTCGAGGACCGCCGACTCGGCGCGGTCCTCCAACTCGCGCGCCTCCGAGAGGAGCAGCCGCGCCTCGCGCTCCTGCGCCCGGGCTTCCGAGAACCGGCCTGGCCCGCGCCGCTGCTTGCGTTTGCGCGCGTCCGCCCGCAGCCGGAGCGCCTGCGCCACCAGCTCGGCCGCGATCTGCGCCTGCGGATGGGCTTCCGTTTTCTGGTCGAGGGTGTGCTCGACCACCGCCGGCAGGACGCGCGCCGGGTGGCCGACGCGGACTACGTCGATGCCCGCCGCCACCACCCGCTCCGCCAGGTTGTCTACCGCTAGATTCGACGGCGCGCTGGCCAGGACCTTCTCGCCCCGCGAGGCGGCACGGCGGACGAGCTCCACCAACACCGTCGTCTTTCCGGTTCCGGGCGGGCCGTGGACCAGCATCACGTCCTGCGCGCGCTCCGCCAGCTCCAGAGCGAGCATCTGCTCGGGATTGAGGGCGTGATCGATCCCCGGCGCGTTCCGCGCGCGCTCCTCGAACCGGGGGGCATCGCCGCGAAGCACCGGATGCCACCGGCGCGCCTCGCGCATCCGGCGCACCGCGCCCGAGAGCCGGTCGTGCGTGGCGGACGAGGGCAGGAGCTCGATCAACACCCTCCCCTGCGTCGCCCAGTCCGGGGGCGGCTCGTCGAAGACGATGCCCAGGCTCGCGCGCTGCCGGCGCGCGACGATTCCGGCCGGCGCATCGTCGGACGGGTCGCGGCTGGGCAATACCCGCACGATGGAGCCGACGCCGATCTGCGGGGCGCCCAGCTCGCGACCGCCAGGCCGCGCGTACGTCACCAGCGAGCGCCCGGCGAGGCCCGCCTCCTCGATCGCCTCCACGTCGGCGAGGCCGAGCCCCATCCGGATCCGCTCGGGAAGCGGAAGCCGGGCGAACCGGTCCTTCTCGGCGGCCCGTTCCCTGTCGAGCAAAACACCTAGCCGGTCGAGGTGCTGGTCCAGATCCATCGCGTTCTCCTATACTCGGGCCACCGGAGGCGCGCATGACCACCATCGAAAGGCACGTCACCAACGCGCTGGTTGCGCTCGACGCACTGACGCCCTGCCGCGAGGCCGCGAAGGTGATGCGCGACAAGAAGATCGGATCGGTCGCTGTGCGCGAAGGCGGCCGGGTGGTCGGCATCATCACCGAGCGCGACCTGGTGGCGCGCGTTCTGGCGGCTGGCGACAACGGCGCGATGCCCATCGGCGAAGCGATGCGGACCGACCTGCCCAGCGTGGGGCCGGACAGCAGCGAGACGCAGGCGGCGGAGCTGATGCGGACCCACTACACCCGCCATCTTCTCGTCGAGGAGAAGGGGCGCGTGGTCGGCATCATCTCCATGCGCGACGTGATCCAGCTGATGCTCGACGACAAGCAATGCCTCATCGAGCAGCTGCAGACCTATATCGACGGACGCTGAGCGCCACCAGGACCGCGAGCGGAAGCGTGACGTGCCCGAGCGCGAAGGGGAGATTAGCATGCGCTCATGAAGATCGTGATGATGGGAAGCGGCGGCGTGGGCGGCTACTACGGCGCGCGGCTGCAGCAGGCCGGCCACGAAGTGGCGTTCGTCGCGCGCGGCGCGCATGCGGAGGCCATGCGCAAGAACGGCCTCCGGATCCGGAGCGAGCTCGGCGACGCGCACTTGACCGTCCGGGTCCTGGAGGATCCGGCGCAGGCCGGTGCGGCGGATCTCGCGGTGATCGCGGTGAAGCTCTGGGAC
>DATBZA010000010.1:0-44588 GCA_036513415.1 Myxococcales bacterium | reverse complement strand
GACCACCACCGCCGCCTCCGCCGATCTCGATGCCTTCATCCGATCGAGCGCGTCGCGGACGCGCCCGCCGCGGAGCAGCGCGTCCAGCTCCGCGGCCAGCTTCGGCACGTCGTCGCGGATCGATCGGAGGAAAGCCGCTCGCTCGATGATGATGATCAGGTCCACCACCGAGAGCGCGAGCAGGATCCACATCACCCACGATGCCTTCAAATCCAGCAAGGCATGCTTGAGCAGCTCGATCAGCGACGTGCGCATCTAGATCCCGGGCACGAAGAACGGATCGGCGGCGTTCTGCCCGACGTCATAGCAGAGGCCGTCCGCGCCCATGTGCATCTGCGACTGCGCGCTGAACGCCATGAAATCGGCGAGCCCGGGGATGTTGCTCGCCGGCACGCCGTTCAGGTTCGGAGTGACCTGCGCGCAGGGCCGGGTTCCGCCGCAGGTGTAACCGCCCCCCAGGGTGGTCTGCTGCGGCCCGCGATCCGGCAGAGGCGTCGTTCCGTCCGAGAAAGTGGTCTGCAGCGGCTTCGTCGCGAGCGTCCGCAGATCGAACGGATTGAGTGCCGTAGTGTTCTGCGGGGCCCATGCCGCGATGGGGTCGAAGCGCAGCTTCACGTCGGTGTGCTCCTTGAGGATGTCCCAGAAGACGTGATCGACGTGCATCGTCACCTGCGCGACCTTTGCGCCATTGCTGTCGGGTTGAATCCCGCGGCTCGCCTGGCCCGTGCCGTAATCAGGATTGTTGCAGTTGATGTGGCTGCCCGCGTCGTTCCATCCGAACATGAAATGGATGGTGGTCGGCAGCGCCGCGAATTTCGCCTGCACCGCTGGATCCGGATACGGCGTACCGCTCCCGGTGAATGTGGCCGTGCCCCTGTAGAGCTTGGTCCAACCGTTCTGCACCATCAGGGAGTAGTCCGCGAACTGATCCGCCGTGAGGTTCACCTGCGTCGCCGGATACTTCGCCCGCAGGACGTCGTAGCTGAAGGAATAGCGCGTGTTGTTGTCGAAGGCGTTGCCGGCGTCGTCCGTGTCCCACTTGAAGATGCTACCTGCCGGCTCGATGCCGTCTGCGCCGATACCAAAAGTGCTCGGCTTGTGCATGTCCACGACGTAGGGCCCCGCCATCGTTGCAACCGGGTTGCCGACTACCCGCTGGTCGGGCGACTGCGTGGCCCCGGGCGCAAGCCGGAAGTTGCCCAGCACGACGAGGATCTCGTCGAATGTCATGCTCCAGCCGTCGACAAAATTCGTGTCGGACGGATTTCCGGTAAAGGGCAGGCCAGTTTCGCCGAGCTTCTCTCCGGAGAAGGTCACTTCGATGGTGCCGGGTCTGTTGGGTGCGGTCTTCGTGAAGCCCGGATCGCAGCTGGCGTTCAAGGTCGTGGCGGTGCCGGGTTGGCAATTGGGGTTTTGATTGTGACTGCTGGAGCTGCTGCCGCAGGCGCACGCGAGCGCCAAGGACAAGACGAGGGTTTTCTTCACTGTTTGGCTCCGGATCGAAGCGGCGCGCGCGGCGCCGCGAAAGGGGCAAAGCACTCCGCTGGACTGACGCTGCGAGCTGCGTCAGGCGAGCGGCGGCGATGCCTTCGGAGCCAGACGGTAGACTGCGACGCCGTGGAGCCCGGGGCCTTCCCGAGGGCTCGGTGCGACGACTTCGGGAGCGGTGACGACGAAGGGCTTTGGCGACTGCTCGGTGGCGCGGACCTGCCCCTGCAGGCTGATGGCGCAGTGCTCGTGCTCTTCCCCTGCACCGGAGGGACCGGCGGGATCGCGCTCCGCAAACAGGCCTGGCAGGCCGGTCGACGGTTGGGCGTGCGGATGCGGCGCCTCGAGGGGCGCATCGACGAGCTCCCCGTGTTCCGGGCAGGTGACGTGACGAACCACGGCCTGGTGGAACGTCGCGAGCAGCGGCGAGGCGAGAGTCAGTAGCGCGAGTGCCGCGCCGACTCCGGGAGAGATCCGATGCAGGCGTGCGCGGATCAAGACCCGTGTTTGACGTTGCTGACCGGGGCGATATTCACCGAGATCTCTGTATCGCGTAAGCCCGCACGATCTCGGCCGAAGTAGCTCCGGCGATGCTCGACCTTGGTGCCGCAGTCCTGCGCGATCTGGGGCGCGGCGCCGCCCCCCGCGGGGGCGCGACCAGAAGCTCGCTGCGCTGGCCGCGGCGCTGCGTCTCTGAGCGCGGCGGCCAGCGCAGCCTCCTTTGGGCTGTTTGCGCGCACCGCCGGCGGCGCGGTTGGCCTTCCATCAGATCGGGCACCACCCGCCAGGGCCTCGGTACTTGTGGCCCCTGGAGCAGGTCTTCCATCCTCCCCGGTTGGAAGGCGCCATCGCTTCCTCAATGCAAGGACGCGGTGGCACCGGCCAGTGCGGGTCCCAGACTCGCTTGGACGGACTCGACCGGATAGCCACGCTCCTGCCACGCCTCGAGCCCTCCCAGCAGGGGTCGGACGCGCATGATTCCTCGCTGCCGCAGCCGCAGCGCCATGTTCGCGGCGCTCGCCTCGTTGGGGCAGTTGCAGTAGAGGACGACGTCGCGATCGCGCGGAATCTCGGCGTGGCGTCGCTCCAACTCGTGGGGAGCCATCTGCAGGGCGCCGCGTACCTTCATGTCCGCCAGCGGGCTGCGGAGATCGATGACCGTGACGCGGTCGCCAGCCTCCATCTGGGAATGGAGCTCCTCCGGGGTGATTCGAGCCACTCGCAGGTCGCGCAGGAAACCCCGGCGCCGCAGCGACTTCCAGCCCAGCCAGGCCGCGAACGCGACCAGCACCGCGAGCACCAGCCAGGGACCCAGTCTTGCGGCGGGGGCGGCGGCCCGCGTGACGGACTCGCTGAACAAATAGCCGAGCACGCTCAGCGCTCCCACCCAGAGCAGCGTCCCCAGGCCGTCCCAGGTCGCGAACCCGGCAACTGGCATGCGCAGCATGCCGGCGAGGGGGGCCGCCACGATCCTCAGGCCCGGCACGAACTTCGAGATGACCAGCGCGGTCGACTGCCGTCGGGCGAATAGATCTCCGGTGCGCTGCACGCAGGTGTCGGGTTCCAGCGAAATCCGGCAGAGCAGCGCCAGGATGCGCTGGCCTCGCCAGCGACCGAGTCCGTACCAGACGAAGTCGGTGGCGAGATGCGCGAGGAAGGCTCCCGCGATCACGCCTCCCAGCGAAAACCTTCCCGAGCCGGCCAGCACGCCGGCTCCAAGAAGGACCGGGGCCGATGGCACCGGCAACCCGAGACCGCTGGCGAACACCAGGCTGACCACTACCCACAGCCCACGCGCCGCGATCACGGTGTCCACGCCTGGCATGATGCCTTCGATTCCCGAGGAACGGGAGCGATGCTCCCGGCCCCGTCGCGCGGGCGAATCAGAACCGTCCGGCGGGCATCGTAAGCGACGCCATGAAGACACGAGAACCGACCCAGATCGTCACCGCCCATCGCCAGCTGGAAGGAGGCGGATTCGTCGTCCGCCGGCCGCTGCCCGGCGCGGAGCTGGAGATGGTGGACCCCTTCCTGCTCATCGACGAAATGGGGCCGGTGGAGTATGCGCCGGGCAAGGCAGTAGGCGCTCCCGACCATCCGCACCGGGGATTCGAAACGGTTACCTACTCGCTCGCCGGCGAGTTCGAGCACGAGGACTCCGCCGGGCACCGCGGCGTGCTTCGCGCGGGCGACGTGCAGTGGATGACCGCCGGAGCGGGCATCGTCCATTCGGAGATGCCCTCGCGCCGCATCCGCGACGAGGGTGGCCGTGTGCACGGCTTCCAGATCTGGGTCAACTTGCCCGCGCGCCTGAAGATGACCCGGCCCCGCTACCAGGAAGTCCCAGCGGCGAAGATCCCCCAGGCCGCCAGTGTCGACGGCAAGGCCCGCGTGCGCGTGGTGGCCGGAGAGGCGCTTGGCGCACGGGCAGTGATCGATACACAGACGCCCATCGTCTACCAGGACTGGTCGCTCGAAGAGGGCGCCGACGTGACCGTTCCCCTTCCCGCCAGCCACAACGCGCTGGCGTACGTGTTCGAAGGGACGGCGCTGGTCGGCGAACGCGAGGTTCGCGACGGACAGCTCGCCGTGCTGGGTGCAGGCGACGCGGTCCGTCTGCGCGGAGGGAAGGGACGCTTGCTGCTGCTGGCGGGCGAACCGCTACGCGAGCGGGTGGCGCACTACGGCCCGTTCGTGATGAACAGCGACGAGGAGATCCTCCAGGCCGTGCGCGACTTCCAGAGCGGGCGGATGGGTGAGATCACGCGCACCGCCCGCGTCGACTGACTTCGCCGCCCACATGCGCCCACCGCACGTAAACGTCGGCGGCGCGTAACAAACATGTCGTGGCCGCCGGCGGAGCGGCGCCTTAACCCATGCGCACCATGCCTCTCCAACAAAAGGACGTCGCTGAGGACTGCGCGCACTCCGGCCTGGAGCATCTCGGGAACAACCGGGACGCCCGGTTCATGCGCTGCGAGTCGTGCGGTCAGGTCTTCGTGATGCAGGCCGGTCGGGAGTGGACGCTGCCCGCGCTGCGGCCGCGCTTGAGATCGGTTGGGGAGTCAGGATAGGTCGAGGCCGCGGTGACCAGCCGCCTTCCGGGTCTCCTCCGGCGGCAGCAGGCGCGCTTCGGTCGGGGCTACCGTGAGTGCGCGGCGCTCGCGGATGGCAGCACGGTGTGCCTCAGGCGGTTGAGGCGCGGAGACTCACCGCTGGTCGTGCAGGTGTTCGAACGGCTCTCGCCGGAAGCGAGGTATCAGCGGTTCTTCGCGCACAAGCGAGCGCTGTCGACTTCGGACCTGAAGGCGCTCACCGACTGCGACGGAAACAACCACCTGGCCATCGTCGCGCTGGCGAAGGTGGCCGGCGCTGAACAGGGGATCGGCGTTGCCAGGTTCGTTCGGCTGCGCGACGATCCTCTCACCGCGGAGATCGCGCTGGCGGTGGTGGACGCGCATCAGCGCAAAGGGATTGGACGGCTCCTGCTCCGGCGCCTGACCGAAGCGGCCGCGGAGCGCGGTATCCGGCAGCTGCTGTGCTTCGTCCTGCCGGAGAATCTTCCCATGACGGCGCTGGTGCGTCAGCTGGCGCCCGAGGCGAAGCAGGACCATTCAGGATCGCACGGTGCGGCCTTCTCCACCCTCATCTTCAGGGTCCCGATCCGGAGCCAAGCCAGCGCTTGAGCACCTCGTACATCTCGGAGTGGCTGAGGAGATCCACGTGACCCATCCCCAGGCCGATCCACTGGTGCTCCGGGGGGAAGGCCAGGGTCAGCTCGGGCTTCGCATGCCGGCCCAGCGCGCTGTCGATGGGAACCAACCCGTCGCCGCGCGGCTTGCCGCCTTCCACCTTCGCGGTGGTCGCGGCGGCTGCGAAGCACTCCACGCCATCGGGGAGCGGCAGCGGGGTGCGGCGGTCGCTTCCGAACTCGAAGCGGTCGCGCCCCTGCCAGTCCTCGTCGCGCACGTTGCCATATCGCATGTCGGTGATCCCCGCGCTGCGGATCTTTCCCAGGCGCGCGAAGGGCGCGCTGTAGCCGCTGATCCCGAGCGCGAGGTCCACCAGGCTCCCGGCGCGCTCGAACGGCGCGCCGTGATGGGGCGAGGCGAGACAGACCAGCTTGCGCAGATTGGACAACCAGCGTTGGCCCGCGACGGCGGCGGCATGGCAGGCGCTGCGCGAGACCAGCCCGCCCATGCTGTGCCCGAGGATGGCCAGCTCTTCGAGAGGCGCCGGCCATTGCTCCACCAGGGTCTCCAGCAATCCGGCCAGCGCGCGCCCATTGGTCGAGATGTGCAGGCCGCTGTTGTAGTGCAGGTAGATCGGGACGTAGCCGAGGTCCCGCGCCAGCGCCGTTCCGTGGTCATGTCCGTGGCGCTTCCATTGCAGGTCGCTCATGGACGAGCCATGGACCAGGACGAGCAGCTTCCCGCCCGCCTCCGGAATCGCCGCGCGCAGGGCCTGCCGCTCCAACTCGAGCGCATGCCCTCCTCGACGAAACCTCATTTGGATCGCGAGCGGATTGGCCGTTGCGAGGAGGTAGTCCCCCAGCACGCCGTTGAGCGCGGCCAGCACCGCCTCTCGCTCGGGACCCGGCATGCTCTCGCCGAGAAGCGGGCTGAGATGGGCGAGCGCGAGATCGATTCCCGTGCCCACCAGATCGGTCACGCGGCGGACGCTTCCGTAGACCAGGCCGGAGATGGCGCGAACGGGGGCCTCCAGCGGGTTCTTGAGGAGTCCCGGTCCGCTGGCGATCTTGCGGTGCACCGCCTCGACCAGATCGGTAACGCCTCTGGTCGCCTCGACCGCCAGGCGGCTGGCCCCCCGCAGATCTTCGACGTGGTTGCGGCCTGCCATGGCCACAAAGCATGCGCGTCGCAAGAGGGCTTGGCGAGGGATTCGAGGCTGCCGCCTCAGTGCCGGCGGCCGATCATCGCCGACCACCGGATCAGCAGAACGCGCTCGCCGTGCTGGTTGAACATCTCGCCGACGCAGGTGATCAGCCCGCGGTCGGCGTGCTTGGTGGAGGGTCGGGTCCCCACCACGCTGAGGCGTGCGCGAAGCGTGTCGCCCGGCCGCACCGGCTTGAGCCAGCGGAGCTCGTCGATCCCGCCGGCTCCAAGGCTCGCCACGTCATGAAGGAGCCCGCGCACGAGCAGACCCATGAAGAACGAGGCCGTGTGCCAGCCGCTGGCGATCAGGCCGCCGTAGATCGAGGCTTTGGCCGCTTCCGGGTCGACGTGGAAGGGCTGCGCATCGAAACGGCGGGCGAAGTCCAGGATCTCCTGCTCGCGGATGGTGTCTTCACCCAGCTCGAACACCTGGCCTTCTTTGAAGTCTTCCAGATGCAGCATCGTCAGCCTCCGCCGCCGAGCATCTCGTCGTACCCGCGGCCACGATACTCCAGCAAGCAGAACCCGTTGCCGAAAGGGTCCGCCAGGATGGCCAGGCGGCCCCATTTCTTGTCTTGGATGTCGCGGTCCATCGTGGCGCCGGCGGCCTTTGCGCAACGGACCGCGGCGTCCAGGTCCGGCACCGGCCAATCGAGGTGCACCGGGGTCCAGTGGCGGCCGTAGTCCCGCACTGCCTTCGAGCGCGCGCTGGGGCTGGTTCCGGCGGGCTCCGCGAGCAGGTCGATGGCCGCCGGCGCGCCCAGCATCTCGACCCAGAGCTGGCCCAGCCTGCGGCCCGGAGTCAGCCCGAGCGCATCGCGGTAGAAGGCGATGCCCGCCTCGAGGTTTTCCACGTCGATGCACACGCGCAGCTGCAACGCCACCGATCACCTCCGGACTGGATGGTGATCCCTTCTATCCCGGCGGCCAGGTCGGCCGCGAGCGACCGGGCACCGACACATCTCGCCACAGACGAGAGTCGCGGTCGCGCCCACCCGGATTGCGATTACGATCAACGCGAGCTGCGATTGGAGCGTGCGAAATGGCTCGACTGAGCGCCCGCCTCACGGGTACGAGCGCCCCGGCACACGCCGAGGGCAAGCGTTTTCGCGCAGCCGATCCGGGTCCCGCCAGCGCGGCTCAGGGCGAGCGCGAGCTGCTCGAATGCGCCGCGCTGCCCGTCGAGGGCGTGCTCGCCCGCCTCGGGACTTCCGACAAGGGTCTCTCTCCGGAGCAGGTGGAGGAGCGCCTCGAGCGGTTCGGACCCAACGACGTCGAGCATGCGCGAAAGCAGGGCTTCCTGGGCGAGATCCTGGAGCGCTCCAGGAACCCGCTCGTGATCCAGCTCTTCGTGATCGCGGCGGTCTCGCTCTGGATGGGAGACCAGAGAGCGGCCACCGTGGTCGGCCTGATGGTCGTCCTCAGCGTAATGCTCGGCTACGTCCAGGAGCGCCGCTCGGGACGCGCCGTGGAGCGTCTGCTCTCCATGATCAAGGCCACCTGCACGGCGATCCGCGCGGGCAAGGAGATCGAGTTGCCCCTGCGGGACCTGGTGCCCGGTGACATCGTCGCGCTGGCCGCGGGCGATCTGATCCCCGCCGACCTGCGGCTGATCTCGGCGAAGGACTTCTACGTCAGCCAGGCGGCGCTCACGGGCGAGTCGATGCCCATCGAAAAGAATGCCGCGCCGTGCGACATCGTGGGCAAGAACGCCATCGACCTCCCCAACTGCTGCTTCCAGGGCTCCAACGTGGTGAGCGGGACCGCCCGCGGCGCGGCGGTGAACACGGGCCCCCGCACGTACTTCGGCGCGATCTCGGCGAAGTTGACCGGGCGGCGCGTGCTCACCAGCTTCGACCGGGGCATCGAAAGCTTCACCTGGCTGATGATCCGCTTCATGGTGGTGATGGTCTCGGCGGTGTTCCTCATCGTCGGCATCACCAAGCACGACTGGGCGAATGCCTTGCTCTTCGCGCTCTCGGTGGCCGTCGGGCTCACCCCCGAGATGCTGCCGATGATCGTGACGGTCAACCTCTCCAAGGGCGCGCTGGCGATGTCCCGCAAGCGGGTGATCGTCAAGCGGCTCAATTCGATCCAGAACTTCGGCGCGATGGACGTCCTCTGCACCGACAAGACGGGCACGCTGACGCAGGACCGCGTCGTGCTCGAGCGGTACGTCGACGTCACCGGCCGCCAGTCCGAAGACGTGCTCCGTTACGCGTACATGAACTCGTATTACCAGACCGGCCTGCGCAATCTCCTCGACCGGGCCATCCTCGCGCACGGCGATCTCGACGTGGAGCGCACCTGCCTCAAGGTCGACGAGATCCCGTTCGACTTCCAGAGGCGGCGCATGTCGGTGGTGATCGACTACCAGAGTGTGCACGTGCTCATCTGCAAGGGCGCGGTGGAGGAGATCTTCCGCGTCTGCAGCCACTACCAGGTGGACGACGACATCTACCCGCTGATCGACATGCTCAAGCAGGACCTGCTCGAGGAGTACGAGGACCTGAGCCGCGACGGCTTTCGCGTGGTGGCGATCGCGTACCGCGAGTTCCCACGGGAGAAGGAGGTCTTCACTCCGGCCGACGAGAGCGAGCTGATCCTGCTCGGCTACCTGGCGTTCTTCGACCCGCCGAAGGAAACGGCCATCGCCGCGCTCGAGGCGCTGCGCAAGACGGGCGTCGCTACCAAGATCCTGACCGGTGACAACGCGCTGGTCACGCAGAAGGTCTGCCGCGACGTGGGACTACCGATCGCGCAGTTGGTGACCGGCGATCAGCTGCGTGGAATCACGGATGCGCAGCTCACCGATCTGGCGCAAAAGGCAAACGTGTTCGCCCGCCTCTCCCCCTCGCAGAAGGACGACATCATCCGCGCGCTCCAGCGGGGCGGCCACGTGGTCGGTTTCATGGGTGACGGGATCAACGACGCTCCGGCGATGAAGACGGCCGACGTCGGCATCTCCGTCGACACGGCGGTGGACGTCGCCAAGGAATCCGCCGACATCATCCTGCTGGAGAAGAGCCTGCTAGTGCTGGAGGACGGAATCCTCGAGGGGCGCAGGGTCTTCGGCAACATCATCAAATACATCAAGATGGGCGCCAGCTCGAACTTCGGGAACATGTTCAGCGTGGTGGGCGGCAGCTACTTCCTGCCCTTCTTGCCGATGGCGCCCATCCAGGTGCTGGTCAACAACCTGCTCTACGACTTCTCGCAGGTGGGCATCCCCGCCGACCGCGTCGACGAGGAATACCTGGAAAAGCCGCGCAGGTGGAATATCGGGAGCATCAAGAGGTTCATGATCTGGATCGGGCCGATCAGCTCCATCTTCGATTACACGACCTACTTCCTGATGCTCTACGCCTTCGGCTGCATCGCCTACACCACGACGCCGGACCCGGCGCTGAAGGCGCACTACGAGAGCCTGTTCCACACCGGGTGGTTCGTGGAATCGCTCCTCACGCAGACGCTGATCGTGCACATCATCCGGACCAACCGAATTCCTTTCATCCAGAGCCGCGCCAGCTGGCCGCTGACGCTGACGACGCTCACGGTGATCGCCATTGCCTGCGCCCTGCCGTACTCACCGTTGGCGGGCGCCCTGGGACTGACGCCACTGCCCACGGCGTTCTGGCCCTGGATGCTAGCGACGGTGGTCGCGTATACGATCCTCACGCATTTCATCAAGACCCGCTTCATCCGGCGGTACGGAGCCGACTAAGTGAAGAGCCTGCTCAATGCGCTGCAAGAAGGCCGGCTGGTCGAGCTGCCCGACACCGACAAGGGCAAATCGCTCGAGTACCTCGCCAATCTGCTCGAGGCGGTGCCGGATCTCCCGCCGGCGCCCCAGCTCTACGAGGCGATGATGGCCCGCGAGCGGGCCATGAACACCGGCATCGGAATGGGCGTGGCCTGCCCGCACGTGCGCGCGCCGGGGAGCGGAGATCTCCTCTGCGCCGTCGGCTGGAGTCCCTCGGGAATCGACTACGGAGCGCCTGACGGCAAGAAGGTGCACCTGGTGGTGATGTACTACATCCCTGAAACGCAAAAGAACGCGTACCTGAAGGAGGTCTCGTCGCTTGCCGGCGCCGTGCGACGGGGGGGCGGCATCCAGCCCATCGCCGACGCCCGCGACATCGCCACCGTCCGGGAGCGCCTGCTCGACTGGGTAAGCACGGCGATCGAGACGAGCATTCCCGAGGCCAAGGCGCGAATGATCCGTCTCGAGTCGCGCCAGGCCGCTGCCGAGGCGGCTCCATCCGCCCCCGCAGCCGGGGGGATTCAAATCGTCCCGGTCCTCGTGCTCCAGCTGGCTGGACAGAAGCCCATCGTTCTCTGCCCGCAGCCGGAGCTGGTCTCCGCCTTGGAGAAGGACGAGCGCCTGGCGAACCTCTTGCAACAAAACGCGCAATTCGACAGCGGCGGTTACCGGCTCGTCTTCCGCTCCGCGACGCCGTACCCGGGCGCGCGATCGCTCTACGAGTACAGCGCGGTGAAGCCGGGTGCGGCGCCACCAGCGCCTCCGTCGAAGCCGAGCAGCGCCCCGTCGTAGGAGGACTCTCGCCCTCAACCGCGCAGCAACTCCCGCGCATGCCGGGCAATGATGCGGTCCTCGTCGGTACGAATCACGTACGCCGCGCAGCGTGCGCCGGCGGCCGAGATCGATGTCCGTCCCGAACGGTTCGCGCCCTCATCCACCGCGAGACCGAGGTGTTCCAGCCCGGCGCAGATGCCAGCGCGCACTTCGGGCGAGTTCTCGCCGATTCCTCCGGTCAGCACGAGGGTATCGAGGCCTCCCAGGGTGGCTGCGAACGCACCGATCGCCTTCCGGCAGGAGTACATGAAGATCTCGACCGCCAGCTCGGCCCGAGGGTCGCGTTTCTCCAGCAGCGTCTTCATGTCGGAGCTGAGACCCGAGATCCCGAGCAATCCGCACTCGCGGTCGATGAGCCGTTGGATCTCGGCGGCGCCGGCCCCTTTCGCCATCAGATACAGGATCACTCCGGGGTCGAGGTCCCCCGGGCGCGTGCTCATCACCACGCCGCTCGCGGGCGTGAACGCCATCGTGGTGTCGACGCACATGCCCTCCTCCAGCGCCGCGAGGCTGGCCCCGTTTCCCAGGTGCGCGATCACGGCGCGCCGGCCCAGCCGGGGGCCCATTTCAGAGACGATGAACTCGTACGAAAGGCCGTGGAACCCGTAGCGGCGCACCCCCTCCGCATGCAGCGATTCGGGCAAGGGCAAGCGCCTCGCTCGCTCGGGAAGGCGCCAGTGGAAATGCGTGTCGAAGCAGGCGATCTGCGGCAGGCCGGGAAAGCGGGACCCGATCGCCTCGATCGCGTCCAGCGCCGGCGGAAGGTGCAGCGGCGCGAAGCGCGCGATTCCCCGGAGCGAGGCGATCAGCGCCGCGTCCAGCCTCGCCGGCTGGTGGTGGACCGGACCGCCGTGGACCAGCCGATGGCCGGCCGCGTCCGGGGCGAAAGCCCCCAGCTGCGCGAGCGCCGTTTCCAGCGCCGGCGCGCCATTGCCGGGAACCTGCGCCTGCGAAACGCGCCGTTCCCCGTCGAAGAGCGCCAGCTTGAGGGTCGAGGAGCCTGCGTTCACGCAGAGAAGGTTCACGGCGTGAACGTCCAATCGCGGATCTCGGGGAGATCCTCGAAGTGCTCGCGCACGTACTGGCGGTGCCTGGCGAGCATCGACTCGCACTCCCGCATGAGCACGTCGGAGTCGGGCGGCTTCCGCAGCGCACGGCGCAACGCCTCCATGCAGATATGGAAGCGGCTGATCCCATTGAGCACCACCATGTCGAACGGCGTGGTGGTGGTGCCCTCCTCCGCATAGCCGCGGACGTGGAAGCGCCGCGCGTCGTGCCTGCCATGGAGCAGACCGTGCACCACGTTCGCGTACCCGTGGAAAGCGAAGACCACCTCCCGGTCGCGCGTGAAGAGGGCTTCGAACCTGTCGTCGGTCATACCGTGTGGGTGCTCGCCCGGCGCCGCGATCGAGAAGAGGTCGACCACGTTCACCACCCGGACCCGCAGCGAAGGGGCCTTGCGCCGCAGCCACCACGCCGCCGCCACCGTCTCCAGCGTGGGAATGTCGCCCGCGGCGGCCAGCACCACGTCCGGCTCGCCCCCGGACCCGGCCCAGTCCCAGATCGAGGCTCCCCGCGCGCAGTGAGAGCGCGCCTGATCGAGCGTGAGCCACTGGAGCTGGGGCTGCTTGTCGATCACGATCAGGTTCACGTAGTTCCGGCTCGCGAGGCAGTGCTCGGCCACCGGCAGGAGCGTATTGGCGTCGGGCGGCAGATAGACCCGCACCACCGAGCCCTTCTTCGAGATCAGCGTATCGATGAAGCCAGGACCCTGATGCGAGAAGCCGTTGTGGTCGTTCCGCCAGCAAGTCGAGGTGAGCAGCACGTTCAGCGACGCAATGGGCGCGCGCCAAGGCAAGGCCCGGCACACCTCCAGCCACTTTGCATGCTGCGTGGCCATGGAGGCCACGATCATGGCGAAGGCCTCGTAGGTCACGAAGAGCCCGTGGCGGCCGGTGAGAAGATAGCCTTCCAGCCAGCCCTCGCAGTTGTGCTCGCTCAGCACCTCCAGGACCCGTCCCTCCGGCGCGAGGTGGTCGTCGCCGGGCTCGATACGCTCCACCCAGCAGCGATCGGTCGCTTCCAGGACCGCGCCGAGGCGGTTCGAGAGCAGCTCGTCGGGCGAGAAGAGCCGGAAGTTGTCGGCATTGTTCCGGAAGACCTCGCGCAGCCAGGCGCCGAGCTGGCGCGTCGACTCGTGCTGTTGCACCGCGGGCGCGGACAGCGAGAGTGCGTGCGGCTCGAGTGCCGGGAGCCGCAGCGGCTCGAGCAACCTGCCGCCGTTCGCGTGCGGGGTGGCGCTCATCCTCTTCTCACCGCCGGGACACAGCTGGCCGAGCTTCGCCGCCGGGCGACCCTGCTCATCGAACAGGTCCTGCGGCCGGTAGCTTCGCAGCCATTCCTCCAGCATTTGGAGCTGTGCCGGGTCGTCGCGCACCGCGGCGAGAGGGACCTGGTGGGAGCGGAAGGTGCCCTCGACCGGCACACCGCCGACTTCGCGCGGGCCCGTCCATCCCTTCGGGGTCCGCAGGACGATCAGCGGCCAGCGAGGCCGGCCCTTCCAGCTGCCCTCGCGCGCTCCACGCTGGATCTCGCGGATGCGATCATGGCAGGCGAACAGCGTCTCGGCGAACGCGTCGTGGACGCGCGCCGGGTCGCTTCCGGACACGACGTAGACCTCGTAGCCGTGTCCTTCCAGCAGGCTGCGCAGCTCGGTCTCGGTCTTGCGCGCGAGCACCGTCGGGTTGGCGATCTTGTAGCCATTGAGATGGAGGATGGGCAGCACGGCTCCATCGCGCCGGGGATTGAGGAAGCTCACTCCCTTCCACGAGCCCTCCAGCGGCCCTGTCTCCGCCTCGCCGTCGCCGACGATCGCGGCGACCAGGAGGTCGGGATTGTCGAACGCGGCGCCAAACGCGTGCGCCAGCACGTAGCCCAGCTCGCCTCCCTCGTGGATCGAGCCGGGCGTCGGCGGACTGACGTGGCTCGGGACCCCTCCGGGAGTCGAGAATTGCCGGAAGAACCGGAGCATGCCGGCCCCATCCCGGGGCACGTCCCGATACAGCTCGCTCCAAGTCCCTTCCAGCCAGGCGTTCGCGTTGGCAGCGGGCCCGCCGTGTCCCGGCCCAACCAGCAGCAGGGCGCTCTGATCGCGCTGGACGATCAGCCGGTTGAGGTGCGCCCAGACAAGGTTGATCCCTGGCGAGGTTCCCCAATGGCCGAGCAAGCGCGGCTTGATGTGCCCTGGCTGCAGCGGCTCGCGCAGCAGTGGATTCGCTTGCAAGTAGATCTGCCCGACCGTGAGGTAGTTCGCCGCGCGCCACCAGCTTTCGAGAAGCTGCAGCTCGTCGCTCGTGAGAGTCATGGGTCTACCCTCTCCGGCGCACTGCATACCACCTGCGCCGGTCTCGGCAACGGTCGGGTCCGCCGCTCCCCGCAACTGGCGGTGCCAACGAACCGCTCCCCCTCTCGTTCTAGGAGGCCTGGGGTGGCGCGCGTGCTCGTGCCATGAAGGCCCGTCCGTAGACCTGCTCTGCCGCGTACTGGTTGTGCGCGCGGCAAAGGAGCCTGATCCCGTCGACATCGTGCCGGTGCGTGCGCGCGAATCCGTCTACGTGGTCGTACTCCAGCGCTCCAGTCTCGCCGCAGCGCCGACCCCGCTCGTCCGCGAACATGCAACGCCCTTCGTCGCGTTCGTAGACCGCTCGCTTGATCGCGTCCGGAATGTGGCGGGAGCTGCCGACTTCTTCCTTCGGCGCCTGCCGGGCTTTCCGGCCCACTGCGAATCGCTCCTTCTTGACGTCCTCGATCAAGAGATCGAGTGCTCTTTCCAGGACGGCCGCCAGGTCCCCGTCCGGTACCCGATGCCGGAGCAGATCCTGCGCCTGCCGCAGCTTGTCCCGAAATGCGCGGCCCGCGGTGAACTGGACCTTGAACGTCTCCTCCGTCAGCGGTGCGAGCACGGCGCGCCGCGCGAGGGCAGCGCCGGGCGGTGGCCCTGCCATTGGTGGCGGCTCTCCCGGCCCCAGAGGCGCCGGGGGCACCGTCGCAACGACCGGAAGCTCCGGAAGCTTGCGGATCAGCGCAGGAACGGCCGGCTGCGGCGAGAGCCGCGCGACCAGCTCTTCGACGCGTCGCTTCGATTTGCCCGCCGCCTGCGCCAGGACTTCGCGATGGTTGTGGTCAGTGAGAAGTGGCACCAGCATGCGCAGTCCCGTCAGGTGTACCTGTCCTGAGCGGACGGCCTCCACCATGGCCGGCAACCGACGCGCCGCGCGCGCCACCGTGATCCGCGCATACGCCGCGTCTTCCGAAAACCCGAGCTCCTCCACGCAAAGCGCGAACATCGAAGGGAACGCGCACTCGAGGTAGAGCTTGCGCTCATCGACTTCGCCGAGATGGAGAAGGAGCTCAGCCTCCAGGCCGCGCGATTTCGCCACGAGCTCGCGCGTGGCGCTGAGGAGGTCCGCGCTGCTGAGCGACTCCAAAGCAGAGTTCGAGTTCATCATTCAGCCAGCATGGCCAGGGGGTTTGACATCCCCCTTTGCGCGCGCCCGCCCGGCGGAAAGGACGGCCGGCCGTCAAAACTGGTCCGTTGAACTCGTTCCGGAACGAGTTGAAAAACACACATTGCGCCGACCGAGGTTCGGGGCGCCGAAGTGGCTTCCGTCGATGGAACGACGGTGCAGCGGCTTGGGCACGCCCGGGGGGTGTCCGGAACGACTTGCCGCGGGACCAGCACACGGCGGGCCGTGCTCCGGGCTTCTCATTGATGTGTCGCATGGTGAACTCGTTCCGGAACGAGTTCCCCGGACAATCACACCCGCACACCACCTCGCCGCCACACGAACAGCCAAACACCGCTCGCGTCTGCAGAGCCGTTCGCGTCCACACCTGCGCCGCTTTCGCCCGACTCGTTCCAGAGTCCCACGGCGCACTCCAGGAATGCACACCGGCAAGACGACGAGCTGATCGCACCTCGGGCCACGTCAACCCCGGCAAACGCAAGTGAGATGTGGTTTCACCGATTGTCCCAGCGACTCGACATGCACCACCCCCGAAATCTGCTCGCCGATGAGACCCACACAAGAGAGCAGGTTGCTCTTCATCGCTCCGCCGCGCAGAACCTGTCCGGATGGGCCCGGCCCGATCGTCCTTGTGGACAGACGGGCCGGCACTCCGCCGGCCGAGGAGAGATGAACATGGCGAACTTCCTCTATGTATTCCGCGGTGGAACGAGCGTGGGTGCGAGCCCGCAGCAGATGCAGGAGCACATGCAGAAGTGGGCCACCTGGATCGAGCAGCTGAGCAAGACCGGCAACTTCAAGGCCGGCGAGCCGCTCGAGGCGGAAGGCAAGGTGATCAAGGGCCGCAAGAAGGTGGTGACCGACGGGCCCTACGCCGAGGCCAAGGACCTGGTCGGCGGCTACCTCCTGATCAGCGCCAAGAACCTGGACGAGGCGGTGGAGCTGTCGCGGGGCTGCCCCATCTTCGACAGCGACGGCAGCGTCGAGGTGCGCCCCATTCGCCAGATGTAGCGATGGTGGACTTCCGACGCGACTCGGCGCGAATGCTGGCGGCGCTGACGCGCCTTCTGGGACTGCACAACCTGGCCCTGGGGGAGGACGTCGTGCAGGACGTCCTCTTGCGCGCCGTCGAGCTCTGGAAATTCCACCCTCCGCCCGACGATCCGACTGCCTGGTTGATGCGCGCGGCGCGCAACCGCGCCATCGACCTCATCCGCGCCGAGCGCACGCGGCTGCGCTTCGCGCCCGACCTGGTGCTGGAGAGCGAATGGACGCTCTCCCCGACCGTGAACGCGATGTTCCACGAGAGCGAGATCGAGGACAGCTGCGGATGATGTTTTCCTGCTGTCCGCCCAACCTGCCCCCGCAAGCCCAGCTCTCGCTGGTGCTGAAGCTCCTCTGCGGGTTCGGCACCGGCGAGATCGCGGCCGCGCTGCCGGTATCCGAGGCAGCGGTGGAGAAGCAGATCGCGCGGGGCAAGCGCACGCTGGTGCGCGCGCGGGTGCTCTACCCCCGAACGTCGCGCCGCCGGCTAGAACGAACCTCGGAATCCGCGAATGCTTCAGTAAGCGAAGTACGGCCCAGCGCCGCCGGGAGTCGCCGCCCCCTCGATGGCCGTGAATACGTTCCGGCCGTAGAAGAACGCCAGGCCCCAGTCGAAGGAAGCAGGCAGGTTCAGGCTGGAGATGCTTGCGTTTTGTCCGCCCAGATTGCTGAACGCCGCATTGTTGCTGTCGAACAGCGCCTTCGCATTCGCGATGCTGAAGCTCACAGGCACCGTCGGCGTGCCTGCTGCGCCTTGGTTCGCGGCCGAGAGGGTCAAAGGGCTGGGCGGACAATAGAAGCTGTCGATCCCACTGCTTCCCGTGCAGGTCGCGATCCCGGTCACCGCGCTGCTCAGGAAGTAGATCCCATTGGAGCCGCTGTCGATGAAGCTCACCGGGTATCGGGTACCCTGCGCGGGAAAGAGCGTCGTGAACGTTCCCCTGTCGTCGACGGGGATGACCACCGCGTTGCCGAGGCCGTTGTTGGGACGCGTGCCGATGCCGAACACCAGTGACCCACTGGCGGTGGGCGCCCCCGACGCCGGGACCGGCGGCAGCTCGACGATCACGCCGTTGTTATCGGTGGCAAACCGGCTCACCGGATTCGAGACCTGCGCCTCGGTCGGCAACAAGGTCTCCACGCAACCTCCGGACGCGCTCGAGCTGCAGGCAAAATAGACGCCGGGATTCCCGGAACCGGGATCCATCGCGCACGCCGGACCGCAATCCTGCACGAACAGGCCGACGCCGAGAATCCCGTTCGCCAGCAGCCCGGAGGCTCCTTCCAACGTGTCTTCGTCATTCCCCACT
Organism: Myxococcales bacterium; assembly: GCA_036513415.1. Classification (GTDB taxonomy): domain Bacteria; phylum Myxococcota; class Myxococcia; order Myxococcales; family 40CM-4-68-19; genus 40CM-4-68-19. The sequence continues at coordinate 26,728 of DATBZA010000010.1, read as the reverse complement.
CCCAGGCACGGGCCGGGCACTGGATACGCCGCCTCTCCGATCACCTGGATGGCAATGCCACTCGCCATCTCCCCACCGACCCGTACATCCGCGAGCTGCACCTGCCCCCAGGTGAAGCCGTCGATGAACTGGAAGCACTCAGCGACCGCGTTCTTCCCGACGTCCTCGAGCGGAGGCAGTGGGAGGCTCAACTGACCGCCGGCCCTGCCGTCGTTCGCCAGCAGCCTCAAACCCGAAGAACCGGTATCGACCAGCACGTGATCGATGGCCTGGCAGTTGGCGGTGCCCGGAACGCACACGGTGACGGTGACGAATGCCCCGTTGACATACCCGACCGGAGCTCCGTTCGCGCCAGGAGGGCCGGAGTCGACGACGATGCCCACGACGTTCGCGCCATCGGGTGGGGCGATGCGGTTGTTTCCGGCGTTCGCGCCGTCGCTGCCGCCTCCGCAGGCGGCCGCGATCATCGATAGCACTGCGGTCAGAACCCTTCGCACCCGGGGCTCCGTCATTGAATCTCGTCTTCTGGAACGCCCGCGGGGACCAGCTCGGGGACATAAGCCCGCCCCTGGAACGCACGCGGGTGCCCGCTCATCTCGATCACCAGGCGTGAGCTTCGGGAGCTCAGCGGCCCATTGCGCCCCGTGCGCTTGGCGTTTGCAGCCTGCTGGAAATCAGCGAAGTAGGGTCCGAGGAGCTGGCGCAGGTCGGGCCGCCAAGGGCCCTGCCAGGTCACGCCGAAGACGCGGCCGTCGCCGGTCACGTACTCGCGGATGGTGGTGCCCGTCGGAGCCTTGAGCTCGTGCACGGAATAATGCGTGGCGGCAGAGAGCTGCAGGCTGGCCTTGAAGCGTGCCCGGTCCTTCTGCACCGACGATACGTCGCCCCCGAGCGCTGCCAGGGCAGGCGTGGAGGACACGACAGTCACCAAGGCCAGCGCCGGAAGCCAGGCGCGCAAGCTTGGTTTGCGGATGGCGGGAGGGGTCGTCATCGGATTCATCGCGAACATGAACACGTCTGGGACCGTCTGGATCCAAAGCGAAACGATCTGCAATCTCCGGCTGGTCCGCCGCACTACTTACGACGCTGGGCCAGGACCTTCTTCGTCGCCGCTGGGGCCGTGACAGGGCTCACCTCGATCGGGTCGGACGGAGCCCGCCGACCTCGGGCAAGAAGCACGAAGGGCACCGCCAGCACCTCGATCGCCGATGCGACGACGTACGAGGCCGCATACCCCCAGACGTCCGCGACCTTCCCCAGCGCCGGCTGCACCACGACGCCGCCCGACGAGCTCAGCAGATTGTCGGAGGACAGGACCGTGGCCCGTTGCTCGGACGGGATGAGACCGTTCAGGAAGGCCTGCCGGATCGGCATGGTTGCCGCGAAGATGACGGCCCAACCTGCGAGCAGGGCGAGGACGATCCAGAAGTTCGCGGTCAGGCCCATCAGCACGAGCATCGACGCGCTGGCTAGAGTGCCGAACAGCAGCGCCGAGGTTCGGCGTCGGAAGAGCTTCCCCGTCCAGGGGACGATGAAGCCACCGGCAATCTGCGCCGCCGCCACGAGGGCGGCGGCGACGCCGGCGATCGCGTAGGACCCACTCCGTCCATGGAGCTCGAGCAGGTACGGCTGCATCGCGTAGAACCCGTAGATCGAGACGCCGCCACTGAAGACCCCAGCCAGCATCATCCAGCGCACGGGCGGATTGCGAAATCCATGGTCGAGTGAAGCTCGCAGAACGCTCCGCATCTCCTGGACGATCGACGCGCCTCGTCTCGGCGTGAACCCGACGTCTTGCATCCAGAGCAGGGCGACCAGGAACGTCAGCGCGAGCATCAGGGCCCGAAGCAGGTAGGGCACTCCCAGGTTCGTCGCCTGGGCGATGATTCCGCCGGCCACCGTGCCGAGCAGCATGCCGGCTCCCTGCGCCATCTGGCCGCTGGCGAAGGCCGACTCGAGCGTGCCCTGGTACCCGGTCGCCTTCAGGCCGTCGACCAGCCAGGCCTCGGTCGCGCCGGAGAAGAAGGTGAACCCGAGCCCGAGCAGCGCCGATGACAGCGCCCAGCTCCAGAACGGGCCGTGGATCTTCCACATCAGCACGTACAAGACGGTCGAGACGAAGAGCGTGGCCGCGCCCAGCAGATACGACATCCGCCTGCCCATCGTATCGGCCACGATGCCGGTGGGTACCTCGAAGAGCACCTGGCCCGCGGTGAAGAAGGCATTGGCCGCGAAAGCCTGGGTGATGGAGAGGCCGGCGTCGAGCAGGAAGAGCGTGTTGATTCCCCAGATGAAGGACGAGGCAAAGGTGGAGAGCAAGGTCAGTGCCACATACGTCTTGAGGATCCGCCCGGGCGTCATCTCCGCCTCTGGATCATGCCGGCGCGTCTCCTGCACGACTCCAGCGGAGGCGCTGTGCAAAAACCGACTGCATGGAACTCGCGGAATGGTTAGTGGACAGCCCTCGATGGAGAATCATCTCGTGCAAGATGAGTTGAGCGCGCTGCGCGCGTCGGCGGAGCTGCGCGCCGTCACCGACAGCATCCTGGACTACGCGATCGTCCTGCTCGACCCGCAGGGTGTCGTGCTCACCTGGAACACGGGCGCTCAGCAGATCGAGGGGTATACCGCCGAGGAGATCGTCGGCCAGCGCTTCGACCGCCTCTACACGGCGGAGGACCGCGCCGCTGGACGCCCCCAGGCTCTGCTGACCGCGGCCCTCCGCACGGGGCGCACCGAGGACGAAGGCTGGCGCCTGCGCAAGGACGGATCGCGCTTCTGGGCCGACGAGGTGATCTCGCTCCTCCGCGGGGCAAAGGGCGCGGTCGAGGGGTACGTGAAGGTCACGCGCGACCTCACCCGACGCCACACGGACGAGGAGCAACGGAGGAAGGAATCGACGCTCCTGACGGTCGCCAGCGTCACGGACTACGCGATCTTCATGCTCGACCCCCAAGGGACCATCAACAGCTGGAACCTCGGTGCCGAGCGGGCCAAGGGCTACCGCGCTGACGAAGCGATCGGCCGCAATTTCTCCATCTTCTACACGCCGGAGGACCAGGCGGCCGGCAAGCCGCTGCACCTGCTCCGCCGTGCGCAGGACGAAGGCCGCGTCGAGGATGAAGGCTGGCGGGTCCGCAAGGACGGCACGCGCTTCTGGGCAGACGTCGTGATCAGCCGCGTGAACGATGGCAACGGAAAGCTGGTCGGCTTCACCAAGGTGACGCGCGACCTGACCGAGCGGCGCAGGGCAGAGGAGCAACTTCGCCAGGCCGAGGAGCGGTTGCGCTTGATGATCGAGAGCGTACAGGACTACGCCATCTTCATGCTCGATCGCGAGGGCCGGGTGGCAACCTGGAACCGGGGGGCCCAGCACATCAAGGGATACACCGCGCAGGAGATCGTCGGTCAGCACTTCTCCCGCTTCTACCCTCCGGAGGAGATCAGCGCAGGAAAGCCGGAACTCGAGCTCGAGGTGGCCCGTTCCAAGGGGCGCTTCGAGGAAGAGGGCTGGCGCATCCGAAAAGACGGCTCGCGCTTCTGGGCCAACGTCGTGCTGAGCGCGACGCGAAATCGCGACGGCGCTCTGATCGGCTTCACCAAGATCACGCGCGACCTCAGCGAACGCAAGCGTGCCACCGACGAAATGGCCGAACGGGCCCGGCAGCAGTCGGTGGCCGCGGAGCTGGGCCTTTACGCGCTGCAGACGGCGCAGCTCACCCTGGTCATCGAGCGCTCGATGCAAACCATCCGTGAGACGCTTCAGATCGACGACGTCCGCATCTTGCGCGCCGGCGAGTCGGCGCCGCCAGGCGCGAGGACTGTGCGAATCCTCGCGCCGGAGCCGGACGCGGAATACGGCTTCCTCGCGGCATCCGCCTCCCGCCCGTTCACTCCGAACGACGTCAGGTTCCTGCAAGCCGTCGCAAACGTGGTGGCCGTCGCGATGGCGCGTAGCCAGAGCGAGGAGCAACTCCGCCTCGCCGAACGCGAAGCCGTCGAGGAGCGCGGTAGGAGCGTCCGCATCCAGGAGGCGCTGCTCGAGCGCGACGAGTTCATCTCGGTGGCGGCGCACGAGCTGCGGACGCCCCTGACGGCGCTGCAGCTCAAGCTCCAAGGCCTGGAGAGCAGCGGCGGGTTTCCCCATTCCAAGGGTGAGCGCCTCGGCGCGGCGGTTCGTCAGACCGAGCGGCTCGCGCGGCTCATCGATCGCCTGCTCGACGTCTCCCGGATCGCACAGGGACGAGTGGAGATGGCGCCCGAGATCTTCGATCTGGCGGCCCTCGTCCGCCAGGTGGCTGAAGATTTCCGCGAGCCCGCGGCGCAGGCCCGCATGGCGTTCGAGCTGCAAGTGCCGGAGAAGGTCGAGGGGTCGTGGGATCGGCTGCGGATCGAGCAGGTGCTGGTGAATCTGCTCTCGAATGCCGTCAAGTACGGCGCGGGCAAGCCGATCACCGTGAAGCTGGAGGAGGTGGGTGACGTCGTTCGGCTTTCCGTCGCCGACCGCGGCATCGGCATCGCGCCGGACGACGTGGACCGCGTCTTCGGACGCTTCCAGCGCGCAGCGCCCATCCGGAACTACGGAGGCATGGGTCTCGGCCTGTACATCACGCGGCACATCGTCGAGGCGCACCGGGGCACGATCTCGGTCGCCAGCAAGCCCGGCGAGGGCTCGACCTTCGTCGTCGAGCTGCCGCGCCTGTCCGCGTCGGCAGCAGCAGGCCGGGACAAGGTCCCGCGGGCGCGCGCATGACGGGACCAGGCTGCGGCAGGACGGTGCTCATCGTCGAAGACGACGCCGACACGCGCCAGGCGCTCGCGGAAGTTCTCGAGGACGTGAACTACCGCCCGCTCCATGCCGCCAACGGCGCGGCGGCTTTGCAGGAGCTGCGGGCTGCTACCACCGCGCCTTGCGTCATCCTGCTCGACGTGATGATGCCGATCATGGATGGCAGGGCGTTCCGGGCCGAGCAACAGAAGGACCCTGCGCTGAGCGAGATCCCGGTGGTGGTGCTGAGCGCCCACGCCGACCTGGACAACGCGGCGGAGCAGATGCAGGCAGCCGGATTCCTGAGGAAGCCGGTCGAGCTCAGCGCGCTGCTGGCGACCGTGGCGCAGTTTTGCGCGCAAGAGTAGCGTCAACTCGCTTCGCGGACTGCTTCGCTTCGGGTATCGATCGCTGAGACGCCGCTGGGCTGCATGGCCGTGCCCCGCCACGCAGAAAGCGAGCTCGCAGGCGAGCCCACCGACGTGAAGCGAGAAACACGGGACGGCGCATTCTGCGCGACGTATGCTTTCTGATGCGGCGGCGCGACGGCCACGCACCCCGTCGGCTATCTGCGCGCGTCTTGCCGAGTCGACACACCGCACGCCGCGCCCCGCGTTGATCGTCTCATGGTGAGCTCGTTCCGGATTCACGACCAGGCCGCTTCGTCCGACTGGTTCCGGAAACCCCGGACGAGCTCACGGGATCGTTTGACGGCCCCGGCCGGTGCTGCTAGACACGCATCACCTCATCAAGACCGGCTGAGGGATAGGCCCTTCGAAGCCGGGGCAACCAGCGGGACCGATGTACCCCGTCACGGTGCCAACTCCTGCGGTGGCCCGCCTCTGTGGCGCGGCTCGCCGAGAGATGAGAGGTGGCGTCGGCCACGCGCGCGACAAGCGCCCGGAATCGACGACACGCGGGTCCTCCGCAGGAGGTTTTCGGGCCTGACGGAGCTCCTGATGTCCTCGATCCTTCCGTTCGTCCCTTCCCGCTTCGCTGCTGCAAATCGCGTCCAGGAGCGGCCTAGCGTCGCGCTCTCACTGCTGGGAACGGGACAGGTCGGAGGCGCCCTGCTCCGACAGCTTGCCGAGCGCGGCTTCGGGGCTCCCCGCCTGGTCGGCGTCGCCAACTCCCGGCGGGCGCTCAGCGATGGGTCCGGCATCGACCCCGGGAACGCGCTCAACCGCCTCTGGGCTGAAGGCGAGCGGCCGGGACTCGAGGCCTCGGTCGCGGCGCTTCGGCAAACAGCGGCCGACGTGCGGGTGGTGGTGGACGCCACCGCGGCGCAGGAGGTGGCGGCGCATCACGCGCGCTGGCTCGCCCGCGGGGTGCACGTGGTCAGCGCCAACAAGCTCGCCGCCGGCGGTGCGCTCGGGGAATGGGAGGCGCTGCAGGCGGGGGCCGAGGCGGGAGGGACGCGATACGGCGACGCGGCCACCGTCGGGGCCGGGCTCCCGGCGCTCTCGACGTTGCGCCGGCTCAGGCGAGCCGGCGACACCCTGGTCGCGCTCACCGGCGTGTTCTCCGGCTCGCTCTCGTTTCTCTTCAACGCATACGACGGCACGGTCGCTTTCTCCTCGCTCCTCGCCGAAGCGCGCGCGCGCGGCTACACCGAGCCCGATCCGCGGGCCGATCTGTCGGGGGGCGACGTCGCCCGCAAGCTGCTGATCGTGGCCCGCGCCGCTGGAGTGCGGCTCGAGGAGCGCGACATCGAGGTAGAGGACCTGGTGCCGGCGCCGCTTCGCGAGCTCACGCTCCAGGCCTTCCTGGCGCGGCTGGGCGAGCTCGACGAGCTGCTCGAGCGCCGCCGGCACGCCGCGGCCGCTTCGGGCCAGGTGTTGCGCTACGTGGCGCGCCTCGGGAGTGGAGAGCGGGCGAGCGTACGGCTCGAAGCGTTGGCGCCCGACCATCCCTGCGCGCAGCTGTCGGGCGCCGACAACCTCTTCGCGTTCACCACGCGGCGCTACCACGTGCAGCCGCTGGTGGTCCGCGGACCCGGCGCCGGTCCGGAGATCACCGCCCAGGCGCTGCTCGCCGACGTGCTGGAGATCGTCGCCTGAGCTTGCCAATCGCTCGTTGACTCCGTACCAGCACGAGAGTACAGCCGGGCTTCCGGGAAGGACCCGCGGAGGAAGCAATGGCCAAGAGAATCCTGATGTTGGTGGGCGACTACGGAGAGGACTACGAGATCATGGTGCCGTTCCAGGCGCTGCAAGCGGTCGGCCACGCCGTGGACGCGGTCTGCCCGGGCAAGCAGAAGGGCGAGAAGATCCGGACTGCCATCCACGATTTCGAAGGCGATCAGACCTACTCCGAGAAGCGCGGGCACGACTTCGCGCTCAACGCGGGTTTCGACGACGTCCGTTTCGCAGATTACGACGCGCTGCTCATCGCCGGCGGGCGGGCGCCCGAGTATCTGCGGCTCAACAAGAAGGTCATCGATTGCGTCCGGCAGTTTGCGCAGGCGAACAAGCCGATCGCCGCCATCTGCCACGCCGCCCAGATCCTCACGGCGGCGGACGTGGTCCGCGGCCGGGTCGTCTCGGCATATCCGGCCTGCGCTCCCGAAGTCCGCGCAGCGGGTGGCGAGTACGCGGACATCGCCATCGACAAGGCGGTGATCGACAAGAACTTCGTGACTGCACCCGCGTGGCCGGCCCACCCCGACTGGATCGCCAAGTTCCTTCAGGTGCTGGGCACGCGCATCACCCCCTGACCGCCGCGAGCGGAGCGGGATCGCGTTTCACGTCTCCTCGAGGATCGCCTCGGCGTCGATGGTGATTTGCACCTGGTCGCCCACGACGGTGCCGCCGTGGTCGAGGCTGCTGTTCCAGCTGACGCCGAAGTCGTGCCGGTCGATGGTGGTGGTGGCGACGAAGCCCGCCCGGATCTTCGGGCCCTTGTCCACGTTGCCCTCCCACCACGGCGTGGTCCAGCGGCCGAGGTAGTGCACGTCGAGCGAGGCCGGCCGGGTCACTCCGCGGATGGTCAGCTCGCCGTCCACCCTCCAGTCCAGGGCGCCAAGAGTCTTGGCCACGCGGCCGCTGAAGCGGATCTGGGGATGCCGCTCGACGTCGAGGAAGTCCGCGCTGCGGAGATGGGCGTCACGATCCGGCTCGCCGGTCCACAGGCCACGCGCGTCGATGATCACCTCCACCGACGATGCATTGGGGTGCTTCTCGTCGAAGACGAGGCTCCCGCGGACGTTCTTGAAATGCCCGCGGACGTACGTCACCATCATGTGGCGCGCGCGGAATTCCGCTGCGGTGTGACCCGGCTCGAAGACCCACTTGGCCATCGCTCCTCCCATCGGAACGCGACCCGAAAACGCGCACCAAATCCTGCCGGCGTCAACCAGGCGCCGGGCGTCGGCCTGCCCGATGGCGCCCTCCTGGTGGCGCAAGGGCGCGAGTCGCGCTACGACGGCGCACATGGGAACCGCATTGATCACCGGAGCGTCGGCCGGGCTGGGCGCCGAGTACTCGAGGCTCTTTGCCGCCGACAAGCACGACCTGGTCCTGGTGGCGCGAAGGCGCGAACGATTGGAAGCGCTGGCGCGCGAGCTGGAGTCCGCGCACGGAGTGAAGGCGCGGGTGGTGCTCGCCGACCTTGCCGCGCCGGACGGCGTCTCTCGCGTCGTCGATGAGGTCCGCCGCCTCGGCCTGGAGATCGACTTCCTGGTGAACAACGCCGGCTTCGGCACCAGCGGGGCGTTCGTCGAGCTGGACCTCGCGCGCGAGCTGGAGATGATCCACGTCAACGTCACCGCGCTGGTGTCGCTCACGCACGCCTTCCTGCCGTCGATGTGCTCGCGGCGGCGCGGCCGCATCTTGAACGTCGGCTCGACCGCGGGCTTTCCCCCCGGACCGTTCATGGCCGTCTACTACGCGAGCAAGGCGTTCGTGAACTCCTTCACCGAGGCGCTTTGGTACGAGCTGCGCGGGAGCGGCGTGACCGCCACCGTGAGCTGCCCGGGCCCGACGGCCACCGAGTTCGCCGAGGTGGCCGGCAGCGCGCGCTCGCTCCTCTTCCGACTGGGGGCCGCTTCCGCCGCGACCGTAGCCAGGCAGGGCTACCGCGCGATGATGAAGGGCAGGCCCATGGTGATCCACGGCCTGAAGAACAAGCTCACCGTGCAGTCCCTTCGCGTCAGCCCGCGCGCCCTCGCCCGCGCGATTGCGGCCTCGTTCAATCCACGGCCCGCGTCGAACGGGGGAATTCCGGGTGGCGCCGCGCGCGGTGGGTAACCTGGAAGCGCGCCTTCCCAGGTTATGAGAATCGGACTTCTCGCTAGTCCTGTCGAGCGGGCAACTTCCGCCCGATGTCGCGCACAGCGGGCCGGAGGCGCCCGTTCGCAGCGGCCCTCCGCGCGTGAGACACCGCAACAGCGATCAGCCAGCGCGGGTGAAAAGTCTGATGAACTCAGGATGCTCGCGCAAACTGGCAAAGTCGGGGTCCTGCGGCGCCCAGCTGGTGAAGTAACCCGGGGTCCTACGGATGCCTTCGCGCAATTGGTCGAGCGCGCGGTCCGTCAGACCGGCACGTGCGAAAGCGCAGGCGACATTGTAGCGGATGCGGCCGTCGTCCGGCGCAATCGTGAGCGCGCGCTCTGCCTGCGAGACACCCGCGTCCACTTGGCCACTGTGCACGAGCCCGATCGCGAGGAACACGCGGGCGAGCGCGTCGTCCGGATGGTACCGCAAGTGCTCGACGCACGACTCGATGGACTGGCGCACGGAACGCTCCAGCTCATCGGATCGGCCGAGTAGCTCGCACGCCGCCGAGAGATAGGCCGCGGCACGGTAGTTTCGCGGATGGCGCTCCAAGACTGGCCCCAAGATGGCCGCAGCCTGCTCCGGCTTGCCCAGTGTCAGGTAGACGAAAGCCGCCCAGGTCAGCGCTTCGGCGTGCTGTGGATCCAGCTTGATGACCTTCTCCAGCGCCTCTAGAGCCTGCGGGTCCCCCCGCACCCGTAGCGCAAAGGCTCGCGCTAGTTGCGCATCCAGGAGATCGGGCTCGAGCTCCAGCGCGCGCTGTGCGCAGGCCAAGGCCGGCTCGACGACCTCAGGACCCGCCCACCACTTCAGCCCCCGCACCGCATAGCACTCGCCCAGGGCAGCGTGGCCCAGAGCGAACTCCGGGTCGAGCTCAACAGCGCGCCGGAGCAGCTGCTCCGCTCGCCGATTGTCCTCGCCGGTGCCCTTGTCGAGCAGCTCTCGCCCCTTGAGGTAGAAGGTATACGCCTCGGTGCTCTTGCTCGGGGCGCGTTCGAGCATCTCCCGTTCGCCCGGCCGCAGTGCCACCTGCAACGCTTCGACGATGCGCCCGGACACCTCCGCCTGGAGGACGAACAGGTCGTCCAGGGTGCGGTCGAACCGATCGGCCCAGAGCGCCTGCCCGTCGGACGCGCGCACCAACTGGGCGGCCACGCGGATCCGGTTCCCCGCCCGGCGCACGCTGCCGAGCAGGACATGGTCCACGCCCAGCTCACGCCCCAGCGTCCGGGGCGGTACGGGGCGGTCGCGGTAGACGCGGACGTCCTCGCGCGAGGCGACGCGCAGACCGCCCAGCCGCGTCAGGTCGACGATCAGATCGTCCGTCAGTCCGGCCGCCAGGAATGCATCTTCCGGTGAAGAACCGAGCACTTCGAAGTAGAGCACCGCTACGCACGGCATGGTGGGCTTCGCCTGCGCAGGATTCACTTCCGCCTGGCAGGCATGCAGGTCGGCGAGAAGCTCTTCCGCGCGGGCATAGCGCTGCTCCGGATCCTTGCTCAGCAACTTGATCACCACCTGATCGAGACGGGGCATGACCTCTGGCCGAAGCGAGCTGGGCGGTGGCGGCTGTGACGCGACCACCGAGAGTCCGACGTCCATCGTCGTATCGCCGGCGAAGGGCACGCGACCCGTGAGCGCCGTGTAGAGGATGACCCCGAGGGCCCACAAGTCCGATCGGTTGTCCGCAGGTCTACCTTTCACTTGCTCGGGGCTCATCGCCTCTGGCGTTCCGATGATAGCGCCTGGGCTGGTCAGTTCCGCGGACCCCTTGAGGCTCGCGACTCCGAAATCCACGATCTTCGGACCGTGCGGGCCCAGAATGATGTTGGACGGCTTCAAGTCGCGATGGACGACCCCGAGCGCGTGCACCTCGGCCAGGGCATCCGCGACGTGCTCTGCCAGTGCCACGGCCTCCGGCACGGGCAAATGCCCCCGGGCAAGCCGCTCGGAAAGTGTCTCGCCCTCCACGTGCTGCATGACCAAGTACGGCGCTCCCGAGGCGACGCCAGCCTCATAGACCGTCACCACCGCCGGGTGGTCCACGGTCGCCGCGGCCTTCGCCTCGCGCAGCAGGCGGGCGACCGCCCCGGGATCTCCTGCCGCGGCACGCGGCAGGAGCTTCACCGCCACCTTGCGCGGGAGCTGCGTGTCCTCGGCGAGCCACACCTCACCCATCCCGCCGGCGCCGATTCGGGAGAGCAGCCGGTAGTGGGAAACGAACCCGGCGCTGATAGGCGCGGTGTCCATGCGCTACTCCAGGCACCTTGTACCATGCTCGATGGTTGACTCTTGCCGACCAAGGGCCCAGATGAAGCCAGGATCACTTCGCGCGGGATCGAGCGGACTGACAGTTGCGGACAGGCTTTGAGGTTATGGGAATGCCGCTTCTAGACATGGCCGCCTCGCCCCATGCATCGATGCTGCTATGCTGGACTGGATGTCGCGTCTCATTGGCGCCCTCGTCGTCGTCGCGTTGCTCGCGGCTCCCGCCGTGGCGCAGGCGCGGGTGTTCTGCCGGTACACGGGGACCGAGACCCTCGACTGCGCCGAGCAGTCGGTGCCCGAAGAGGCCGGCGTTCAGCTGGAGGGATGTTGCGAGCGCCGCGTCGTCCCGGCGCTCGGGGTGACGCATACCCGGGAGACCGACCAGCTCCGAGCTGCGCCCGCGCCGGCCAGCGTCGCCACCGGGTCCATCGCCCTGGAGCTTCCGGTCTGCGAACCGGTTGGCCGGCAGCCGCACCTTGGCGCCCAGGGCCCGCCGCTCTTCCTCGCCCAACACGCGCTTCTGATCTGAGCTTCCGGTGACTGCAGGGCGGGGCCTCGGTCGCCCCGTTTCCGTGCCGTTCGCCCACGCCTCTCCGACGGGAAGCTCGCATGCTCAAGAACGCATCCGTACTGATGTTCGTCTGCATCGTCGCGCTGGCCTGGCCGGGCGCAGTGTTCGCGCAGGAGCACGAGCATCACTCCGGCGCGCAGCCGACGGACCCCGAGGAGGAGCAGCCTGACCCGGGGGAGCCTGGGCCAGGTCCCTTGGACCATGAGCACATGGGGCACTCGGGCGCGGATGGGACGGGCCACGCCCCGGCCTTTCGCATCCCTCACGGCCGCGAAGGGTCCGGAACCAGCTGGATGCCCGACTCCTCGCCCGTGTTCGCGCATCACTTCAGGGTGGGCGACTGGATGCTGATGCTGCACTACTCGGTGGAGGCCGGCTACGACGCGCAGTGGAGCGATCGCGGTTCGGACAGGCTTGCGTCCGTCAACTGGATCATGGGGATGGCCTCGCACCCGTTGCTGGGTGGCGAGCTCATGCTGCGTTCCATGCTCTCCGCCGAGCCCGCGACCATGGGAGGAGAGCTGCAGCTTCCGCTCCTGCTCCAGAGCGGCGAGACCTACGGCGGCTCTCCGCTGCACGACCGCCAGCATCCGCACGACCTCTTCATGGAGCTGGCGGCGATCTACCGGCACCCTGTCGGAGACGCGCTCGGCCTGGAGCTGTACGCCGCGCCGTCCGGCGAGCCGGCGCTGGGCCCCACGGCGTTCATGCATCGCGCCTCCGCCATGTACAACCCGTTCCCGCCCATCGGCCACCACTGGCAGGACTCGACGCACATCTCCTTTGGTGTATTGACTGCCGGCGTCTACACCGGTTGGGCGAAGCTCGAAGGCTCCATCTTCCACGGCCGCGAGCCCGACGAGGACCGGTGGGACCTCGACCTCGGTGTGCTCGACTCGTGGTCGGGCCGCCTGTCGGTGAACCCCACCGAGCGCACGAGCTTCCAGGTGTCCTACGGCTACATCCACAGCCCCGAGGCCTCGCAACCGGACGTGAGCCTGCACCGGGTCACGGCGTCGGGCGCCTTCAGCGCGCCGATTCTCTCGCAGGGAAACCTCGCGGTGACGGCCATCTGGGGCCGGAACATCGAGTCGGGTCATGCGTCCGACAGCGTGCTCGCCGAGGCGACCCTGGACCTGGATGGCAGCAACGTCCCGTTCGGACGGCTGGAGTACGTGCAGAAGCTCGGCCATGACCTGGTGGTGCCGGGTGACCCCGAGGCAAAGTACGGCGTCTTCCAGGGCCAGTTCGGATGCGTCCACCGTTTCACGGGAGGTCCCGTCGTTCCCTTCATCGGCGCCACGGTCGATGTCGGGATCGTTCCCGCCGGGCTCGAAACGCTCTATGGGACACGGACGCCCGTCGGCGCGTTCTTCTTCGTGGGGCTGCAGCCGGCGAGGATGCCGACCAGCCACGCCCACATGAGCGGCATGTGAAGCACGCTGCCCGCGCTGCGCGTCCTGGCAAGGACCCGGTCTGCGGCATGACCGTGGACCTCGATGACGCCCGGGGCGGCAAGCTGACTCACGAAGGACACGAGTACGGCTTCTGCAGTCGCGGCTGCCTTGCCAAGTTCCAGAGCGACCCCGCAAGGTATCTGGGGCCGCGGGAGGATGAGCCCAGGCCCGTGCGCGAGGCCCCCGCCGTGGGGCCCATCGAGTGGACCTGCCCCATGCACCCGGAGATCGTGCGGACCGAGCCAGGGTCGTGCCCGATCTGCGGCATGGCCCTCGAACCGCGCTCGGTGGCCGTCGGCCAGCAGAACCCCGAGCTGGCCGAAATGAGCCGCCGGTTCTGGCTCAGCCTCCCCTTCACCGTGCCGGTGTTCCTGCTCGGCATGTCCGACCTGCTGCCGGGGATGCCCGTGCAGCACGCTCTGGGACGTTGGCTGCCGTGGGTCGAGCTGCTGCTTGCGACGCCGGTGGTGCTCTGGGCGGGCTGGCCCTTGTTCCAGCGCGGCTGGGCATCCGTGGTGAACCGAAGCCTCAACATGTTCACGCTGATCGCGCTCGGGACGGGCGTCGCCTACGTCTACAGCGTGGTGGCGACGGTCGCGCCCGGCATCTTCCCGGCGTCGATGCGGGAGCACGGGGGCGTCCCGGTATACTTCGAGCCCGCCGCGCTGATCGTGTCGCTGGTGCTTCTCGGCCAGGTGCTGGAGCTGCGCGCCCGGGCGCGGACGCGAGGAGCTCTCGAGGCGCTGCTGGCGCTCGCGCCGAAGATGGCGCGGCGCGTGGAGCCGGATGGAACCGAACGCGACCTGCCGCTCGCGGAGGTGCAGCCCGGCGACGTGCTGCGGGTCCGGCCCGGCGAGAGAGTGCCCGTCGACGGCGTGGTCCTGGAAGGACAAAGCAGCCTGGACGAATCCATGGTCACCGGTGAGCCGCTCCCGGTGGAGAAGCTGCCCGGCAGCAAGGTCATCGGAGGGACCGTCAACGGGACCGGCAGTTTCCTGATGCGGGCCGAGCGCGTGGGCGAGGAAACCCTGCTCGCGCAGATCGTTCGCATGGTGGGCGAAGCGCAGCGCACCCGGCCGCCCATCCAGCGCCTGGCGGACAAGGTGGCGGCCTGGTTCGTGCCCACCGTCATCGCCATCGCCATCGCGACCTTCGTCGCCTGGCTGTTCGTCGGGCCTGAGCCCCGCCTGGGGTACGCGCTCGTCAACGCGGTCGCGGTGCTCATCATTGCCTGCCCCTGCGCGCTGGGGCTCGCCACGCCGATGAGCATCATGGTGGGCACCGGTCGCGGCGCCAGCGCCGGGATCCTCTTTCGCAGGGCCGAAGCGCTCGAGCTGATGGAGAAGGTCGACGTGCTCGTGGTGGACAAGACTGGCACGCTGACGGAGGGCAAGCCGCGCCTGGTCACGGTCGAGCCGTTCGCGGAGCTCCCCGCCGCGGAGCTCCTCCGGCTGGCTGCCAGCGTCGAGGGCGCCAGCGAGCACCCTCTGGCCCATGCGCTGGTCGAGGGCGCCCGGGAGCGCGGCATCCCGCTCGCTCACGTTGCGCAGTTCACCTCCACCACAGGCGGCGGCGTCACGGGACGCGTGGAGGGTCGGCAGGTCTCGGTGGGGAGCCCGCGCTTCCTGGAGGAGGCGGGAGTGGCAATCGACGAGGCCGAGCAGCCCGCGGAAGAACTGCAGGCCGAGGGGCAGACCGTGCTGTTCGTCGCCATCGACGGCAGTCTGGCAGGCCTCCTTAGCGTCGCGGATCCCATCAAGGCTTCGACTCCAGAAGCGCTGCGGTTCCTGCGCGAGGAAGGCATCCGCGTGGTGATGGCGACCGGGGACAGCAAGACGGCCGCCCAGGCCGTGGCCCGCAAGCTGGGCATCGAGGAGAATCATGCCGGGCTGCTCCCGGAGCAAAAGATGCAGGTGGTCACCCGCCTGCGGAACGAGGGCCACGTCGTGGCGATGGCCGGGGACGGCATCAACGACGCGCCGGCGCTCGCCGCCGCGCACGTCGGAATCGCCATGGGCACCGGCACCGACGTGGCGATGGAGAGCGCGGACATCACGCTGGTGAAGGGAGACCTGCGCGGCATCGTGCGGGCCCGGCGGTTGAGCCGCGCCACCATGCGGAACATCCGCCAGAACCTGTTCTGGGCGTTCGTCTACAACGTGCTCGGCGTTCCCGTCGCGGCGGGCGTGCTCTATCCGTTCCTCGGACTGCTCCTGAGCCCGATGATCGCGAGCGCCGCGATGAGCTTCAGCTCGGTCTCGGTCATCGCCAATGCGCTCCGGCTCCGCCGGGCGCCTCTGTAGCCCGGACCTCCCGCGCTGGCCAGTACCGGGTCTGCCTCACCTGCGCGATGCGAGGTGCGCCCTCGCGTCGGCGGCGGCCTCGTCGAGAGTAGCGACGATGCGCAGCCGTCCGGGCTGCTCCTGTACGTTGGCCTTGCGCAGGACGCTTTCCGGCTGCGGGCGCAGGCCCGCGATGATGCAGAAGACCCCCTGCTGCTTGAGCCGGGCAAGCGCGCTCTCGAGCGCGACCAGGCCGGTCACGTCCATCGCCGGCACCGCTCCCAGGTACAGGATGAGGACGCGCGGGCGACGGCCGATCCCCTTGAGCGCGTCCATCGCCCTCTCGGCCGCTCCGAAGAAGAGCGGTCCGTTCACCTCGTACAAGAGCACCTCGCGCGGCAATTCCAGATTGATGTGCGGGTGGTCCTCCCCGACGAGCTGCACCGACGCCACCTCCGCCATGCGGCGCATGAAGAGGAAGGCGGCGAGGATCATCCCGGCGGTCACCGCCACCACCATGTCGAAGATGACGGTCAGCGCGTAGCAGGTGAGCAGCACGGCCACGTCGCTCTTGGGAGCGACCCGCACCGTGTGCAGGAAATGCTTCGCTTCCGACATGTTCCAGGCGACGATCACCAGCAGCGCCGCCAGCGACGCCATCGGCAGGTACGAGATGAGGGGCGCCAGCGAGAGCACGGCGGCCAGCACCACCAGGGCGTGGATCACGGTCGCGAACGGCGATCGGCTGCCGTAGCGGATGCCGGTCGCCGTGCGCGCGATCGCGCCGGTGCAGGCGATTCCACCGAAGAACGGACAGAGCAGGTTGCCCACGCCGAGCGCCAGCAGCTCGCTGTCCGGGTCGTGCTTGGTGCCGGCCATGGCGTCCGCCACCACCGCCGAGAGCAGCGATTCGATCGCGCCCAGCAAGGCGATGGCGACCGCGGCAGGGAACAGGGCCCGGAACATCGAAAGCCGCAGCGGCAGGCCGGCGCCCACATGCCAGGGCAGGATTGGTTGGGGCGGAAGTCGCGGGATCCCTTGCACCACCTGGCCGTCGATGACCGTGGTGAAGCTGGAGCCGATGGTGGCGACGTCGAACCCGGCCACGAATCGGTGCGCCAACCAGGCGGCGACCGCCGCGAGCGGCAAGGCGACCAGCGGCGCGGGCACGCGCTTCGTGACCCGCGGCAGCAGCGCGAGCACGGCCAGCGTGAGGGCGCCGATGGACATCTCGGAGAGCTGTGCCGTGTGGCGCGCCTGCACGTACGCCCA
The DNA here is from genome assembly GCA_036513415.1 of Myxococcales bacterium. Lineage (GTDB taxonomy): Bacteria > Myxococcota > Myxococcia > Myxococcales > 40CM-4-68-19 > 40CM-4-68-19. The sequence continues at coordinate 9,836 of DATBZA010000010.1, read as the reverse complement.
GACGCGCTCGAGGAAGTGGTCGGGAACGCGAGCGGGGCGCAAGCCGAGCAGGTCCTTGAGCTGCAGGACGCCGATCACGGTGGCGATGCCCGAGGTGAAGCCGGTCGTGATCGGGTGCGGAATGAACTGGATCAGCCGCCCGAGGCGGAAGAGTCCCATGGCAAGGAGGAGCACACCGGCCATTCCGCCCGCCACCAGCAAGCCTGCCAGCCCGTGCCTGACGAGGATGGGGGAAAGGATGACGATGAACGCCGCCGTCGGCCCCGTGACCTGGAAGCGCGATCCGCCGAGGAGCGGCACCACGATCCCGGCCACGATTGCCGTGTAGAGGCCGTGCTGCGGCGGCACGCCGACCGCGATGGCGAGAGCCATCGAGAGCGGGAGGGCGACGATGCCCACCACCAGGCCCGCGAGAGCGTCGCGCCGCAGGTCAGCGGCGGAGTAGCCTTCAGCGAGGACCGCGCGAACGGCCGCGGCAGGGAGGCTCGCGAGCGGCGGGGGCCGTGGATGCGTGTAGCGCGTGCGCGGCATGCCGTTTTCCTACACTGCTCGCGGGGGACGTCATCTTTTGTTCAAGCCAGCCAGGGCTTCGGCCGGGCTCTGGTACAAGTGCGAGGCGACGCGGGCCCCTTCCAGGGCGGCGCCGAGCTTGGCCCGGGTGAAGGTGCTGGTCGTGTAGCGGGTGACGTCCAGGTAGTAGCGCTCGACGATGGTCCGCACCATGCCCGCGTACTCGTCGAGCATCTCCGGTGTGATGCTGAAGTTGTCGTAGTTGACGATCGCGGCCACCTTGTGCCCGAGCGGCTCGAGGCGCGACTCCACCGCCCGCCGCACCTGCTCGACGTCCGCCTTGGTCCGGATCACCATCCCCTCGAAGTTGAGGAAGAAGATGTTCTGGGACGGGTCGTAGTTGAGCCGCTTGTCCAGCGGCAGCGAGAGGAGATCCTGACGCAGGCCCATGGGTCCCTCGGCGAAGATGCGCGGGTCCATCAGGGAGAGCTGGGCGCTCACCAGGGGCTTGAAGTCCATCTTTGCCAGGATGTCGCGCTCCAGATCGACGCCCGGCGCGATCTCGACCAGCTCCAGCCCCATCGGCGTGAGTCGGAAGACGCAGCGCTCGGTGACGAAGAGCACGGCCTGGTTGCGCCGGGCGGCGTGCTCCCCGCTGAAAGTGCGCTGCTCGACCTCCTCGACGAACTTGGGGGCCTTGCCATCGCTGGCGATCCGCAGCTTCCCGCCGGCCACTTCGACCGTCAGGTCGCCCGCCAGGAAAGTGCCGGCGAAGACGACTTTCTTCGCGTTCTGGCTGATGTTGATGAAGCCGCCTGCGCCGGCCAGTCGCGCGCCGAACTTGCTGACGTTGAGGTTGCCGTGCCGGTCCACCTGCGCCAGTCCCAGGCAGGCGACGTCCAGTCCGCCGCCATCGTAGAAGTCGAACTGGGACGGCTGGTCGAGGATGGCCTCCGCATTGCTCGCGGCGCCGAAGCTGAGGCCGCCGGCCGGAACGCCTCCGATCACGCCTGGCTCGGCGGTCAGCGTGAGCAGATCGATGATCCGTTCCTCGTTGGCGACGGCGGCAACTCCCTCGGGCATGCCGATGCCGAGATTGACGACGGCGTTCGCCTTCAGCTCCATCGCGGCGCGCCGAGCGATGATCTTGCGCTCGCTCATCGCCATGTGCGGAATGGACGAGGCAGGGATGCGGACTTCGCCGGAGTACGCCGGGTTGTAGGTCTCGGCGAAGGTCTGCAGATGGTGCTCGGGGCCCTCGGCGACGACGATGCAGTCGACGAGGATGCCCGGGACCTTCACCTGCCGAGGGTGCAGGGAGCCTGGCTCGCAGATCCGCTCCACCTGGACGATGACCACCCCGCCGGAGTTGTGGGCGGCCATGGCGATGGCCAGCGCCTCGACCGTGAGCGCCTCCTTCTCCATGGTGACGTTGCCGTTGGTGTCGGCGGTCGTCCCGCGCACGATGCCGACGTGGATGGGGAAGGTCTTGTAGAGGAGGTACTCCTGTCCGGCGATCGTGATCAGCTCGACCAGGTTCTCGGTGGTGACCTTGTTGATCTTGCCCCCGCCGTGACGGGGATCGACGAAGGTGCCGAGGCCGATGCGGGAGATCTGCGCGGGCTTCCCGGCGGCGATGTCCCGGAACAGGTGCGTCACCACGCCCTGCGGCAGATTGTAGGCTTCGATCTTCTCCGCCATGGCGAGCCGCTGCAGCTTCGGCACCAGGCCCCAGTGACCGCCGATCACGCGCCGGAGCATGCCTTCGCGGCCCAGGTGGTTCAGGCCGCGGTCCTTGCCGTCGCCCTGGCCGGCCGCGTAGACGAGCGTGAGTCCCTTGGGGGTCCCAACCGGCGAGCGCGGGTCCTCGCCGAGGAAGCGCTTCTCCAGCGCGACAGCGATGTTCTCGGGAAAACCGATGCCGACGAAGCCGCCGGTGGCCACCGTGTCCCCGTCCCGCACGAGCCGTGCGGCCTCGACGGCGGTGAGGATCTTGTTCCGGCGGGCGGGCTGCCCCTCGGCGGAGAAGGGATGAAGGTTGGGCTGGGACATGTGAGGATCGATCGCTCAACCCCAGCCAAATGTCGAACCCCGCACGGGCTTGCGCCAATCGCCGCTGATCCGTTCGTTTTGTGCGCAGCAACATCCGCGCTGAGTCTGGATGTCAAGCCTGCAGTGCTGCAGCGCACCATCTCTTCGCCCTGCCGAGCAACAGCCGCAGGCGCTCTGCCAGCACGCGGCGTGCCGACGGGGCCAGCAGGGCGACGAATGCATCGGGCCGCTCGAGCTGCGGCGAATGGCCTGTGTCGGGCCAGACCACCAGATCACCGGAGGGGAGCAGCCTGGCCATCTTCTCCAAACCGGCGCGGGGGACCAGCACGTCCCTCGCTCCCCACACGATGGTGGTGGGAACGCGGAGGCCTGGCAACTCGGCCTCCACGTTCCATCGATGCAGCGCTTGCAGGAATCCCACTACGGCATCGGGCGACATCCGCGCCGCGTCGGCCAGCAGGGACTCGGACATCGCGGGGTCGAGCGAAGCGGCCGGCATCATCTCCGATAGCGCCCGGCGCAGCATCCAGCGGTTGGTTCCCAGCGAGCGGTGCATCCGGTAGGTGGAGTGGAGCGCGGCCATCGAGGGGCGGTCGTCGGGATCGATCCTGCGCAGGAACCTGGCGGTCGTCGAGGTCCCTTCGCGCATCGCCGCCAGGCCCGTCGGCGGCGGGGGTGCGGCAAGCGTGAGGCTTCGCACCCGCGGCTCGTGACGCAGGGCATACTCGAGCGCGACGGCGCCTCCCAGCGAATGGCCGACGAGGTGGAACGTATCCAGCTGGAGGCCGTCGACGAATCCGGCGAGGTCCTCGGCCAGCTCGGGCATGCCATACGAGGACCGGGTCTCACCTGGCTCGCCACCCGGGGTCTCGCCGCAGCCGCGCAGATCCGGCGCAATCGCGCGCCAGCCTGTCGGGAGCCGCTCGAGGACCGGCTTCCACCAGCGCCAGGATGCGAAGTTCCCGTGGACCAGGACGAAGACCTCGGGTCCCGATCCGGCCTCTTCGTAATGGATTCGCAGCCTGGGGGTGTCGAGGAAGGGCATCTGGTTGTGCGCTGCACCATAACGCGGTGCGGCGCACAGTCAAACAATCTGCTGCCCCTGCCCGCCAGCCCGCCTTACGGCAGCCCGGAGACGATCTTGCGGTATTCGTCCTCGGTGAACGCGCGTACGGTCTGGGTGCGGACGTTGCCCTGGGCGCCGATGGTGAGCGCGAATTTCGCGACGACCTCCTCGTTCGGCGCCTCGGAGATGACGACCGCGTCGTAGCGGCCTTGCACCAGGTAGAAGGACTTCAGATCTCCTCCCATCGACTTCAAGAGCTGCCTGGCCTTTTCCAGCCGGCTGGGACTCTCCTTGATCGCCTTCAGGCCTTGCTCCGTGTAGTTCAGCAGCGTGATGTACGTGGCCATGTGAACCCCTTTCGTGCCAGGGGAACATACGCCTCTCAGAACCAACGGGGGTAACGCCGGCGCGGGCGGGAAGCGATCGCCTCGCTTCGGCGTCCGCTTCCGCTTATGGACTCGCCCATGACTGAACCAGACGCGGGAATGCCGGTCCAGCGGGAGCAAAAGGGCCGCCGCGGCGCCTTCTATCTCGAGCGCGGTGGGATTCGCGTGGCGGAGATGACCTTCTCGGCGGACGCGGAGGGAAAGCTCGTCATCATCGACCACACCGAGGTCTCCGAGTCGCTGCGCGGCCAGGGCGCGGCGCGCAAGCTGGTGGAGGCGGCGGTGCGTTGGGCCCGGGAATCGCGGGTCAAGCTGATCCCGCTCTGTCCATTCGCCAAGGCCGTGTTCGATCACGAGCCGGCGTTCCACGACGTGCTCGGATAGCCCCGGCGCCGCTACACCTTAGGGGCTACGCTTGAGCGAGGTCAGCCGGAGGAACGCCGTCCGGGTCGTTCACGGCGGCAGGCGAGCGACGATCTGCTGGAAGCGCGGCAGACCGCGCAACGAGTCGAGATCCGGGTCGTGCTCGATCCAGGCGCGATAGCCACGTCCCATGCCCACCGCGCGGTCGAGCAAGTCGAGGGCCCTTTCCGGGTTGCCCGCGAGGGCGAAGCTGCAGGCCGCGTTGTACAACACGCCATAATCGTGCGGCTTGAGCGCTACAGCCTGTTCCAGCCGATCGATCCCCTTTTGCCGCTCTCCCAGCGAGATCAGGGCCCCACCCGAAAGGTAGAGCGCGCGCACGTCGTCGGGCCCATTGGCCAGCACCCGATCCGCCGCATCGAGAGAGCGCTTCCTTGCCGCCCGCGCGTTCGCCGTCTGGCCCATCCTCTCGTAGGGCATGGCCAGGAGCATCAGCGCGTCGTAGTCGTCCGGGTTGCGTCTGGCTGACTCTTCGAAGGCGTGTGCCGCATCGGCGTCCCGCTGGGCCGAGAAGAGGAACCGTGCGTAGGAGTACCAGGCATCGCGCAGGCCGGGACCGAGCGCGATGGCCCGCTGGAAACTCTCGTCCGCCTCGGCGTTGCGCCCCAGCACCGAGAGGACGTTCGCGCGCGCGACGTGGGCCTCGGGCAGCTCGGGATCGAGCCGCAGCGCCTCTCCGCTCGCGGCCAGGGCCTCGGTCCGGAGGGCGGGCTGCGCGTCCTTCGAGACGAGCAGCCACTGCAGCAGGTTCATGTCCGCGTCCGCGAGGCCAGCCCGCGGCTGCGCGAACGCGGGGTCCAGGGCCATCGCGCGCTTGAACATCTGCCGCGCCAGCTCGACGTTCTCGGTCCCCTGGGCGCGCAGGTACTGCCGGCCGCGCAAGTACATCTCGTACGCCTGCGGGTTGGCGGTGCCCGAGCGGCGCAAACGGCCCGCCTCGTCCGCCGAGATCCGGAGGCGGAGCGCCGCGACCACCGCCCGCGCGATCTCTTCCTGGATGGCAAAGGCGTCCTTTACGCCGCGGTCGAACCTGTCCGACCAGAGCTCGTACCCTTCGCTGCTCACCAGGCGCGCGCTGACCCGGAGCCGGTCATCGAGCTTGCGGACGCTGCCCTCCAACAGCGTCGATACGCCCAGCGCGGCGGTCATCACGCGCACGTCTGCTGGCTTGCCCTTGAACTGGAACGAGGAGCTCCTCGCCGCCACGCGCAACCCGGTGACCGTGCAGAGCGCATCGATGATCTCCTCGGCGATCCCGTCGCACATCCAGTCCTGGTCCTTGGCCGGGCTCAGATCGGCGAAGGGCAGCACCGCGATGCTCGCTGGCTCCGCCTTCGTCGCGGCAGCGCGATTCGTCCTCCAGAAATACCAGCCCACGCCGGGGGCGCCGAGCGCAACCCCGATCGCGATGAGAATCAGCAGCAGACGGGCGCTCGGCGCTGGACCGGTGCGCTCGATGCGGCCCCCTTTCAGATCCAGCGCCCAGGCCAGGACCAGCGTGAACGGGAATCCGATGCCCAATCCCACCACGGTGGCCGAGAGCACCCAGCCTGGGAGATTGAGCCCGTGCATCACCGGCTCGATGATCTGGAGCACGGCGAAGGAAACGATCCCGTAGCCGACCAGCGCACGGAATACCCGGCGCCGCTTCAGCTCCTCGAGCCAGGACGCGGGCACGGATCGGATCATACGCCAAACAGGCAGGTGAGATGCCTCGCGCGCTGTTATGGTGCGTCCCGAGTGGAGTCCGACGCAACGGTCCAGCGAGGCCCGCAGCGCACCATCCCCCGCGGGGCTCTCGGGGCAGCCACGGCCGTTCTCTATGTCTTCCTCTGGGCCACCGCGTTCGTGCCCAGCCGTGTGCTCGCACGCGGCGCGCCGCCGCTCGGCATCCTCGCCATTCGCTTCCTTCTCGCCGGCGGCATCCTCCTCGCCATTGCCGCCGCACTGCGGCTGCCCATCCCGCGCGACGGCAGGACCTGGCTTGAGTTGTTCGTGCTCGGCCTCGGCGGAAACGCCCTGTACCTCGGAATGACCTACGTGGCGCTGCGGCATCTCTCGGCGGGCATGGGGTCCATCATCGCCAGCACCAATCCGCTGATCCTCGCGCTGCTGGCTCCTTCGCTCCTGGGCGAGCCGCTTACCAGGCGGAAGCTGATCGGCCTCGTGCTCGGCTTCGCCGGCGTCGTGCTGGCGATGCACGCGCGCGCCGGTTCCCAGACCGCGCGACTGCAAGACGTGATGCTCGCGCTGGGCGGTGTGCTCGCCTTCGTCTTTTCGAACATCGCCTACAAGCGCATGAGCGAGCGGCCACACCCACTGGTGCTGAACGGCGGGCAGCTGCTCTGCGCCGGCATCGCGCTGATCCCGGCGGCGCTCGCTCTCGAAGGAGTGCCGCACCTGATCTGGACCGGACCTTTGTTCTGGAGCCTCGTGTATCTCGTCCTGGTGCTCAGCGTGGGAGCCTCGATGCTGTGGTTCTGGATCCTCCAGCACGGCGAGGCCAGCCGCGTTAGCGCCTACTTTTTTCTCACGCCTGCATTCGGTTTGCTGCTCGCGGCGATCCTCTTGGGCGAGCAGCTGACGCCAATGGACGGAGCTTCGCTGGCGGTCATCGGAACCGGACTCTGGCTCGCCGCCCGGACGTAGGTCGTGTCTGAGGCTCAAGCCCCTGAGCATGGCTGCGGTGCCGGGCTAGTTACTCCTGCGGCGCCTTGTGGATGAGCTGGATGCAGGCCGCGCGTACGTCGCCCGCCGCGAAGACACCGGGGTACGGCGCAGCCATGTCGTGTCCCTCGGAGGCGGCATAGACGGCGGCGGTCAAGCCGGCGGGCCCTGCCCCGATCACCACCAGATCGTGCACCTTGTCCTTGTCGATGACGTTGGTGAAGCCGAAGTGCTCGGCAACCTCCAAATTTGTGGGCTTCCGCAGCAGGAGCTTCCCGCGGACGATCAGGGCGGGCAGGTCCTCCGGCCGCACTCCAAACCGCTCCAGCAACTCCTGCACGCCCGCGTCGGACTCGACGTCGAGGTAGGTGTACGGGCGGCCGTTCCGCGAAAGGAACTAGCGGATCCGCAACGTGTCCGCCGAGTGGCGGGAGCCCACCAGGATCGCGTCACCCTTTTCCCTGCGCGATGAGGAATGCGCGTCGCTGCAAGAACGTGCGCAGCAAGAGCTCGCTCAGCTGGGGATCGGTCTGCACCAGCTCGAGCAGCGCCTCCCGCCGAAGGGCGAGCACCTCGCCATCGTCTCCCGCGCGGGCCTCCACGACCGCGGGATGGCCGAAGATCAGATCCACGTCTCCGGTGAACTCGCGGGGACCTTGCACGGTGATTGACTCCTCCTGCCCCGGCATCGGTTGCACGATCTCGATGCTTCCGGAGAGGATCACGTAGAAGTCCATCCTGGGCGCCCCCACCTCCCAGAGCACCTCTTTGCGGCGGATGGATCGGCGCTCCCCACGCTGCGCGATGCGCGCGATCTGCGCGTCGTCCAACTGGGGGAACAACCGGTCGCGATCTCCGGCTCGCGGCATCCGGCTCACAGTCTCCGGGTCCACTCCGGGCGGGGCGGAAGGGGGGCTCGATCATCGTCTCGTCCACGTAGCACCACCACCAGTCCTGGCTCAGCTCGTGTGCGTGCGAACCTTGAGGTACAGCCGCGCCAGCTCCTCTTCGTCCATTGGAGCGGTGAGCAGGTAGAAGGCTGGCCCTTGCCTCCAGAGCGCCACCCCCAGCTGATCGGCGCGCGTGAGCATGGGGTGGAACTGCTGCACGGCGCGGGTGCGCTCGCGCGGGACCTTCAAGTCACCACCGGGAAGGATCTCGAGCGTCACCAGCCGCCCCTTCGAGTCGATATAGACGAGCACGGCCGAGACCTTGCCGAGCGCAACGCCTTGTCGCACCGAAACGAGTCGCACCTCTTCGTCGCCTTGGAACGCGGTCGTCGCAGGCAGCCCGTAACGCTGCGCAAGGTCCAATAGCCGCGTCCGCGCTTCGGCGGTCTCGCGCTGTAGCAGATCGCGCTGCCGGTCGATCGCCTGGTGCGTGGCGGCGGCGTGGTGGGTGGCGACAACCAGAGGATCTTCGGCCGACGTCCTGCGATACGCCAGGAACCCGGCGAGGATCAGGAGCGCTGCGGCCGACGCCGCGAAGAGCACCCGCCGGGTGCTTCGCGCGCGCCTCGGGACCGTCCCGCGCCCGCGCATCATCTCCTCCACGGCTGCCTTGAGCTCGGCAGGCGCCGCCGGGCGCGAAATCTCTCCCCGGAGCCTCTTGGTGAGATTCTCCTCGGCCGCGAGCTCGGCGGGGCAGGTCTGGCAGCTGGAGAGGTGGGCCCGCACCCGGGCCACCTCGGAAGGTTCCAGCTCGCCTCGTGCGAGCAGGGCGATGAACCGGCTGTCAGCGCACGGGCCCAACATTCGTCTCCTTCGGTGCGTACTCCGACAGCAGCTCGCGCAGGGTGCGGCGCGCGCGGAAGAGCCGCGACTTGACCGTGCCGACCGGTATCCCCAGGACGCTCGCGGCCTCCTCCCAGCCCCACTGCTCCACGTCGCAGAGCAGCACCACCGTGCGGTGGTCCTCGGGGAGCGCCTGCAAAGCGCGCTCGATGTCGCCTCGGACCAGCGAGATCAACCTGGCCAACTCCGCGTCCCCGAAGAGCCGCGCCTGTCCATCGCACGCAGCCTCGATCTTGTTCGACTCTTTGGCCCCGTCGGGCCAGGGCACCTCGCGTTCACCGTGCCGGAAGCGATCGATGAAGCGGTTGCGCAAGATGCGGGCGAGCCAGGCGCGCATGCTCGCTCCGGGGCGGAACGTCTCGCGCGCCTCGAGCGCGCGGAGGTACGTCTCCTGCACCAGGTCGCGCGCGTCTGCCTCGCGGCGCGTGAGCCAGAGCGCGAGACGATAGGTGCTGTCGAGCATGGCCAGCGCGTCTTTCTCGTAGGCCATGCGATCGACGTCCACCCGGCGACTGTATCGCCGGCTCCTCTCCGTTCCAAGGTAGACTTTGTACGCTTGGACAGACCGGAATGTTCCACGGGGGTTCCACGGTTCGTTCCACGGGGACACCATACGCAACGCCGTGCCAATCCCGTTTGTTCCACGGGGACACCATACGCAACGCCGTGCCAATCCGGGCGCACGATCAGTTTGAGGCCGTCCGTGCGCAGCGGTTCGTGTCTCGGGCGCCGTAGCGGGCGTAGTGGAAGCCGTTTCGGATGGCGCCGGGGTTCGCTCGCCGCCTGGCGCCAGCGCAGGTCGTGCGCCGGATCGCGTCGTAGAAGCCGAGCGCACCCGCGGTGCGGTAGGCGGCGCGGAGTCGGGCCATCCGGCGGGCGTTGCGCAGCGACCAGCGTTGCCCGGCGCGTTTCATCCGCGTCTGCAGCACGTGGCGATGC
>DATBZA010000009.1:0-19489 GCA_036513415.1 Myxococcales bacterium | reverse complement strand
GTCGTGCGCCGGATCGCGTCGTAGAAGCCGAGCGCACCCGCGGTGCGGTAGGCGGCGCGGAGTCGGGCCATCCGGCGGGCGTTGCGCAGCGACCAGCGTTGCCCGGCGCGTTTCATCCGCGTCTGCAGCACGTGGCGATGCGCGCTCTCGACGGCACCGCTGCCGATGGGCAGTCCCTCCTCGCGCAGCAGGCGGTAGTTCATCCGTCTCTCGTTGTTGCGGTAGTAGCCGACCAGGTTGTTGAGCGCCTCCAGCGCCTCGGCCCGGTCCCGTCGCCGCTTCTCCACCTCGGGGATGCACTCCATCAGCTCGGCAACGATCGAGACCCTCTGAGAGCAGCGTCTGCGCCCGCTGTTGCCAAAGCAGCAGCCACGGACTTTCCTCACCGAGGAGCACCTTCCCACAATCGACGGCGTGCTCGACAGCGTGGTGCCAGTCGAGGATTTGGATTGCGTCCGGCGCGAGCTGATCGGCGAGCGTCCAGTTGCACACTGCTCCGTCGCCGACCCACACCACCGTCGGCACTTCTTCGATGCGCTCGACGTGCAGGGCCTCCTCGAGTACCGGCGCAAACTCGCCGAGGCCGTTCACGACGGCGACGTAGCGGGCGCTGTCAGCGATCGGCTCGCTCGCCTCGCGATCGTGGCGATAGACCACGCCCACCTTTGCTTCTTTCCACGGTTCGGGGCCGCGGATCGGCAGCAGACTGCCGTCTGACTCGACGATCAGCACATCCGCCACGTCCTCGGCGGGCTTGAGCTCGTGCTGGAGTTGTCCCTGGTCGGCTGCTTCACACTGCGCGCCCACACGGGCGATCACGCGGCGAAGCAGGTTCTCCGAGATGGGCTGCTGGTAGTGCAGGTTCCATCGCGCTGCGCACTCGCCGTAGACATCGTTGATGGCGAAATCGAGGACCCGCTTCTCCATCTCGCTGGTCAGCTCGCCCTCCTCGGGAAGGCTGAGGAGCCGGTCGACGGGATAGAAGCCGTACCTGCACTCTTCGCAGTAGTGATAGTTGCGCTTGAAGCTGACCGGGCCGGAGAGGCTGCGCACCGTGCGCTCCCGGTCGCGGGCTTTCACCGGGATCCGTTTGCCGCACTTCGGGCACGCTTTGCCGGTCGGCTTCTCCGGTTTCATCCGGCGGAGCAGCGCCTCGATACCCGGATCGCCGCTGTCCCCTTTCAACTTCTCGACCGCGAGCTCGATCTCGCTCATCGTCATGTCGTCCCGGTAGACCTCGTCGGCGTGGCGGCGGGCGAGCTCCTCAAGCAGCTCCTTCTTCGAGAAGGCCCGGAGGCCCTTTTTCCGTGTCATTCCCGGCGACAGATCACATCGGGGCGGCCCCTGGGAAGACCCCTGCCGCAAGCGATCGAAATCGCTTCGGCTTTTTTCAGCCCCCGAAGAAAAACCTCAACTTGGGCGTACACCCCGCGCGGAGGAATGTCAGACCCCGCATCTATGCTTCCCTCATGAAGAAGCGGCAGCAGGAGCTCCCGTTCCGCCGGTGGGGAGGTGCGCGGCGCGGCGCCGGGCGCAAGCGCATTTCGCCACGCCAGAACGTTCCGCACCGGATTCGCCGCCGGTTCCGCAAGGGCGCGCTGCATGTCACGGTCCGCATCCGTCGCGAAGTCTGGAACCTGCGCACCCACCGTTGCTTCCGGGCGCTCCGCCGCGCATTCGAGCGCGGCTGCCAGAGGTTCGGGTTCCGCCTGGTGCACTTCTCGGTGCAGGGCAACCACGCACACTTCATCGTTGAGGCCCCCGACGCGGAGGCGCTGGGCAGGGCGATGAAGGGGCTGGAGGTCCGGATGGCGCGCGCGCTCAACAAGGTCATGGGCCGGCAGGGCCCTGTGTTTGCCGACCGCTACCACGCCCACCTGCTCGCTGCGCCTCGCGAAGCCGCCAACGCTGTCCGGTACGTGCTCGAGAACTGGAAGGTACATGCGGCCCGCGAAGGACAACCGGCGCCCTCGGGCGTCGACCCATTCTGCTCCGCGGCCTGTCTGGCCTGCGGGCCGCCGCTGGTTGCGGAGCCGCTCTGGTGGATGCTCCGCGTCGGCGTCCAGAAGATACGCGAACGGGCGCCGACCGGCGTGAGCGACGGGACGGCGGGAGCTTCCCTCGCTCCGTTCCGAGTGAGCATCTAGCTCAACTCGAGCCTTTCGGGCCGCGGAGCCGCTGGTAGAACCACCAGTGGTGTCCTTCGCGGTCCTCGCACTCGTAGCCCCGGTCGGCCCAGCAGTCCTCGCCGTAGTCTGTGGTCTTCGGTTCGGACACGATCCGTGCACCGGAGGCGCGCGCCTGCGCGCAGTGCGCCTCGGCGTCATCCACGTACACCATCGGGTTCTGGGTGTTGATCCCTCCTGCCGCGCGCGGCGAGCGCCGATACGGGGCCTTCTCCTGCCTTTCCGCCTCACCCACCATGACGAGGCCTTCGCCGTAGACGAGCTCGGAGTGTTCGATGCGGCCCCCCTCGCCCTCCACCTTGAGGCGGACCTTGAAATCGAACGCGCGGCAGAGCCAGTCGATCGCTTTCGCGGCGTCGAGGTAGTAAATCGCCGGGGCGATCCGGGGCCAAATCAGGTGGGGGCGGCTTCATCGCGACCTCGTTATCAAACTCCCGGTCATACAACCGCAAGACGGCGAGACTCCCAGCATCTTGAATGGGCGGACATCGAAAGTCCGCGCCCGGGCCTCACTCGCTGCCAGGCTTGCAGCTGTGGATCACGAGAGCGGCCCGACGAGATGGCTTGGTGGAGAAGAGCCTCCAGACGAACAAGCCATGGGGATGGAGATCTTCGAATGAGGAGCGCTCCGGTCCTTGCCGTGCTAATCGCTCTCGCGCCGGGGCGGGTGCGCGCGCAAGGTCGAGCGCAGAGTACGCGCGGCGTAGCGCCCTCCGCCATTCAACGCGAATTGATCGCTTTGCTCATTTCGGGCGCTAGACGTCCCGCGCTCCGTGGGGACGAGCAATGGCTTGACAACCACTCAACTCTGTTGGGACGACTTGGGAGGATCCATACGCGTTCGGCAATCCGAGCTCTCGTGGAACTTACCGCTTACGATCTTGGAACATCGGGCAGCGACGTGAAGCTACTCCAAAGTGCGGTGGAGCGAGGCGAGGACTGCGCTATTGAATGAACAAGGGGGGGCCAGGCGAGGACATGCAAGGAGGCGCGAGCCTACGACGTCGTGCTTCCTGTCTTCACAGCCGACATTTGCGAAAGCGTTGCCTGTGCTCTACGCCCGGCTTTGTGTCAACTTTGCGGATCGAGCAGCTGATTTTTTTCCACGCCGGATCGTACATGCTACCGAACCCCGCATGCCCGTTCTGCAGCTCCGCCGCGATCAATCAAATCTGCGCACTGCGCTGCCCGAGGAGCGCGTCCGGGCCGCGCCGTTCCTCAAATGGGTAGGGGGCAAGACTTCGCTGCTGCCCGAGCTGCTCCGGCACGTCCCGCCCCGGCTGCGCCGGTACCACGAGCCGTTCGTCGGCGGCGGCGCCCTCTTCTTCGCGGTGGCTCCGCGCCGCGCGGTGCTCAGCGACAACAACGCCGAGCTGGTGCACTGCTACCGGCAGGTGCGCGACGACGTGTACGGGGTCCTCCATGCGCTTGCGCCGCACGTCTACGAGAAGGCCCACTACCAAGGGATCCGCGCGCTCGAGCCGCTGCGGTTGAAGCCGGCCGAACGCGCTGCCCGGTTCATCTATCTCAACAAGACCTGCTTCAACGGACTCTGGCGCGTGAACCGCGCCGGGCGGTTCAACGTGCCGATCGGGCGCTACAAGAATCCTCGCTTCCACGATCCCTCGGCGCTGATCAACGCCAGCCAGGCGCTCAAAGGCGTCGACCTCCTGCACGCGTCCTTCGAGGACGCCCTCGGCAAGGCGGCGCCCGGCGACTTCGTCTACCTCGACCCGCCCTACGACCCCGTCTCCGCCACCTCCAACTTCGCCAGCTACACCGCAGACGGCTTCACCTGGGACGACCAGAAGCGGCTCGCCCGGGCCTGCATCGCCCTGAACCGCCGCGGGGTCCGCTTCCTGCTCTCCAACTCGGCGACGGCGAGGGTGCGCGAGCTCTACCGCGGCTTCGAGCAGCGGCTGGTTCGCGCTCCGCGGTTCATCAACTCCAAAGCGGAATCCCGCGGAAGGGTCGACGAGCTGCTAGTCTTCAATGCATGATCCTTCTCGCGCTGCTGCTCGCCGCCGCGCCCCGCGTGACCTATGTGAAGGCGGGGCGGCTCTTCGACGGCCTCTCCGAATCATACCGGCAGAACGTCACTCTCCGGATCGAGAACGACCGCATCGCCGCGGTGGGAGTCGCGCCGCCGCCGGGCGCGAGCGTGATCGACCTGTCGAACGCCACGGTGCTGCCCGGCTTGATCGACTGCCACGTCCATCTCGAGGCGCGCGCCGATCGGTTCGAGGACATCTGGGCCTTCAAGACCTCGCCAATGTCCAAGGCCATGGTCGCGGTCGTCCACGCCCGCCGCACCCTGGAAGCCGGCTTCACTTCGGTCCGCGACGTCTCCTCCGACCCGTTCCTGGGACCCGATCTGCGCGACTTGATCAACGAGGGCTATGTCCCGGGTCCGCGCATCGTCGCCTCCGGACCTTGCATCAGCATCACCGGCGGCCACTGCGACCTGAATCACTACCCGCCCAACGTGCGCATCGATGTGTATCCGCTGGAGCGCGACTTCCAGGTCGCGGACGGCGCGGACCAGCTTCGCCACGTCATCCGCGCCCAGGTGAAGCACGGCGTCGATCTGATCAAGGTCGCGGCCAGCGGCGGCGTGTTTTCCCGCGGCGACACGCCGGGCGCGCCGCAGTTCACCTACGAAGAGCTGCGCGTCGCCGTCGAGGAGGCGCACAAGGCGGGACGGCGCATCGCCGCGCACGCGCACGGCACGCAGAGCATCAAGGACGCGACCCGCGCCGGAGTCGACTCGATCGAGCACGGGACGCTGATCGACGACGAAGGCATCCGGCTGATGCGCGAGCGCCGCACCTTCCTGGTCGGCGACATCTACAACGACGACTACATCCTCGCGCACGCGGAAGACCTGCACATCCCGCGCGAGTACGTGGACAAGGAGCGGGCCATCGGCCAGCTCCAGCGCGACAACTGGGCGAAGTCGGTGAAGGCAGGCGTGCGCGTGGCCTTCGGGACCGATGCCGGCATCTTCCCCCACGGCGACAACGCCAAGCAGTTCGCCTGGATGGTGCGCCTCGGCCTCCCGCCGGCCCGCGCCATCCTCTCCGCCACGGCCTGGGCCGCCGAGCTACTCGACCGCCAGAACGACGTCGGCACGTTGCAGGCCGGCCGGTACGCCGACCTGATCGCGGTGCCGGGCGATCCCCTGCAGGACGTCCGCGTCCTCGAGCGCGTGCCCTTCGTGATGAAGGGCGGCGCGGTGATCAAGGACGAGCTCCCCCGGGGACCCGCTACTGCCCTGACCCCTTCGAAGTAGCGTCGATCAGCCCCGGCCACCGAAGGTGGCTCAGGGGCTGCGCTTGAGACTCAGACACCTCCGGCCACCGAAGGTGGCTCAGGGGCTGCGCTTGAGCGCGGTTGCTCGCGAGCACGGCTCATGGCGCGTACTACGCGTCGACGACCAGCCCCTCGGCGAGCCGCAGCCGTCGCGGCATCCGCTCGGCCAGCCGCGGATTGTGCGTTACCACGATCGCCCCGATCCCGAGCCGCTCGTTCAGCTCGACCAGGAGCTGGTGGATGCCTTCTCCGGTCGCCTCGTCCAGGTTGCCGGTCGGCTCATCGGCGAGCAGCAGCCGAGGCTTCAGGACCAGCGCGCGCGCCAGCGCCACCCTCTGTTGCTCGCCGCCGGAGAGCTCGCCCGGCTTGTGGTCCAGCCGGTGCCCGAGCCCCACCACCTCCAGCATCTCCTTCGCCTGCGCCTCTGCCTGCTCGCGGGAGAGCCGGTTGATCAGTCCCGGCATCGAGGTGTTCTGCAGCGCCGTGAACTCGGGCAGGAGGTAGTGGAACTGGAACACGAATCCGATGCTGCGGTTCCGGAACGCCGCCAGCTCTTCTTCCGTCATGCCGAACGCGTCGCGTCCATCGAAGAGCACCTCCCCCGCGGTGGGCGGATCGAGCGTGCCGATCACGTGCAGGAAGGTGCTCTTCCCCACGCCGCTGGGGCCGACCAGCGAGACCATCTCGCCGGCCCCGAGCGAAAAGCTGGCGCCGCGAAGGACGTGAATCTCCTTCTCCCCGAGCCAGTACGACTTGTGCACGCCCCGCGCTTCCACCAGAGCAGGCAAGTCATTCCTCCCGGAGCCCGTCCACCGGCGAAAGCCGGCTGGCCTTGGTCGCTGGATAGAGCGTCGCGAGATAGCTCAGCGCCAGCGAGGTGGCGGCGACCATCAGGAACTGCGCGCCGTCCACGTTCACCGGCAGGTTCGAAATGTAATAGACGTCCGGATCGAGCTGCAGGCCGAACCTCTCGATGAACGAGCAGGAAGCGAGGCCGAGCAGGAGACCCATCGCGGTGCCGATGGCCCCGATGGTAAGCCCTTCCACCACGAAGATCTTCATCACGCTCGCGTCCCGGGCCCCCATCGACTTGAGGATGGAGATCTCCTTGGTCTTCTCCAGCACCAGCATGATCAGCGTGCTGAGGATGTTGAAGCACGCCACCAGCACGATGAAGGTGAGGATGATCGCCATCGCCAGCTTCTCCAGCTTGAGGGCGGAGAAGAGGTTGCGGTTCAGCTCGGCCCAGTCCTTGGTGCGGTAGGGGAATCCGCCCAGGGTGGCCACCACCCGCCGGCCCAGCGCGCGGGCCGCGTCCACGTCGACGAACTTCAGCTCCAGGCCGACGACGTTGTCGCCCATCTTGAAGAACTTCTGCGCTTCCGGGATCCCGATGTAGACGAACTTCGAGTCGTACTCGTACATCCCCGAATAGAGGATGCAGGCGACGCGGAACGGCCGGCTGCGCGGCACGGGTCCCGTCGGCGTCATCTCCCCCAGCGGCGTGAGCACGTTCACCACGTCGCCCACCCAGGCGCGGAGCTGGTGCGACATCTCCTTGCCGATGCAGATCCCGGCGAGATTGCGCAGCGCTTCCGGATCGAGCTTCTGCGTCTCCTCCGAATGGAGCTGGCGCCTTTTCAAAGTGTCTTCGAGATATTGCTCGTACTCCGGACCGCCCAGCTGCTTCGTCGCCTCGAGCTTCGGCTCGACGACGCGATCGGTGCCCGGGATGTCCTGCGGCTTCGAGACCCACGCCAGGTCGCCCGCGATCACCTGGCGGGGCAACTCGCTCACCGACCCTGCCGTGGCCGGATCGATGCCCTTCAGCTCCGCCCCCGTGACGGTCTGGCCATGCGAGACGATGACCTCGTTGAGGATGAACGGCGACACGCCGGCCACCCCCGGGACCGCCGCCACCTTCGGCATCACCGATCGCCATTCGGAGAAATCGCTCGAGTACTTCAGCAGCAGCGCGTGCGAATTTGTGCCGAGGATCTTCCGCTTCAGATCCGACTCGAAGCCACTCATCACCGAGAGCACCACGGTGAGCGCCCACACTCCCACCGAGACGCCGGTCACGGAGATGGCGGTCATGACCAGCGTGGCGGGTCGCTTCCGGCGCTGGGCCGGATTCAGTCGGGAGATGCGAGCGCGGTGCTCGAGCCAGCGGGCGATCCCGAAGAAGGCCCCGACGATGGCCGCCAGGGAAACGAGGGACGCGACCGGATCGAT
Source organism: Myxococcales bacterium (assembly GCA_036513415.1). GTDB lineage: Bacteria > Myxococcota > Myxococcia > Myxococcales > 40CM-4-68-19 > 40CM-4-68-19. The sequence continues at coordinate 11,756 of DATBZA010000009.1, read as the reverse complement.
CATCAGGCCGCGGACGCCGGTTCCTTGCCGCACCGCCTGGTTGTAGAGGCTGGTCCCGTACCCCAAGGCGAACTGCACGCCGGGGACCACCAGGCCGACCAGCGCGATGAGCAGGAGGTTCTTGCGGTTGAGCCGGAGATGGGTCCTGGCGATGCCCCATTCGTACTTGAACTTCGCGTCCAGCCGCCCGCCGGCGCCGATCAACATGCCGAACGATGCCCCCCACATCGCCAGCAGCCAGGAAGAGATGGCCGCGGCGATCGACCAGATGACGATCTCGAAGGTGCTGGCGAAGAAGCGGTCGTAGGAGAACGAGGGCGGCTTGAGCGCGCGCAGGGCGAAGAAGTTCACCAGGCCGTAGACCAGGGAAGCCAGCGCGATCTCGAGCGGCCGGTATCCGCGGCCCAGGAAGCTGAGCGCGAATCCAGAGAGCAGGAACCACAGACCCTGGGCGTAGAACGCGATGGCGCTGATCGCGTCGCGCGAGAGCGTGGTCGAGGTCCCCAGCGAGACCGACAGCCCGTACTGCAGCCCGCCACCGAGCAGGAAGAGCACCATGGCCGTCGCGATCAAGGCGGCTGGATGCCGCTCCGGCCTGCTCGCCTTCCCGTTCGCCACGCGCTCCTCGGCGGTGGTCTCCGCGCGCGTCGTTGCCGGCGTGGGGAAGTTCAACGGCTCTCCTCGGGCTTGAGGAGCGGAAAGAGGACGACGTCCCGGATGCTGGGGGAATCGGTGAAGATCATCGCCAAGCGGTCGATGCCGACTCCCTCCCCCGCCGTGGGAGGCATTCCGTGCTCGAGCGCGCGGATGTAGTCGCGGTCCCAGGGCATCGCCTCTTCGTCGCCGCGCGCGGCCGCTTCCACCTGCGCGCGGAAACGGGACTCCTGATCGCGCGGGTCGTTCAGCTCCGAGAACGCGTTGGCGATCTCCATCCCGCCCGCGTACGCCTCGAAGCGGTCGACCAGCCGCGGCTCGGAGTCGCGCTTGCGCGCGAGCGGAGAGATCTCCAGCGGGAAGTCCACCACGAAACAGGGCCGGTCCCTGGGCAACATCGGCTCCACCAACGCCTCGAAAGCCCAGGCGATCTTTTCGCCGGTGGAGGGCGCCTTGGTGAACTTCTGCCGCATCTCCCGGTCCTCGACCCGGGCGAGCCACTGCTCGGCCGAGAGCTTCGCCAAGGCGTCCAGCTGCTGCGATTCGCTGCCCTCCGCCCCGTAGAGCTTCGCGACCTCGCCCAGCAAGGAGATGCGCGGCCAGGGCGGGGCGAACTTGATCTTCTCCCCCTGGAAGATCACCTCGTCGGAGCGGGTCACCTCGACGGCCAGACGCGCGATCATCAGCTCGGTCAGGGCCATCAGATCCTGATAGGTGGCGTACGCCTGGTAGAACTCGAGCATCGTGAACTCGGGATTGTGCCGGCGGTCGATCCCCTCGTTCCGGAAGACCCGTCCGATCTCGTAGACGCGCTCCAGCCCGCCGACGATCAGGCGCTTGAGGTGCAGCTCCAGCGCGATCCGCAGCTTGAGATCGAGGTCGAGCGCGTTGTGGTGCGTCTGGAACGGCCGCGCCACCGCGCCGCCCGCCTCCTCCGGCTTGTGCAGCACCGGTGTCTCCACCTCGATGAAGTCGTGATCGTCCAGGAAGCGGCGGATGCCGGCGACGAGCGCGGTCCGGCGGCGGAAGATCTCCCGCACCTCCAGGCTCGCTGCCAGGTCCACGTAGCGCTGGCGGTAGCGGGTCTCGTGGTCGGTGAGGCCGTGCCACTTCTCGGGCGGCGGCCGGAGCGCCTTGGTGAGGACGCGGTACTCCGCCGCCTCGATGGAGAGCTCGCCGGTCTTAGTGCGCATCGCGCGGCCGCGCGCGAAGACGATGTCCCCCAGGTCCGTCAGCTTGAGCAGCTCGTAGGCATGCTCGCCCACCTTGTCCTTCTTGACGAAGATCTGCAGATCGCCCGTGCGATCGCGCAGGCTCAGGAAGCTGGCCTTCCCCATGCTGCGCATGGCGACCACCCGCCCGGCCACCCCGTAGGGCTCGCTCTGATCCTCCTCCAGGCGTTTGGAGTCATCGTCGGCATGGCGCATGCGCACGAAGCCCGTGGTGTGCGACACCGCCACGCCGTTGCCATAGGGGTGCGCGCCCTTCTCCCGCAGCATCTGCGCCTTCTGCTCGCGCAGGCGGATCTGATCCTCGATTGAGCTGGTGGTGCCAGCCTGGGGAGTGTCGGCCATGGGGAGCGTTTGTTTACTCCGCCGCGCCCCGCCCTGTCACCTGAAACGCCCTCTGTGCGAAGACCCAATACGCGAGGGGAACGAGTGCGACCAGCCCGCAAGCTGCCATCAGCGCGCGCGGGGGAACGCCGCGGTCGAGGAGAACGCCGGTCGCAAGCGTGCTGGCGGAGAGCGTCAGCATGAACCCACCGAGTTCGGCGGCCGCGACGCGTCCGCGGACAGCGTCCGGGACCAGCCGCTGCAGCAGCGTCGAGCCGCTGGTCCAGAGGATGCTGCCGCCTCCATTCGCGATGGCCAGCGCCACGGCCGCGTAACCGATGGAGGGGCTCAGCGCGAACGCGACATAGCAGGCAGCCAGCAGCGCGAACGCTCCCGAGATGCTGCGGCGCAGGCCCCGCTCGTCGGTGCCGGCGAGCCGGAAGGCGGCGAAGGGTCCCGCGAAGCTGCCCACGCCCCGGGCGGTCCAGAGCACCGCGATGCCCGCGCCGTTGCCTCGAGCGAACACCTTCTCGCCGAAATAGGCCAGCAGTACCAGCACGCCGCCGAGAGTGAGCCCGAAGCTCGCCTTCACCGCCAGGAGCGCGCGGACGCGGCGGTGGGAAGCGACGTACCGCACCCCTTCGCGCAGATCGCGCAGCCCGAGCAGGTTCTGGATCTGCGAGCCGGGCTCGCGCGCCTCTTCCACCACCTCGATCGCCTGCTTGTCGGCGCGGTTCGCGTGACCCGGCGGCAGGCGAGCCAGGAGCGCGGCGGACCCGAGGAAGGTGAAGGCGTCGAAGACGAAAGCGGCGTCACGCCCGACCAGCGCCAGCGCGACCCCGCCCAGGGCCGACCCGACCGCCAGGGTGGCCGCCCAGAGCGAGTTCTCCAGGGTCGCCGCGAGCGGGTAGTCCGCCTCGCTGACCAGATTGGGCAGCATCGCCTGCTGCGCGGGCTCGAAGAAGGCGCTCACGATCGAATGGGCCGTGACCACCGTGTACGCGATCCACACCTGATCCGGTCGTCGGACGAGCAGCAGGCAGAGCACGAGCGCAACCCGCAAGAGGTCGCTGACCACCAGGATCGCCCTGCGCGAGACCCGGTCCGCGAGCACGCCGGCGGCAGGCCCGGCGAAGAACATGGGGACGAACCGGGTGAGCAGGGCGAGCGCGACCGCCTCACCCTTGCCGGTCAGCTCGAGGAGCAGCGAGAACAGCGCGACGACGTTGAACCAGTCGCCTGTCTGCGACACGGCGTTGGCCGCGTACAGTGTGCGGAAATCGCGGTTGTCCCGCAGGACGCCGAACAGACGCCGAATTGTAAAGGAGGCGGCCAAGGGGTCGCGTTTATACTCGATGCGATGGCTTTCGATGTACGCCCACGCCAGGCCGCTCACTGGGCGGCCCTCGTCCTGCTCTGCGTCCTGTGCCTGGGTGCCCTGTTCTGGCTGACGTTGCCCCGGGCGGAGCCGCTCCGCCGATCCAACCCGACCACCACCGCGATCATCGAGAGCCGCATCAGCGAAGCCCGCGAGCGGGGCCGGGCGGCGAAGCGGATGCAGCACTGGGTCCCGCTCAGCCGCATCTCGATCTGGCTGATCAGGGCGGTGGTGAACAGCGAGGACGCGCGCTTTTTCGAGCACGACGGCATCGACGGGAAGCAGACCCGGATTGCGCTCACCACGGCGCTGGAAGACGGCCACTTCGGCCGCGGCGCGTCCACCATCACGCAGCAGCTGGCGAAGAACCTCTGGCTCGGGGAGGAGCGGACCCTGTGGCGGAAGCTGCGCGAGGCCATCCTGGCCCGGAGGCTCGAAGCGTTGGGGAAGAGACGGGTCCTCGAGCTGTACCTGAACGTGGCCGAGTGGGGCGACGGAGTGTACGGAGCCGACGCCGCGTCGCGGTACTGGTTCCAGAAATCGGCGGCTGAGCTGCAGCCGGAGGAGGCGGCCGTGCTCGCGGCCATGCTCCCCGCCCCTCGGAAGCGCAATCCCGTCCGGCCCTCGCCGGCCCTGCGCAAGCGCGCCCGTGAGATCCTCAGGCTCTATTCAATGTATGGCGAGCTGTCGCCGGATGAGCTGGGCGAGGCGCGCTGGCGCCTGCAAGAGATCCTCGCCGGTAGTTGAGCCCGCAGGAAACTTCGACGTTCGCGCTGCCGCGATAAGATGCGCCGATGACGAGCATCGACGCGCCCAAGCAGACCGCGGAGCTGGATGAGCTGGAAGAAGCGAAGGCGCTCATCCGGGAGCGGCGGCTGCGCGGGGCCGGCGGCACGCCGGGCGGAGTCGGGACGTTCTTCCTCGGGCTCCTCTGCACCGTGGTGGGCGGATACCTGATCCTCAACCAGGTGCAGGTCTCGTCCTCGTTCTCCTTCTTCGGGCTCTGGGGCTGGAACCGGCCGGCCGGCTTCGGGCTCACCATGCTCCCGCTCCTGATCGGCATCGGCGTCCTCTTCTTCGACGGCAAGAGCAAGCTGGGCTGGATCCTCTCCGTGGGCGGCCTCTTGACCATCCTCGCGGCGGTCCTGATGAGCCTCTCCATCCAATGGGCGACCACCAGCCTGTTCAACACGTTGCTCATGTTCGGCCTGCTGGCGGGCGGCATGGGCCTGATCGCCCGCTCGCTCCGCGCGTATCCCGACACCGAATGACCGCCGCCCGAAACGCGCAGGAGTAGGATGCGCGACCTCACGGAGGTCAAGCATGCCAAAGGCGATTCCCCAAGGGCTGCACAGCGTGACGCCGCAGCTGACCGTAGACGGCTGCGCTGAAGCGATCGAAACCTGGAAGAAGGCGTTCGGCGCCGAGGAGATGATGCGCGCCCCCGATCCGAGCGGAAAGAAGGTCTGGCACGCCACGGTGCGGATCGGCGATTCGGTCATCTTCTGCAACGACTCGATGCCCGAGATGCCGCCGGTGCCGAAGCAGGCGCGCCTCTGGCTCTACCAGGAAGACGTGGACCGCGGGTTCGAGCGCGCGAAGAGTGCCGGGCTCAAGGTGGTGATGTCGCCGGGAGACATGTTCTGGGGCGACCGCATCGCCGAGGTGCACGACCGCTGGGGAAACCAGTGGGTGCTGGCGAAGCACGTGAAGGACCTGAGCCCCACCGAGATGAAGAAGGCGCAGGATGAGTTCGTGGCAAAGATGAAGAAGTAGCCTTGATCGTCGCCGAGGACGCAGCGGCTCATTCCGTTGGACCACGAGAGTGGCTGCTCGTCGCCGCGGTGCTGGTGGCGGTCGGCGTCGCCTATGGGCCCGCCTGGAACGGCGGTTTCCTGTGGGACGACGCCGCCCACCTGACCCGTCCGGAGCTCCGCTCCTGGCGCGGGCTGTGGCGGATCTGGTTCGAGCCCGGAGCCACGCAGCAGCATTACCCGCTGGTGCACAGCGCCTTCTGGGTGCAGCACCGCCTCTGGGGCGACAACCCCAGCGGATATCACTTGGTGAATCTCGGCCTGCATTCCGGCGCGGCGGCGATGGTGGCGCTCACGCTCCGGCGGCTCTCCGTCCCGGGAGCGTTCCTCGCAGCGGCGATCTTCGCCCTCCATCCGGTGCACGTGGAGTCGGTCGCCTGGATCTCCGAGCTGAAGAACACGCTTTCGGCCGTCCTCTACCTCGGGGCGGCACTGGCCTGGCTCCAGTTTGACGAGAAGCGGGAGACCCACACCTATCTCATCTCGCTGGCCCTGTTCGTGCTCGGGCTCTGCAGCAAGACGGTCACAGCGACGCTGCCGGCGGCGCTGCTGCTCGTCCACTGGTGGCGCCGTGGGCGGCCGTCATGGCGGCGCGACGTCGTGCCCCTGGTCCCCTTCTTCGTCCTCGGCACGGCCGCCGGGCTCTTCACGGTCTGGGTGGAACGCAACCTGGTGGGCGCGGAAGGCGCCGCGTTCGATCGAACGTTCGTCGACCGGGGCCTGGTCGCCGGCCGTGCCGCCTGGTTCTACCTGGGCAAGCTGGTCTGGCCCGCGGATCTCGTCTTCATCTATCCGCGCTGGCAGGTCAGCCAGGCCGCCTGGTGGCAGTACGCGTACCCCGCTGCGGCGCTGGCGACGCTCGCCGTGCTGTGGGCGCTTCGGAGGCGGTGGCCGGGGCCGCTCACCGGAGCGCTGTTCTTTCTGGGCACCCTCTTCCCCGCCCTCGGCTTCTTCGACGTCTATCCGTTTCTCTTCTCTTTCGTGGCCGATCACTTCCAGTACCTGGCCAGCCTCGGAATCATTGCGCTCGCGGCGGCCGGCGCCGTCCTGCTGCTGGACCGATTGCCGCCGTGGCGCCGCCGCGCCGGTCAGGCCCTGTGCCTGGGCGGGCTCTTGACCCTGGCCGTCCTGACCTGGAACCAGAGCCATCTCTACGCGGACCGCGAGACGCTCTATCGCGCGACCATCCGGGGCAATCCCGGCTGCTGGATGGCCTACAACAACCTGGCCCGCTCGTTGATCTCCCGCGGCGCGACGGACGAAGCCATCGGCCTCTCCAGCAAGGCGCTGGAGCTCAGACCCGACTATCCGGAGGCCCACAACAATCTGGCGCTCGCTCTGGGCAGCCGGGGGCAGGTGGAAGAGGCGGTCTCCCATTACCGGAAGGCCCTCGAGCTCGATCCCGCGTACGCGGAGGCGCACAACAACCTCGGCTTCGCGCTCGCCAGCCGCGGCCAGCTCGACGAGGCGATTGCCCACTACCGGAAAGCGCTGGAGAGCGACCCGGGACGTGCCGGGATCCACTACAACCTCGCGATGGCCTTGATCGGGCGCGGGAGCACGCAGAACGCCATCGCCCACCTCCGGCAGGCCGTGGAGCTGCAGCCCGAGTTCGTGGAAGCGCACAACAACCTGGGAATCTTGCTCGCCCGCAGTGGGCGCCTCGACGAGGCCATCGAGCAGTTCCAGAAGGCGCTGGAGAGCGACCCTGGGTCCGCGGAGGTGCGCAGAAACCTCGACATCGCGCTCGCAGGCCGCCGCCGCGCCGATGTCCCGCGGTGAGGGTCGAGTCAGGACGTGCGCTCGGACACCGGCTTCCGCGAGAGGAACGCGCCGGAGCGACGCGCAATGAACCGGACGGCCGCAGCCGCGAGGAGCACCCCGGCAACCCAGCGCGCGAGGACCGCGATTGAAGCCGCGTCGAGCCGTGGCCACTCCGTCTTCCACAGGATGTCGCCACGGTCGATCATCCAGTGCCAGGCGGTGTGCGCAATGAGCGCGGAGAGGATGATGACCCCGGTCCTCCCCGCGAGCACGTACCGGCGGAGCAGCGCAAGCGCGGGCAGCATGACCGCAAGCACCGCGACCTGGCCAATCTCGATTCCGACGTTGAAGGCGAAGAGCGAAACGAGCAAGTGCTGCCCGGCGAACTGGAGGTTCTCCTTCAGGCCGTAGGAGAAGCCGAAGCCGTGCACGAGCCCGAATAGCCCGGTGAGGAGCCAGCGCCTCTTCAGATCGGCGCCGACGATGTTCTCCAGGGCCATGTAGACGATCGACGCGGCGATCGCCGTCTCGACGAAGGGCGGGAACCAGTCGCCGCTGGGAGCGAGCCCGTAGGCCGAGCCGAGCAGCGTGAACGAGTGCGCGACGGTGAAAGCGGTGACGATGCCGACGACCTGCCGCAGGCGCGGGAAAGGGATGATCAGGCAGAAGAGGAAGAGCAGGTGGTCGAACCCGCTCAGGATGTGCCCGATTCCGAGCCCGATGAACCCGCTAGCGGCCTGGTACCAGGCCGGATTGAGGTGGACCACGCCCGAGCGGCTGGTGATCACCATCGCGCGCCCCTGCTCGCCGGGCGGCAAGTAGCGGATGGCGAGCTTCAGGTAGTCCTTCAGCTCGGGAGCGACGGTGGTCCGGATGGTGAATCGCGAGTGCGGCGACTGGATGGCGTACGTGAGGTGCGCGTCGACGTATCCCTGATCCACGTAGATGCCGGTGTCGGGAGCCGGCGGCTGCGCGACGTGCGCAACTGCGTCCGGGTAGCTGTCGAAGGAGCGATCGGAGGGCAGCGAAAGGCGCCCGACGGCGCTCTTGGGGATCAGCAGCCGTTGGTCCTCCCAGAGCATGACGTCGTGACCCACGGCTTCGACCACCCGATCGGTGGCAGGTCCGGCCCTTGCCAGATCGATCTCGGCGCCCTTGGTGGGAAACGGGATCGTCTTCGTGACGTGCAACGGCAGCCGGATGACCAGGTGCAGTTCCTGGGGCTCCACCTTGGCGAACGCGTTCATCAAGCTCTCGAGCTTGAACTCATGCGCGTTCGCCGGCCTGACGTCCACGACCAGGAGGCACAGCGAGATGGCGGTCGGAGCGAGGATCGCGAGCGAAGTCGGGATCGCGCGGCAGTTCGTCATGGAGGTCCCTCTTGTCGCACGCTACAACGAAGGCCGGGAGCATGGTCGCCCCCGGCCTTCGGTCTTACGGGTCAATCGTCCTGGCCGTCGCCGTTGCCCCCGCCCTGGTCCCTCGGGTCGTAGTGGCGAAGCGTGACATCGGGGTAACCGGATGGACGGAACGCGGTCGTCTTGGCGTCGCGCAGGTCTCCCGCCGGCACGAACTTCTGGATGCGCCGGCCGTTGATGGTCTCACCGGTGAAGAGGTTTCCCTTGGAGTCGAGCCCGATGGAATGCAGGAAGACGAAGTCGCCCGCCATGTGTCCGGAACGCCCGAATCCGGCGAGGATGCTGCGCGGCCACGTGCCGCACTCCATGGTCGTGCAGGGCGTCGCCGTCGATTGATTGGCGAGCGCCAGCGAGTGGTCGAACGTCCAGACGGTCTCGTTTCCTCCGTCGGACTCGAAGAAGAAGCTCTGGTCCCTGTCGGTGGAGAAATCGAGGTCCCAAGCCGACCCGGCCGTGCCGAGGACGTTCTTGCTCACGCCGTCCGACTTGCCGGCCGTCACGCCTGTGCCGGGGATCACGGTGATGATCCGGACAGGCTGGCAGACGGGCGTGTTGCCCGCGACCCAGACGGATGGATTACCGATGCAGTTCGTCGGGGCCTTCTCGTACACGAGGATCCGGTCGCTGGCGCGGTCGCAGACGTAGAGGAATCCGTTCTTTCCGATGACCAGGCAGTGGGGATGTCCACCGTCGCCGGCCGCGAAGCTGCCGCGGTCGTGCGCAGTGGCATTGGGATTGGCGCTGTTCGCGACCACGCCGCCCCAGTGGCGCAGCCATTTGCCGTTGCGGTTGAACACGACCACACGGTGGTTGCCGTAGCCGTCCGGGATGTAGATGCTGCCCGTCTCTCCGGTCACCGGATCGGGGTTGGGGTCGACCCTGACGTTCGGTGGCTCGTTCAGCAAAGTCCGGCTGTTGTTTGCTGCAGCGTTCCCACCCGAGTTGCCGCACGTGTTCGCCGGCGGGTTGTCGCAGATGCCGCGCAGTCCGATCTGCAGGAGCAGCGTGGAGCCGTCATGCGAGTATTTCTGCACGATGCCGTCGCCGTTCCCGGCGATCCAGACGTTGTCCTGGTAGTCGACGTAGAGACCATGGATTCCCTGCGGCACTCCGCGCTGCGGGAGGTGGCACCTCGGGCTCCCGTCGCAGCCGACCGGATCGATGGGAGCGGTCCACCAAGGCGGAAGGGCGGACGGCAGGTTCGGCGGCCAGGAGTTCACCACGTTCCCCGAGCTATCGAACTCGACGACCGACGGAGAAGGATGTGCAATCACCGTCTCCGGCGATACCAGATTCGTGGGGGCCGTTGTCGGCTGGCCTTGGGCGTTCGGGTTGGTGCTGCCTTGAGGACCGCGAGTGACGATGAAGACGTGATCCTTGGAGTCGAAGCCGTGTCCGGCGACCTCGCCTGTCACCCAGGGTTTTGTCGCCCCTGGTCCACTGGTTCGAAAGCCGTCCGTCGCAGCAGCTGGATTGGTCTCGACGTCGCTGGGGAGTGGCTTCGGCCAGAACGGATCGACCTTGAATCGCGGAGCGTTCTTGCTGCCGTCTGCGACCGCCTCCTTCCGTGGGCTCCACAGGCCCATCGCGATGACCAGCGCGGGTACGAGGCTTCCTAGATAAACGACTCGCCACTTCTTGTTCATGGCGTTCTCCTTGTGCGGACGCTGCGGCATCGCTTCAAACGCCAGCCGGTTCGAGCGAGCTCGGCGGAGAGGAATCGAGAAGGCGGCCCCGAAAGAGAAGGCTCAGCGCGAAGAAGTGCCTCTGCCGTGCGATCGAGCTGTTAGATCCGCGCAAGTTGAAGGGTCAAGTCCCGGCGCGTCGAGTTTCCCGCTCGCCGAAGCGCGGCGAACGATCGTTCACGACGCGGCGCAGGATCCGCGGCGAGCGGAGAGGCGGGTCCGGTCTGAAGGCCTACTGCGTCCGCCACCCCACCTGCTTCTCAGAGGGCGAAAGCTCGGTCCATCGCTTGGCGATGTACGCGTGCAGCTTGGCGTCGAAGGTGCCGCCCAGATCGATCAGCGCCGCCAGCGCGCTCTCCCGGAAGTAGGGATGCGTGGACGACGGTACGCAGGAGATGCGCACGCCCGAAGATCCGACTGTCACCTCCAGGTCCGAGTCGTCGCACTCGTCGCACTCGAACGTCCCGCTCTCGCGCACCTGCCCGATGTGCGGCCACAGGTGCCCTGGCTCGATCGAGTCCTTGACCAGGTGGGTCCGCAATCCCATGCGCGTGTCCAGCTTGTCCTTGATCTGGTTCAGCGACGGGCTTTCACTGTCGAACGTGACGTCGTAGTGGATGATGGCCATTTATGATGCCTCCGCTTCGCTGCTGCCGGTTCGGTCCTTGCGGCGCACACCGAGGAGGTATGCGCTGATGAATGGGTCGAGATCTCCGTCGAGCACCGCGTCGGGGTTCCCGCTCTCCACCCCAGTGCGCACGTCCTTCACCATCCGGTACGGCGCCAGCACGTAGTTCCGGATCTGCGAACCGAACGAGATGTCCGCCTTGGATGCCTCGATCTTGTCCCGCGCCGCCTGTTGCTTGCGCAGCTCCAGCTCGTAGAGCCGCGACTTCAGCACCTTCCAGGCCATGTCGCGGTTCTTGTGCTGGCTGCGCTCGTTCTGCATCGACACCACGATGCCCGTGGGGACGTGCGTCATGCGGATGGCCGAATCCGTCTTGTTGACTTTCTGGCCCCCCGCGCCCGAGGCGCGGAAGGTGTCGATGCGCACGTCGGAGGGGTTGATGTCGATCTCGATGTCCTCGTCCACCTCGGGGTAGACGAAGACGCTGGCGAAGGAGGTGTGCCGGCGCGCATTGGCGTCGAAGGGCGAGATCCGCACCAGCCGGTGTACGCCCACTTCCGCTTTCAGCCAGCCGTAGCTGTGGTCGCCGCGGGCGATGAAGGAGGCGTTCTTGATGCCTGCTTCCTCGCCGGGCTGGAAATCCCCGAGCTCGACTTCCCATCCCTTCCGCTCGCAGTAGCGCGTGTACATGCGGAACAGCATCTGCGCCCAATCCTGCGACTCGGTGCCGCCCGCCCCCGCATTGATCTCCACGATCGCGTTGAGCCGGTCTTGCGGCCCGCTCAGCATCTTCGACAGCTCCAGCCTCTCGGCGCCCTGGATCGCTTCCGAGACCGCGGCCTTGGCCTCGACGCGGGTCGCC
>DATBZA010000008.1:0-51325 GCA_036513415.1 Myxococcales bacterium | reverse complement strand
GCGAGCCCCGAGCTCGATCCGCGAATATCAGAGTGATCAACCGTCGAGCTTGCCGCCCGGCTGCTGCCTGGTCTGCTCCACCAGAAAAGAAGAAACAGACCGAGGTGACTTGACAGGTCGTTCCATATCAGGGGCTACGCTTTAGCGCGAGTCACCTCCCGGCCGCCGCGCTACGTTTCCTTGACGTCGCTGATCGCCTCCCGCGCTACGTAGATGCGCCGGATGTTCGTGCGCGCGGCGTCCAGCGGGACCAGGAAGAACCCGTGCTTCGCGTCCGCGCCCTCGCGGACGCCCTCGATGGAGCGGCCGTCCGCAAAGGTGACGCGCACCTTGGCGCCGTCGCCGGCCTGCCCCTTCTCTCCGGGCGCGAGCATGAAGAAGATGGCCTTCACGTCCGAGTGGTAGATCGTCTCCGGCTCGCCTCCGCCCTGCGGCACCAGGGGAAACTGCGACTTGGAGAGGTCGACGTCGCGCAGGGTCCCGCGCAGGGTGCGCCCGCCGCGCGTGTGGACCGCGACGCGGTGCTCTCCGGACACTTCCAGCGCACCCAGCCCCGCGGGCTTGAACGCCGCCAGGGGTTGCGCGCGTTTGTTCGGCGGCCGCGCGCGCTCGTCGACTGCGGGAAGGTCTGGATCTTTGTGATCGATGGCCAAGGGACGCAATACCTCCTCGGGCGAATCGAGATCCTGGGGAGGCCCCGGGTCCTCGTCGTCGCCCGCCAACACTCCGCCAGTCGGGACCGTGCCGAACAGCTCCTTTGCCGCGCCGGGCTCCGGTTCGGGAGGCTCGGACTCGAGCTGTTCGAGCGCGCTGGCGCCTACGGCGGGAGCGTTCCAGCCCGGAGCGGGCCCTGCCGGGGGGCGCGATTCCTCGGCCGCCGCAGACCACTCCGGCGCCACCGCGGCCGCGGCGCTCGGTGCCTGCGGTTCCGGCGCGGGGCTCCATTCGGACTGCGCCAGGGCGGGCGGTGCGGCCCCCCAGGCATCGATCGCCGGCTCGGCCGAGGCAACAGCATTGGCCCAGTCGGGGCCGGTTCGTAGCGAGCTCCAGTCGGCCGCCCCGGCTGTGGGGAGGGCGCTGTCGGGCGTGGAAGCTTGTTCGAACTCCGCGGCGGGCGCTTCGGCTTGCCACTCCTGCACCGGCTCCGCTGCCGGGACGGCGGACCAGGTCTCGTCCTGCGCCGGGATTGGAGGCGCCGGAGTCGCCGTCCATGCATCTGTGCTCGCTGCCGGCTCGGGCGCTGGCACGGGCGTGTCCCATCCGGTCATCTCTGCGGGGACCGTTGGTGCGGCCTCGGCAACCGCGGTGGAGTCGGAGGACGGGGCCGGCGCTGGCGTCTCCCACATCGCGTCGATCGGAGCTTCCGTGATTTCGACCGGTTCGCTCCAGGGGGTCGGCCCGTCGTCCCCGGCTGGGGCCGACCCGGCAGGATCCTGCAGCAGCGGCGCCACCGGATCGGCAGGCGGCGCCAGCGTCGATCCGATGGAGAGCGGCGGGGGCGCGACGTCCGGCAGCTCCGGCGGCGGCGCCGGGTCGGATGGCGCAGGTGGAGCCGGTGCGGCGAGCGATGCCGGCGGAGACGATGCGAACTCGGCTTCGAAGGCGGGTGCGGACGCTTCCGGCATCGCGGCAGCGGCCACAGCGTCCTCGGCGGGTTGCGGTTCCGGCGCGTCGTTGGTCAGCGGCGTGCGGAGCACCTCCTCCGCGTCGAAAATCATCCCGGGCGGTTGCTGGGTTTCCACCGCGACATCAGCCTGAGCACGCTCGTCGACGGCCGCGCCGGTCTGTGGCGCCTCGCTCGCGCCGTTCAGCGTGAGGAGCTTCGGCTGCGGGATCCCATGCGGGCGCAGCGGGCCCGGCAAGCCTTCCGACCAGTCGCACGCGAGCGGATCCGCTGCCGGATCCGCCTGCGGGTCCGCCTCCGCGGGAAACGGCGTCGACGGCGCGCTGACGTCGGACATAGATCGCGCAAGGATACCAGCAGGTCGCCAATCCCGCGCCAAACCGGCGCAAACTCCGCGGAGGCGGAATTTACCTACATCGGCCGGCCCCGCCGGTATAAGGAGCGCATGCCTCCCATCGTCCAGATCGGCGCGCGGCGGAAGCAGCAGGCGCCGCCGCGGCCTGGGCCGGACGCGTACCTGCCGGTCTCGCTCGACGACGCCCGGCGGCGCGGCTGGGAGCAGCTCGACGTCGTCCTGATCAACGGAGACGCGTACGTCGATCATCCCACCTTCGGGGTCCCGTTGGTCGGTCGCCTGCTCGCCTCGCGGGGATTCAAGGTCGGCATCGTCAGCCAGCCGCGTTGGGACGATGCCAGCGGACTGGTGGACTTTGCCGCCTGCGGGCGGCCGCGCCTCTTCTTCGGCGTCTCGAGCGGAAACATGGACGCGATGGTGAACCACTACACGGCCGGGAAGAAGCGGCGCAGCTCGGATGCGTACACGCCCGACGCCGCGCCGGGCCGGCGTCCCGATTACGCGGCGGCCGTGTACGCGAGGAAGCTGAGGAAGCTGTTCCCGGACGTGCCGATCGTGATCGGAGGCGTGGAGGCGTCGCTGCGTAGGCTTGCCCACTACGACTACTGGAGCGATCGGGTCCGGGGCTCGATTCTCGTCGATTGTCCCGCGGACATCCTCGTCTACGGCATGGGCGAGCAGCCCCTCCTCGAGATTGCCTCGCGCCTTGCCGCAGGCGAGGACATCTGCGGGATCACCGACGTGAGGGGCACCGCGGTGCGATTCAAGGACGACGCGGAACAGAGCTGGCGCCACCTGGCGGGCGCGCGCGATCGAGAGGAAGTCTGGCTCCCGAGCTACCAGGAGATCGTCGCGGACAAACGGGTGTACGCCGAGTTCTCGCGGCTCTACCACCTCGAGCACAACCCGGACAACGCGCGCATCCTCGTCCAGAGGCACGGCCGCGAGCTGGTGTACGTCAACCCGCCCGCACCGCCGCCGTCCACCGAGCTGATCGATGCGGAGTACGAGCTGCCCTTCACCCGCTTGCCGCATCCGATGTACGGCGACGCGAAGATCCCGGCCTGGGAGCAGATCCGCTTCAGCGTGACCATCATGCGCGGCTGCGCGGCGGGCTGCAGCTTCTGCTGCATCACCGAGCACCAGGGGCGGGACGTGGTCTCGCGCAGTGAAGCTTCGGTGCTGCGCGAGATCGAGGGACTGAAGAACTTGCCGGGCTGGACCGGCGTAGTGAGCGACATCGGCGGCGCGACTGCGAACATGTGGCACATGGTCTGTACCGACGAGGGCTGGCACGCGGTCTGCCGGCGCGCGTCCTGCGTGTATCCCAGCGTCTGCGAGAAATTCGGCACCGACCATGGGCCGCTCGTCCAGCTGATGCGCAAGGCCCGCGAGCTGCCCGGCGTCAAGCGAGCGTTCGTGGCCAGCGGCGTGCGCTACGACCTCGCTTTCGCGGACGAGAGGCACGGCGACGAGTACATCCGGGAGTTGGTGGCGAACCACGTTGGCGGGCATCTCAAGATCGCGCCCGAGCACATCTCTCCCGGCGTGGTGAAAGTGATGAAGAAGCCTGGGAAGGAGATGTTCGTCCGCTTCAAGGAGCTGTTCGAGCGGTACTCGGAGGAGGCGGGCAAGGAACAATACCTGGTGCCGTACTTCATCTCCGGGCATCCCGGCTGCGAAGTGAGGGACATGGTCGAGCTCTCGGACTATCTCGGCGAGAACGGCTGGCGTCCTCAACAAGTGCAGGACTTCACGCCGACGCCGATGACGCTGGCGACGGACATGTACTACTCGGGGTTCCACCCGAACACCGGAAAGCCGGTGCATATCCCCAAGAACGCGGACGAGAAGGCCATGCAGCGCGCGCTGCTGCAGCCGCACCTGCCGCACTATCGCGAGCTCGCGCGCAGCGCGCGGCAGATGGCGGGCGCACCTCCTCCGCCGCGGCGCAAGGTGGCGCGCGTCGGACGTGCGCCCCGGCCGAGCGACAGCTTCGAGACCTGACTTGCCCGGGCGATGCTGGCCCGCGCTCGTGCACTGGACCCGAAAGTCAGAGGCCTAGCGGCGCTTCGACGACCCGCGGCGCTTCCCGCTGGCTTTGCGGCGCCCCGCGGTCGCGCGCTTCTTGCCGCCTTTCTTGGCTCCGGCGCGCGCGCGCCCTTTCTTGGCAGCCTTCCGCGCCCCGCCGCGCTTCCCGGCGGACTTCGCCTTGGCTCCCGACTTTCGCTTGCCGCGCTTGGCTGGACGTCGCGGTGAAGCCGCCGGCCGCTCCGCACCCGAAACGTCGCCGCCCGGGCCTTCGTCCAGTCCCGGCATCGGCTGCGCGGGAGGAGCGGTGGTCTGGTCGAGCCGTTCGCCGGGGCCCGGTGGGGCGAACTGCGGTTCGCCGTAGTCGCTGCGCCGCGGGCCGCCGTCCTCTGGGCCGTTTCCGTTGCCGCCGTTCTTCCGCTCCTCGATCATCGCGCGCCTCCGTACCCCGCCCAGCATCGCTCGCAACGCTCCATTCGCCAAGTGGGTCCCCAGTCACCGTCTGCCCTTGGACTCCTGCCTGCCTTTCCGTGGGGCGGGAAATTTCTCTTCCAGCTCCTCGATCGTCCTAGGCCAGTCGTCGTGAAGCAGGCGTGCAAGTGAGCGATCCGACAGTAGTTTTCCGCCAGTCTGGCACCGGGGACAGTAGTTGGTCTCGTTGTCCGCGTAGGCGATTCGCTGCACGGCGGTTCCGCAGACGGGGCAGGGCTGCCGGTACTTGCCATGGACCGCGAAGTCGTCGCGAAACGCGGTCACTCGTTCCGGAAACCGATCCCGCGCTTCGGCGCGCAGCCGGTCGGTCCACTCGCGGAGCACGGCCCGGGTCGACTCGAACAGCGCGCGCACGTCGTCCGCGGACATCTTCTGCGTGAGCAGGGCGGGGGAGAGCTTCGCGCGGTGCAGGATCTCGTCCGAGTACGCGTTGCCGATCCCCGAGAACAGCCGCGGGTCGGTCAGCGCGCGCTTCAAAGTGTGGTTCTCGCGCCGGAGCGCGGCCTCGAACTCGCCGAGCGTGCAGTCGAGCGCCTCGATCCCTCCCCGACGGAATTCGTCGAGCGACCGTGCGAGGTGGATCGAGGCGCGCTTCTTGGTCGCGACCTCGGTGAGCAGCAGCGTGCCGGAGGGAAAGTCGAGCGCAGCCAGCCCCACCTTGCCCGGGATCTTCGCTCCCGCCTCGACCCACTTGAACCGGCCGGCGATCATCAGATGGATGACGAGGAACAATCCGTCCTCGAGAGCGAAGACGATCCGCTTGCCGAGGCGGCGGACTTCCAGCACGCGCTTTCCGGCGGCCGCGCCGAGAGGCGGATCGAACGTGCGCACGACGAAGGGGCTCGCGACGCGGACGCCGTGCAGAGGCTGCCCTGCGGCGCGCGCGGCGATCGATTCGACGTACACAGTGACGTCCGGCAGCTCTGGCACGGCTGAGTCTCTATCCCAGTCGCGTCAGCCGCGCATTTGCACCAGCTCGAACACATACCCTTCCGGGTCCTCGAAATCGCGGGAGATCCCGCCCGGGATCTCCTGCGAGGCGCCGAGCGCTAGAGCGCCGTGACGCTGGATCAGCGCCGACATCTCCTCCAGGTCCGAGACGCGGATGCCCAGCACCGGACCGCCGCGATTGTAACCGCGCTTGATCAAGGCATTCGGGTAGAAGACCGGATGCAGCGCGAGGAGAAGGCCGGGGCGGAGCTCCAGCTCCACCCACGCCGGAGTGGACGACTTCTCCGGAAGCCCGATCACGTCGCGCCAGAACGCTCGCGCTCGTTCCAGGTCCGACACTTGAAGGCTCACCCAGCAAAGCTCGTTCACGGCGCGGACTTATAGCGCAAAACCCGAATCGCTCAGATCGCTTGCGCATCCATCCGGCATGCGCGCGGTCGTGGCGGGAGCGAGCGGGTTGATCGGATCGCACCTCTCGCGCGCGCTCCGCGATCGGGCTGACGAGATGGTAGCGCTGCCGCGATTCGGCACCGCGCCCTGGAGCGTCGAAGGCGCCGACGCGGTGGTCAACCTCGCGGGTGCGAGCGTGGCCGCGAAGCGCTGGACGCCCGCGTACAAGAAGGAGATCGAGGAGAGCCGCGTGCGCACCACCCGCGCCCTGGTGGACGCGATCGCGGCGGCGCGCCGGAAGCCGCGCGTGCTCGTGAATGCCAGCGCCGTCGGATACTACGGTGGCCGGGGCGAGGAAGTGCTCGACGAGAGCGCAGCGCCCGGAGCGGACTTCCTCGCCAACCTGAGCCGGCGATGGGAGGCGGAGGCGCAGCGCGCGCCCGTCCGCTCCGTCCAGCTCCGCACAGGCGTCGTGCTCAGCGCGAAGGGCGGCGCGCTGGAGAAGATGCTGCCGCCGTTCAAGGCTTTCGTCGGCGGACCGATCGGGAGCGGCAAGCAGTGGTTCCCCTGGATCCACATCGCCGACGAGGTGGCTGCCATCCTCTGGGCGATCGAACACGACCTGACCGGGCCGGTGAACCTGGCCGCCCCGGGCATCGTCACCATGAAGGAGTTCGCGCGGGCAGTAGGGCGCGCGCTCCACCGGCCCTCCTGGGCCCCGGTGCCCGGAGTGGCGCTGAAGATCCTGGTGGGCGAGTTCGCCTCCGCGCTGCTGGAAGGGCAGCGCGCGGTCCCGAAGAAGCTGCTCGACTCCGGGTTCCGCTTCCGCTTCGCCGAGGTGGATTCCGCGTTGCGCGACGTTCTCGCGGGGGCCTGACGCCCGCGTTCCCGTTTTTCCGCCGAAGTGTCGGGGGGGCGCGCTATGGTGCGCGCGATGGCCGACTTCGCTCACCTGCATCTGCATACCCTCTACAGCCTGCTCGACGGTGCCATCCGACTCCCGGATCTGATGAAGTCCTGCGCCGAGACCGGCATGAAGTCGGTGGCCGTCACCGATCACGGAAACATGTTCGGGGTGGTCAACTTCTACCGGGAGGCGAAGAAACACGGCATCAAGCCGGTGATCGGCTTCGAGGCGTACGTTGCCGGTGAGAAGGGGATGGGTGACAAGAGCCAGCGGGTGGGCAATCACCTCGTGTTGCTCGCCCAGAACGACGCCGGCTACCGGAACCTCAGGTACCTCAGCACCAAGGCGTTCACCGACGGTTTCTATTACGACCCACGCGTCGACAAGCCGCTGCTGAAGGCGCACAGCGAGGGCCTGATCGCGCTGACCGCTTGCATGGCGGGCGCCGTTCCCCGCGCGGTGCGGCGCGGCGACATGGACGAGGCGCGCCGGGAAGTGCGCGACCTCAAGGCCATCTTCGGCGACCGCCTCTATCTGGAGATCCAGAGCAACGCGCTGAAGGAGCAGTTGCCCGTCAACCACGGCATCTGCGCGCTGGCGCGCGAGGAGGGCTTGCCGCTGGTCGCCACCGCCGACAGCCACTACGTGAGGCGCGACGACGCGAAGGCGCACGAGGTGCTGATGGCCATCGCCTCGGGCCGCACGTTCGACGATCCGAAGCGCATGCGCCACGACACGGAGGAGCTGTACATCAAGTCGCCACAGGAAATGTACGGGGCGCTGGAGGCCGTCACCGGCGTCGGCGCCGAGTGGAAGGAGGCGGTGCACAACTCGTGGCTCATCGCCGAGCAGTGCAACGTCAACCTGAACCTCAAGGACAAGTACCTGCCGAAGTTCCAGGTGCCCGAGGGTGAGACGCTGGACAGCTTCCTGCAGAAGCGGGCGCGGGAGGGTCTCGACCAGCGGTTCGCGGAGATCGCGCGCACCGGCCGCCGGATCGACGGCGACGGCTATCGCGAGCGGCTCGAGCGCGAGCTGGGCGTGATCGTCAAGATGGGGTTCTCCGGCTACTTCCTCATCGTCCAGGACTTCATCAACTGGGCGAAGCGGAACGGCATCCCGGTGGGGCCTGGGCGAGGGTCCGGCGCGGGCTCGCTGGTGGCGTACTCGCTGCGCGTCACGGACATCGACCCCCTCCCCTACAACCTGCTCTTCGAGCGCTTCCTCAATCCCGAGCGCGTGTCGATGCCGGATTTCGACATCGATTTCTGCCAGGACCGGCGCGGCGAAGTGATCAGCTACGTGACCGAGAAGTACGGCAAGGAGAACGTGGCGCAGATCATCACCTACGGCGCCTTGTCGGCGAAGAGCGCCATCAAGGACGTGGCGAGGGTGATGGGCGTGCCGTTCGCCGAGGTGAACGAGCTGACGCGCAACATCCCCACCTTGATCGAAGGGCATCCGGCGACCATCGAAAAGGCGCTGGAGGTCGAGCCGAAGCTCACGCAGATCCAGGATCAGAAGCCGGTCTTCAAGGCAATCATCGAGTACGCGCGCGCGCTCGAGGGGCTGACGCGCTCGACCGGCATGCACGCCGCAGGCGTCGTGATCGGAGAGAAGCCCCTCTGGGAGTACGTGCCGCTCTGCCGCGGCCAGAACGGCGAGTTGGTCACGCAGTTCGCGAAGGACGAGGTGGAGCTCGCCGGTCTCGTCAAGTTCGACTTCCTCGGGCTGACCACGCTGACCGTGATCAGCAACGCGGTCAAGCTCATCAACCGCGGCAAGAAGCCGGAGGAACATCTCGACATCGCCCTGTTGCCGCTCGACGACAAGAAGACCTATCAGCTGATCTCCAGCGGCGACACGGCCGGTATCTTCCAGATGGAGTCCTCGGGCTTCACCGAGATGGTGAAGAAGCTGAAGCCGAGCGTCTTCGAGGACATCATCGCCGCCGGCGCGCTCTACCGTCCTGGGCCACTCGATTCCGGCATGGTCGAGATCTTCATCAATCGCAAGCACGGCCGCGAGCGCGTCGCCTATCAGCACCCGAAGCTCGAATCCATCCTGAAGGACACCTACGGCGTCATCGTCTACCAGGAGCAGGTGATGCAGATCGCCCAGGTGCTGGGCGGCTATTCGCTCGGCCGCGCCGACCTGCTCCGCCGGGCGATGGGGAAGAAGAAGGCGGACCTGATGGCGCAGGAGCGCAGCGGCTTCATCGAAGGCTGCGCGAAGAACGGCGTCGATGTGAGACTCGCGACCGAGCTCTTCGATACAATGGAGCAATTCGCGGCCTACTCCTTCAACAAGAGCCATTCCGCCGCGTATGGATTGATCACATATCAGACGGCCTGGCTGAAGGCGCACCACCCGGTCGAGTTCATGGCGGCGCTGCTCACTTCCGAGAAGGACAACACGGACAAGGTGGTGGCGCACATCGCTGAGGCGCGCGCGGACGGCATCACGGTCCTGCAGCCCGACGTCAACGAGTCCGATCTCGCCTTCGGCGTCGCCCCCGACCCGAAGAAGCCGGGCGCTCAGCTCATCCGCTTCGGGCTCGGGGCGATCAAAGGCGTGGGCGAGAACGCCATCGAAGGGATCCTCGCTGCGCGCGCCAAACCGTTCGCGGGGCTGTACGACTTCTGCTCGCGGACCGACATGCGCAAGATCAACAGGAAGGTGGTCGAGGCGCTGGTCGCCGCGGGCGCATTCGACTTCACCGGCAAGGCGCGCAAGGCGTTGTTCGAGTGCATCGAGGCGGCGCTGCAGCAGGGCGCGTCCGCGCAGAAGGACCGCGAGTCGGGCCAGTTCGGGCTCTTCGGCGGAGGAGCGAAGGCGGCGGAGAAGGCGCCCGAGGAACGCGTGCTGGGCAAGGAAGAGTGGGGCGAGCGCGAGCGTCTGGCGCTGGAAAAGCAGGCCATCGGTTTCTACATCACCGGCCACCCGCTTGCGCGCTACGCGGAGGACGTGAAGCGATTTGCCACCCACACCTGCGCTTCGCTGGCGACGGCGCGAGGATTCGAGAAGGTCGCGGTAGCGGGAATCGTCCAGGGGTGGCGCGAGCGGTTGACCAAGACCGGCAAGAGGATCGCTTTCGCGGTGCTCGAGGACCTGACCGGAGCCCGAGACCTCGTCATCTACGAAGACATCGTGCAGAAGTACGACTCGCTCCTCAAGGGAGACGAGCCGGTGTTGGTGCGCGGGATGGTTCGGATGGCGGAGAAGTTCGGCGCCGAGGCGCAGCAGCAGGACAACTCCGAGCCGTCCCCCGAGATCAAGGTGGACGAGGTCTCGCGCCTGGCGGACGTACGCTCGGCCAAGGCGACGCGCATCGAGCTGAAGCTCTCGGCGGAGCAGGCCACATCCGAAAGGCTGGCGGAGCTCAAGACGCTGTTCGGAAAGCATCCGGGCTCGTGCAGCACCTCACTGAGCATCGTGGTCCCCGGCGCTGCGGAGACGAAGATCGCGCTGAAGGGAACGCGCGTGGCGCCCAGCGACGATCTGCTCGCCGCCGTCGACCGCCTGTTCGGCGGCAAGGTCGCACAGGTGCGCTGAGGCTCGCGTTTCGGCCAGTGCGGGTCAGTGCACCCGGTGTGGGCGGACCGCAGGTTCGTCCAGTTCCTTGGGGTCCCCGGCGCGCAGCTTCACGGGCTCGTCCAGCCCCACCGTCGTGTACTCGTCCGAGGAGATGTACTTCCACCGGATCGGAAACGGGCTCTCGCGCGCGGACTCCGCGCCATCGAGCTGCACCTTGAACAGCGCCATGTCCAGCACCAGCCCCGGCAGCGCGCGGTGGAACCGTTCGACGATCGCCCGCACGCGCGAGGGGTCCGCTCCGGACGCGCGCAAGGTGTCCTCGCGGATCTCCACCCGAACCGGAAGCTGCCGCGCGGCGTCGTCCGCGAGCCTCCCCAGATCCTTCACCGACGCGGCGCCTTCCTCGTCGCGCTTGCGCGCGTCCGACCACGCGAGCTCGAGATACTTCGACCACCGGCCGAGCGCGCGAAAGTCATCGGGCACCAGCCCCAGACCCAGATGCGCGCGGATGCTCCGGAAGACCCTCCCCACCGCGCCGACGGGTTCCTCGGGAACCAGCTCGATCGGATCCATGTCCTGCGGGACCCCTCGAGGGACGCGCTGCTCCCCCCGCGGTCCGCGCGCGACGCCGCCGGCGCCCCCGCGCAGCGCTTCGGCCAACACGCACGCCGCCATGAGAAGCTTCGCGTCGACGTAGTGGAAGATGTCCACCTGGCCGCGGATCTCGTCGATCTCGTCGAGGTCGTACCCGGCCCACTCGAGCTGCGTCTCGATCAGCGGACAGCCGAGATCGACGGCGGCCCGCGCGGCGCGGGCGCGGAGGTCGTCCGCGGCCTCCTCGAAAGCGCGGACGCGGATGGCCGGCCGCAGTGCGTTCCAGCAGGGGACGAGCGCCTTCTCGGCGGCCAGGGCCTTGAAGAGCAGCGGCACGCGCCCGACACGCATCTTGCGCGTGACCAGCTCGTAGATCTCGATCGTCTGCCGATCGGCCTGTGTCTCGTCGACGACCACCAACCGATCGACCGTCTTGCCGCTTGCCTTGCCTGCCATCCGCACCCCCAGCCGCTCAAACTGAGTCGTTGCGGCTGTTTACACAACCCGCGAGGCGTGCGCCTTCATCCCACACCCCATCTTGACCGGAATCGCGGACGCAGTCACCCTGCCGCCCCGATGATCAACCTGCAGGACGTCCTCGCGGCGCGTGACCGCATCCGCGGAATCGTGGCGGTCACCCCCTGCCCGCTCTCCGAGCCCTTCAGCGAGCTTTGCGGGGCCCGGATCCATTTCAAGCTGGAGAACCTGCAACGCACCGGCTCGTTCAAGGAGCGCGGCGCCGCGAACAAGTTCGCGCTGCTCACTCCCGACGAGCGCAAGCGCGGGGTGGTGGCCGCCAGCGCCGGCAACCACGCGCAAGGCGTCGCCATCAACGCACAGCGGCTCGGCATCCAGGCCACCATCGTGATGCCGGAGACGGCCCCGCTGAGCAAGGTGGAGGCCACGCGCAAGCTCGGCGCGCACATCGTTCTCAGCGGCAACAATTACGACGACGCCTACGCCGAGGCGCGCAGGCTGCAGCAAGAGAGGGGCTTCGTCTTCATCCATGCCTTCGACGATGACGCGATCATCGCCGGCCAGGGCACGGCAGCACTCGAGATCCTGGAGCAGGTGCCGGACGTCGAAGTGCTGGTCGCCTCGATCGGGGGCGGAGGCTGGCTCGGGGGCATGGCCCTGGTGATGAAGTCGCTGAAGCCGTCGGTGCGCGTGGTCGGTGTCGAGTCCTCCCACCTGCCGAAGATGCGCGCCGCTCTCGACGCTGGAGGTCCGATCGTGATCCCGAACGCGACCACGCTCGCGGACGGAATCGCGGTCAAGCGTGCCGGCGAACGGACGCTCCCGCTGTTCCGCAAGTACGTGGACGAGCTCGTCGGCGTGGACGACGAAGAGGTGGCGAACGCCATCCTGGCGCTGATCGAGCGGGAGAAGACGGTGGCGGAAGGGGCGGGGGCCGCTTCCGCCGCTGCGCTCTTGCAGCACAAGATCAAGGGCTTGAAGCCCGCGACCAAGGTCGTGTGCACGATCTCTGGGGGAAACATCGACCCGAACCTGATCTCCCGGATCATCGAGCGCGGCCTGGTGGTCGAGGGCCGCCGGGTGATGATCGCTGTCCGCGTGCCCGACCGCCCCGGAATGCTCGCCGGCGTCCTGGCCACGGTGGCTGCCGAAGGCGCCAACGTGCTGGAAGTCCATCACAACAGGGCGTTTTTACAGGGCGCCATCGGCGACACCGAGATCGACCTGACGCTCGAGACCAGGGGCGCGGGACATATCGAAACGCTGACCGCTGCCCTGAAGAGCAAGGGCTATGCAGTCGTTCGCCGGTGAGCACTTCGGCATGCCCGGCGCGCTCGCGCTGTTTAAACGATGGAAAGGTGTGCGTTCCTTGTTGGTCGAGGGCGCGCTGGATATCCTCTTGTGAAGCCCCCCTGCTGAAAGAGCCGCCGCCCATGCGAAAGCCTGCACGCCTCGTCCTCCTTGCT
The DNA here is from genome assembly GCA_036513415.1 of Myxococcales bacterium. Lineage (GTDB taxonomy): Bacteria > Myxococcota > Myxococcia > Myxococcales > 40CM-4-68-19 > 40CM-4-68-19. Next base: position 38,501 of record DATBZA010000008.1, on the reverse strand, counting down.
CCCGCCGCCATCGTCGCATCGCTGCTCGCCCTCACCAGCGACCGCGGTCCGCTGCAGGCGCGCGAGGCGCAGGCCGCCATCGATTCACAGAAGGACAAGAACTACGACCTGGCGAACCTCGAGGTCTTCAAGAAGACCGTCGTCCAGATCAAGGACAACTACGTCGACCCCAGCCGCATCAGCCCCAAGGAGATGTTCACCTCGGCGCTCGAGGCCGTGGAGCGGCAGGTCGCCGAGGTGATGATCGAGGTCGGCGGGCCGCCCTGCGATGATCGGCCGGCGAATCGCGAGCCCGGCACCACGCTTCAGGGACCCCCGAATGCCGCGGCGCAGGGCGGCGTACTGGAGCAGAACCGCTCCCAGGCAGCCGGGTGCGGGCACGCCAACCCGAGCATTCCCGAGAACCACGTGCGGGTCACCGTGGGCAATGCAACCAAGGAGTTCGACTACCGCGAGATCAACTCCATCTGGGAGGTGCCGCTCAAGATGCACGAGGTCTTCAGCTTCATGCGCGAGAACCTCGTCACCCAGTCGGACCAGCGCGAGATCGAGTACGCCGCCATCAACGGGATGCTCTCCACGCTGGACCCGCACTCCTGGCTGCTCAAGCCCGACGTCTACAAGGAGATGAAGGTGCAGACCCGCGGCGAGTTCGGCGGCCTCGGGTTCGTCATCTCGATGATCGAGGACAAGCTCACCGTCCGCAAGGTCCTCAAGAACACGCCCGCCTACAAGGGCGGAGTCAAGAAGGGCGACGTCATCACCCAGATCGACAACGACTCGACCGTCAGCATGGAGTTGCAGGAAGCGGTCGATCGCATGCGCGGCAAGCCCGGCACCAAGGTCAGCATCCATGTCTCGCACAAGGGGGCCGAGCCGCGGCGGCTCGACCTGACGCGCGCCCTGGTGACGTACGAGACGGTGGTTTCCAAGTTGCTCGACAACGGCATCGGGTACGTGCGGCTGAGCGGGTTCTCCGGCACCACCACCCGCGACATGATGGGCGCCATCCGGGCGATGAAGCAGCAGAACGGCGGGTCCCTGCGCGGCCTGGTGCTCGACATGCGCGGCAATCCGGGCGGCCTCCTGGAGCAGGCCATCCAGGTGAGCGACGCGTTCGTGGAGGAAGGGACCATCGTCACCACTGTTGGCGTGAACGGCACCCTGCGGGAGCCCAAGCTCGCGCGCTCGGACGGCGGCGAACGCGAGTTCCCCATGGCGGTGCTGATCAGCAGCGAGAGCGCCTCCGCCTCCGAGATCGTGGCCGGCGCGCTGAAGAACTTGAACCGCGCGGTCATCGTCGGGCGCCAGAGCTTCGGCAAAGGCTCGGTGCAGGTCCTCTACGACTTCAAGGACCGCGACACCGGCGACGAGAGCGCGCTCAAGCTGACCATCGCGCAGTACCTCACGCCGGGCGACGTCTCCATCCAGGAAGTGGGCATCGTTCCCGACATCGAGCTGGTGCCGGCGCGCATCCTCAAGGACCGCATCGATCTGTTCGCGCCCCCCAAGACGTTCCGCGAGGCCGACTACGACAAGCACTTCTTCAACGGCTTCGCCCGCGACGAGGAGCAGGCGAAGGCGGGCCGCGACCGCGTGCAGCAGAAGCCGATCGAGACGCTGCGCTTCGTGAAAGAAGAGACGGCGAAGGAGCGCAAGAACCGCGAGCTGATCGAGGCCGGGCAGGCGCCGGAGGAGGACGACGACGATCCTTCCGACGAGGACGGCGTGGTCGTCGACTACCAGATCGAGTTCTGCCGCGACCTCTTGCTGCAGGCGAACTCGACCGATCGCCGGCAGCAGCTCCAGCAGGCGAAGCCGTTCGTGGAGCAGCGCCGGGCCGGGGAGCAGGAGAAGGTGCGCAAGGCGCTCGAGGCCATGGGCGTGAATTGGTCGGCCCCGGGCAGCAACGGGGCGAAGGGGCAGGCGCGGGTGGCGGCGGAGATCCGCGTTCCGCGCACGCAGGCCGGCGGCACCATGGAGATCGCCGTGACGGCGCAAAACACCGGGGTGCTCCCGCTCTCCCGCCTGCGCGCGTTCACCAAGAGCGACAACGGCGTGCTCGACCGGCGCGAGTTCGTCTTCGGGCTGCTCCAGCCGGGCGAGAAGCGCACCTGGACCGTGCCGGTGAAGATCCCCCGCTACATGCCCTCGCGGCGCGACGACGTCACGCTGCGCTGGGAGGACGAGGCGGGCGACCAGCTCGAAGAGGCGCGGGCGGAGACGGACATCGCCGAGCTTCCGCGGCCCGCCTTTGCCTGGTCGTACCAGATCGCCGGGAATGACGGCCTGCTGCACAAGGGAGAGACGGCGGAGATCATCGTCGACGTGAAGAACATCGGCACCGGCCAGGCGTACGACGCGTACGCGGCGCTGCGAAACCTGTCCGAGGACCGGATCAACGTGAAGAAAGGCCGCACCAAGCTGGGACCGCTCAAGCCTGGGGAGACGAAGAGCGCCACGTTCGTGCTGGAGGTGAAGAAGCAGCTCGAGGATGCGGTCCCGGTGCGGCTGGAGGTCGGCGACAAGGAGATCTACGAGGCGCAGCGCGACAAGTTGCTCCTCCCCGCGGCGCCGGCGGTGTCGCTCTCCGCCGCCACGCAACCGGTGCGTGTCCAGGTGGACACGGCGATCCTCGCCACCGCCCAGGAAAGCGGAGGCAAGCTGGCCACGGTGAAGAAGGGCGCCATCCTTGCCGTGCACGGGAAGGCCGGACAGTTCTGGCGTGTCGAGTGGCAGAAGGGCCGGACGGGCTTCTTGCCGCTCGCAGCCGGGAAGGAAGCGCCGGGGGCGAAGGCGAATTTCAAGACGGTGGCCGAGACGATGCAGAGCGAAGCGCCTTCGATCCGCCTGGCGAACCTGGATACCTCCCGCGGCGGCCTGGAGACGGACCAGGACCACCTCACCTTGACCGGTAGCGCGACCGACGCGAACGGCATGCGCGACCTGCAGATCTTCGTGCAGCACGAGAACGACTACCGCAAGGTGTTCTTCCGCACTGCGCGGAAGCCGGGGCAGCAGGCGGTGGGTTCGCCCACGCAGCTCGACTTCCACACCGACCTGACGCTGAAGCCGGGGAACAGCACCGTGGTGATCATCGCCCGCGAGGATGACGATCTGCAGTCGCAGCGCACCATCGTCGTGCATCGCAAGCAGCCGGTGGTGGCGCAGAAGCAGGGAGTCCCGGAGCGGGCCCAGCGATAAGCGGGGCGGCCCGGGTCTCTCTACGATCTACATCTCGTAGCTTGACCACGGGGCGCTCCGGGAGGGCGCCCCGTTGGCTTCGGGGTTGCAATCGCAGTGGGGCATGGACCGAGCCCTTCGCCTGGCCCGCATGGCCCTCGAGAGCAGCGGGGAGGTCGGCGTGGCGATCTCCCTCTCGCTGGTCGCGCTGCACTTTCTATGGCTCAGCACCCAGCGAGAGTTGCGGTGATGCTGGCCTGCCCGAACGCGGGGCTCGATTTCCTCAACGCTGCCAGCGTCCTCGTCCTGCTGACGCCGCTGTCCTTCGGCTTGCTGACCATTCCGGCCTACCTGGCCGTGCGCCGTCTGGTGCGGAGGCGGTTCTCGCCAGCACTCGTGCGTGGGAGCCTGGAGCGGCTGGCGGTCCTCGTCGCCGCGCTCGCCGGAGCGTGCGCCGCCGTGGCGTATGCCGACGGGATGGCGGCGGCCTCCGGCGGGAGCGAAGCCGCAGTCGGCGGCGAATATCTGCTCGCGTTCGTCGCCTCGGTCCCGTTGGGCGCCATCCCTTGGGCCGCGGGCGAGCTGGCGTCGGGCGCGTCCGAGCGCCAGGGCCTTGCGTTCCTGTCCTCCGTCGCGGCGGCGAGCGTCCTCAGGCTGAGCGCCTTCCTTCTCCTCGAAGCTTCCAGCTTCCACCGGCCCTCGGCTGCCATGGCCCCCTTGGTTCTCTTGCAGCTCGCCGCCACCGGATTTGCGGCGCTCGGCGCAGCCTGCGCTTACCTGGCGTTGCGCGGCGGCGCCGTCGAATCGGCGCCTCCCGAAGCGGTCGCAATGGAGCGGTTGCTGTCCGACTACTCCAGCTCGATGAGCGAGAACCGGTCGCTCCGCGGCTGCTCTTCCGGCTTCTTCTGACCGGGCGCAGGTTGCTGCGGCCCTGGCTGGGCCGGCTGCGTGACCGCTCTCTGCGGCTGCGCCGGTGGCCCGGGTGTCCTCGCCGGCACCGACTCGGCCTGGTACAGCGATCGGTTGTAGATGCTGCCCGCGGCGCCCGGCACGCTCTCCCGCACGAACCGCACCGATACGCCCGGCCCGGCCGGCGGCCCCGGCGGCCGGCGATACTCGGTGATCGGCAATACGCCCTGTCCGTCGATGCGAACGGAGATGTTCTCGCCGTCGATGATGAAGCGCTCGAGGACCGGGTCCCGCTTCGCGGCCTTGAGCCGCTTCAGCATCTGCGCGAACGACTCCTCGCCGGCCGCGTCCGCGGCCAGCTCGTTGCTCTCGCCCGCCCGTGCCAGCGGCAGCACTCCTTCCACCACGTAGGTGGCGAGGAGCTGGGCGCAGAGCTCGATCAGCTGGTCGTTCGCCATCGATCGGAGCCGGGCGCGCAGCTCGGCCGCGACCTGCGCGGCCGGATCCAGGTCCTGTCGCTCGCCGCTCATGCTCCGGACTCCGCGGGAAGGTGGCAGCCGATGGTCGTGGCTCCGGAGAAGTCGGCGCCGGTGAGCGCCGCGTCCCGTAGGTCGACGCCGATCAGGGTTGCCCGGGCGAAGGAAGCGCCCATGAGATTAGCGCCGCGCATCGAGACGTCGATCAGGCGCGCGTCCGAGAAGTCGGCCTTCTCCATCGAGGTGGCGCCCAGCCGCGCGTCGGCGAAGACCGTGCGCACGATCAGCGCCCCGTCGAACCGCGCCCGGTACAGCTTGGTGTCCTCGAAGCGCGCGACGGCCAGCTGCGCGCCGGAGAAGACGGCGTTCATCGCCTCGCAGCCGTGGATCTTCAGCCGCCGCGCGCTGATCTGCGCCGCGTCGATCTCGTTGAGGTCGCAGAAATAGAGCTCGACGCGCTCGAGGCGGGCGGAGCGCAGCCGCGCCTTGCGCAGCGCCGTATGCGCGAAGGTGGTCTCGCGGATGCGAGTGCCGGCGAGGTTGCCTTCGGCAAGGTCGCTCTTGTCGATCACCGTCCGCAGCCAGTCGGAGCCGCTCGCGAACAGGGTCGGCATGGCGCAGGACTCGATGCGGTCGCCATTGAATCCGCCCTGGTCCTTGAGCCGCTGCAGCGCCATCGGCGCCTGGTGCGCGGTGAAGTCCACGGAGAGGACCGTAACGCCAATCGTTTCCGCGCCGCAACCCGAGCGGAATTCCACGTGTTCGAGGCCGCGCCAGGGGCCGGCGCTCGTTTGCCCGGGCCGGAGCGCGCGTGCTAGCCTTTTCGACCTTTATGACTCACGGAGAGGCCGACCCGTTCGCCGCCCCGATCAAGGCTGCCGCGGCGCCCGCCATGGCCCTGTCGAGCCAGCCCAAGGAGGTGGCGGAGGACGTGCAGCGGCAGGCGCAGCTGCGCCGCGTGGACAAGGACATCGAGCACTTGATGCGGGCCCGCTACCCGCTGATCTACATCCTTTCCAGCGAGGAGAAGCGGGTCGAGAAGAGCATCGCGGACGTGCTGCACGCGCGCGAGCGGGAGAAGAACTACAAGACCAAGATCTTCACCTGGAGCGTCACCGAAGGCGTTCGCCTGGGCAAGGAGCCGCAGGGCGACTCCAAGGATCCGCTCAAGGCGCTGCGCTTCGTGGTGGAGGCGAAATCCGACGAGCGCGCGGTCTTCATCCTCCGGGACCTGCATGCGTACCTGAAGAACCCCGAGGTGGTGCGCCTGCTGCGCGACATCGGACGCAAGCTGAAGGAGGAGTTGAAGACCGTCTTCCTCATCTCGCCGCTCCTGGCCATTCCCCCCGAGCTGGACAAGGAAGTGGCGCTGGTCGAGTACCCGCTGCCGGAGCTCCTGGAGATCGACGCGATCTTCGACCGCGTCTCCCGCAATACCGGGGCGAAGATTCCCTCGGGCCAGGAGCGCGAGCACGTGGTGGAGGCGGCGCTGGGCCTCACCGCGGATGAGGCGGAGGGCGTCTTCGCCAAGTCGCTGGTCCAGACCGGCGGCAGCTTCGACATCGACGTCATCCTCTCCGAGAAGGAGCGCATCGTCCGCAAGAGCGGCGTGCTGGAGTTCTTCCGCACGCAGGAGAGGATGGAGAACATCGGCGGACTGGACGTGCTCAAGACCTGGCTGCGCAAGCGGCAGAGCGCGTTCAGCGAAGAGGCCCGCCAGTTCGGCCTGCCCCGCCCGAAGGGGATCCTCATGATCGGGATTCCCGGCGGGGGAAAGTCGCTCACCGCCAAGGCGGTGGGCGCGGCCTGGCGGCTGCCGCTGCTCCGGCTGGACGTGGGGAAGATCTTCGCCGGCATCGTCGGCAGCTCCGAGGAGAACATGCGGAGGGCCATCCAGATGGCGGAGGCGGTGGCGCCTTCCATCCTCTGGGTGGACGAGCTGGAGAAGGGGTTCTCCGGGACGGGATCGTCGAACAACTCCGACGCGGGCACCGCCGCGCGCGTGTTCGGCAGCTTCATCACCTGGCTGCAGGAGAAGACCAGCCCGGTGTTCGTGATCGCCACCGCCAACAACGTCGATGAGCTGCCCCCCGAGATGATGCGCAAGGGACGATTCGACGAGATCTTCTTCGTCGATCTTCCCACCCTGCCCGAACGGAGGGACATCGCCTCCATCCATCTCAAGCGCCGCGGGCGCGATCCGGGTCAGTTCAACCTCGACGCGATCGCCGAGAAGAGCGAAGGGATGACCGGGGCGGAGATCGAGCAGGCCATCGTCTCGGCGCTGTTCGACGAGTACGACCGCAACGGCAAGGCCGGCGTGCTCACCGCCGACGGCGTGCTGCACTCGCTGGCGGAGACGGTGCCGCTCTCGCGGACGATGAAGGAGAAGATCGCGGCGCTGCGCACCTGGTGCAAGACTCGCGCGCGGCCTGCCTCCTCCGCCTGGCAGGCCGACGCCCGCGCGGAGGCCGGGCGCAAGATCGAGATCGACGCCGGAGGCAAGGGCGCGTGAGCCACTTCACGCAGGTGGAGACGAAGATCAACGACCTGGTCGCGCTCAAGGCCGCGCTCGCGGAGCTGGGCCTCGAGTTCGAGGAGGGGACCGCGAACCAGCTGGTGAGGGTGCGCGGCTGGAAGGGCTCGACGCTCGCCGCCGAAGCGAAGATCAAGGCGTCGAAGAGCTACGACATCGGTCTCCAGCTCACCGAGGAGGGCACCTACAAGCTGGTGGCGGACTGGTGGGGCATCGAGGAAGAGACCAACGAAGAGGCCGCCAAGGTGCAGCAGCGCATCGTCCAGTGCTACGCCAAGCACAAGGTGAAGGCCGAGGTGGCGAAGCAAGGCTTCACGCTCGACGAGGAGCAGGTCGAGGCGGACGGCACCATCCGGCTCGCCGTCTCGAAGTGGTAACCCGAGGTCAATGGGAATGGCCGACAAGCAAAAGATGGAGATCACCATCCTCCCCAATGGGGAGGTGTCCATCAAGGTGCTGTGCGTGCCGGGTCCCTCCTGCGAGCAGGTCTCGGCGGCGCTGGAGGAATCGCTGGGGAAGGTGAAGTCGCGGGAGAAGACCGCCGAGTACTACCAGGAAGAGCTCGAGACCACGGAAATCACGCAGAAGAGCGGGTCTTGATTCGCCTCACCCACCTCACCGGAAGCCTGCAGGGTACGGCGTCGATGTCGCCCAAGGCTGTGATCCGCATCGGCCGCGGCGAGGACTGCGACGTGCAGTTCGATGCGCAGCTCGACGTGCGCGTATCGACCCACCACGCGGAGATCCGATTCGAGGGCGGGCAGTACGTCTTGATCGACGTGGGCTCGACCAACGGCACCCTGGTCAACGGGAAGCTGGTGCGCACGCACCGGCTCCGCTCGGGCGACAAGATCGCCTTTGGCGCCCAGGGCGGGCCGGAGGTCCGGTTCGACGTCGAAGAGAGCTTCCGGAACTCGCGCGGAAATGGATCGTCGCTCCCGCTGCAGATGCCAGCGCCGCCCAGGCCGGAGGATTATCCGGCACCGAAGCAGGATGCGGCGGCGTTTGCCAGCGAGGCGCAGCTGAGGATCTCCCGCGCCCGCGCTGGATCCGGCGGCCGGTCCTCGGGCCAGACGATGTTCATCATGGCCGACACCTTGAAGAAGGTGGAGGCGGCGACGCACAGGAAGGACCGGAAGAGGACGGCGGGCATCGTCAGCGCCATCGTGTTCCTCTCGCTGATCGGCTTCGGCGTCCTGGGCGTGGTGATCTGGCAGCAGAAGAAGCAGATCGAGCAGATCCTCCAGAAGAAGGACAGCCTGGACAAGCAGATCGCCAAGATCCAGCTGGCGATGCAGATCGAGACCGACCCTGACAAGCTCGCGTCGCTCGAGGACCAGCTCACGGCCCTCTCCGGCAAGGCCCAGGCCGCCATCGGCGAGATGGAGAAGAAGGACAAGAGCGAGGCGCAAAAGCTGGAGCAGGCGGGAGACGAGCTCGACCGCCAGATTCGCTACATCCTCTCCAAGTTCAACGCGCAGACGTACGCGGTCCCTCCCATCTTCAAGCAGCGGCTCAAGCACTACATCGATCGCAACCTGCGGCAGGGCGGGACCCGGTCCACCTACAAGCGCAAGCAGCAGTACTGGCCGCTGATCGTGAAGGAGTTCAGCGCCCTTGGTCTTCCCGAGGAGATGGGGTACGTGGCCTGGCAGGAGTCGGGCTTCGACCCGCTCGCCGAAAGCGCCGCGAAGGCGCGGGGGATGTGGCAGTTCATGGACTTTCGCGCCCGCGAGTTCGGCATGCGCGTCGACCGCGCCCGCGGCGTCGACGACCGCACCGACGTGCTCAAGAGCACCCGCGGCGCGGCCCGGTACCTGGCGAACCTGCTCGCCGAGTTCGGCGAGGATTCCTTCATGCTCGCCATCGCCTCGTACAACAAGGGCGAGAACGGGATACGGCGCGTGCTCCACGAGATCGCGCAGCAGCCGGGCGGGTTTCGCAAGGAGAAGCGCGATTTCTGGCACCTCTACCGCCTGAAGAAGCTACCCGAGGAGACGCTGGAGTACGTGCCGCAGATCCTCGCGGCGGCCATCATCGGCAACAACCCGAAGAAATACGGGCTCGAGTAGCCAACGTGAAAAGGACGCCCATGCAGACCCAGCTTCGCGCCGCCGTTTCGCTCGCCGCGCTCGCGCTCGCCGCCTGCCATGTTCGCGCGGTGCCGCTGATCTCCACTCCGCCGGGCTTCTCGGTCTCGAAGGAGTCGGCGGAGGGGACGCTGAACCGCAAGCAGGACGTCACCCTGTCCGACGACGGCAACCACTACATCGCGGCCTTCCGCTACGAGTTGCCGGCGGCAGGCGGGCTGATCGCGAGCGCGAAGCCCGTCAACCCGCAGGCCCAGATCTCGGTGGCCATCTACTCGGAGGGGAGCGGCAACGAGCCCATCGCCAAGGGCGAGCCCGGCAAGAAGGCGGAGGCCAACGACCTGCAAGCCGGCACCTACTACGTGGCGGTGATGCAGCCCTGGAAGGAGGCGATCCGCACGCGGGTCGAGCTCCGGACCGTGTACAAGCCGCAGGATCCGGACGCGGCCCAGCAGGCGTGCAAGACGCAGGGGACCGCGCGCGAGCTGAAGGCGGAGGGCGGGTCGGTCGAGGACGGCGTGGACTACTCCGCGCAGCGGCGGACCTGCTGGTGGAAGGTTCCCTTGACCGCCGAGGGGGCGCTGGCGGTGAAGTTCGACAACCACGGCGCGAATCTCTCGGCCGAGTTCGTGCCGCCCCAGGGCGCTCCGGAAAAGATCGACCCGGTGGCCGGGCTCGCGAAGAACGATCTTCCGGCCGGCGACTACTTCATCAAGGTCTATGCGAACGACGCGGGCGACGCCGGCCGCTACCGGCTGGCAACGAACTTCAAGCAGGGCGACACGTGCAAGAACGGCGGCCCCGCCTGCTCGCTGGAGGGCGCGGAGGAGCTGAAGCTTCCCTCCGACTCGAAGACGGCCGACGTCGATTACGCCAAGAGCAAGCAGTTCCACTTCTACAAGGCGAGCCTCAAGGAAAGGGGAAAGCTGACCATCACCTTCAAGGTGCTGCAGCCGCCGCGCGGCTCGAAGGTCGCCGCGTACTTCATGAAGAACCCGGACGACGAGGGCGACCGCATCGGCGGCAGCTCGGTGACCAAGGAGATCGATCAGCCGGGAGAGTTCTACATCCGGGTGCAGGCCCCCGAGTCGGGGGACTACGGGAAGTACGCGATCTCGACCATCTTCCAGCCCTCCAATTTCATCGCCGCCGACGTGGTGGAGATCGGGCGCAGCCCGTGCCTGTTGACCGTGAGCGCGGGAACGAACCAGGGCGTGCGCGCGGGCCTGGGGTGCACGGTGGTGAATGCGTCGGGTCAGGCGATGGATTCGTGCGTGGTGGACCAGACGTTTCCGAACCTGTCGAAGGTGAAGCCGGCGAACACGCGGTGCAACGTGGCGCCGAACGCGAAGGTGCAGATCAGCGCGCAGTGAGGCTCAGCTGCCGTACAGGAACTCCGGCAGCCAGAGCGTCATACCCGGCCAGATGTACATGAACACCAGGCAGATCACGACGATGATCATGTACGGCATCATCCCCGCAAAGATCTGGTTCAGGGTCACGTGCTTCGGGGCCACTCCCTTCAAGTAGAAGGCCGACATCGCCACGGGCGGCGAGAGGAAGGCCGCCTGGAGGTTCACGGCCACCATGGTGCCGAAGAGGATGGGGTCGATCTGGAAATGGGTGAGCAGCGGAATGAGGATCGGACAGAAGATCATGATGATCTACTTTGTTTGAACCTAATTGGGTGCATGATTACGTCGAATGACAGACGCGCTCGAGAAACAATCAGTGCTAAATCATGGTGAATGAAACAGCTGGCATTGAAGCTCAAGAGTTGGGGCGGCAAGCGCAAAGGCGCAGGCCGCAAGCCGAACACGGCGAAGGCAGGGGTCTCGCACCTTCGCCGGCCCGGATTCGCGGCACCGCACCCGGTGCACGTGACGATGCGGCTGCTGTCCGGCGTGGGCTTCCTCCGCGCGTTCAGCCGCGCTCGCGCGATCGAGAACGCGCTGCGAGCGGTGAATGACCGCTTTGGGATGCGCGTCGTGCACTACTCGATCCAGGGCAATCACCTGCACCTGATTGTCGAATGCGAGGAGCCAAGCGCGCTCTCGCGCGCCATTCAGGGTCTTGCGGTTCGTCTGGCGCGCGCCCTGAACCGCCTCGCTGGGCGGACGGGGAAGGTGTTCTCGGACCGCTATCACGCGCACGTCCTGAAGACGATGCGGGAGGCCGCGAACGCCGTCCGGTACGTGCTCGAGAACTTCCGGCACCACTTGCGCGAAGACGTAGCGCCTCAAGGCACTGATCCGTGCTCATCGGCGGCATGGGCCGGGGCCCGTGACGACGCACCTATCCTGTCGCCTCGGACATGGCTCCTGCGCCACGCGGCAGGCGTGGGTGGGAACTCTCCAACTCGGACACCGACCGCCGCTCGGAGTTCCCGGCAAGTTCCCAGCCGTTAAACCTGCGCGTGGCGGTTGCCCGGGAAGGCATCGGACTCGTCGACGATCCCGTCGGACACGGCGAGGGGACCGGAGCTGCCGTTCGAGCAGGCGGCGACGCATGACCACGCCGAGGAATGTGGCACGTGTGCAAACGCGTTCAAACCACCGTCGGGGAAGGAGTTGCGATGATGTGCATCGCAAAAGCGGATTAATGTGGAGAGACCATAGGACCGGCAGTTAGCGCCGCTTGTCGGCCCCTTCGAGTAGACGCGAAAGCTGGATGACGGCGCGCTTGTGGACTCCGTTCATCACCTCGCCGCCCGGGTCCTTCACCGAGACCTCGAAGGCGTACAGCTTGCCGTCCCGCCCGGTGTAGCGCGCGGTCGCCGAGACGCGCACGCCCATCGGCGTCGCCGCGGTGTGCTTGACGTCCACCACCACGCCGACCGACAGCTCGCCTTCCGAGAGGAACGGAGCCAGCACGCGCCCGGCGGCGAGCTCGCAGAGCGCGATGGCGCGGGTGGTGGCGAACACCGCCGGATAAGTATCGCCGGTGATGTGGTTCAGGGCGCTCGCCAGGTCCTGCTCGGCGACCACCATTTCCACCTGGGCCCTGCCCCCCACCTCCGGGTCGCGCGTCGGCATGTCCCGGCGCTACCTCCCGTCCCCCGCCGGCCGCACCGAGGTCCTGGTCGCCTCCAGGTCCGCCTCGATCGCCTTCTCCAGATCCTCCCCCTCCACCCCGTAGATCGCCCGCACCTTCCCACCGGCGTCCACCAGGAACGTCCGCGGCAGCTGGGTGCGCTGCTCCCCCGCCAGCCCGTATGTCTTCGCGATCAGCTCGAGCTTGTCCAGGATGGAGGGCCCATCGATCCCGGCCTTTGCCGCGAACTGCTGTGCTCTCGCCGGGTCGCCCTCCACGGCGATGTACACCAGCCGCAGCTCCGGGTGCTTCCGCGAGAACGCCTTGAGCCGCGGCAGCGCCTCCACGCAAGGCTTGCACCACGAGGCGCCGAACGTGATCAGGAGAGGCTGCAGCATCGGCGTCCGGCGCAGCCCCTCCAGTGTCATCACCCTCTCTCCAGTCAGGTCCCATCCGCCGAACGAGGGCGCGGCGTTGCCCACCCTGGCGGAGCCGCTTTCCTGCAGCCGGACGGTCGCGCTGGGCATGGCGGCGAGAAGCAGTGCGGCGAGCAGCATCTGTTCACTCTCCCTCGAGGACGGTGCCTTTGAGCGCGTCGCGCACCGCCGCCTCGACCGCTTGCGCGGTGACCTTGTCCCAGGCGGACCTTCGCGCCTTCTCCCGGTCGCTCGCGTGCACGCCCCGGACGGTGGCGATTGTACCCGCGCCGTGAAGGCTCCCCGCACAAGCCTGCGCGGTCAACCGAACGACCACCTCGCAGCGCTCTCCGAGGCTGCCTTCGCTGCAGCGTTCCTCGGGGGCGACATCGAGCTGGGTCGCGTCGGTCAGGTCCTTCTTCTCGCGTGCCGCGCAGCCCGCCGAGTCGGGACGCAGGCCGAGCCGCCGGACCGCGCTGGCGGCGAAGTCGGCCAGTTGCCCCCCGCCGGTGTTCTTCAGCACCACTCCGATGACGCGCCGCCCCCGCGCTTCCTCGATGGTCGCGAGCAGCTGGTTGCGCGCGGACACGTACTCGGGTTCCTCGGGCGCGGGCTGCCCCGTGACCGCCCGGCGGACGATGAAGGCGGAATCAATGCGCGGGCGGATCCGGATTGCCCCAGTAGCCGCAGTTTCGAAAGCGCCGTTGTCCTGGCCGGCGCGGGCCTTCCCCGCGCTTTCCGCCGCGGCGCGGAACGCTGTCAGATTGGCGCTCATCGCCGCCGCGAGCTCCCGATCCGCCGCCGCGCGATCGAGGACCGCGTAGGCGTAGAACGTCCCGCCCTGGGTCGCGCGGTCGACCAGACGGATCAGGTCCGCGCGCTCGAAGCTGCTCCGGATCGAGACACGGCTGGTCGCCGTCTCGGAGGCGCCGCCCTTGGTCGTGTACAGCTGGAAGGAGCTGATCTCGCTCTCCAGGCGCGTGCTGATCTGCAGCAGCACGTTCTCCTTCGCGCGCGCGCCGGCGTCTTCGGCGCTGACGGACGAGATCCCCGTCCCGGCGATGAAGCGCGCCTGCGGATACTGCGGATGCTCGGAATTGACCGCCGTGTAATACGCGGGAAAGGACAGCGGCGCCGATGCGCATGCGGCCAGCACGCAACCCAGGACCACCGCTCGCAGGGTCATCTCAGATCTTCGCCTTCAGCGTGACGAGCAGGGCGCGCTTCCCGTCCTCGTCCCTGAACTCCACCTTGCCGCCGCAGCGTTCCTGCGCGAAGCCGCGCACCAGCCGGGACTGCGCGTCGGGCGGCTCGCGATACCGCTCCTTCGCCTTGGCATCGACGGGCGCCAGCGTGAAGGTGACGGTGAGCCCGTCGGTGTTCACGTTGACCGCCGCCGGCCCACCGTCCTCGGGCGAGAGCAGCCGGGCCTCGCGCAGCAGCGCGAAGCAGAAGAGCACCGCTTCTTCCTTGCTCGCGTCCACCGCCGGCAGCACCGCCTCGATCTTCACCGGTACCTCGGCGTTCGGGTCGGTGGCGTGGAAGAGGCCCTGCGCCTTGGCGAGGACCGCCTCGACTTCCACGAGCGCGTCCTCCGTCTTGAACGCGTCCGAGTAGTCGAGGATCAGCTTCTTCGCCTTGACGATGCTCTCGGCGTTCTCCTCGCCGATGCCCTGCATGTTCTTGACGATCACGTCCGGCTGGGTCTGATCGACCAGCTCGACCAGCATCTGCTGTTGCTCGGGCGCAAGGCGCGTGTAGTCGACCTTGCGCACCGCGTTCGCCAGGAGCCCGCAGTCCTCCACGTAGCCCTTGAGCAGCTCCGAGTTGCGCCTCAGGAGGGAAACGGAGTTGTTCACGCCTTCCAGCATCTGGCCCACCAGCGACTCGTGCAGCTCGGCGCGCGCGCCGACCAGCCGGAGCAGGCCCTCGTCCACCGTGGTCCCGCCGCCGCCGGAGCGCACGGCCGAGTCCTTCGCCTGCTGCATCTCCAGCCGCAAGCGCGAGAGCTGCTTCTTGAGATCGTTCAGCTCCTCGGCGGTGCTCTTGTAGCGCGCTTCCCAGTCCCCCTGGAGCTGGCTCCCGGTCGCGGCCACGCGGGCCTCGGACTGCAGCCCCTCGACCCGGGCCTTCAGCTCGTCGCGCTCGTGGACGATGTCGTCGTAGGTGCCGCGGATCTTCGCCAGCTGTTGCTCGGCTGCGTCGCGGGTGTCGGCCGCTGCCTTCGCCTCGGCGGCGCGGGCGTCGCGGTCCGCCTTGAGCATCGCGAGCTGCTTCTCGTGCTGGTCCCGATCGCCCGACCTGCGCAGGAACTCCGAGAGCTGGCCTTCCACCTTCAGCCGGGCGTCCAGCGCGTCCGTCATCTGCGCTTCCGCCTCCTCGAGCTGCTTGCGCAGGTCCCGCGCCGTCGCCTCGGCGGTGTCGAGCTTGCCGCCGATCACGCTGGCCGCGTCGCGCGCCTTCGCCACCTCCCCCTCGAGCTGGCCAAGCCGATCCTGCATCGCTTGCGTCGCCCGGTGCTGCTCCTCCACCGCGGCCGCGACCTCCTCCGCCCCTCCCAGCCTGGCGATGATCTGGCGCGCCTTGGCCAGCTCCTGCACCAGCTCGCCGCGCTCCTTGCCCAGCTGCGCGAGCTGGGTGTTCTTCTGCTTGAGCTTGTCGGTCAGCTCCTTTTCCTTGCCGGAGGCCGCGTTGAGCAGCTCCCGCGCGGAGCTCAGCTCCTCCTGCGCCTTGGCCGCCTTCTCCTCGCGAGACTTGATCTCCTTCTGCAGCTCGTCCTCTCGCTCGGAGAGCATCTGGATCAGGTCGTCCTTCTCCTTCAGCTGCCGACCGACGGTATCGCTCTCCGCGCCGCGGATGGCGACGCGGTGCTCGAGCTCCTTGATCTGGCGCTGCAGCGTCTCCGTATCCCGGCGGCGCTCGGCCTCGATGGCCGCTTCCATCCGCTTCCGCTCGCGCTCCAGCTCCGCCGGCGAGTAGTACGTCTCCTTCTCGTCCAGCTCCTTCCGCAGCTTCTTCAGCTCCTCCTCGCGCTGCTTGAGGAGCGTGCGGATCTTCTCCGCGTCCGCCCGGGCCGAGGCCGCCGCGTCGTGCGCGGCCTGCTCTTGCACCTGCTTGACCAGCACCTTGAGCTTGCGGTTCTCCTCCTCGAAGAAGGCGACCTTTCCCCGCAGGGTGGCGATCTCCAGCTCGTCCTGCGTCTTCACCTCGGCGCGGAGCGACGGAGAAGCGTTCCTGCGCGGCTCGTCGGTGACGATTCCCTCGGGCGCCGGCACCGCGGCCACCGCCGCCGCGCGCGCGGGATTGCGCCCCGGCGGCGCCGCCACCCGCTGCTGGGGCCGGTCGGGGCTCGCGCGCGGCTTCGGCTTCTCGCCCACGAACGACGCCTTGGTCATGCCGAACATGATCACGTCGCCGTCGTTGAGCTGTTCGCGGTCGACGTCCCGGTCGTTGACGAAGGTGCCGTTGGTGGACCCCAGGTCCATGAGGAAGTACTGCCCTTCCTCGCACCAGATCTTCGCGTGCTTGGAGGAGACGCCGGCGTCGGCGATCCGGATGTTGCACGCCGAGGCGCGCCCGACGGTCATCGGGTCGGGGCTCAGCTCGATCTCCTGGTTTTCCAGGGACCCGTTGAGAATGCGCAGCAACGCCATGGAAGCCGGTTCCTGTTGGGAAGAAGCGCCGAAGCCATGGACGTTAACCGCCGCTCGCGGCTCTCGTCAACGCGGGCACCCTGGATCCTTGACCCCTGTCCGGAGCGCACGTTACGCTCGCGCGACTCTACCGACCGACCAGGATTTCCTTCATGCCCGAAGTGGCCGCATCCAGCGACGTCGGAACCTACTTCGGCAAGTACTTCCTGATGAAGAAGCTCGCCGCCGGCGGCATGGGCGAGGTCTTCATCGCCAAGCAGCAGGGGCCGGCCGGATTCCAGAAGGTCCTGGTGGTCAAGAAGATCCTGGGTCACCTGACGGAGAGCAAGGAATTCACGGAGGCATTTCTCGGCGAGGCGCGGCTGGCCGCTCAGATGAACCACCGCAACATCGTGCAGGTGTTCGAGCTCGGACAGCAGGACGGCGCCTATTTCATCGCCATGGAATATGTACAGGGAAAGTCCTTGCGCGACGTGATCGATGCGACCATGCGCAGGAAGGAGAAGGTTCCCGCCGAGCTGTGCCGGATGCTGGCGGAACAGATCTGCGACGGCGCCTCGTACGCGCACAACCTCACGGACATGGCGGGGCGCTCGCTCAACCTCGTCCACCGCGACCTGAACCCGCAGAACGTGCTGATCGCCTACACCGGGGACGTGAAGATCATCGACTTCGGCATCGCCAAGTCCGAGCTGAGCACGGTCAAGACCGAAGCCGGCATGATCAAGGGCAAGTTCGTCTACATGAGCCCGGAGCAGTCGCTGGCGAAGAAGCTCGACAAGCGCTCCGACATCTTCGCCATCGGGATCTCGCTCTACGAGATGCTCACCGGCATCAATCCCTTTCACAAGAACAACATCGTGCTCACGCTCGAGGCGGTGCAACGGTACGAGCCGCCGCCGCCCTCCGAGTACGATCCGAGCTATGCGCCGTTCGATCCCATCATCTCCAAGGCGCTCGCCAAGGACCGCGACCGGCGATACTCCGACGCGGCGGAGATGCAGGACGATCTGCGCCGCGTGGTGCTGCCACGCCCGGCGGAACGCCTCGGTCAGTTCATGAGCCGCCTGTTCCGCGCCCAGTTCGAGGAAGAGCAGAAGCTGCTGATGGACAGCGATCGGGCCAGGCTCGCCGGTCCCGGACCCGGCCGGACGCCGCCGGGCGCCGCGCAGACTCCGCCGCGGTCCTCGGCGTCCACCGTCCCCATCGCCACCATCCCTGATCTCTCGGCGGTGGCCGGCGGGACGCAGCTGCTGCCGAACGCGCTCGCACGAGGCAAAGGTCCCCTCTCCCCCTCCCCCCCGCCGCGTCCTTCCCCACCCCGGAGGGACGACGGTGACGGCGACACGCTCGTCGACATGGATCTCGAGCCCCCGGCGCCGAGCAGGGACGAGGTCCCAGGCGGCACGGCCATGCTCAAGCCGGGCCAGGCGCTTCCGCCGCCTCCATCGCGCAGGGCCATGCCGGCCCCGGCGCTGGAAGCGGATGAGTCCATTCCCGGGGGGACCGCCATCCTGGGCGTGGCCGCGCAGGCCCCTGCGGCCAGGAAGGCGCCGGCGCCTCCCCGGAAACAGAGTTCCACGAACATCATGACCCCGGAGGAGTCGGAGGCCGCGCAGCGGCAGGCCCAGGCCAAGCTGGAGGAGGCGAAGAAGGGCGTGGTCCGGACGCGGACCCGCGGCGACAAGCGCGCCGAGCTGACCCATGCGCGAAGCAGCCGCGGAATGTGGATCGCACTCGGAGTGGGAACGCTCGCGGCGGTGGCGCTGATCGTCGGGCTGCTCTTCCTCTTCTTCGCGGAGGAGTCGGCCAGCCCGTCGGGCCCGCGCCCGCGCCGTCCGGTGAACGTGCCCGAGGTGGAGGCGACGACCGCCGCGGAGCCCGCGCCGGAAGAGAGGGCGTCGAACCGGCCGGAGCCGGCGCGACGCCAGATCGGATCCGGCAAGGCGCTCGGAATGCTGACGCTCAATCCGGGTCCCAACGTCCCGGTGGTTTACGGGGGAGTGGCCTTGCCGCGGCAGGTCGGCGCTTTCGTCCTGCCTGTGACGGCGCAGAGCGGCACCATCGAGGTCGGCGACGATTCGACGCCTCACCGCGTCACGCTGGATTATGCCGTCTGGGGAGCGGCCTTGAGCGTGAAGCTCCATCCGGTGTCGAGAGCCGTGGCTACGGTCAACGGGAAGGCGGCCGCAGAAGCGCGAATCGACAAGACAATGAGCGTGCTGGAGCTCAAGCGGCCGGGCGCGGACAGCGGCCTGACGGTACGGCTGCTGTATAAAGCCAATTAACCGGGCCGGGCGCTCGCGACCATCTGCAGAGCTTGAAGCGCAGCTCCTGAGCCCTCCGCGGCGGCCGGACCCGGGCTTGATCGAAGCCCCGTCCGCGCGGTATGGGTCGGCCTTCCGAGAGCGTGTTCATCGAGCCTTCAGCCTCGAGCTGAGACGCTCCGGTGCGTCGAATGAGGGGGCTCTGGCGGACATGGACGAGCACGCCGAAGAGCGGTTGGCCGCACTCGAATCCGTCTGGTACGAGATCATCGAGGCCGTCAACGCCGGCCGCACCGCGGGGCTGATCTGCCCCGAGTGCAACGCACCCGACGGGCTGCAAGTCGAAGAGCAGCAGGGCCATGCGGTGGTGAGCTGCCCCAATTGCAAGCGGGTGGTGGAAGTGGGGATCGCGACCGCGTAGCGGGCCGGAGACCCGGAACCCATGATCAACTTCCTCGGCGTCGGCTTCAAGTTCCCCTTCTCGGTCGGCCCGAACGGCGCCGTCCAGCTCAGCCGGTACGAGACCAACATCGAGGAGTCGGTGCGCATCATCATCGGCACCGCCCTGGGCGAGCGGCAGATGCGCCCGGAGTGGGGCTGCCGCATCCACGACTTCGTCTTCGCGCCGAACAACACCGCCACCCAGACGCTGGTGGCGCACCACGTGGAGGAGGCGCTGGCGAAGCACGAATACCGCATCCGCAGCATCCAGGTCGAAGCCATGCCCGATCCGGACAGCGCGGAGCGGATCCTGGTGGACGTCCGTTACGAGATCCGGGCCACCAACAGCATCCACAATCTGGTGTTCCCGTTCTACCTGACGGGCAGCTGAGTCACGCTTCTTCGGGGTTTCACCATGTCCTTGCCGGTTCCGAATCTCGACGACCGCTCGTGGAAGCAGATCGTGGACGAGGCCGTGCGCCTCATCCCGCGCTACTGCCCGGAGTGGACCAATCACAACCAGTCGGATCCTGGCGTCACCCTGCTCGAGCTCTATGCGTGGATGACCGAGATGGTCATCTACCGCCTCAACAAGGTGCCGGAGAAGAACTTCCTCACCTTCCTCGACCTGATCGGAGTCCGTCTCAAGCCGCCGGAGCCGGCCCGGGTGGTGCTGGAGCTCACGCCCAGCGAAGGCGCGGAGGGCGAGCTGCTGGTGAAGAAGGGCACACAGGTCGCCACCCTGCAGGCGGGAGGGGCGGACCCGGTCACCTTCGAAACGCTGCGCGACATCACGCTGCTTCCAGTGCGCGTGGTGCGGGCGGCCAGCAGCCACCGCGCCACCGTGGCGGACCATACGGAAGCGCTCGCTTCGGGGGAGGCGCGCGAGCCGCTCTTCGCCGGCGTGCAGGAGGTGGAGCGCTTCCTCTATCTCGGCGACGACCGGCTGAACGCCTTCAACGAGGAGGCCGCCGTGGACCTCTTCTTCGAGGCGATGCCCGGGTCCTCGGGACCGCGGGTGCCGACCATCACCGAGTGGCAGTACTTCGACGGCAAGCGCTGGCGCGACATGACGGTGAACCGCGCCGAGAGCGACGCGCGCCGCCTGAGCTTCGGCGGCCATCCCGGGATCGAGAAGCAGCTGGTGAACGGCGTCGAGACGTTCTGGATTCGCGGCAAGCTCGCCGAGCCCCTCAAGGATCCCGCGGCGGTGCAGCTGGACAGCGTCTCCTTGCGGGTCGAGATCCTCGGCGAGGGCATGGCCCCGGAGAGCGCGTTCGCCAACATCGGCAACTACATCTTCCTGCCCGTCGACCAGGGCAAGAGCTTCCATCCCTTCGGCGAGGAGCCCAAGTTCGACTGCGCGCTCTACCTCGGGCACAAGGAGCTGTTCTCGGCCCCCGAGGCCCGCATCCGCATCGAGGCGCAGCTGGTGGAACCCTCCGTGGTTCCCAGGCCGGAAGGCAGCCCGGATCTGGTGGTGCAGTGGGAATACTGGAACGGCCGCAAGTGGGCAGAGCTCGGCAAGACCTCTCCGATGGGCGTCTCCGGCGTCCAGGGCCAGTTCGGCTTCCTCGACACCAGCGGCGCGTTCACGCGCAACGGCGCCATCAGCTTCGATCGGCCCACCGACATGATCGAGACGGAGGTCGGCGGGCAGAAGAACTACTGGATCCGCGCCCGCATCAACGCCGGGAACTACGGCGCGCCCGGCAGCTACGAGCTGGTCGGGCAGAACTGGGTGTTCAAGGAGGACCGGCCGCTGCGGCCGCCCTGTTTGAAGAACCTCGTCTTCAAGTACGTGCGGGAGCCCAAGCCAGTCGCGCACTGCATGAGCTTCAACGACTTCCAGTACCGCGACCACACCGACGACCTGAACACGCCCTACGTCTACTTCCAGCCCTTCCTCCCCGATCAGGACGAGACGCCCGCCTTCTACCTCGGCTTCGACCAGAAATTTCCCCAGCGCACCATCAACCTCTACTTCGAGCTGGATGATTCGTCGGCGGCCGGCGGCGGCGAGCAGCTGGGCGGGCCGCCTCCGGGGGCGGCGGACGACGATCTGGCGCAGAAAGGTCCCCGCGTCGTCTGGGAGTCGTGGGACGGGGCGCGCTGGGCAGATCTCATCCCGCAGGACGGGACCTACGGGTTCACCCGCTCCGGCTACCTTTCGTTCAGCCCGCCCCGTAATCCGGAGAAGCGCAGCGTCTTCGACACCGAGGCCTTCTGGCTGCGCGCCCGTCTGGAATCGGGCAGCTACGACCTGCCTCCGGTAATCAGGGCGCTCCTGGTGAACGCGGTGGACGCGCTGAACGGCATCACCGTCGAGGAGATCATCGGCTCCAGCGACGGCTCGATCGACCAGAGCTTCAAGGTCGCCAGCGCTCCCATCCTCGCCGGTCCTCGCCTCTGGATCCTCGAGCCCGACGCTCCCACCCCCGCTCAGCGCAAGGTCATCGAGCAGGAGGAGGGAGCGGAGGCGATCCAGGCGGACGAGGACGGCGGCGGCAGCTGGGTGCGCTGGCATGCAGTCGAGAACTTCTTCGACAGCCAGCCCGGCTCGCGCCACTACGTCTGCGATCCCATCCAGGGCGAGATCACGTTCGGAGACGGCCGCAAGGGATGGGTGCCGCCCACCGGACGGGACTCGATCAAGTGCGAGTACCGGGTGGGCGGCGGCATCGCCGGGAACGTGGGCGCGAACTCGCTCACCGTGCTCAAGCAGAGCATCGCCTTCGTCCAGGGTGTGACCAACCCCTTCGCCGCGCAGGGCGGCGCGGATCCGGAGAGCATCGAGGAAGCGAAGCGGCGCGGCACCTACGCGATCAAGAACCGCGACCGCGCCATCACCGCCGAGGACTACGAGTCCCTGGCGCTTGCCGCCTCCCGGCGGGTGGCGCGCGCCAAGTGCGTGCAGTCGTCCGACGGCAGCATCTCCCTGCTGCTGGTGCCCAAGGCGGAGCGCGAGAACGGCGATGCGCGCGCGGTCCCGTCGCGCGACCTGATCGATCGGGTGGCCGGCTACATCGACAAGCGGCGCCTGATCACCGCCCGCGTCAATGTAGGGAAGCCCAGGCTGGTGCCGGTCTCGCTGGAGCTGACCGTTTCCTTGAAGGCCGGCGCCACTGCGGACCGGGTGAAGGCGGACGTGAAGGAGAAGATCCGCAAGCTCCTGAACCCGCTGCACGGCGGCCCGAGGGGCGACGGCTGGCCCTTCGGCAGGGCGGTGGGGAAGGCCGATCTGTATCCCGTGGTCGAGGGAGTGGACGGCGTGGATCGGATCACCGATCTGGTCATCATCGACGAGAGCCGCCGGCTGCGGGTGGAGATGGTGAAGCTTGGCGAGGACGAGTTGCCGCAACTGATCGGCGTCGAAATCCAGGACCGCGGGTAGAGCGTCCATGGCAGAGCTGCCCATCCACATGCCGGCCCTGACGCCTCCCCTGATCGGGCTCCCGCTGGGCCAGGCGCGGCGGCTCGCGCGCAAGCGCGCGCAGGCTGAGGTGGAGTTCAAGCTCGTCGACTCCGAGGAGAAGGCGCTGACGGTGGTGCGCCAGTACCCGGAGCCGGGGGACGAGCTGTTGGAATCGCGGGTGATCAAGGTCGAGATCGCCACCCGGCCGTGGATCAACTACCTCCCCGGCATCTACCAGGACGCGGACGAGGAGAACGCCGACTTCCTCCAGCGCTTCCTGCTCGTCTCCGCCCACCTCACCAGCTCCGTCGAGGAGAACCTCGAGTTCGTCCACGAGCTGTTCGACCCGCGCATCACCCACGCCAAATGGCTGCCCTGGCTCGCCTCCTGGCTGGCGATGCCGCTGCTCGAAGGCTGGGACGAGGAGAAGCGGCGCGAGATCGTGCAGCGCGTTCCCGAGCTGTACCGCAAGCGCGGCACCGCCGAGGGCCTCAAGCTGGCGCTGCGGCTCTTCGCCGACGTGAAGGCCGAGATCCACGAAGGCGAATGGCCCTACCCGGGCCTGGTGATCGGCAAGTCGAGCACCATCGGCAAGGACACCGTGCTTTCTCCTCCGGTGTTCGTGAGCCAGTGCTTCACCGTGGAGTTGCCCGACCGCAAGGCGGAGATCTCCCGCGAGCGGCTGCGGACGGTGCAGGCCCTGGTGGAGACCGAGAAGCCCGCCCACGCCCACTACGCCCTCGTCTTCGAAGAGACCGCGCCGTCCTACGAGGCAGTGCCCTTCCTGCAGGTGGGCAAGACCGGGCGCATCGGCGTGGACGCGCGCATCGGTGGCCTGGAGGACGTTCCGGCCACCCAGGACGAGGAACTGCGGAAGCCCGGGCTGTGAACATCGTCGGGGACACCATCCAATGGTGTCCCCCAGCATGAGTTTGACATCACCTGCCCTTCGGTCGTTTTCTGGAAGGGCCGCACGGTTCGGAGGATGCAATGGCGGAGCAGGCCAACTTCAAACGGATCAACTTCTTCGAGGGCTTCTTCACCACCGACGAAGACTGGAACGCGGCGGAGGCCTATCATTTGGAGAAGCGGCGCCTGCACAACCGCGTCCTGCACACGCCCGGCGTGGTCCCGATCGCGGCGGGCGGGCTCAAGGTCCAGGCCCGCGCGCGCGGCGATCTTTCCTTCGAGGTGGCTCCCGGCTACGGGATCGACGGCCGCGGCAACGAGCTGGTGCTGCGCGATCCGGCCGTGAAGGTGATCGAGGCGGACAAGCTCAAGCTGCCGCAGACCGTCTACGTGGCCATCAAGTACTTCGAGGAGCCCACCGACTTCATCGCCTACAAGGAGAACCCCCGCTTCAAGGGACACCGGCGGATCGAGGAGAAGGTGAAGATCGAGGTGATGGCCCGCGAGCCCGACGGCGTCGAGGCCATCGAGCTGGGGCGCGTGCGCCTGGAGGAGGGCGTGCGGGAGATCCGCGATGCGCTGGATCCGCGCGTGCCGGGCCCCGGCGAGGTCGATCTGCGCTTCGTTCCCATCGCCGGAACGGCGGGCAGCCACGCCACGCCGCAGCTGCGGGTCGAGGTCGCCAACGGCCTTTCCGAGAAGGCCGCGCTCTCGCAGCTGCTCAGCAAGATGGGCGTCGCGCCGGCCAACCACCTGCGCAACGCCGTGCTGGCCGCGGAGATGCTGAACAGCGCCAACGCGGTGGGACCGTTCAACCTCGCCGACGTGCTCACCGGCGTGGTCGAGCTCGAGCGCGAGATGATCGAGGCGATCGAGAAGGACTTCCCCCAGATCGCCGCGCGCAAGGGCTTCGCCGAGTACAAGAAGGCGCTGGAGGCGCTCACCAAGGTGGTGCGGGACCGGCCTCGCGACGCCGACGGCTGCCTGAGCGTGGCCCGCTTCCTCAGCGCCTCGAACCAGGCGCTCACGCCCGTGGTCAAGGAGAAGCTGGCGCCTTCCGCCAAGAAGGACATCAAGGGCGAGCAGACCAGCTGGAAGGACATCGTCCTGCGCTCGAAGGAGTTCCCCGACGAGCTCAACATCGACGGCTCCAACTTCGTGCGGGTCGATCATCTCCAGCTCGTCAACGACGAGTCGGAGAAGTCGCACAAGTTCCGCATCGAGGGCCAGAAGGACATGTGGAAGAGCCGCCAGACCTTCACCTATCCCGACAAGGAGTCGGTCTCCGACTCGGGCGTCGCCTACATCGGCGGCGAGGCGAAGTGGCAGGTCGGCAACCTCAAGCCCGGCAAGGACCTGATCGTCATCAAGCGCTTCGACGCCATTCTCGGCGAGCAGATCTGCGACATCAGCGTGGATGGCAAGAAGGTGGGCCAGTGGAAGGTCACCGAAGCGGACCGCAAGCACCGCTGGCGCAACCACTACTTCCTGGTTCCCGGGACCTTCGTCACCAACGATTCGCTGGAGATGTCCGCCAAGGCGATCTCGGCCGAGCGCGACATCAACATGTTCCAGCTCTGGTTCTACCAACCGGCCTGAGGAGGAAACTGTGTTCCTGCAGCTTCTCGACCGGGTCCTGCCGTTCCTCAAGAAGAACAAGGAGCAAGGCAAGGTCTGCCCCAACGGCCACGTGATGCATCCGAGCTGGGACGCCTGCCCCTACTGCCTGGAGATGCAGCAGGCGATGATGGGCGGAGGGGGCGCCGCGGCTACGCCGATGCCGATGCCCGGCGCCGGCCAGGGCACCGCGATGCTCAACCTCCAGGAGATCGGCGGAGAGAAGGGCCGCGGATCGCAGGACAAGAGCCGCGAGGTGTGCGGCTGGATCGTGGCCTTGAACGGGCAGCACAAGGGGGAAGACTTCCGGCTGCGCACCGGGAAGAACGTGCTCGGCACGGCGGCCGACTGCGACATCGTCCTCACCGACAAGAAGATCTCTCGCAAGCACGCCACCCTCCGCTTCGAGGGCGGGGAGTTCCAGATCGCCGACCTCGACAGCTCGAACGGCACCTTCGTGAACGACGAGAAGGTGCAGAAGCACGACCTGATCGACAACGACATCGTCAAGCTCGGGGACATCCAGTTCGAGTTCAAGTGCCGCGCCATGCGCGAGAAGCGCGAGTAAGGACGACCGTGAAGACGCATCTCTGGACAGGCTTCGCGGCGCTCCTCGCGCCCGCGGCCGCGCTGGCCGCCGGCGCCCAGCTCTCCATTCAACAGGTCCAAGCCACCCAGAACAAGTGGCCGCACGTTCGCGCGTACGTCAACGTGATCGGCGCGTCGGGCTCGCCCATCCAGGGGCTCTCGCAGGACCTCTTCCGCGTCTACGAAGGCGGAAGCAGCGACAGTTCGAAGGTCGAGAAGGTGGACTCGCTGGAGGCGGCGCAGACCGGCGCCTCCATCGTCATCGTGGTGCAGGCGTCGGGCGCGATGATGGGGATCCAGGACGACATCAAGAAGGCGGTGTCGGCGTTCGTCAACGGCCTGGGGGAGAAGGACCAGGTGGCGGTGGTGGACTACGGGGAGACCGCCGAGATCGTGGCCCCTTTCTCGGAGGAGAAGGGCGAGGTGGCCGGCAAGGCCGCGAAGATCACCTTCACCGGCCGCTCGTTCCTGCTCTACGACGGGCTGGCCCAGGCCATCCAGCTCTATGCCGCAGCGGCTTCGCCGGGAAAGAGCGGGGCGCCCACGCTGCTCCCCGCCCCGAAGGCGATCATCCTCATCTCCGACGGCCGCGACAACGGCAGCGCCACCGACGTGGAGAAGGTGATCAGCGACGCGAGCAAGCGGCGCATCCCCATCCACGCCGTCGCCCACTCCGAGCTCGACCAGGACTCGTTGCCCACTCTGGAGATGATCTCCCGGCGCACCGGCGGCACCTATCGGCCGGCGCCGAACGTCGACGACATCAACAAGTCGCTCACGGTCATCAAGGACTTCATCAACAAGATGTACGTGATCCAGTGGAAGACGCGGCTCGACCACGACGGGAAGGACCACAAGGTCGAGATCGCGATGGAGAACGAGGGCAGCAGCACCTCGCTCAAGTCTTCCATCATGGTGCGGACGCCGAACTTCATCGACTGGCTCACGATCGGGATCGTCGTCGCTGTCATCCTCCTGGTGGTCGTCGGCGGCATCGCCATCTACGTCCTGACGCGCCCCAAGCCCCCGCCCACGCGCTTCTGTCCCGTGTGCAAGCGGGCCCAGATGCCGGAGTGGGAGGTCTGCCTCTTCTGCCTGAAGTCGGCGAAGGCGCGGCTGATCATGCAGAAGGGCGCGGGGCCCAAGGGCAAGACCTGGCCGCTGGTCGGCAAGGTGGTCTCCCTCGGCAGCGGCCCCGAGAACAGCATCCGCATCCTGGACGGAGCGGTGTCCGGCAAGCATGCGGGCGTCGCCATCGACGGCAACAAGTTCGAGATCGTCGATCTGGGGTCGAAGAACGGCGTGCTGGTGAACGGGAAGAAGACCCCGCGCCGTTTCCTCCGCAACGGCGACGTGATCACGCTGGGGATGACGGAGCTCAAGTTC
Organism: Myxococcales bacterium; assembly: GCA_036513415.1. Classification (GTDB taxonomy): domain Bacteria; phylum Myxococcota; class Myxococcia; order Myxococcales; family 40CM-4-68-19; genus 40CM-4-68-19. The sequence continues at coordinate 11,582 of DATBZA010000008.1, read as the reverse complement.
GAGTCGGCGGTCGCCGCCTCCGACGACGAAGCCGAAGACTAGCCCCGGCCACCGAAGGTGGCTTAGGGGCTACGCCTGAGATTCAGACTCGCGCTGCCGCCGAAGGCGGCTTTGCGGCTACGTTTGAGACCCAGACACCTCCGGCCACCGAATTCAATCTTGCAGATCGGCGGTACTCACCAGTCCTGAATAGAAGCGGCTCCGCCCGGTTGAACGCCCTGGCCGCGTGCGTGACGATCCGCCCTTCCGCGCCGCAGAGAGCTTTCGGCGAACGGAGGAACCATGCGGATCGAAGGTTCTATCGCGCGGACCACCGCGACGGCGTTCCTGATCGTCGCCGCCCTTTACGCCCGGGGGACCCGTGCGCAGAGCGGATGGATCGACGGGGGATACTGGGTCAACGGGCAGTTCAACATCAGCGGCTGGGCTTGCGATCGCGGCTCGTCCCAGCCGGTGATGGTGATGGTCATCGACCCGCGCAGCGGTGCGGGGATCGCGTCGGCGATGGCAAACAATCCCAGCGAGCCGGCGGTCGGGGCCGCCTGCGGCGCGCCGTGGGCCACCAACTTGCGCTTCAACGTAGCGGTCGGGGCCGCGACGGAAGAGGCGCTGATCGGCCGGCCGATCCTGGTCCAGGCCTACTCCAATCTGTCCAGGCGATGGTTCCGGCTCGGGAACTGGGGCGCGATCAGCTATCCCGACAATGCCATCCGCGGCTACGTCGACAACGCGTTCGATGGCGGCGGCCAGGTCGTTCTCTCCGGGTGGGGTTGCGCGCGTGGCATCGCGCAATCGATCTGGGTCCACGTCTATGCGGGAGGTCCTGCGGGCAGCGGTCAGTGGGTGGGCGCAGGACTGGCGAATGAAGCGAGCGAGTGGGCCGTCCTTCAAGCCTGCGGCGTGGGATACGGCGCGTACCGGTACAACATCGCGGTTCCCTTCGGACCCGACGTGATGATGCAGCTCGGGGGACTCAAGGCCTACGTCCACGGGATCTCGCCCATCGGCGGGTGGAACCGGCTCTTGAGCAACTCGGGCGTGTTCTCCCTTCCCGGACAGCGAGCCACCGTCAACGGAGGCTGCGGTTACGTGCCGGCGCTGTGGAACGCGCCCTACGGCTCGGTGGTGTTGAGCCGCAGCAACGGTGGACCCATTCGCCCGGTGATCGTCGCGATCGGCGAGTACTACACCCACAGCATGCTGTCGCTCGGGACCAGCGGGATCGTCCACGGCGAGATGAAGACGCCCGACCAGAGCAGCTGGCCGACTGTCTGCACGCGCCCGCTCGACACCAACCAGCTCCAGTACGGGTACCCAGGGGTCGAGCAGATCAACCTGGGCGGTGCCTACGCGGATCTCCAGGGCGAGGAGATCACGCCGGTGTACCAGTGGGGAGATGCGGGGAAGACCGCTGCGCTGGCGAACTGGGCCGTGAGCGCGGAGCAGACCAGCACGCAGTCGCAGTCGGACAGGTCGATCTGGATCTCGCGGAAGCTGCGGAACGGGGAGCCGATCAGCTACTCGCTCTACCAGTACCGCGACATCGAGCAGGCGAACCAGGTGCCAAGCAACTCGGTCAACAACGGAATGGTCTGCTCGACCTTCCTCTCCTGGGCGCACCTGCAAGGGGGGGCCGGCTACGTGCCGCCGTTCACCTACGACCACGTCCTGATTGCAAACGGCGCGAATGCACTTTTCAATGCGGTCCAGAACGCCTGCAACTCGGGGGTCGGTTTCTGGTCGGCCCTGCTGCGGTCGGTCTCCTGTCCCTTCTACAACGTCTGCGAGAACGCGGCCGACCAGGTGACCAACTGCATGGCCGCGAATGCGTGCGCGACGAACGACAACGGCATCTGGCATGGCGTTCGCGACAACCCTGCGGCGACGGCGACGTCCATCAGCCCGGATCGGCTCGCGGGATTGCCGCCTCACAACATCGGGACGACGGTCTGGTCGTACGATCAGGCGTACCATCCGATCGCGTGGAACGCTCCGGGCCCTCAGTACGGCTGCTGGTACTGATCGATGAGCACTCGACGCAGGGCGCTGCTCGTCTGCGCGATCGCGCTGATTGCGGCCTCGGTGGCGCTGCTGCTTCGCGATGGCGAGGCGCCCGCCGGGGCCCTCGACGCGGCGACGTTCGTGCCGGGGCAACAGGCGGAAGCCGCGGCGGGAACCCATCCGCTAGCCGCGCCGCTGACGCCGGCCCGGCCGCCCGCGGTGGCCCCTCCGGTCTTCGACCTGGTGCGCGTCGAGAAGGATGAAGTGTGCGAGGGCGAAGAGAACCTCGTCGCGGTGCATGCGCACACCACGGACGGGAACGACGCGTTCCTTCAGTACACCGTGGCGGGCGAGGCCGGGGCGCAGGTTCCGGTGCGGGCTTACGTCGGACGAGATGGGAAGCCGGTGCAGCAGTTCGCGGTCGCGTTCAGCAAGGACAATGTGGCGACCCGGATCGAGCTGCCGCCTTACCGGGTAAAGAACTGCCGTCCTTCGCGCATGCTGGTGGTGACGATGCGGATGCTGCCCAACTCGGTGGCCGAGCGCGAATTCACGGCCACCGTCCAGGCGCTGGATGGCGTTCCCTTCACGCCAGCCTGGTACGAGTGGGAGTTCGGCGACGGCTCGTTCGAGGCCACCGCGGACCCGGTTGCGATCCACGACTACTCGGGGCTGGCGCAGAAGACCGCGTTCACAGATCTAATAGTCAGGGTGAAGGCGCTGGACGGCGGGGGCCAGAGCGTGGAGGGCAGGTTCCCTCTACACATCCGCAACGTCGCTTTCGATACGCGGCGGCGCGGCATGGCGACGCTGTTCACGCAGCCGACGCCGCGGTTCCCGGCGATGGGGTCGGATGGAGTCGTGCGCCAGAAGTTTCGCGTCTGGCACGCGGAGGACGTGCCGGTGCAGATCACGGGCGCGACGATGTCGAGGCTGTTCCTTCCCGAGGCTCCCGGGAGCGCGCCCGCGGCGCCAGACGTGGCCGCGCTCGATCACACGAGCCTCCTGCGGCACACCGAGCTGCCGCCGGGCGTCGTGCAGGAGGAGTCCTTGGAGTTCGACTTCGCTGCCGTTCCGACCGTCTACGCGGTCACGGTCGAGCTGCAGGGGATCACCTCGGCCGGCACGCCGGCGCGCGGCCAGCTCACCATCCTGCGCCCGCAGCCCAGGCCAACCCGCGAAAACAGCGTACCCATCCAGGATCCGGCGATGATCCTGAAAATCCGGCGCGCGATGGCGATCCTGAAGCAGGACACGGTCAGCCAGGAAGACCTCTCGCGGCTGGAGCGGGAGGGAAAGCTGCGGTGAACCTGCCGAACCGTCAGCGCTCCCGCAGCGACTCGATCAACGTCCGCCACTCCAGGTAGCTCTCGCGCGCCGCTCGCTCGGGCGCCGGCGCGCGCAGGAGCGCCCGCGGGTCCGCCATCTCCACCCACTCTTTCGCCGGAACCACCTCCGGGAGCGGCACGGGATCCCAGGCGCCCAACGGATGCCCGATCTCGGGCGCCGACCACTCCTGCTCCGCAGGCGCCTCCTCGTCCTTTGCCACGTCGCGGCGGATGAGCATCTGCTCCTTGCAGACGTCCATCGCCCAGTCCACGTCCTCGGGCCGCTCCCACTCGCGCGGCCCGCGAGCGCCGAGCTTCTCCTTCACCGTCTCGTCCCACCAGATCAGGAACCACTCCGCGTGCATCGGGCCCAGGAAGCGGATGCGGTCCCGCGCCATCCACGGCAAGTCGAGGTAGCGGCGGCGGAACTCAGGCAGGACCCAGCGGTAGCTGGGATCGCCGGACTGGAGCGGCAGGATGCCTTCGTTGGCTGGGGACTGCGTGCGCGGGTCGAGGCGGAACTTGCGCGGGTCGGCCACCCCCAGATCGCGCACCCGCGACGGCAGCGGTGGCGGCAGCGCCAGGAGCACGGGAAGGCGCACCCGCGGGAACGATAGGAGATCCGCGCGCAGGCCCCGGGGAAGGTGCGCTGCGACCAGCTTGCGTGCAGCGCGCCGAGAGAAGTACCGGCGCAGCGCTGCCAGCAGCGCGCGCAGCACCTACGCGTCCTGATCCGGAGTGGTGGCCCGCAGCGGGGGTCCTGCAACCGGCGGAGTCGCCGAGATCGCGCCCGCCACCGGCACCAGGTCCTCGAACAGCGCGCCGAACGTGACCTTCCCGTCCGGTGCGATGTAGATGGCCGCCCGCTGGGGCAGCCGAGGAGCCTCCGGGAGCTCGCTCTTCGGACCCTCCGCCACGGACGCATCCTACCAACACGCCCACTTGACCACCACCGCCTGCTTGCTTGAAACTACGGCAGACCCTCGTCTGCTCCCTTTGGCGAGCGGCGCGGAGTCCCAGCCTTGCCCGACGAGAAGCGCTTCGTCCCGGATTTCCAGCTCGTCGTGGACGGGGCCCCCGCTGATCCGGAGCTGAAGGCCTCTGTGCTCGGTATCCGCGTCACCGACGACATGGACAAGGCGAGCCGCTTCTGGGTCCACTTGTCCGACGTCGGCCGCAAGTGGACGCGGCAGGACAAGTTCAAGCCCGGCACCGCGGTCGAGATCAAGCTCGGGTACCAGGGCCAGCTGAAGAGCGTCTGCAAGGGCGAGATCTCGAACATCGAGATGATCCTCACGCCGGACGGCCCGACTCGCCTGATCGTCGCCGGCGTGGACAAGGGTCACAGCTTCGACCGGGGCACCGTCACCAAGACGTACAAGGACGTGAAGGACAGCGATCTGGCGCGCCAGATCGCGCAGCGCCACGGGCTCTCCGCCGACACCGACGACAGCAAGGTCGTCCACGACTACGTCATCCAGAACAACCTCTCCGACTACGACTTCCTCATGGAGCGGGCGGCCATCGCCGGCTTCCGCGTGTACGTCGACGACAAGAAGCTCCTCTTCAAGAAGCCCAAGCTGGGCGAGCCGCCCGCGGCCAAGCTGGTCTGGCGCGAGAACATCGGCCGGTTCGTGCAGGAGGTGAACACCTTCGACCAGGTCTCGAAGATCACCGCTTCGGGCTGGGATCCCAAGCAGGCGAAGGAGATGACCGGGCCGGGCAAGGGCGGCGACGAGTACGGAAAGCAAGGCGGCACCGTCACCGGCGCCCAGCTCGTCAAGCAGATGTTCGGCGAGGTCGAGCAGGTGCTGCCGGTCGCGACCGGCCAGAAGAACCTGCTCGAGGCCGTGGCGAAGAGCGAGTTCAACAAGCGCGCCGGCGTCTTCGTGCATGCCGAGGCGCGCGTCACCGGCGATCCGGCGATCCGCGCCGGCGCCGTCGTCCAGGTGGAGAAAGCGGGAAAGCGGGTCGACGGCCAGTACTACGTCGTCTCCACCGACCATCTCTTCTTCGTGGACACGGGCTACGCGACCGAGCTTCGCGCCAAGCGGTACACCATCAAGAAGGGCGCATCGCCGGTGAAGGACCTGGGCAAGTTCGCCAAGGCCGTCCAGGATGCGGCGAAAAAGGCGCAGGAGATCGCCGACAAGATCAAGGACGCCGCCGCCTGGGCGCTGAAGGCGGCGCGCGAAGCGGCCAAGCGGGCCTCGCAGGCGCTGGAAGCGGCGAGACAGGTCTGGCAGGACGTCAAGGCCGCGCTCGATCAGGTGAAGAAAGGCGCGGGCGACGTCGCCGATGCGGCGCTCAAGAGCGTCGATGGCCGGCTTGCCGGGCTCAAGGACTACGTGTCGCAGGCCAAGGCGAAGGTGGGCGAGGCGGCGCAGGAAGCCGCCAACGCGACCCAGGAGATCGCCCGCGAGGCGCTGACCCAGGCGCACCAGGCGGCGGCGCAGGTGGCGGAGATCGCCGCGCAGGCCGTCCAGCACGCCAAGGACGCTTACGACGCGGTGAAGGCCGCGGCGCTGGACGCGGTGCACACCAGCGGCGATCCGTCCTCCAGCGCCGTGCGGGGCCTCAAGTCGAGCCTCCTGGCCGCGGCCGAGACCGCGGTCAACGTCGGCAAGGCGGGCATGACGCTCGCCCAGGCAGCGATCCTCAAGGGCAAGAGCGCGATCGAGATGTGCGCCGCCTCGGCGGTCGCCGCGGCGAAGCCGCTGATCGAGGGCCTCGGCGGCGAGCTGGGCAAGGTGATCGACGCGGTGAAGGCGTCCGGTGACGCGGCGGGCAAGAGCATCGGCAGTGCCATCGCGGCCGGCGCGCAGAACGTGCTCGACGCGGCCAAGGAGGCCATCCAGCAAGCGCAGGACGCGATCGCGAAGGCCAAGGAAGCGCTGAAGAACGCCGCCGACACCATCCAGCAGAACGTTGGCCAAAAGCTCAAGGACCTGGTCAGCCAGGCGAAGGGCATGATCGAGCAGGTCAAGATCACGGTCGACGGGTACAAGCAGAAATTCGAGGAATACAAGAAGAAGATCGAAGACTCCGTCGACCAGTACCGCGGCAAGTGGATCAAGGCCGGCCTCTACATCAAGGAGCATGGGGAGAAGGCGTACAAGGCCGGCAAGTCCTGCTTCGACCACATCAAGCAGGGGCTCTCGCTCCTCAAGGAGAAGAAATGGGACGAGGCCGGGAATGAGGTCGACCCGGCGAAGGCCGACTTCGAGACGGCGAAGAGCGAGGCGCAGCTCTGCTTCGAGAAGCTCGAGGAAGTGGAGAAGGACCTGCCCGACAACGTGAGGCAGACGCTGCGGTCGGTGGTCGAGAAGATCCGCCAGATGCTCCCGCAGGGCGAGTCGTCGCTCTCCAAGTTCATCGAGGCGGTCAAGGCGAGGGTGGGCGAGCTCGCTGCCAGGGCGAAGGATGCCTACGAGAAGGCGAAGAAGATCTACGACCAGATGAAGTCCGAGTTCGACAAGTACAAGCAGCGGTTCGAGCAGATGAAGGAGTTCTTCGAGGCCGCCAAGGACGCGGTGCAGACCGGCGAGAAGGCCTGGGATGAGGGGAAGGAAGCGGTCGCGAAATGCAAGCTAGCCCTGCAGCTGGTCGAGAAGCGCGACTGGGACGGCGCGAAGAACGACGGCGAAGTCGCGAAGGTGAAGTTCGAGCAGGCAAAGCAGGACGCCGAGGATTGCTACGCGAAGGCGCAGGCAGCACACGAGCTGCTTCCCGGGCAGGTGCAGGACGCGCTCGAGCAACTCGCCGAGAAGCTCAAGGGGATGATGGGAAGCGGCGAGTCCACCCTGGGCAAGACGCTGAAGGCGATCGAGCAGAGGCTAGGGGAGCTGGCCGAGAAGGCGAAGGAGTTCGCCGCCGAGGCGGAGGAGAAGGTCAAGCAGACCCAGGCCCGGTACGACCAGTGCCGGCAGGAATTCGAGCAGATCAAGAAGGTCATTGAGGAGGCGAAGGCCGCGAAGGAGGCCGGCGAGCTGGCCTGCCAGAAGGCGAAGGCGTGCTTCGAGAAGGTGAAGGAGGGACTGAAGAAGGTCGAAGCGCACGACCTCCAGGGTGCGAAGAAGGACGCGGAGGAGGCGAAGAAGCTCTTCGACGAGGGCCAGGCGGCCGCGGATGACTGCCAGGCCAAGGCGGAGAGGGCGATGAACGACGTCCCCGAGGACGTGAAGAAGGCCGTCCAGGGCATCGTCGAGAAGGTCAGATCACTCTTGCCGAAGGACTCGGGCGCGCGGAAGAACCCGTTCCAGAAGCTGGTCGACGAGATCGAGAAGGGGATCGGCAAGGCGGCGCAGGAAGCGCAGAAGGTGGCCGAGCAGGCGAAGAAGACCTTTGACGAGGCCAGGCAGAAGTACGACGCGCTGAAGGGCGACTTCGAGCAAATGAAAGAGTTCCTCGCCGACGCCAACGCCGCGAAGGAGCACGGCGAGAAGTCGTACGCCAAGGACAAGGAGATCCTGACGAAGTGCAAGGAGGCGCTGGAGAAGGTGAAGAAGCACGACTTCGACGGCGCGAAGCAGGACGCGGAGCAGGCGAAGAAGCTCTTCGGGGAAGCGCGGGTCGAGACCGATGCCTGCGAGCAGGCCGCCGAGAAGGCCAAGGACGAAGTCCCGGAGAGGGTGAAGGAGGCCGTGCAAGTCATCGCCGCCAAGGTCAAGGCGATGCTGCGGAAGGTGGCCGGCGATCCGAAGAGCGACAAGCCGGCTGAGGATTCGATCCTGGGCCGCACGCTCAAATTGGTCGAGACGCAGATCGGCAGGGTGGCCGAGGAAGCCAGGAAGGTGGCCGATCAGGCGAAGCAGAAAACGGACGAGGCGAGGCGGTTCTACGACGCGCACAAGGGCGAGATCGACGCGCTCAAGGAGTTCGCGCCGGAGGCCCAGGCCGCGAAGGAGCAGGGCCAGAAGGCATACGAGTCGGCGAAGGACGCGGTAGCGAAGGGAAAGGAAGCTCTGGCCCTGATCCGGGACCACCACGATTCAGCGGGAGCCAGGGCGAAGACCGAGGACGCGACACAGGGCCTGCAGACCGCGAAGACGGAGGCCGAGGCATGTTCGGCTGCCGCGGAGAAGGCGTACGGCGCCTTGCCCCCGTCAGTGCGGGATCGGCTGAGGGGCACCGTCGAGAGGGTCCAGGCGATGGTGTCCAAGCTGGATGAGCTGGTGAGGAAGGTCGCGGCGGCGGCCGACGCGCAGGGCCAAAGCGCGATCGAGGAAGCCCAGCGCCTCGCGGAGGAGGTGGGGGCCATCGCCGGTGAGTATGACGCCGCGCGGAAGTCTCTCGACGACACCTCTGCCGCGGCGAAGGAGGAGATCGGCAAGCTGGTCGAGGGCACCAAGATGCAAGTGGAAGCTGCGCTGCAGAAGACGCGGGACCTGCAGCAGCATGGCCAGGCCGCAGCGGACCAGGCCTACGCATGGGCCAAAGGCGACGCCGAGAAATCGGTCGCGCAGGCTCAGCCCGCATACGCCGACTGCGAGAAGGCGCACGCGGCGGCGAGGCAGCAGCTCGAAGCCCTGATCCAGCAGACGGGGGAAAAGGGGCGGACCAAAGGTCAGCCGCTGGTGGACAAGGCGAAGGAGGCGGTCGACTTCGCCAGGGAGCTCCTCGACAAGGCCGTCCTGGCCGCGGCGGAGGTGGGTCGGAGCGATCTGGAGGAGGCACAGAAGCGCTCCTCCGAGGCGGCGGAGGCGGCCGGGACCGAATACGACGCGGCGAAGAAGGGGCTCGAGGACGCCTGCAGCAAGGCGCAGGGCACCGTCGGGCCGCTGGTCGAAGAGACGAAGAAGGAAGTGGAGGCCGCCCTCGCGAAGGCGCAGGAGCTGCAACAGCACGGGAAGCTTGCGGCGGACAAGGCCTGGGCCTGGGCGAAGAGCGACGCGGAGCAGGAGGTCGCGCAAGCGCAGATCGTCTTCACCGCTTGCGAGAAGGCGTACCAGAACGCGCTCCAGGCGCTCGACGCCCTGAAGAAGGAAATGCCATCGCGCGCGGAGAAAGCAGGCCGCCCCCTCGTCGATCAGGCGACGGCAGCGTACGAGATGGCGAAGCAACTGCTGGACAAGGCCGTCGCGGCGGCGGGGGAGCTGGGCCAGTCGATGCTGCAGGAGGCGAAGAAGCACGCCGACGAGGCCGCGAAGGAATCGGAGTCCGGCCTCGGGCAAGCGAAGAAGGACTTTGAGGAGAAAGGCGCCGCGGCGGAGAAGGCGATCTCGGGGATCGTTGACAAGACGCAGGAGAAGGTCTCGGGCGCGCTCAAGGCCGTCGAGGATCTGGTCCGGCACGGCAGGGAGAGCGCGGAGGCGGCGCTCAAGCGGGACGAGTCCGCCTGCCAGAAGGCGGTCGACGAAGCGGAGAAGGTCGTCGCGCAGTGCCAGGCGGCCCACGACGAGGCGGTCGCGAAGTTGAAGGAGCTCACCGAGAAGGTCCCGCTGCGCGCGCAGCAGGTCGGACAGCCCCTGGTGGATCAGGCCAGGCAGGCGCTGGAGACCGGGACACAGCTGCTGGGTCACGCCAGGCAGGCGCTTCAGGAGCTCAAGGGCGACGCGCTCAAGGACGCGCAGTCCGCGCAGAAGCAGTCCGAGGATCTCTTCGCCAAGGCCTGGGAGGAAGCGAAGAAGCAGTTGGAGAACGTGGCGCGGGAGATGAAGCAGAAGATCTCCGCGGCGATCGACCGGCTGGTGAAGAAGCTCGAGGAAGAGGTGATGAAGGGCGCCGAAAAGGTGCTGGAGAAGTCGCTGCAGACTGCGACGCACTCCTGGGACCTGAAGGAGTCGGAGAGCGCGACCGAGGCGGAAGCGACCAAGCAGCTCAAGGAAGTGATGCAGAAGGCGCTCGCCGAGGCGAAGGAGGAGCTGAAGAAGCTGGGCCAGGACTTCAAGGCCGCCGCGGCGAAGGCCGGCAACGACATGCTGACGCACCTGGCGCTCGGCACCGACGCCGCCCAGAACAGCGCCGACCAGAGCGTCGCCGCCTCGGACCAGGTGCAGAACAACCCGGTGCGCAAGGCGGACGAGCACAGCAAGGGGGCGGAGGCGCAGCACGACGCGCTCTCCAAAGGGCACGACGAGGAGAAGGACAAGCACGAGGAGCAGACGAAGAAGTTCCTCTCCCAGCTCAAGGACCAGTACGGAAAGCTGCACGAGCAGGGAGAGAAGATGCAGGGGCCGCTCGGAGAGACCATCCAGAAGAGCGGCGTCTCGATCGACAAGAGCGCCGGCATTCTCATGTCGCAAGCGCGCGGCGCCGTCGACCAGGTGATGGCGGCGTACGAGCAGGCGAAGTCCTCGTACGACGAGGCCGACAAGCAGCGCGGGAGCTTGAAGGAGCTGGTGGCCCGCATCCCGGAAGTGAGCGAGCACGTCGACGCCGCGTTCGCCCAGCTGCGCAGCGCGTACGACGAGGGGACCAAGGCATCCGAGGAAGCGAAGAAGACCGTCAAGGAGCACGAGAAGGAGATCGAGATCGAGGCGGAGAAGATCACCGCCGAGGCGGCCGCGGCGGTGAAGCGGGCCGAGGCTGCCCTGGCCGAGGCGAAGAAACGGATCGAACGGAACAAGGCGCTGTTCCGCGGGATGCCGATGCGGCCGGGCACCGGCGACGCCATCGACGCGGCGACCGCGGCCGCGGAGAGCGCGACCGGCGCGGCGGAGTCGGCGAAGGACAGCGGCGCGGAGGCGAAGCGGACCGCGACCGGTGCGTGCAAGGTGCCGGACGAGGAGCGCATCAAAGAGGCAGCGCTCGAGGCGATCGGCGAGTTGGAAAAGGCGGCGAAGAAGGCGCAGGAGACGGCGGACAAGGCACAGAGCGCGGTGGACAGCGCCGCCCAGGGAGACGCGGCGGGCGCGAAGCAGAACGCGGGAGCGGCGCGATCGTCGCAGCAGGCGACTGCGAGCGCGGCGGGGAGCGCGAGCGCGTCGGCGCACCAGAGTCAGCAGGGCTCCGCGCAGGCGGCCGGGAAGAAGGAGCCGCCCAAGGAGGAGGCGGACGCGGGATCGGGTCAGGGCGCGGGTGCCAAAGGCGATGCGCAAGAGGCGGCGGGTGGCGCGAGCGATGCGCAGAAGGCGGCCGCGGCCGATCAGGGCGCCGGGGCCGCCGGACAGGCGCAAGGCGCGGCCGGAGCGCCGCAGCAGGGCGCGGGAGTCGCGGGGCAAGCGCAGGGGGCAGCCGGAGCGGCGGAGCAGGGCGCGGGAGTCGCGGGGCAAGCGCAGGGAACGGCTGGCGCAGGGGCCGCGCCGCAAGCAG
>DATBZA010000007.1:0-36422 GCA_036513415.1 Myxococcales bacterium | reverse complement strand
CCTCGTCGTTCGCCTCTTCCGCGAGCTCGTGGAGCGCCACCGCGTCCTCGAGCCGCTGGCGCTCGCGCTCGTACTCCGCGAGCTGCAGCATGAGGCCGCTCTTCTCCTTGCTGAGCGCCTGGGCGCGCTTCTGGTCCTCCCAGAACCCGGGCTGTACGCTCTCCCGCTCGATCAGCTCGACGCGCGCGCGCTTCCGATCGATGTCAAAGCGCCCCCCGAAGCGAATCGAATCGCTGGGAGAGCTCGTCCAAGTCCGGTGGAAGGGTCGACATGTGCTGCCTCTATCGCGAAACGACGGATTCCGCCAGGGTAACGCCCACCATGCCCTCTTTTCCCAGGAGACGCCGCTCGGCCGCTGCCATCTTTCGCGCCTGGCGCGCGTCCGCATGATCGTATCCGCGGCAATGCAGGATCCCGTGCGCCAGCAGCCGGCGCAACTCGGCCGCCAGCGGCCATCCCCCTTCCCGCGCCTGTCTCCGCGCCGTCTCCAGCGAGATGACCACGTCGCCCAGGGCGCCGGAGTCGTTCAAGGGGAACGAGAGCACGTCGGTGGGGCGGTCCTTTCCGCGCCAGCGCCGGTTGAGGCCGCGAATCTCGCGATCGGAGACCAGCGCGATGGAAAGCTCCTCCCGCACCCAACGATGCGCGGCGGCGCGGAGGACCGAGGCTGCGTACCTTCCGCCGCGGGCCTTCACCGTCACCTCCACCCGGTCAGGTCGGGTCCGACTGGCTGGCATGCCGTCCTCGCACCCTGGCTGGGGTCCGGTGGTGTGGGTCGCGGTAGCAGGGGCTGGACGCCCCGTCAATCCGCAGGGTTGGAGAAGAAGCAAGCAGGCAAACGCCCCCTTCCGTTCGCGAGGTGCAATCGTTAGATCTACGCCCCAGGCCCCCCATGCGACGCTGGCCGTACATCCTGGTCGTAGACGACGACGCCGACTTCCGGACGGGCCTCCGCATCGCGCTGGAGATGAAGGGATACCAGGTCGACGAAGCGGCCCACGGCGAAGAAGCCTTGCTGAAGCTCCTGGAGAAGCCGCCGTTGCTGGTACTGCTCGATCTCCAGATGCCGGTGATGAACGGCCGCGAGATGCTGCAGCGCATGCGCGCCACGCCGGAGCTCAAGGACGTGCCGGTGGTGATCATCTCCGGCTTCGGCTTCGAGTGGGAAGCTGAGCTGATGGGGGCCCAGGGGTACATCGGAAAGCCCTTCGAAGCGCAGGAGCTGGAGGCGACCATCGCCAACCTGCTTCGGCCGCGGCTGGTCACTTCCCGGCCGACTCCAGAGAAGCCGGTGGAGAAGCTGCGTTCCTGAGGGCCCGCTCCTCGGCGCCGAGCGCCGCGATCCGTTCATTGAGGAGGTCGGCGAACTTCTTGTGGTGCGAGAGCCGCGTCTCGCGCGGCTCCGGAAGCGGCACGGGCTCGCCGAACACGGCGATCACCGGGCGCTCGCGGCGCAGGTTCGCCTTCAGCTCCGCCCACGGGTTGTTCGTCAGGCCGAGAATGAACGCCGGCACCACCACCGGGCGCGCTTTCAGCGCCAGCTCCCCGGCCCCGGGCTGGGCGGGCAAGAGCGCATACGGATCGTCGGTCTTGTTGCGCGTCCCTTCGGGATGAAATCCGACCATCTGGCCCGGCGTGCGCAGCTTCTCCACCAGGATGCCGAGGGACAGGCGGTTCATTCCCTTCTTCTCGGCGGAACGGAAGAACGGGGGGAACATCGAGCCGCCGGTGAAGACCGCGCTCAAGAACAGGCCCAGCGGCCGCTCGTAGAAGAAGTTCGAGCGCACGGGGAAGTTCACCCGCCGGGTCAGCCGGGGATGGCGGATGAGGAACCAGCCGAGGATGAACAGGTCGAAGAAGGTGCGGTGATTCGCCACCAGGAGGATGGGAGCGCCCGGCGGAACGCGATCGAGGCGCTCGAGCCCGTGGACCTGCATGCGCCGGGTGACGAGAAGGCCCACCAGCGGCGTGATCACGCCGCGCTGCCAGATCCAGGCCGGCCCGGAGCCGCCGCCCTGGTTCAAGTACCGCATCACCCGGAACGCGAGCCGTTCCCAGAAGCCGAGGGTGGAGAACGCCGGCTCGTCGCGCACTTCAGAGCCCGGGGACCAGCTTGGCGATGATCTCCTTCATGATCTCGCTGGTACCGCCACCGATGGTGAGCAGCCGCGCATCGCGGAACGCGCGCGCCACCGGCGTCTCCACCACGTAGCCCATTCCACCGTGGAACTGCTGGCAGTCGTAGACGACCCTCTGCATCAGATCGCCGGCAAAGAGCTTCGCCATGCTGATCTCCTTCACTGCCGGCTCCTTGCGCGCGTAGAGATCGCAGGCGCGGTAGGTGAGCCAGCGCGCCGCCTCGATGCCGGTGAGGTGCTCCACGAAGCGGTGGCGCCAGACCTGGAATTTCGCCAGCGGCTTGCCGAACGCGCTCCGCTCGTTGCCGTAGCGCAGCGCTTCTTCCACCAGGTGCTGCATGCCCGAGACGGCGCCGATCGACGCCACCAGGCGCTCGCCCTGGAAGTTGGTCATGATGTGGTAGAAACCCTCGTTCTCCTCCCCGAGGAGGAAGCGGGTGGGGATCCGGCAGTCCTCGAAGAAGAGCAGCGCGGTGTCGGACGACAGGTTTCCGATCTTCGCGAGCTTCTTGGAGACGCCGTACCCCTTCACGTCGGTCGGGAAGGTGACCAGCGAGATGCCGCCGAAGCCGGGACCGCCGGTGCGCACGGCCAGGGTGATGAAGTCCGCCCTGCTGCCGTTCGTGATCCACATCTTGGCGCCGTTGATCACGTATTCGTCGCCCACGCGCCGGGCGGTGGTCTTGAGGTTCGCGACGTCGCTGCCGGCGTCCGGCTCGGAGATCCCCAGGGCGGCGATCTTCTCCCCGGCCAGGGCGGGAGCGAGAAACTCCTTCTTCTGCTCGTCGCTGCCGATCTCCTGGATGATCGGCGTCGCCATCTGCGACTGGACCAGCACGCCCATGTTGAGACCCGAGTTGCGGCTGCGGATCAGCTCTTCGGCCAGCACCACCACGTACCAGTAGTCGCCGCCCGAACCGCCGACGCTCTCCGGGTAGTTGATCCCGAGCGCTCCGATCTCCGCCAGCCCGCGGAACACCTCGCGCGGAAAGATGCCCGCCTCGTCCCACTCCAGCGCGTGGGGCGCGAGCTCCTTCTCGGCGTACTCGCGCAAGGTGCGGCGGAAGAGCTGGTGCTCGGGCGTGAAGGGCGGGTCCATCGAGAACATGCGCTCCTCGCGGCTGAATGAGCGTTCATTCATAACACGGCGCCCACGGCCGCTCCCAGGGCCAGGGCAGACCAGGCCAGCGAGGACGCCAGCGGCCGATCCATCTCGCCCGCGCCGCGGGCGACGGAAGCGGGGACGGCCGCGAACAGCGTGCCCATCGCCAGCAGCCGGACGGGGGGCACGAACAGACCCACCGCCGCGAGCCCGAGCGCCATCCGCGGCAAGAGGACGGCGTTGGGCATCCGCGGCTCCAGGCGAGCGAAGATCGCCATTCCGGCGAGCGGGAGCAGCAGCGCGGCCCAGCCGGGAATCGGCTTGGCGAAGGGCTGCATCGCGAGGAAGGCGCCGAAGAAGGCCAGGGCCACGAGCTGCGAACCGAACGGAGACTGGAGCACTCGCAGGTACGCATCGGCCGTCCAGGTGGAGCGCGGCGTGCCCCGGTTGCGCAGCTCGGGCAATCCTACCGCCCCGACCAGCAGCGCGATTGCGCCGACGACTCCCGCCACTCCGGCGAAGGACGCGCCCAGGGCGAGGCCCAAAGCGCCTCCGAGTCCCTGGGCCATGTCCAGCCAGGCGTAGGCCGTGCTTCGCCTCTCGACGGTGATGCTGTCCGCGGCGCAGCTCGCGCACAGATCCGCCAGCGCCGGAAGCGCGACCGCGATCAGCGCCGCCGAGGCGAACTGCCCGCCGGCCAGAAGGCCCGCCGCCGCTCCGAACACAGCCAGGAACAGTAGCGCATACGCCACGGCGGGCCGCGGCAAGCGCGTTCCCAACAGTGCCCAGACCGGCTTGAGCAGCCGCCCCGCGGCCCACCCGAGGACAGCGCCGCGGGGGCCCGTGCGGGCGAACCACGCCCAGGCCGCCAGCTCCGTACATCCCACCAGGATGGAGAGGCGCATGGCGAAGCGCGCCTCGTCGGGCAAGAGGTTGGGCCGCAGCGGCGCGGGCGGAATGATGCGAAACCGCGACGGGGGCGAGGCCTTGGGCTCGAACTCCTCAGGCATTCGCGGAGGTTCCGACACGGCGCGCACATACCACACCTCAGGGTGGCACCGCGTGTGGGACAAACGGAGCAACCCGGCCGTTCACATTGGTACGCCCGCGACCTTTGGCAGCGCAGACCCGTGGCGTAGAGTCGGCGCAGTGGAGCAAGCGGCCCACAGCTTCGGCGCGATGAACTCGTGCGCGCACTGCGGCGCGCCGTTCAACCCGGTGGTCGACGGTCAGACCGTGTGCGATCGGTGCCAGGGGCTGGCGCACCCGGAGCCGAGCTCCCCGCTGCAGCAGGCCGAAGTGGCGGGATTCAGGCTGCTGCACGAGCTGGGCGCGGGTCGGTTCTCGCACTCGTGGCTCGGGGAGGACGCGCGCAGCCATGCGGTGGTGGTGAAGCTCTTGCGCCGCTACGCTCCCGATCCGGACGCGGTCCACAAATTCCTTGCCGAAGCGGAGCGCCTGGCGACCACGGCCGAGCTCGATCATCCGCACCTTGCCCGCCCGCTATCTGCTGGGGTGCACCTGGTGCAGGCGTTCTTCCTCGTCTACCAGGGCGGGGGCGAGCTGACGCTGGCCGACGAGCTGCGGCAGCGCGGGCGGGTGGTCCCGGCCCGGGCGCTCGAGCTCTGCGCGCAGATCTGCGAAGGCCTGGCTGCGCTCCACGGCGCCGGCGTCCTGCATCTCGATCTGAAGCCCGCGAACGTGGGGCTGACGCGGCTTTCCGATGGGACGGAGCAGGCGATCATCCTGGATGGCGTCACCGCGCACCTGGTCTCGAGCAGCGGGCTGCGGGAAACCGCCTCATTGCCCCTCTCGACGGCTGCGTATACGGCGCCGGAGCGGGCAGAGGGTCGCGGCGCCGACCAGAGGACCGATCTCTACGCGGTCGGCGTGCTCCTTTTCCAGCTCGTCTCCGGCCGCCTTCCCGTCAGGGGCGCCACCTCCGACGAGCTGCTGCGCGCGCATCGGGAACATGCCACGCTGCGGCTGCAGGACATCGGGCGCCGGGTGCATCCCGAGCTGGAGGAGCTGATTGCCCGGCTGCTGGCCAGGGACCCTGCGCAGCGGCCGGAGAGCGCTGGCGAGGCCGCATTGATGATGCGGTCGCTCGCGGCGCTGGCGGCCGCCGTGCTGGTCGAGGACGAGATGGCCGAGGACGACCCGATCGCAATCCTGCCGGCGCGCGCTCCGGGTGCGCCGCCGCCGCAGATGTTGCCGCCGGCCGTCGATCCGGCGCTCGAGCGCGCCATGATGGGCCATGTTCCATCCCCTCCTCCGGAGCGCATTCCCGGCGTGCCGGAATGGGCGGTGTTCGTGCCGCCGCGCTGGTGGCCCGCCGCCGCGGCCGTCGTGCTGGCGGGAGCGGTGGCTGCGGTCCTGGTTCGGAGCGAGCACGAGCGCGCGGCGTCTGGGGCTGCCGCCGCTATCCGGCCTGCGGCGGTTCCTGCTGCTCCGCAGGCTTTGGAACCGACCCCACCTCCCGCTCCAGCCGACGCCCTGCGGACCGCGCCGGCTCCCGGAGCCGAGCCCCCGCGGCCCAGCAAGCTGGCGCAGAACGCGGCCAGCCCCTGGGCGAAGAACTTCGATCGCGCGCAGAAGGCGCTGTGGACCAGCCGGCCTGGGGGGGCGCTGACCATCCTCAAGGACATCCTGCGGAAGCCCGGGCTGTCCCGCAGGGACCAGGCCCGCGCGAGCCGGATGATGGGCGAGGCGGAAGCCAAGAAGGGCAACCGGGCCAAGGCCATCCAATGGTGGCGCAAGTCGTTCCAGCTCTACGACGACCCCGAGGAGCGCGCGAAGGTGGCCCGCCTGCTCCAGGCCGCGAAGTAGCCCGTTGAAACGCGTTTCATGCCCGGAACTGCCGAATGACCACGCTCAAGCACAGCTCCTGAGCCACCTCCGGTGGCCGGGGCTACGCCGGTTGTCCGGGATTGACCGCCGACGGATCGGTGGGGAACTCGCCGAATTCCTGGATCAGCCCGGCACAGAACGCGAGCGCGGCGCGCTTGTTCGCGACGAACCGGTAGAGAGCCAGGTCGGTGCCGCGATCTCCCGCGAGACCTCCCACGGGCTCTAGTACATTGAGTAGATCAATGCCCGCCTCGACCAGGAATGCCTCGGGCCCGCCCTGCAGCCGCAGCCCGATGGCAGGGTCCACGCTGGCCTCCAGCGCGGCGGCGGCGGTGCGGCCCTCGAGCAGCTCCTCCAGGCACTGGAGGAACTGGATCAAGTCCATGTCGAGGAGCGTCGCGCGCGGGACGTCCAGCATCGGCACGAAGGCGTGGTCTCCGGAGGGACGGTGCTGGTAGCGGTCCACCGCCACGCGCATCTCCAGCGAGGCGGGCGCGGTGGTTCCGTCGGAGAGCCGCCGCAGCAGCTCGATCCGCAGGCGCAGGTTGCTGGTCTGGTTCAGCAGCACCGCCATGGAGGTCATGTTACATGACGGCGCTTCATGCGACGCCTGCTGCTTCCGACGCTGTCCGGCGTCCTCTACTTCCTCTCCTGGATCGGGTTCGGCATCTGGCCGCTGGCGTTCGTCTGCTTCCTCCCGCTTCTCTGGTCGCTGCGGGACGCGACTCCGCGGCAGGCGCTCTGGCTGGGCGCGTGGATGGGGTTCGTCACCCACCTGGGCGGATACACCTGGATCATGCACGTGCTGCGCGTGTTCGCGTCCGCGCCGGCGCCGCTCGCGTTCCTCGGGTATCTGCTGGTCTGCGTCGCGCAGGGATTCCTCTTCGGCGTGATGTCGCTTGCGCTGGTCTGGGTGGGCCGGCGCACGCGCTGGCCGGCAACGGCGCTGCTCCCGCTCGCGCTGGTGGCGACGGAGTTCGCCTATCCCCTGCTCTTCCAGAGCTACACCGGAGTGGCCCTCATGCCGGTGCTCCCGCTGGTGCAGATCGCCGATCTGGGCGGCCCGCTGATCCTCTCCGCGCTCCAGGCGGTGGTGAACGGCGCGCTGTTCGACGCGATGGAAGCGTGGCTGACGGGAAGAGGAGTGCCCGTTCCGGCGATGATGGTGTCGGTGATCGCGTTGGTGGGAAGCGCCTCTTATGGGTACTTGCGCCTGGTGCGCGTCCAGGGCGCGGAGGAGGCCGCTCCGAAGATCCCGGTCGGGCTCGCCCAACCCAACGTCGGCGAGGTCGAGCTGCACGCGAACCCGATGGCTTCGGTCCGCACCCTCCAGCAGCAGACCGCCGAGCTGCACGCGCGCGGCGCGTCGCTCGTGATCTGGCCGGAGGTCGGCTACAACGTGCGCCCGGTGCGCCCTGGCGACACGGACGGCAGGGCCATCACGGGCGGCGTGCCGGTCGCTGCCATCGCGGGCGCCATCCGGGTGGAAGGCCGCGACGTGTTCAACAGCGCGGTGATGATCGACGAGAAGGGCCGCATCGGCGACCACTACGACAAGATCCAGCTCCTCGCCTTTGGCGAGTACATCCCGGGCGGCGAGTGGTTTCCGCAGCTCTACCAGTGGTCGCCGCTGGCGTCGCACCTGACTCGCGGCCGCAGCACCGCTCCGCTGCGCTGGAAGTCCTGGAGGTTCGCGACCTTCATCTGCTACGAGGACATCCTTCCAGGCATCGTCCGGTCCATCCTGGCGGACGACGGCCAAGGCCGCGCCCATGCGCTGGTGAACTTGACGAACGATTCCTGGTACGGCGCGGGACACGAGCAGGAGCAGCACCTCATGTTGGCTGCGGTGCGCAGCATCGAGCATCGCCGCTGGCTGCTGCGGTCGACCAGCACCGGGATCAGCGCGTTCGTCGACGCCGGAGGGCGCGTGGTCCAGAGGATCGAGCGGAACCAGCGCGGGGTCGCGCTCGCACAGGTCCCGATGCTCGTGGGGACCACGCCGTATGCGGTGCTCGGCGACTGGCCGGGATGGGCCGCGCTCGCCGCGCTGGGGTTCGGCGCTGTCCGTGCCCGGAATCGCGCGTAACTCCGGATGGTTTTCATGGCTCGCTCGCCCGCCGGGAAGCCGGACCGCCGGGCTGTGTCAGACCCCGGCGCTACACCGGATTGCACCTTGAGAAGCCTGGCCTCGCCGCTTATCCTGCCCGGTCCCCTTTTGCACAAGGCCGCCATGGAGCCCGAATCCATCCTCGTGAAGGGAGCCCGAGAGCACAACCTCAAGGGCATCACGCTGGAGATCCCGAAGAAGAAGCTGGTGGTGTTCACCGGCGTTTCCGGCAGCGGGAAGAGCTCGCTCGCGTTCGACACCCTGTACGCGGAAGGCCAGCGGCGGTACGTGGAGTCGCTCTCCGCCTACGCCCGGCAGTTCCTCGGGCAGATGGAGAAGCCGCACTACGACGTCATCCGGGGACTGTCGCCCACCATCTCCATCGAGCAAAAGGCGGCGTCCAACAACCCGCGGTCCACCGTGGGCACCATCACCGAGATCCACGACTACCTGCGCGTCCTCTACGCAGCGGTCGGCAAGCAGCACTGCACCGTCTGCGGCCGGCGGGTGGGCAAGCAGAGCGCGCAGCAGATCGCGGAGGAGCTGGCCAAGCTGCCGGAGGGAACGAAGCTGACGCTGCTCGCGCCGCTGATCGAGCAGCGCAAGGGCGAGCACAAGGAAGTGCTGGCCGATGCGCGCAAGCGCGGCTTCGCCCGGGCCCGGGTGGACGGCGTCATCCGCGACCTCGACGAAGACATCGATCTCGACAAGAAGAGGAAGCACGACATTGCCGTGGTGGTCGACCGGCTGGTGGTGAAGAAGGAGGATGGGTCCCGGCGGCTGATCGACTCGGTGGAGACCGCGCTCAAGGAGGGCAAGGGTGTCCTCCAGGCGCTGACGCAGCTCCCGCGCGGCGGCGAGACGCAGAGCATCTACAGCGAGCACCTCTCCTGCCCGGTGGACGGCATCAGCTTTCCCGAGCTGGCGCCGCACAGCTTCTCCTTCAACAACCCGCTGGGGATGTGCCACGAGTGCAACGGCCTGGGCACCCGGCCGGAGATGGACGCCGACCTGATCGTCCCCGATCCCTCGAAGAGCATCCGCGGCGGGGCGGTGGAGCCCTGGAACCACGCGCTGGAGAAACAAGGCGGCTGGACCTTCCGGATGATCGAGTCGCTCTCCAGCTCGTTCAAGGTGCCGCTGGACAAGCCCTGGAAGGAGCTCCCGCGCGAGGTGAAGGACCTGCTCCTCTACGGCAGCGGCGACGAGACCATGAGCATCCGCTGGAGCGAAGGCGGGCGCACGGGCACGTACAAGACGAGCTTCGAGGGCATCATCCCGATGCTGATGCGCCGCTTCAAGGAGACGACCTCCGAGAGCATGCGCAAGCACTACCTGCGCTACTTCAGCGACAAGCCCTGCAGCGCCTGCCAGGGAGAGCGGCTGAGGCCGGAGAGCCGGGCGGTAACCATCGGCGACGTGGGCGAGACGCCGGGCAAGAGCATCGTGCAGGTCTCGCGCATGACCATCGATCAGGCGATGCAGCTCATCTCCACCCTGCCGCTCGAAGGGAGCGACAAGGTGGTGGCATCCGAGCTCCTCAAGGAGATCGGCAACCGCCTCCGCTTCTTGCTCGACGTCGGTCTCGGGTACCTCACGCTGGACCGGCCGGGACCGAGCCTGAGCGGCGGCGAGTCCCAGCGCATCCGGCTGGCCTCGCAGATGGGCTCGGAGCTGACCGGCGTCATCTACATCCTGGACGAGCCGTCCATCGGGCTGCACCAGCGCGACAACGCGCGCCTGCTCTCCACGCTCAAGCGCCTGCGCGACCTGGGGAACTCGGTCATCGTCGTCGAGCACGACGAGGAGACCATGCAGGAAGCGGACTGGCTGGTGGACTTCGGTCCGGGCGCCGGCGAGCTGGGCGGTGAGATCGTCGCCTCGGGCGCCCCTCGTGAGGTGATGAAGAACGAGCGCTCGCTGACGGGCGCGTACCTTTCGGGGCGCAAGAAGATCGAGATCCCGGCCCAGCGCCGCCGCGGAAACGGCAAGAGCATCAAGCTCCTCGGCGCGGCGGAGAACAACCTGAAAGAGGTAGACGTCGAGATCCCGCTCGGCTGCGTGGTGGCGGTGACCGGCGTCTCGGGCGCCGGCAAGTCCACGCTGGTGAACCGCATCCTGTATCCGGCGCTGGCGCGGGCGATCTACGGCTCGCGCGAGGCGCCCGGGGCGTACAAGGCCCTGAGCGGCATCGAGCACCTGGACAAGGTGATCGAGATCGACCAGAAGCCCATCGGCCGCACTCCCCGCAGCAACCCGGCCACCTACACCAAGGTGTTCGACGCCATTCGCGAGGTCTTCGCGCGCACGCCGGAAGCCCGCGCTTACGGATACGAGCCGGGCCGGTTCTCCTTCAACGTGAAGGGCGGCCGCTGCGAGGCCTGCGAGGGCGACGGGCTCAAGGTGGTGGAAATGCACTTCCTCGCCGACGTGTACGTCTCTTGCGAGATCTGCCACGGCAAGCGGTTCAACGACGCCACCCTGCGCGTGACCTTCAAGGGGAAGAACATCGCCGAGGTGCTCGACATGAGCGTCCGCGAGGCGATGGAACACTTCTCGCTCCACAAGGAGATCATCCGGATCCTCAAGACGCTGGACGACGTCGGCCTGGGCTACATCAAGATCGGCCAGCCCTCACCGACTCTGAGCGGTGGCGAAGCGCAACGCATCAAGCTCTCGCGCGAGCTGGCCCGCACCGACACCGGGCGGACGCTCTACGTCCTCGACGAGCCCACCACCGGCCTTCACTTCGAGGACATCAAGCGCCTCCTGAACGTGCTCAACCGGCTGGTCGAGGCGGGCAACACCGTGCTGGTGATCGAGCACAACCTCGACGTGATCAAGTGCGCCGACTGGATCGTGGACGTCGGCCCAGAGGGCGGCGACAAGGGCGGCCGCATCGTCGCGACAGGCACTCCGGAGCAGGTGGCCCAGTCGAAGAGCAGCTATACCGGGCAGTATCTCGGAAAGGTCCTCGGCCGCGGCCGCGCCGCCTGAGCCAACTCATTCTCCCCACGGACAGTCGAAAACGCTCTCACGGGCAGAGCCATTCGAATCTACCCAACCCCGCTCCGAGCTCGTTCCGGAAATTCCGGAACGAGCTCATGGCGCCGCGGCAAATCCTGAGACGAGGTCCCCCGAAATCAATCGCAGCGATCCTGAGTTCGCCTGCGCGACCTCCCCCCCCATGCCACCGAAGGGGAACGCGCAATCCCGCCCTACGCCACCGCGTCCGCGAGGCGAAACCGGATCGGCAGAAAGCCGCCGAGGTCGATCTCGTCGCCGGTTTCAATCATCCGCACGTCCACCGGCTGTCCCAACCTGTACGAACCCCGCGCCGACCGCAGATCTTCGAACACGGGGCGCCCGCTCTTCCAGAGGATGCGCGCATGGCGCGGCGAGATCAGCGGCAGGTCGAGGCGCAGATCCACTCCCTCGGCGCTTCCGAGGATGAACTCGGTCCGGTCCACCTCGATCTCCGGCCTGCCGTCGACGGAGAGGAAGAGCCTTTGCCCCTCGACCTTCCGGCCCTTCCGCGCCGGATTTTCCTGAAGGGACATGCCTGGCGCGGCGACGGCGGCGTATCCCGCCAGCGCGCGGCCGAGGATCTCGGCGGGCTCTACCCCCGTCCGGTCGGAGAGACGGTGGATCAGCTCGCGGTGCGCGTCAGTGAGCTGCACCCGCGACGGCGGCTTCTTCGCAAGGGGGGCCTTGGCCCGCCGCCCCAACGTCTTGCGCGTCGTCTTGGCCATGGGTCCGCTGTGTATCACGGGCGGCCCGCTTCAGCCGCCGCGCGAGAAGAGGCGGCGGCCGAGCTGAAGGTCGGAGAACAGCACCACCGAGACCAGCAGGGCAAGCAGGAGCAGCAAGCCGATCACGTGTACGACCGACTCGAATCGTTGGTTCACCTTTCGGCCGGTGATCAGCTCCACGCCGAGGAACACCAGCCGGCCCCCGTCGAGCGCGGGAACCGGCAGGAAATTGAACACCGCCAGCGCCACCGAGATGTTCGCGAGGATGCTGGCGAAGTCCGCCATCCCGCGCTTCACCTCGGCGCTGGCCTGCTGCACGATGGCGACGGGGCCGGCGAGCGACGCACTGCCCTTCCCCCGCAGGACGTCCCAGAGCGCGCCCAGCGTCGCCGCGTTCAGGGTCCACACGTCGTGCAACGCGCGCGGGATCGCTTCCAACAGGGGCAGTCGCACCGGCACCCGGTCGGCCCTCACCGAGATGGTGCCGTTGACGGGCCGCACGACCAGCGCTTTCCCCTCGCCCCCGCGCAGCACTTCGATCCGCCGCTCGGGCGGTGCTCCGGGCTTCAGCAGCTCGCGGCGAAGATCCTCGAAGGACTGCACTGGGACGCTGTCCACCGCGATCACCTGATCGCCGGTCTGCAGGCCCGCCGCCGCCGCCGGCCCGCCGGGAATGACGTCGATCCGCGTGGTGGAGAGGTCGGGAAAGCCCTGCGTGGCGTAGAGCGCTGCGATGAGCACGAAGGCGAGGAGGTAGTTCACGCCGGGCCCGGCCGCGATCACCAGGAAGCGCCGCCAGGCGGCCTTGTTCATGTAGGAGCCGGGGTCCGACACGTCCTGCGCGGCAGGATCGTCGGGCGTGAAGCCGGCGATCTTGCAGTAGCCGCCGAGCGGGAGCGCGCTCAGGCGGTAGTCGGTCTCCCCGTAGCGGAACCCGGCGATGCGGGGCCCGAATCCGAGCGAGTAGGTCTCCACCCGCATGCCCATCAGGCGGGCGAGCACCAGGTGTCCCGCCTCGTGGGCCGCGATGAGCAGTCCGAGGCCGACGACGGCAACGACGATGGCCATGTGGAGCGGCAGCATAGCCCATGCTCCGGCGCCGCGCAGGAACTACGTTGTGCTTCGCACAGGGGGTTTCGTATGCGCAGGATCCTGATGTCAGTCGGCGGCGCTCTGCTTGCGGTCGCTTGCTCTTCGCAGAAGCCAGTCACCAAGGTCGACGATTCCGGCCTGGCGCGGCTCAACGAGTCCCAGATGGAGCCGGTCGACGCCGCGCGGGTCGAGGAAGGCCGCGCCAACGACGCCCTGGCCAAGGCGCGGGCGAGAGAGGCGGACGCCCGCGCGCGCCTGGAGGTCGGGAAGAGCGAGCGCGGCGTGGCCGATGCGCAGCTCAAGCGGGCGCTCGCCGAGCGGGATCTCTTGAAGAAGCAATACGCGAACACGGACAAGATGGCGGAGATCGACCAGGAGGTCGCCGCCTCCCAGGATCGCGTCCGGGCTTCCGATCTCAAGTCGCAGTACCTGCAGCTGATGATCTCCGTGGCGGAGTCGGAGCGGAAGCTGGCCGAAGCGCACGTGCTCACGGCGCAGGCGCTGACCGAGCAGGCCAAGCACCAGGCGATGCGGGCGGGCAACGCGCCCGAGGCGGCCTCCGTGAACGCAGGCGACGTCGATCAGCGGGTGGCGGAAGCGCAGGCGCATGAAGCGGCTCTCCGCAAGGAGATCGCCCAGCGGCGCTCGAACGCGGTGGACGTGTACAACCGCTGGCAGCAGGCGGACGCGCGCGCCCGCACCCTCGCCAAGCCGTCGACGATGTCGGTTCCACCCCCCACGGGCGAACCCACCTCGAACTGACCTGTCTGAGGCTCAAGCGTAGCCCTGAGGTGTCGGCGGTGGCCGGGGCTAGATCCGCCGCCTCTCGCCGGTGCGGACCCAGCGGAAGTAGTCGCGCAGGACCTCCGCGTGGTCGAAGCAGAGCTCCCTCCACGGGACCTCGCTCTCGCTGAACCACCGCGCTTCCTTCGCGTCGTCGTCCGCTTTCGGCTCGGCCCCGGCGGGCACCCGGCAGGCGTACACGGTCGAGATGGTGTGCTTGCGCGGATCGCGGCGAGGATCCGAATAGGTGAAGAACTGCGTGACGAGCTCCACGTCCAGTCCCGTCTCCTCCTTCGCTTCCCGGCGGCAGGCGGCGCCGAGCTCCTCTCCCCAGTCGACGAAGCCTCCCGGGAGCGCCCACCCGAGCGGCTCGTTCCTGCGCAGGATGAGGACGATCCTGCCGTCAGGGCCGGAGATGATCGCGTCGGTGGTGGGGATCGGATTGCGGTGCCGGGGCTCGGCGCTCACGGGATCACCAGCCCGGATGGAGTCAGCTGCGGCGGGGAAGTCTTCGGCTCCAGGCGGTCCTGCAGCGCATGCGTGAAGAGCGCGCGGCAGAACGGGTTGGTCGCGTCCTTCTCCAATGCCCGCGCCACCGCCAGCGCCGTCCGCGCCGCGTCCAGCCGCTTTTCGGAGGCGAGGAGATGCGCCATCTCCACCAGCCGTCTGGCGTACAGGCCGCGGCGCTGCGGGGTGAAGTAGTTGAGGGCGGCATCGTCGGCTGCCCGCTCGAATGCCTGCTGGCGCTGCTTCGGGTCGATGTAGAGGCGGCTGGTGGCCACCTCGTCCACGCGCAGGCCGAATCGGCGCAGATCATCTTCCTCGGGAATCCAGGCCATGAACAGCGGGTCCTCGAACAGCGCCGCGCCGGCGAGCTGGTGCGCCAGCTCGTCGGGCAGATCGACGGAGAGCCCCGGCGAGGGTGGCGGCGCCGCCGGAGCGGGTCCCAGGATCCGCAGGGCCTCCGCGTAGGCGGGCGGCGGCGAGAAGCCGTTGCGCGAACCGGCGGATTCCGCGTCCGCGATCAGCTGGCGCGCGTGGTCCTTGGGGATCTCGGCGGTGGTGATCACGTTCTGCCGCGGGAGGCGCTTGACGAACTCCCGCCACGAGCGGCGCGACAGCGCGAGCGCGTCCGCCGCCAGGATCCCCTTCAGGTCGGAGAGCACGACCTGCACCACCTCCACGCCTTGGCGGGCGGGTTGCGCCCACCACACCGCGCGCTCGCCGTAGGCATCGATGCTGCTCGCGTAGCAGACGGGCGCTTCCCCCTCGGGCAACGGCTTGAGCACCGGCTCGCCCTGCGGGGGGAGCTCCTGCACCTGGACGCCGCGCTGCTTCAGCTTCTGCAACTCGCGCTTGGCTTCCTTCGCCAGCGTCCGGCTGCGCGAGGTGGCCAGCTCAAAGAGCACTTCCTGCCGGGAGGCCCGTCCAGCTGCGTGGACGACGGCCAGCGCCAGCATCTCCGGGAGCGCCGAAATGCCGGCGGCAACCGCCCGCGCGTCCGCTGGAGCCAGCCCGCCGGTCTCGGTCTGCAATTTAGCGAGCGCGTCGCGCGCCGCCTGCACTTCGGCAGGCAGCGGCCGCGAGACGCCGGCGCACTCCATCTCCTCCACGATGCTCTCCGGCCGCAGGGAGACGTCCTTGAGCAGGGCCAGGCACTCGTCGACCGTCAGGTTGTGCGCTTGGACCATAGGGGCTGCGCACAATAGAGACGGCCCCGAGAGGCGTCAACGCTGCTACGATGAGGGGGCAATGCGGGTGACGATGCTCTATTTCGCCGCGGCCCGGGAGCGCGCCGGCGCGGGGACCGAGACGCTGGAGCTGGCCGAGGGAGCGACCGCCGGCGACGCGCTGGCGGCCGCGTGCGCGCGCCACCCGCCGCTTCAAGCGGTTGCGGCGAAGCTGCGCCTCGCGGTCGATCAGGAATTCGCTCCAGCCGATCGCGCGCTGCGCGAAGGCAGCGAGATCGCACTGATCCCCCCGGTCTCGGGCGGCGCAGGCCCGCACCGCATCGCCACCGCGCCGCTCGATCCCGATGCGCCTTTGCGCGAGGTCGCCGGCACGGATTGCGGCGCGGTGGTCGGCTTCGTGGGGACGGTCCGCGAGACCAACCACGGCAAGCGCGTGGTGCGCCTGGAGTACGAGGCCTATCCGGAAATGGCCTTGCGTATCTTCGACCACATCGCCGCCCAGGCGCGTGAAAGGTGGGCCGCCCGCATCTCCATCCACCATCGCATCGGCTCGCTCGAGCCCGGCGAAATCTCCGTCGTGATCGCTGCCGCCGCCCCGCACCGCGGCGACGCGTTCGACGCCTGCCGGCATGCCATCGAGGCCCTGAAAACGGACGCGCCGATCTGGAAGCGCGAGCTGTATCCGGACGGCTCGTCCTGGGTGGGCCTCGGGTCGTAGCCCGTGTTACGCTGACCGGGCGCATGGGAATCTCGGTCCTGGTCGCCGGTGACATCGCGTTTCGCGAGGGCATCGCGGCGGCGCTGGGCAGCGGCTACAGCCTGATCGAGGCGGACACCGTGAACGCGGCGGCCGAGGCGCTGCTGGCGGCGAAGCCGGTGCTGGCGGTGGTCGACCTGCGCGGCGGGTCGGGTCCCGGCGACGCGATCTGCCGGAGGATCAAAGGGGCCGCCAGCACGCGCCTCTTGCCCGTGGTCGCGTGCGCGGACCCGGGAGAGGACAGCACGGTGGCCGCGCTGGATGCCGGCGCGGACCACGCGCTCGGTTTCCCGCCCCCCCGGGCCGAGCTGCACGCGCGCATCCGCTCGGCGCTGCGCAACCGGGTGGCCACCGAGCGCCTCGAGGACGCTTCGCAGGTGATCTTCGCGCTGGCCAACGCGGTCGAGGCCAAGGACGCGTACACCGAAGGACACACCGAGCGCGTCGGGGCGCTGGCGGTCGAGGCGGGTCGCCTCGCCGGGCTCGACGGCGAGACCTGCGAGGCGCTGCGCCAGGGCGGCGTGCTCCACGACATCGGGAAGATCGGGATCCCCAACGAGATCATCAACAAGGCGGGCCGGCTGACCGACAAGGAGCGGATCGTGATGAACAAGCACCCCATCATCGGGGAGCGCATCTGCGAGCCGCTGAAGAGCCTGCGACACCTGCTGCCGATCATCCGCTGGCACCACGAGAAGCTCGACGGCACCGGCTACCCCGACGGGCTCAAGGGCAGCCAGTTCCCCGTTCCCGCGCAGATCCTGCAGCTCGCCGACATCTTCGATGCGATCACCACCGACCGCCCCTACCACCGGGCGCGCACCCGCGCGAACGCCATCGAGTTCCTGCATGGAGAGGCGAACAAGGGTTGGCGGGACCACGAGCTGGTGCGCCTGATCGGGCTGGCCGCCGAGACGCTGAACCTGGGCCGGACGCGCGACGAGGACATTCCTCCGCCGCCCGCGCCCATCGGCCAGTGGCGCACGGAGTAGGACCTCTCAGCGTGTGAGCCCGTCGGGAGGAGGCTGCGGCCCCGCCGGGCAGTGGTACATGTCGATGAAGACCGTGTACGTCGCGCCGGGACAGCGGACCTCGAAGGCGTCGACGATGTGCAGGTCGGGCTCGCCTGGACCCACCGGCCGCTCCGGGTCCATCTGGAGGAGGATGCGAGGATCGTTCGGGTCCAGTGGAGCCACGCGGGTCCCGACCGAGCCCACGCGCCTGGTCTGCGGCTCGGCGCCGCCGGGGCAACGGAGACTGGCCAGATAGGTCTTCACTCCCGGGGGCAGGCACACCTCGGCCGCTCGGTCCTTCGATCGGGCGAATCCGGGCGGGGGCGGCGCCGCCGCGGCGTGGGCACACCCGGCCAGGGCCAAGAGCAGGAACCGCACCGCGACAGCGTATCAGGGGAAACGCGCGTTGGAGCAGTGCATCGGGGCCCGCATGCAAGTGCACCGTTGGGTCAAGCGCTTCGACCTGTCGCTTGCGGACTACCGATAGTTGCGCGATACCGCGCGCATGCTCGCCATCGATCTCACTGGAAAGCGCGCCCTGGTCGCCGGAATCGCCGACGATGCGGGGTACGGGTTCGCCATCGCCAAGGCGCTCGCGGAGGCGGGCGCCAGCGTGGTCGTGGGCACCTGGCCGCCGGCCTTGAACATCTTCGAGACGCTGATCCGGCGGGGCAAGATCGACGAGTCGCGCAAGCTCGCCCGCGGCGGAATGCTGGAGTTCGAGAAGATCTACCCACTCGATGCGGCGTACGACACGCTCGCGGACTGTCCAGAGGATGTCCGCACCAGCAAGCGCTACAACGAGCGCGGAGACTTCTCCATCCAGGGCCTGGCGGACGCGATGCGCCGCGACTTCGGCGACAAGCCGCTGGACATCGTGGTGCACTCGCTGGCCAACGGACCGGAGGTGAAGAAGCCACTCCTCGAGACCTCGCGCAACGGGTACCTGGCCGCCATCGGCGTGAGCGCGTACTCGCTGGTTTCGATGCTGCAGCGGCTCGCGCCCCTGATGCGGCCCGGGGGCTGCGCGGTCTCGCTCACGTATCTCGCCAGCGAGCGTGCGGTCCCGGGCTACGGGGGCGGCATGTCCTCGGCGAAGGCGGCGCTGGAGAGCGACACGCGCACGCTGGCGTTCGAGGCGGGTCGCAAGTACGGCATCCGGGTGAACACCATCTCGGCGGGACCGCTGGCCTCGCGCGCGGCTAGCGCCATCGGGTTCATCGAGGAAATGGTCGACTTCTATACGGCGAACTCACCCCTGCCGCAGCAGCTGGCAGCGAGCGAGGTGGGCAACGTGGCCGCATTCCTCTCCAGCCCGCTGGCCACGGGGATCACCGGGACGACCGTCTACGTCGACAAGGGCTACCACACGATGGGGCGGACGGCGCCGCAGGGAACCTAAAGGGCGCGATCGAGGGCCGCTCGAAGCCCTTGTTCCCCGGACTGCGTCAGCGCGCCCACGTGGATCCAGATGACCTGCCCGGTCCGGTCCAGCAACAACATCGTGGGCAGCCTCGAGACCGAGAACGCCGCGCTCGCGCTGCCGTCGTCGATGGCTACCGGGAACCGCAATCCGTTTTCCTTCAGGAAGGCCTGGATCTCCGCCTCGCGCCCGGGGGAGGGATCGTCGGTATCGACCGAGTAGAGCTCCATCCCGCGCGGCTTGTACTCCGCCCAGAGCTTCTGCACCCGGGGCATGGAGACGCGGCAGGGAGCGCACCAGGTTGCCCAGAAATCGACCAGGGTGACCTTTCCCAGTGGCAACGCGCCTTTTCCCCCACCGAGCAGCGGCAGCTCCACCGCCGAGACTACTCCTGCCGGAAGGCGCTCCGCGCCCGCGCGGTTCTTCTGCACCACCGCGAGAGCAACCACGCTCGCCGTGGCCAGGGCGAGCAGCGCCCAGATCCAGATGTCGGTCCCGCGCGCGCGCAGTGCCTCGTCCGTCATCGGCGGATACCATGCGGGGGGGCCCGCCCCCCGTCAAGCGGCTGAAAAATGGCGCGCGTTCCATGGGTGTGACAGCGTCGGTGCATGAAGTGGCTTCTCGCACTGGCCCTGGTGGGCGGAATCTGTTTCGCCGTGGCGTCCGTTCCGCCGCGCACCGCCGCGCGGCTCGCGGCGCGCGGGCTCCGGGCGGGCTGGGATTGGGTCGCGGCCATCGGATCCGAGGCGAGTCGTCCGCCCACGCCTGCCCGCCAGGCGTCGCGCAAGGCGCAGGCCGCGACGCCGCAACGCCGCGCGAATCGCGACGGGATCGTGCCGCAGCCACCGCCGGAAACCCTGCACCCGACGGACCGCGCGGCGCTGGACACCCTCCTCGCCCGGCCAGCGCGGCCCTGATCCGGCGCCGGCAGGCGAAGATGACCTGCGGGCGAGGGCAGTCGTGTTAGGAACACGCTCCCGTGGCGCAGGCATTCAGCATCCCGCGGCAGCGCTGGCCCCTTGCGATCGCGATGGTGGTCCTGTTGGCGTTCACGCTGTCCTGGTTGCAGGGACGCTTCGACGCGACCGACACGAAGAAGGCGATCGCCGCCGCCATGTCCTGGAAACCGTCCGGCGGCCAGACGGTCTTCGACGCCCTCGCCGCGAGGAACGAAGGCGACCCACTCTGCGCCGGCAAGGTCGTCTCGCAGCTCCTCGGCGACGTGGAAGTCCGCTGCTCCACGCCGAAAAATCCGAACGTCGAGTACCAGTTCCGCGTCCTGCTCGACGGCAAGCGTCCTCCCCGGGCCGCCAACGCCGCCGCCGAGGAGCTCGTCGGGGCCAGGGTCCAGAAATAGACGCTGCGTTGCGCCGCCAGGCGGGCGTCCCCACGTTTGCCCGCATGCCGTTCGCCCTCGCGCTGCTGCTTGCCGCCAAACCCGTCTGGACCGAAGCCCCGCCTGCCAAGGATCGGCCCACCGGCCCGCCCGCCTCGATCTCGGCGCTGGCGAAGTCGTCCATGCCGGCCGTGGTGGGAATCGTCGCGACGACGGCACGCGGCGGCAGCAACGATCCTTTTCGCGAGTTCCTCGAGCGCATGTACGGACAGGGCGGCGGCGGTCCCAGCGAAGCGCCGGTTCGCGGCATCGGCACCGGATTCTTCATCCGCGGCGACGGCCTGATCGCCACCAACGGCCACGTGGTCGAGGGCGCCACCGACATCACGGTCCAGGTGGGGGAGGACGAGCGGCTCTACCGCGGCACGCTCGTGGGACATGACGACGCCACCGACCTCGCGCTGCTGAAGATCGAAGGCGACAAGCCGTTCCCGGTGCTGCCGATGGGCGAGAGCGAGCGGCTGGAGGTGGGGGAGTGGGTGGTGGCCATCGGCAATCCGTTCGGGCTCTCGCGCTCGGTGACGACCGGGATCGTCAGCTTCAAGGGCCGGCGGGACGTAAACCCGAGCGGCCGTCCGGGGTACTACGACTTCATCCAGACCGATGCGGCCATCAATCCGGGCAACTCCGGCGGCCCGCTGCTCGATTCGCGCGGCGCGGTGGTCGGGATCAACGCGGCCGTGAATCCATCTGGCCAGGGCATCGGCTTCGCGATCCCGGTCGAACAGCTCAGGGAAGTCGCGCCGCAGCTCGCCGCCCAGGGCCACGTCGTCCGTAGCTACATGGGTGTCTCCATCCAGGAGTCGATGTCGGCCGAACTGGCGGAGAGCTTCGGGGTGCCGGGAGGCAAAGGGGTGGTCATCACCGAGGTGACCGAGGACGGTCCCGCCGAGCGGGCCGGCTTGAAGGCGGGCGACGTGGTGACTTCGTTCGACGGCGAGGCCACCGTGGAGAGCTACCGCCTGCGTTGGCTGACCGCGCGCAGCGCGCCGGGAAAGCGGGTCCGCGTCGGGTTCTGGCGGAGCGGGAAGGCGCTCGAGGTCCTGCTCGTGCTGTCGGAGAAGCCGGGCGCGCCGTACGAGCCCCCCCAGCGCGTTCCGGGGCTCCGCCGCGAGCAGGAGCCTTTCGGCTTCGCGGTCGAGGAGCCGCCCAAGGACGACGGCGACCGCGGCGTCGGGATCCGGGTGAGCAGCATCGATCTGCGCAGCTGCGCCTACCGGGCCGGCCTGCGCGAGGGCGACCTGATCGTGGAGGTCGACGGCCAGGCCGTTGCGGACAAGGCCGCATACCGAAAGGTGATTTCCAGCCCGGGCAGCGTGTCCCGGCTCTACGTGCGCCGCGGCGGAAAGGCGATGTTCTTCGGCTTGCGGCGGGAAGCTCCCATGGCTTCAAGGGCGCCCGCCAGCACCTCCGAGGGCTCGGTCAGGTAACCGGTCGCCTGGACTTCCCGAAATCTTCATCGTTCTCCAGCGCGACTTTCATGTACGCCCCGCATCCTTCAGGAACGTAGTGCTTGGTCGTTTTGAGCGTTCCTGGAGTGCGCCCGGTCTGCTTCCGCGCAACACTCCAGTCACCAGGGGAGGACACGGGATGGGTTCGAGCAGGCTGCCGGGCTTCTACAAGATGAAGATGGCGGAGCGGCTGCGGAGACTGGCCGAGCAGCTCGAGCTGTCGCGCGACGAGCTGGAAGGCCTGGGCGAGAGCGCAACCCTACCACTGCCGAACGCGGACGCGATGATCGAGAACGCGGTCGGGGTCCTTGGCCTGCCCGTAGGTATCGGGCTCAACTTCCTCATCAACGGCGAGGACGTGCTGGTCCCGATGGCCGTCGAGGAGCCGTCGGTGATCGCGGCGGTGTCGCTCGCGGCGAAGATCGCGCGGGAAGGCGCGGGGTTCACTGCCGACGCCGACGAGCCGCGCATGATCGGCCAGGTGCAGGTCACCGAGCTCTCGAACCCGGAGATGGCCCAGGCGGCGATCCTGCGCGAGAAGGACTTGATCCTCGCCACGGCGAACGCGCTCCACCCCGCGATGAAGGCGCGAGGCGGCGGCGCCAAGGACCTGGAGGTGCGCCTGATCCCGGTGGGGACGGAGACGCACGCCATCGTGCACCTGATCGTGGACACGCAGGACGCGATGGGCGCGAACCTGATCAACACCATGTGCGAAGGCGTCGCGCCCCTGATCGAGCGGGTCACCGGCGGGCGCGTCCGGCTGCGGATCCTGTCCAACCTCGCCGATCTGCGGCTGGCCCGCGCGTCTTGCCGCATCTCCTTCGAGGCGCTGGCCGACTTCGGATTCTCTGGCGCGGAGGTGGCGCACGGAATCGCCGAAGCGTCTCGGTTCGCGGACGCCGACCCGTACCGGGCTTGTACGCACAACAAGGGCGTGATGAACGGCGTGGACGCGGTGGCGCTGGCCACCGGCAACGACTGGCGTGCCATCGAGGCCGGCGCGCACGCGTACTGCGCCCGCAACGGGCGCTACCAGCCGCTGACCCGATGGTGGGTGCAGGACGGCGCCCTGCACGGGAGCATCGAGATTCCGATCCAGGTCGGCACGGTCGGCGGGGCGGTGAAAGCGAACCCGCTCATCCCCGTCCTGCTGCGGATGATGGGAAACCCCGGGGCGCAGAAGCTCGCCGGCATCATGGCGGCGGTGGGCCTCGCGCAGAACATGGCGGCGCTGCGAGCGCTCGGCACCGTCGGAATCCAGAAGGGGCACATGGCGCTGCACGCCCGGAACCTGGCCGTGAGCGCGGGAGCGAAGGGCTCGGCGGTGGAGGAAGTGGCGCGCGCGCTCATCGCGGCCGGCGAGATCAAGCTGCACCGCGCCCAGGAGATCCTCGCCAAGCTGGCGGCCGCGCGCGGGCCCTCGGCCGAGGCGACCTGATCGAGGGTTCCCTGAATCCGCCGGCCTGCATCGTCGAGTCCGCGCGCATCGTCGAGCCCCGGCTGCGCGCGTTCCTCGACGAGAAGCTGCCCGCGTTCGCAGCCCTGCCGGTGGATCTGCGCGACGCGGCGGCCGCACTCCGCGACTACCTGCTGCGGGGAGGCAAGCGGCTTCGCGCCGCCTTGCTTTTGCTCGGGCATGAAGCTGCCGGCGGAGCGCGCGAGTCCGCGCTGGATGCTTCGATCGGCGTCGAGCTGCTGCACGCGTATCTATTGATCCACGACGACTTCATGGACCAGGACGACGTGCGCCGCGGGGGCCCCACGCTGCACCGCGCGCTGGGCGGAGATCACCTGGGCGCCAGCGTCGCGCTGCTCTGCGGCAGCCTTTGCGAGGCCTGGGGGTACCAGCTTCTCGGCAGGGCGGCGCCGGTGGCGGCTCGCACGCTCGAGCAAGTCATCCTGGGCCAGATGGCGGACCTGCGCGCTCCGGGCGGCCGCGAGCTGACGGCGCGCGAGATCCTCGAGGTGCAGCGCGCGAAGACAGGCTCGTACACGTTCGAGCTCCCGCTCCACCTCGGCGCCACTCTCGCCGGCGCCTCCCGGCCGCTGTTGGATGTCCTGTCCGCCTACGCGCGCCCCCTGGGCGTCGCCTTCCAGATCGCGGACGATCTGCTGGGAACGTTCGGCGAGGCGGAGGTCACCGGAAAGTCGAACGCCGGCGATCTCCGCGAAGGGAAGCGGACGCTGATCGTGGCCCGCGCGCTGGAGACTGCGACGCCCGAGGATGCGGCGCGGCTCCGCTCGCAGCTCGGCCGGAGCGACGCGGACGTCGGAGAGCTGCGCGCCATCCTGCGGCGGAGCGGAGCGGAGGCCTCCGCCCGATTGGAGGCGGACCGCCAGTGCGACGAGGCCCTGCGTGCGCTCGACTCGCCGGCGCTGGACCCGCGGGTCGCGCAGGACTTGCGGGAGATCGCGGTGTACACCGTGCGCAGGTCGGCGTAGCGCAGGTCCGGCGTAGCTGCACTGGTGGTGGTCGCATTGTCGGTTCCGTGGCCAGCTCTTCGTGGGACGACCTTGCGGCCTGGGTGCAGGTCCTAACGCGGGCAGCCGGCGCGGCGGCGGGGCATCGGAGTTGTCGCTGGCTTTGCTGTTGCGCGTCGGCCGTGGTCTTCACGTGGGCAGCGAATTGATTTGGGCACACCTTCCCAGCGGGAACGGGTCTGCCCGGGCCGTGCCAGACGGGGCGTAGCGGGAACCCGTTCCGGAAGTTCCGGAACGAGTTCGGGCCGATTCCACGCCTCGGCGCTCATGTCGAGCGCTCATGCGGTGATCGTCCAAGGCCCATGCTCGCGTCCCCCAACTCGCCTGGGGCGGGATCGTTCAAACCGGACGAACCTGGTTCAACCGGTTGAACCAACCGCTCAATCAATTCATCTGTACTGGATTTTTCTACAACGGCTATACTCGCCTGCGAGCACTCAAGCTTGGAACCAAAAACCTCGGCGTGCTCAGCGTGCTCGGCGTTTGATCTGAAGAATCCCCGTCCCGCCCAAGTACTTGGAGCGAGTTCGCCCGCTTGGACGCCCCCTCGCCAAGCAGGCGCTCTGTCGGGTAAGCTGACGAAACCTGCTTGTCTGTGCGTGCGGGTGCCCGGGGGAGCTCTCAGCATGACCCGCATCCAGTGCGTCGACACCGTCCGCACCGCTGCGGAGCTGAAGCCGGCGGATCTGGATGGGCTGGAAGGCCGCTGGCTCGACGTCCCGAGGCTGCAGCAGCGCTCGCCGGAAGCGCGGAGCAACTTCTGGTGCGGCCGGGCCTCGGCGGCGATGATCTACAACTACTACTGCAAGGCGAAAGGGAAGACCGGCGAGTACGTCGGTCATGAGGAGGGTGAGAAGGAGCCGGGGCTGAACGGCCAGAAGCTCAACCTGCGCTTCCTCGGCGGATCCCACAAGGGCAAGCTGGCCGGAGTCAGCGAGGATGGGAAGTGCGATCCGCAAGCCATCTTCGAGGCCGGCGGCTGGCGGTGCGACTCCGGCGAGATCGCCGGCAAGAACGAGGACGTCAATCCGGACGACGCGGAGAAGAAGTTCGCTCGCCACCTGGAGCAGCTGAAGAAGAACAACCCCGTGGTCCAGTTCACGCAGCTCACTGCGCAGCGCGGGCACATCGTCGTCATCAACGGCTACAAGCGCGACGCCCAGCGCGGCGAGCTGTGGCTCCGCATCGTCGATCCCTGCTGGCCCCACGACGAGCTGATGGGGGACGGCAACTTCAAGATCATCACGCGCCCGGAAAAGCCGGACAAGGAGTTCTCCGAGTACTGGCTGAAGGCGCGCCGGCTGCTCGAGATCTACCCGGGGCGGAAGACGCGGCTGTACGCGCACGGCGACAACCCGCTGGGCCACTTCTTCTACGCCATCCCCGATCAGCCGGTGAAGGACGACAGCGAGCTGGTGCACAGGATCGCCAAGGGGCTCGGCGCCACGGCCGGCGAGAAGAAGGAAGACTCGAAAGCGCCCGCGCCGTCGTGCCCGCCGAAGACGGGCGTGCCGCGGCTCCCCTACTCTCTCGACGGCTCCGTGCTGGTCAGCGCCTCCGCGGTCACGGCCCTGTATCACCAGACCGAACGCGGGCCGGGCGGGTTCTTCCCTCTGGGCGACAGCGGCCTCTTCCACTGCGGCGCGCACGTGACGCCCGAGAGAGGTTCGCCGGTCCTGGCCATGAGCGACGGCGAGCTGGTCGCTGCCCGGATGGGGGCAGGTCCCGGCGAGCACGCCTGGGGCGACACGGGATTCGTGCTCTTGCGGCACCTGCTCGAGGGCGACAAGAAGATCTACTGCCTGTACCTGCACTTGCAGCGGGAGCCGCTCCACCCCGACACCACCGATGTTCCCTGGCTCCGGCGCCTCTTGATCGAGGCGATGCAGGACAAGAACGCGCCGAAGAAGCCGAAGTGGCGGGTGCAGGAGCCGCAGCCGACCTGGAAGGACGCGGACAAGGGCCGATTCTCGCCCACCAACGTCCAGCACAAGGACCTGCTCGAGCCCGGGGTGTACGAGGAGGAAGACGAGCTGGTCGCCGCCTCCAAACGGTACGTGAAACTGAAGGGCAAGTGGGTCCGGGCGCTCGGGCCGGATGGCGGCGGGGGAAAGGTGACCGAGCTCTCGCCGTTCGCCCAGTTCGATCTCGAGCAGGCCTGCAAGAACGACGCGCACGTGAAGGACCTGCGCGACGGCAAGGTTGCCGCATTCGATGACCTCAAGTCCGAGGACGGGAAGGCGCACCGTTGCTCGGTGGAGTCGGGCGAGACGGTGGGCCGCTCCGGATCGTATCTGGGCTTCCCTGCCCTGCACTGGTCCGTCTTCAGCAAGGGCGAGGTGTTTCCCGCGGGCTCGCTGGGCGAGGAAGAGTTCACGGCGGACCAGCAGCCGAAGCTCGCGTCCCTGGATCTCTCCTCGAAGGAGCACGGCACCAAGGAGCACGCCACGGCGCTGATCGAGGCGCTCGATCCGAAGAAGAAGTTCATCGGCAAGAAGGAGCTGGAGTGGATCGTCGAGCCCGGCGAGCTGCGGCACTTCTACCGCACGCCCACGCAGTGCTGGCGCGGGCGCTACCAGGCGGTGAAGGGCCTTGCCGACTTCAAGCTGGACGTCGACAAGCTGGTCAAGCAGGATCGGTACAAGTCGCACACCGAAGGCGAGCGCCGCGACTTCGCGCAGACCGCGAAACCGCTCCTGTTCTGGGACGAGCTCTCCAAGGCAGAGGACTTCCCGGCGGACGGCAAGGCCATCTTCGTGCACCCGGTCACGGCCCTGCGGCTGATGGCCCAGGTGCGGCTGGGGCAAGACCACGACGATCCGCCCGAGACGAAGGGAGCGAGCGCCGAGGACCGCACGCACGCCGGCGAAGACGTCGTGATCGTCGTCCGCCACGGCAAGGGGCCGCTCGCCGCGGTGGACGTGACCGTGAAGGCGGACGGACGCACGGTTGCGCAGGGTCAGACGGACTCGGAAGGGGAGATCGTCGTCCGGCTCGAGGACGTCCGGGGTCGGGACGTGCTGGTCTCCGTCGATTCCAAGGTGGTCGGTGAGAAGGGCCAGCTGGTGCAGGTGGTCAACGAGACCGGCGCGCCTGCCACCTTGACTCCCGGAGATGCGCCTCGTCATCAGAGCTTCAACGGGGAGGAAGTAGTCCCCGAGGCGCGCCTGGGCCTGCGCATGAAGGTGAAGCAGGGCGCGATGGTCCGCGCGTACGGGAAGTGGGACCCGGACAAGTTCCAGCTCGAGCAGCCGGGAAAGTTGCTCGCGCCGGAGTCGTCGATCCACGCCGAGCGGATTGTCTTCCGCAGGGAGGACGGCCAGTTCGAGCTGATCTCGCTGCTGCAGGGCCGGACGGAAGTGTTCTGCTGGTCCATCGAGGAAGGCGAGGAGAAGATCGCCCCGGACCTGCCCGCGGAGCAGCAGAAAAAGGATCCTGACGCGATCGCCTCGTGGTCGCAGCGCATCGCGCATTTGCAGGACCATCCGGTGCTCGCGGGGCGGGTGCAGAACATCGGGGACGGCACGGAGCTCCAGGTTCGCTGGTTCGCGATCCTGTCGATGGGCGCGCCGGAGCACGATCAGGATCTCGGGTCATCGAAGTGCAAGGTGGCGGCGGGCGGCTTCGCGGCAGCCTTCGATCCCCATGTGTTGACCAGCGACAGCGACCTGCTCAATGCGCCGCGGCCGGTCTACGCGAAGCTGAAGGCCAAGGACAAGGAGCTGAACCTCCGCGACCAGGCGATCACTATCTACGGCGACTCGAAATTTCCCGATGCGCCGCCGAAGCCCGCGGCCGCGCCCGCTCCGGGTTCGGCCGAGGCCAAGGAGATCGTCGCCTGGTTCGAGGTGTCGCGCGATGACGCGACCGATCGCTTCACCGGGTGGGGCAAGACGGAGTTCGACACCCGCGCGCTCACCCAGCTCACGGGCGCAGTCACGCAGCGGCTGGCGGGAGATGGACAGGACAAGATCTGGGTCGCGCCGGCGTACGCGGCGCAGCACCTGGCGCTGGAGAGCGAGAAGGGCATGCTCCCGGGCGCCGCCCTCGCGCACCATGCCGGCTTGCTTCGCGCCGCCTGGCCGGATGCTCCGACCTGGGTGATCGGGGCCGATCCGGACGTTGCCTGGAAGGCGGAAAACGGCATCGAGACCGGAATCTGCGCGACGGACTGCAAGACGGCCGTTGCGCCGGCGGGGAGAAACACCGGCTGCACGGAGAAGATCCGGGTCACGAACCTAGGCTCCTGCCACAACGGAACGGAAGCGCGCTGCCGCACGGCGGTGCAGCTGGGGAAGCTTCCGGTGGTGAAGAAGGACGGCTGTCCCGCCGAGATCGCTTCCTGCGCAGGCGCGCAGCACGACAAGTCGCACTGCTTCGTCAGCGGGGTCGTCCGCGGCGAGCACGCGGAGGAACGGGAGCGGTGGCACGTCCGCTTGCCCCTGCGTACGGCCGGGGCCGGCTATCCGTACCTGCGCGACTCAGGAAGGAACCTTCGCGTCCTCTTGCTCAACCCGCAGAACGGCGCCGCCGTGGTGTGCTCGCAGGAAGCCCGCGGGCCGCGCTGGAAGAGCGCCGGCAACCTGGAATCACCGGAAGCCGCCGTGCAGAAGGACGAGTTCAAGGACAAGGACACGGGGCTGGGCGCGTCCTACGAGGTGTTCTGGAAGCTCGGGCTCCCGCGCGCGGGCGGCGAGGCGGTGGTGCTGCTGGCCTTCGTCGACGGCGCGACTCCGCTCGGTCCGCTGCCGCCCGAGGTCCCCATCCGGCTGAAGAAGAGCGAGATCTATGCGTCGCTGATGGGCGGCGCTTCCAAGGCGGCGGCGGGGGCGGCGGGCGACAAGGTGAAGAGCGGGAACGTGCTCGTGGGCCGCAAGCACTTCGCGGATTGGTTCAACGACGACTTCAAGCCGCTCTACCCGGGCAACCACCCCACCCTGCTCCTCTGGAAGAAGCCCGCGCCGATGTTCCCGAGCAAGGTGAACAAGAAGAACTTCCAGACGGTGTTCGACAGCGTGGAGCACCTCTGGGCGAAGGAGCTCAGCCTTCAAGAATTCCTCGGCTTCTTCTGCATCTTCTACAACGAGACCGGCGGCACGCTCGAGCCGATCTCCGAGGGCGGCAGCGAGAAGTACATCTTCGAGCCCACGGCGGCCGGCAAGGCCAGCTACAACACCAGCAAGGTGAACCGCCCGGCGGGCGGTCAACTCAAAGCGATGGGCGCGATCGCCGACGACCGCGTAGCCGCCTGGAACGGCTCGTCGTATCCGGACGACACCGGCATCAAGGACAAGGTGCACGAGTGCGACTTCTGGAAGTTCCGCGGGCGCGGGATCATCCAGCTCACCTTCCGGGAGAACTACAAGAAGCACTGCGAGCCGGCGCTGCTGAAGTACGGCTACAAGGGCATCGACGCGCTGAGCGAGCGGGAGCTGGGGCAGATCATCCACGACGATCCGCGCATCTACCTCCACATGGTGAAGTCGTTCTTCGGCGACATCAAGGACGCCTTTGCGAAAGTAAATGACGACCAGTTCGTCGAGACCGGCAGGCGCGTGAGCGGACAGACGCCGTACGGCGAGCTGTACGAGTGGCGCTGCCTGACGCTGATGGAGGCGATGCAGAAGGCCGGAACCGAGTTCCGCTGAGGCGACATGCTCTGGCAAAAAGTCGATCAGAGATGGATCTCCCGCCTCGACAAGGACCGCGAGGGCGACGTCTCCTGGAAGAAGGAGCAGTGGCCGGTGCCCGGCGAGGAGCCGCTCGAGGTCCGCGTCTGCAAGCGCGACGGCGTGCCGGTGACCAGGTTCT
This sequence comes from Myxococcales bacterium, assembly GCA_036513415.1. GTDB lineage: Bacteria > Myxococcota > Myxococcia > Myxococcales > 40CM-4-68-19 > 40CM-4-68-19. Next base: position 6,569 of record DATBZA010000007.1, on the reverse strand, counting down.
GCAAGGCGGTGGAGGCGCCGCGCACCAGCATCGTGCTGCACCTGACTTGCGGCTACGGGAACTTCACGGGGTTGATGGGCGGCAGCGACCACGACGCAAGCGCCCACTTCCTGCTCGGCCGCTGCGGCACGCCCTATCTGCTGGTGCCCACCGCTTTCACCTCCTGGCACGCCACCTGGTGGAACCCGAACTCCATCGGCATCGAGATCGACAACATCGGTGGCCTGCGCAAGCAGGGGAAGGAGATGATCTCGGAGTACAGCACCCGGGAGAAGAAGGACGTCTACTGCAAGGCGGACGAGAAGGACGTCTATCTGGAGAAGCAGTTCTCCGGATTCAAGCACTGGGCCACGCTGCCGGAGAAGCAGTACGTGGGGCTCGGCAAGCTCCTCAAAGCCCTCTGCTTCAAGCACCAGATCCCCCGGATCATCCTGCCCGAGGAGCACCGGTACGACGACTTCAAGAGGGACGAGAAGATCCGCCGCGACTTCCGCGGCATCTGCACGCACGTCAACATCGATCCCGCGCGGCGCTCGGACATCGGGCCCTACATCGACTGGCCCAAGGTGCTCGGGTACGCCGGGCTGACCGAGGCAGACTGCTACCATCCGCCGGGAAGCGTGGCCGATACTTTCCGGAACGCGACCGGCGGGGGAAAGACCGCGAAAGAGTCGCCCACGGAGGCGCAACGGAAGCCAGCGGTGGGCGCCGAGACGCTGCCCGCCCCTGTGCTGGTCGACAACCACACGCTCCGCGTGCACATCGGATCGCATGGGGGCCGGCTCTGCCTCTCGGTGAAGCAGCCCGGGGACCCGCTCCCCACGACTCCGGATCCCGGCGGCGCTCCCACGGCGAAGGCGGCGGGGAAACGCGACGAGTTCATCCAGGCCTGCATGAACTTCCTGGGCGCGCCTCACAAGGCGGGATCGAGCAAGCCTGGGGAAGGAATCGACGGGGCGAACCTGATCGCCATCGCGATGAGGCGCGTCGGCATCTTCAAGACCGACGAGGAGACGCCCGGCGACGCGACGCACCTTTCGGCGCTCTGGCACGTGTGCGGCGGCGATCCGGGCAAACCGCCGGAGGAGATCTTCCCCGGCGACCTGGCATGGTTCGGCAAGGGTGACCACGACAACGACGCCCTCCGGCACCCGATGGTGTACCTGGGCGGTGGCCGGGTCCTCGGACCGGTCCCCGACGGCGGCGCCGGAAGCGCGGTGCAGGTCATCTCCATCGACAAGGTGCCGGAAAAGTTCGCCGGATGGATGCACGTGGATGATTTCGGCGACGCGCCGGCAAAGCACGTCGAGCATCCGGGGGAGTCGCCGAAAGCGGGCGAGAAGCTCACCGCGGCGTTGCTTCCTCCCACTCCGGTGGCGCAGTACGACGCGCTCAAGGCCGTGGTGCAGCGCGCAGGCGGCAAGTGGGAGGAAGCCAAAGGCAAGGTGAACCTGGTCGGCGTGAAGAGCTTTCAAGAGCGCTGCCTGATCAGCCCCAGGCCGGGCGGCTGGAACGACACCCTCTTCGCCGCATTCCTCGACGAGGACCGCCACAAGTGCGTCCTGGACCTCAGGGCCTCGTTGAATCCCGGCACCGACGAGAACCCGTCCGAGACCTGGCAGCTCTGGGAGGGGAGCTGGAAGTTCAAGCTCGTCCAGGGCGACTCCGTCCAAGGCGAGGCGCTGCAGCCGGACGGGAAGGTGAAGGGCTGGTTCGACGGCGCCGGCATGGGTGCGCCGCGGCCGATCGATCACGAGGAGGCGGCCGCGCCGGCGGACCTGCAGCCCGCGAGGCCGAAAGACGAGGCCAGAGATGAGTCGCCCGCGCCGAAGCCGAAGCCGACCTCGAAGGACGACAAGCCGGCGCCGCCCGCCGACAAGCCGTTCGTGTTCGACGCGAAGTCGAAGAAGGTTTCGATGAAGTTCGGGATGCGCATGATGCGCGCGCTGATCGACTGGGAGCTGCGCGACGAAGGCGGCGAGCGCGTGGGTTGCATCTACTCCTGGAACGGCGTGGTGAAGAAGTACAAGGCGCCCGCTGGCGTGCTGAACGAGTGGCCGGCGCTGGACGGCCTGATGCAGATCGAGCCGGCGAAGAAGACCGCGGGCGGCATCTCGCTCTGGCATGCCTTCGGGATCGAGTGGGGCGCTTCCGGGTCGAGCAACTGCTGCAACTCGCAGATGGCGGCCGTGTTCTCCGCGCTGCCGGACGGGAAGATGCGCATCCAGAAGCCCGACGGACTGCTCGAGCTGGACGTGGTGAAGTCCACGCCGAAGGCGCCCGGGCTCAAGGACCATCCGTTCGACGACCCGGAGAAGGCCGTGGGCTATGCCAGCGTCTTCTCCAACGTCTGGATCCAGGCGGAAGGAAGCAAGTACAGGAGCGCCGACGGCAAGAAGCTCTTCGCCGGGTACCAGTACATCGCCCCGGCCTGGGCGATGAAGTGGCTCGGCGTCGGCGAGCCGATCGGGAAGTGGGGCGACGAAGCCAGCCTCCTGGACGTGCGCATGGGCGACAACGCCTGCTGGTTCAGCCACAACTGGCTGCTCGGCGACGTCCGCTACGCGGTCACGCTGAAGGGACGGAAGACGCCGGTCTACGTCGACCAGAGCGACTTCGTCCGCGGCGACCACCCCGATGCCCAGCCGGAGTCCAGGAACGGCGGCTACAAGATGACCAAGGACGACTGCCTCTGGGTGGAGCAGAACGAGGGGCTGTTCGAGGCCCGGCTGCAGGCGTTCCTCGGGGCGAAGAAGCTGGAGTTCGAGGGCAAGGATTCCGACGTCGACCGGATCAAGCCCGTTGCCGCCCGCGTCTTCTCCGCCAACTGCGTCGCCTTCGACAAGTACGGCACCGCGAGCGGCGTGGTCTACGAGCGGAAGTCGGACGGCAAGACCGCCGACGACTGGGTCCGTAACGACGAGAAGACGAAGAGCAACCGCCTCGGCCTCGGCGTTTCCCGGCCCTGGAACAAGTTCGAGGACCAGGTGCGCAAGGGATTCGGGAACTGCTGGGGCTTCGCGCGCTGGTACGACAACGCCGGCGGCGCGGAGTGGAAGGCGGAGGTAGGGGCCGACCCGAAGCTGGACGTGACGCCGGCGAAGAAGGGCTGACGCGATGGCCGACGCGAAGAGCATCGCTGGAGAGGTGGAAGGCGATTACGGCACCGTCAAGGTGCAGCTCGCCGGCGGTCCTGCGGGCGACGCGGTCCAGCGTCCGACCAAGGGGACCCAGGTGGTCTGGGGCGGCACCGCGCCCGGTTCGCCGTGGGCGCACCTCGCCGCGCTGATCGAGAAATCGGGCGGCAGCGTCACTTACACCTTCTTGCACGCCTCCGACCTCAAGGAACCTGTGGTCATCGCGTCCGACGAGGAGGATGCGGCCGCGAAGGAGGAAGAGGCGGCCCCGGCCCCGCCCGCGGACAAGCCGGAGGGGACCGTCCGACACTCGAGTGGCGGCGCCGAGGGCCATGGACCCCTCTTCGAGGACGGGCTCGACTTCCAGTTCGGCGGGAACGTGGCGCGGGTCTGGGCGCACCCGCACTGCTTCCACAGCGGCCCGCGTCCCCTGGTGGTCGCGCTTCACGGCATCAACGCGAAGGCCCGGGAGAAGCACCCGGCCCTCGACGAGAAGGGGCTTCACGTCGGCAAGCTGGCCGCCAAGCTGGTCGCCGACGGCAAGTCCACGCCGCTGTTGATCGCGGCGCCGACGCAGTTCTCGGACGCGCCCTGGGGCGACTTCGATCTGGCGAAGTTCGTGACGGCCGTGGAGGCCACCGTGGCGTTCGCGAGCGTGCAGGTCGATCGCGACGCCGTGTCGGTGGTCGGCCACAGCGGCGCGGGCGGCGGCTCCCCGCACCGAGGCATGAACAAGCTCGCCGAGGAAGGCGGCGTGTTCGGCGGGCACAAGCTCAAGGTGTTCGGGCTCACCGATCCCGTCGTCACCACCCATAACGCGAAGGTCTACGCCGACGGCCTCAAGGACAATCCGGTCACGGTGGTGTACGCGCTGCACAAGGGGACCGGCGGGGGAAACTCGTACAGCGGCAGCCAGAGCTTCGCGGCGGCGCTCGGGGCGAAGGACAAGGGAAAGGCCGTGGAACCGGCCGAGAATGAAGCCGACGTCGACGACGCCATCTACCAGAACGCCGAGAAGAACCGGATCAGCATCCGGATCAAGAAGGAGCGGCTGGCGCAGCACGTGAAGGAGTGGAAGGAGGCCGGCGGACATCGCCAGTCCGCGGGGCCGCACTGGGACATGGTGCCGATGTGGTTCTGGTGGGCGCTGCCGCGCTGGTATCCGGCCTCGGACGACGACCGGCAGCTCGGTCTGAAAGCCCACGTAGAGGAGCAGGTGCTGGTCGATCCAGAGCCCGAGCCCGCGATCACTGGAGGCGAATGGGCCGAGGTGCCTCCCGCCGCCGGTCCCTGGCAGCCGCCTGGTGCGGACCCGCGCGCAACCGGGGCCGCGATCTTCGCTCCCGCCACCGGTCTCTACTGGCCGGTGCGCAACCCGAAGAACCACCATGGGCGCGCGGTGTGTTTCAAGGGGAGCGACGACAAGGGCTACGGCACCGAAAGCGGCTCGAGAAAGCGGGAGTTCCTGGCGCCGCGGCCGGGGAACGCGGAGAACCCGACTCGATACCACGCCGGCATCGACTTGTTCGGCGACTTCCACGACATCATCGTGGCATGCGAGGCGGGGACGGTGGTGAACCTGTACCCCTTCTATCCGAGGGACAACCCGCTGGTGTGGTGCCTGCTCATCGAGGGCAAGAGCGGGACCGTGATCAACTACGGCGAGGTCGACCCCAAGTCGCTGAAGAAGTACGGGATCAAGAAGGGGATGACGGTAGCGCCTGGTCAGCCGATCGCGGAGGTTGGCCGCATGGTCCAGGACTCGATGCTGCACTTCGAGACGTATCCCGCGGGGACCCGGGCCAACGTTTCGTACAAGCGGAGCGATGGGGAAGGCGTCCTCAAGAGGTACCTGAACCCGACGCAGTACCTGCTCGCGCTGGCGCGCAGCGGCAAGTAGTCCCTCGGAGCCGCGGCGCTCATGCAGGCTCGATTCGGAACGCCGGAGGGTCGATGCGGGTCGCGCGGCATTCCGGGCAGGAGCCAGGGCGGCTCAGCCGGGTACGGCGCACGAAAACGTATCCGCAGGCGATGCAGCTCGCCGGCTGTACGACGAGCCGCTCCCCCCGCGCGCGAAGCGACTTCTCCAGGCGCTCGAGATGCCCGGCAACGTCCTTCTCGGAGATGGAGACGCGCTCGGAAATCTCGCGTGCGGTCGCGGCGCCCTGCAGAAGCTCCTCGCGGATGGCCTCACGTACCGTCCGGGTCCGCTCCATGCGGGAAGCTTGCAGCGCGCGGCTACGCTGTCAACCGCGCGGCCCGCAAAGCCTTCGCGATCCGGCGCGCGTCGAGCGCGATCTCGCGGAGATTGCCGCTGATCGGATTGCTGAATCCGATGAAGTGCAGGCCGGGCGCGCTCGGATGCGTGGCGGCGCCATGCACCAGCGGCAGGCCACGATCGTCCAGCACGCCGAGGTGGCCGACGAGCCGCTCGAGCCCGTGCTCGTATCCGGTGGCGGCGATGACCGCGTCGGGCTGGATGCGGCCGCCACCTTCGAGCAGCACGTCACCGCCGTCGAAGCCGCGCACCGCAGGAACGACGGTGAGGCGGCCCTGCTTGAGCGCGTCGATGAACCCCACGTCCAGGATCGGGATCCGTCCCTCCCTGCCCCGCGTGTACGTGTCGCGCGGCGAGGGAGGGAGACCGTACCGGGTCAGGTCGCCGACCGTGAGCCGGGCCACTGCGCTTGCGATAGGGTCGACGATCGCCACCGGCGCGTGGCGCAAGAGCACGCCCAACCGCTGCGAGGAAACGCCGAGCAGCTCGCGCCGCAGGATGTTGGGCGGCGTGCGCACCGCGACCCGCACCCTCCTGGCTCCGCGGTCCGATAGCGCGCCGAGTGAACCAGCTCGCGGGCGAAGGAACCGCTGCCGGGCCAGTCCGGCAGGCGCGGAGGGTGGTTGTAGCCGGTGGCGATCACCACCGCTGGAGCCGTCAGCGGCCCGGAAGTCGTCACCAGCTTCCACGCCGCGCTCACCCGCTCGATGTGGTCCACCGGCGTGGAGAGCCGCAGCGTCAGCTGGTGACGGCGCGCGTACTCCTCGAGGTATTCGACGACGCCGGCCCGCGGCACCCACTTCCCGTGCTTGGGCGGGATGGCCATCCCCGGCAAACCCGACAGGGCGCGTTCGGTATGCAGGCGCAGGCGCTCGTAATGCGAGCGCCATGTGGAGCCGACCGCGTCCGCCTTGTCGACCACGACCACGGCTAAGCCCAATGCTGCTCAGTTAGTGCAGGACGATGGAAACAGAGCTACGTCGACGCCGACGTCACGCCGACGTGGACGTAACGTGGACGTGGTCGTGAGCGTGGACGGCGACGGCGACGGCGACGTGGCCGTGGGCGCCATCATCGACACAGTCTCGTGAGCATCCCCACGATCCGTTCGAGAAGCTCGTCGCCGCGTTGTTTTGTACTGGCATCGATCACCT
>DATBZA010000006.1:0-31471 GCA_036513415.1 Myxococcales bacterium | reverse complement strand
CTCGCTTTCTGCGTGGCGGCGCAGGGCCATGCAGCCCGGCGGCGTCTCAGCGATCGATACAACCAGCGTAGCGGGCGGGTTCGCCCTTGACCCGCCGAGCCCGTACCATTAGGGTGGCCCGCTCCAAAACCCGGAGGTAAGGACACAAGATGCGCCGCTTTTTGCTGGTTTTTGCCGTCGCCGTCGCCGCCCGGAGTGCATACGCGCAGGCAATGAAGATCGGGTACGTCGACGTGCAGCGCGCGGTCCAGGAGGTCGAGGAAGGAAAGGCTGCCCGCAGCCGGCTCCAGGCCGAGCTGCAGCAGAAGCGCGCCGACTTGGACAAGAAGCGGGCGGATCTGGAGAAGATGAAGACCGACTACGACAAGCAGGCCCCGGTCCTGTCCGACGAAGCGAAGCGTCAGCGCCAGGAGCAGCTCCAGAAGGCGTTCGTCGAGGCGCAGAACGCCGCAGGCCAGATGCAGGAGGAGCTCTCCGGGAAGGAGCAGGAAGCGATGCAGACCATCTCCAAGCGGCTCCTCCAGGTGGTTGCCGAGGTGAGCGATCGCGAGAACTTCACCTTCGTGCTCGACAAGGCCGCGCTCCTGTACGCGCCCGCCGCCTCCGACGTGACCAACGAAGTGGTGCGCCGCTACAACGAGCGCTTCGGTACCAGCCAGCCCAAGGCCAAGGCGGCTCCGCCCGCGGGGAAAGCAGCCCCTCCGCCGCCAAAGAAGTAAGCTCCCCGCGTGGGCACACCCCAGACGCAGCTCTCTGTCCAGGAGCTCGCCCGCCGCATCGGCGCTGAGCTGCGCGGGGGCAGCGCCGGCGACATCTCGGGAGTTGCGCCGCTGGAGACGGCCGGCCCGTCGCAGATCGCGTTCTACGCCAATCCGCGTTACCGCCGGGAGCTTCAGGCCACCCGCGCCGGCGCCGTGATCGTCTCCGACGAGGACGCCGCGCAGGTTCCGGCAAGCGCTGCGCGCCTGGTGGCGCCGCAACCGTACGTCGCCTTCGCCAAGGCCAGCGCGCTGTTCCACGACGGGCTGGTGATCGAGCCCGGCATCCAGGCCGGCGCGCTCGTCGACGAGACGGCGGAGGTCCATCCGACGGCGGCGATCTCGCCTGGAGCATACGTGGGCCCGAATGCAAGGATCGGCCCGCGGACCACCCTCCATGCCGGCGCCCGCGTGCTGGACGGTGCGCGGATCGGCGAAGACTGCATCCTCTGGCCTGGCGCGGTGGTGCGCGAGCACTGCATCGTCGGCAACCGCGTCGTCCTGCAGCCGAACGCGGTGGTCGGCAGCGACGGCTTCGGCTTCGCCTTCGACCTCGAGGGCGAAGGCAACGGCCCCATGCACCGCAAGGTCCCGCAGGCCGGGATCGCCCGCATCGAGGACGACGTCGAAGTGGGCGCCTGCAGCTGCATCGACCGCGCTACCCTGGGCGAGACGCGGGTGGGCCGCGGCACCAAGATCGACAACCTGGTCCAGATCGGCCACAACGTGCAGGTGGGACCGCTCTGCCTGATCGTCGCGCAAGTCGGGATCAGCGGCTCCACCCAGGTCGGTCAGGGCGTCGTGCTCGCCGGGCAGGTCGGGGTGGTGGGCCATCTCCGCATCGGCGACGGCGCCCGCGCCGGTGCGCAGGCAGGGGTGGCACACGACGTCGGCGAAGGCGAGACGGTGACGGGCTATCCTGCCATGCCACACCGCGAGTGGCTGCGGATGAGCGCCGCCCTGCCGCGCGTCCCCGAGCTGCTGAAGCAGTTCCGCAAGCTGCAGCAGCGCGTGGAGCAGCTGGAGAGGGAGAAGGGAAAGTGATGGACATCCTCAAGATCCTGTCCGCGCTGCCGCACCGCTATCCCTTCCTCCTGGTGGACCGCGTGGTCGAGGTGGTGAAGGGCGATCACATCCACGCCTACAAGAACGTGACCTTCAACGAGGAGTTCTTCCAGGGCCACTTCCCCGGCAAGCCGGTGATGCCGGGGGTGTTGCAGCTCGAGGCGATGGCCCAGGCCGGCGCGCTGCTGGCGTACGAGGGAGCGCCCTTCGATCCCTTACAAAAGGTCATCTATCTGATGTCATTCGACGCCGTGAAGTTCAGGCGGCCGGTGGTCCCGGGCGATCGCCTGGACCTGCACGTCCGCATCGAGCGCCAGAAGGGCGCCATCTGGCGGCTCGCGGGGGAGGCGAAGGTGGACGGCCAGCCCGCCAGCGAGGCGCAGATGATGGCGATGATCGCGGACCGAAAGGAATAACGTGGCCATCCATCCGACCGCCATCGTCGACCGGCACGCGGAGCTGCACTCCAGCGTGGAAGTGGGCCCCTACGCGGTGATCGGGGCCAAGGTGAAGATCGGCCCCCGGACCCGGGTAGGTCCGCACGCCGTGATCGAGGGCGACACCACCATCGGCGAAGGCAACGTCATCTTCCAGTTCGCCGCGATCGGCGCGATCCCGCAGGACCTCAAGTACGCGGGAGAGGCAACGCGGCTGGTGATCGGCAACGCGAATCAGGTCCGCGAATTCGCGACGGTGCACATCGGAACAGCCGGCGGCGGCGGGGTCACCCGGATCGGCAACGGCTGCCTGCTGATGGCGAACAGCCACGTCGCGCACGACGTGCAGATCGCGGACGGATGCATTCTCGCCAACTCCGTCGCGCTCGCAGGCCACGTCGACGTCGAGGACCACGTGATCTTCGGCGGGCTCTCCGCCATCCACCAGTTCACCCGGATCGGCCGGCTGGCCTTCGTGAGCGGCGGCGCCATGGTCACGCAGGACGTGCCGCCCTACGTCACCGTGCAGGGCGATCGCGCGGAAGTGGTGGGCATCAACACCGTGGGCCTCACCCGGGCCCGATTCGACGAGCACGCCCAGGCGCGCGTGAAGGCGGCGTTCAAGATCGTGTTCCGCAGCAAGATGGGGCTGCGCGAGGCCGTCGCCCACGTCAAGGCGGAGTTCGGCGGGCACCCGGAGATCGATCACTTCGTCTCCTTCCTGGAAGGCACCGAGCGGGGCATCGCGCGGTGACGGGAGCGCCCATCGGGCTCATCGCCGGGTCGGGGCGTCTGCCTCTGCTGTTCGCCGAGGCCGCGGAACGAGCTGGACACACCGTGGTGGCCGTCGGGCACGAGGGCGAGACCGATCCGGCGCTGCGCGCGTCGGCGTGGGTCAAGGTCGGCCAGCTCGGGCGCATCGCCGAGGTTCTGCGCGACGCGGGAGTGGCCGAGGCCGTGTTCTGCGGCGGCCTGCGCAGACCCAGGCTCTTCGACGTGCGGCCCGACTGGCTGGGCCTCAAGATCCTCGCCCGGCTGCGGACCTTCGGCGACGACGCCGCGCTGCGCGGCATTGCAGCCGGCCTGGAGGAAGAGGGAATCCGGATCGTCTCGCCGCTGCCGCTGGTGCCGGAGCTTCTCGCGCGCCACGGTCCCCTGGGCAAGCGCAGGCTGAGCGACGAAGAGCGCGCCGACGCCGTCACCGGTCTTGCCGCCGCGCGCCTGCTCGGCGAAGCCGACATCGGTCAGACCGTGGTGGTCAAGCGCGGCGTGATCCTGGCGGTGGAGGCGGTGGAAGGGACGGACGCCTGCATCGCGCGCGGCGGCGCTTTGGGCCGGGGCGCGATGGTGGTGAAGGCGCGCAAGCCGCAACAGGACGAGCGCTTCGACGTGCCGGCGATCGGCCCGCGGACCCTGGAGAGCTGCGCCGCGGCCGGATGCACCGCGCTGGCGGTGGAAGCAGGCACCACGCTGGTGCTCGATCGCGCCGAGCTGGTCGAGAGGGCCGATCGGAGCGGCATCGCAGTGGAAGGAATCTGACGTGCTGGCCACCACGGCGGAGATCGACGAGATCCGCAAGGACGCGGGCCAACGCGAGTTCCGGCTCTACATCGACGTGGACCGCGGCGAGTGGCTGCTGCCGCGCGCCGTCTGGCTGTTGCAAGAGAAGCTGAACGCGTACGCCAGCTTCATCCTCGACGGGAAGATGCGCGAGCTCTACCCGTACGCCCGGCCGCAGGACGTCCAGATCGTGATCCGCTCCCGCGGGCAGCCGCCGCAGGACGCGCTCCGGCTAGTCGGGCTGGTGCGCCAGGCGCTGGAAAAGGACGGGCCGAAGCTCGAGCTCGAGCAGCTCGCGTGAGCGCGCCCGGGTTGCTCGTCGTCGCGCTGGAAGCGTCGGCCGATCTTCACGGAGCGGCGGTGCTGCGGGAACTGAAGGCCCTTCGCCCCGACCTGAGCGCCTTCGGCGCGGGCGGCCCCCGGATGCGCGCCGCCGGATTCGAGGCGCTGGTGAGCGCCGAGGACGTCTCCATGATGGGCGTCGCCGAGGTGGTGCCCGCGCTGCCTCGGATCCTCGACGCGATGGACGCGCTTCGCGACGCCGCCCGCGATCGCCGCCCGCGCGCTGCGCTCCTGATCGACAGCCCCGATTTCAACCTCCGCCTCGCTCGGCGCCTGCGCGAGCTGCGCATTCCCGTCGCGTACTTCATCGGTCCGGCCGTGTGGGCGTGGCGCCGGTACCGCGTCCGGCAGATCGCGCGCGACGTGACGCGCATGCTGGTCATCCTGCCCTTCGAGGAACGCTTCTACCAGGAGCAGGGGGTCCCTGCCGTGTACGTGGGAAACCCGCTCGGCGACGCACTTCGTGGAGGCGCCTCGCCACCGGCCAGGGCGCCCGCCGGCGTGCTGGCGCTCCTACCGGGCTCCCGGGCCCAGGAGATCCGCCGCATCTGGCCCCCGATGCTGGAGGCGGCGCGGCTGCTGAAAGCACGCCACCCCGCGCTCCGGCTGGTCCTGCCCGTCGCGCCCACCATCGACCGGAAGCTCCTCGGCGACGTCCCCGAGGTGGAGCTCGTCGACGCCCAGGCGCCCGAGGTGCTGGCACGCGCCAATGCGGCGATCGTCGCCAGCGGCACCGCCACGCTGGAAGCGGCGCTCGCGCTGACTCCGCTGGTGGTCGTCTACCGCACCAGCTGGATCACCTGGTGGATCGGCCGCCTGCTGGTGCGCGTGCGCTTTGTTTCGCTGGTCAACCTTCTCGCCGGCCGGGCAGTCGTGCCGGAGCTGCTGCAGGCAGACTGCACGCCCGACCGCATCGCCGCAGCCGCCGAGCCGCTCTTGTCCGCTTCCCCGGAGCGAGCGGCGCAGATCGAAGCGCTGCGGTCCCTCCGGGAGGAGCTGGCGGCCCCGGGCTCGCCCAGTGCGGCACGTCGTGCCGCCCAGGAAGTGCTCGCGCTGGTGGAGGCCCGCGTCCCGTGAACGAGAATCGCGCCTGCGTAGTCTTGCCGACATACAACGAGCGCGAGAACCTGCCACAGATCGTTCCCGCCATCCTGGCCGCCTCGCCGGAGCTGGACGTGCTGGTGGTGGACGACAGCTCTCCCGATGGAACGGGCGCCCTGGCCGACGAGCTGGCAGCTCACGATCGGCGCGTCCGCGTCCTGCACCGGCAGCGAAAGGAGGGCCTCGGGCGCGCCTACCTGGCCGGCTTCGCCGAGGCGCTGGGCGCCGGATACGGACGCATCCTCGAGATGGACGCGGACTTCTCGCACGATCCGGCGCGGCTGCCGGCGTTGCTCGGCACCGACGCGGACCTGGTCCTCGGAAGCCGCTACGTCCCCGGCGGCAGCACCGTGAACTGGGGACTGGGACGACGCATCCTGAGCCGCGGGGGCAGCTTGTACGCCCGCAACATCCTGGGCCTGCCCATCCGGGACCTCACCGGAGGCTTCAAGTGCTTCCGCCGGCGCGTGCTGGAGGGCCTCGATCTCGCATCGGTGCGCTCCAGCGGGTACGCGTTCCAGATCGAGCTGACCTACCGGGCGATCCTGCGGGGGTTCAAGGTGGTGGAGGTCCCGATCACGTTCGCGGACCGGCGGGTGGGGAAGAGCAAGATGAGCCGCCGGATCGTCGCCGAGGCGCTCTGGATGGTCTGGAAGATCCGGTTCGACCCCGCCGCCAACGCGCGGTGACCCGCGACTGCCGCTCAGGGGCTATGTGGCTCCGCGGAAGAAGGCCCGCGCGCGTTCGCTGCGCGGGTTCTCGGTCACCTGCGCCGGCGGACCGTCCTCGACCAGCTTCCCTTCGTCAAATACCCAGATGCGCGTCGCGACGTTGCGCGCGAAGGACATCTCGTGCGTGACCACCAGCAGGGTGCAGGTGCCCGAAAGGGCCCGCAGCACAGCGAGCACCTCCCCGCGCATCTGCGGATCGAGCGCGCTGGTCGGCTCGTCGAGCATCAATACTTGTGGTTCCATGGCGAGAGCGCGCGCGATCGCGACCCGCTGCTGCTCGCCTCCTGAGAGCTGCCTCGGCCGCGCTTCCGCGCGGTCGGCCAGCCCCACCCGCTGCAGCAGCGTTCGCGCCCGCTGCTCCGCCGGGTGGCGCGCTTCGCCCCGCACGTGCACCGGCGCCAGCGCTACGTTCTGCAGCGCGGTGAGGTGCGGAAAGAGGTGGAAGCCCTGGAACACCAATCCCACGCGCTCCCGCAGCGGTCGCAGCCCGGCCGCGTCCTGCCGGGTCCGCGGCCCCAGCGACAGCCCGTCGATCTCCACGCTCCCCGCGTCGAACGGCTCGAGCCCGTTGAGGCAGCGCAGGAAGGTGCTCTTTCCCCCGCCGGAAGGGCCGACCAAAGCGATGGTTTCTCCCCGGGCGATGTCGGCGTCGATGCCGCGCAGCACCGGGCGCGCGCCGAACGACTTCCGCAGCCCTTTGACGCGGAGGATCATGCCGCCTGCGCCACCACGGGCTCCTCGCCCGCCGCTTCCAATCGCGCCTCGAGCCGGGCGGCGAGTCGCGCGAGCGGATAGCTCATCGCGAAGTAGAGGGCGGCGCAGAGCGCGCCGGGCAGTGCCCAGGACCGCACGTCCACCGCCGTGATCGTCATCTGCTTGGTCAGCTCCACCACCGTGATGACCGACACCAGCGAGCTGTCCTTGAGCAGCGCGATCAGATCATTGGTCATCGCCGGCAGGGCCGTGCGCACTGCTTGCGGGAGCAGCACCAGCCGCAGCGCCTGGGCACGCGACAAGCCCAGGGACGCGGCGGCCTCGGCCTGCCCGGACGGAATGGCCTGCAGCGCGGCGCGATGCACCTCGGCTTCGTAGGCGCCGTAGTTGAGCGCGAGCCCCAGGATGGCCGCGGCGGGCGCCGACAGGTGCACGATGGGCGCGATCCCGTAATAGAGGATGAAGAGCTGCAGCAACACCGGCGTGCCGCGAAACAGCTCGATGTAGCCGTGCGCCAGGAACCGCGCCGGGGCCCTGCCGTGCAGGCGCGCCAGGGCGAGCAGGAGTCCGAGCGGGACCGCGAGCGCCATCGCCAGAAGCGAGATGGCGAGGGTGATGCCCGCCGCCCTTACGAACAGCACGACCTGCGCACGGTCGAACGTCGCGGGCGGAGGCAAGTCCGGCTGCGCGGGCGCGGCCTGGGCCGGCAACTCGGGCAGCCGCCAGCGCGCGAAGATCCGCCGCAGCTCGCCTTCGGTCTCCAGTCGCAGCAGCGCGGAGTCGACCGCGTCCCGCAGGTCCTCGTCGCCCTTGCGCATCCCGATCACGTACGACCCGCGCGCCATGTCTCCGTCCGCGAGCTCGAGGTCCGGCTTGGTCAGGCCGTACCGCGCCGCGATCAGCGAGTCGAGCAGGACCGCGTCCGTCCGTCCGACCTGCAGGTCCCGGTACGGCTCCTCCTGTCCGCCGTAGAGCACGATCGCGATCCCCGGGCGCCCGCGCAGGATCTGGTGCGCGAGCGACGACGCCAGCGTGCCCACCCGATGTCCCCGGAGCGCGTCCAGCGTCCGCAGTGTCGATCCGCGCCGGACCACCAGCTGCTCCGCGAACGCGAAGTACGGTCTGGACAGGAGAATGCGCCGGCGCAGCGCCTGGGTGTCCTCCAGCCCGTTGACGATCAGATCGAAATCCCCGCGCTCGAGCGACGGCACCAGGTTCGACCAGTCGTTGTGCACGAACCGCTCGCGGACGCCGAGGGAAGGCGCCAGCGCACGAACCAGATCGACCTCGAACCCCACAAGCTTCTCGGGATCGCGCGGATCGCGGAACACGTACGGCTCCCCACCTTGCAGGTCGCCGCCCCAGCGGACCTCACCTTGCGCGCGGATGCGCGCGAGCCCGGAGGCCGCAAGCAGCAATGCCAGCGGCAGCGCGCCCATCGGCATCTCCGGAAATTACCCCGGAGGCGGTCCCCTTGGTAGCATCCTGTCCATGAGCGTCCTCTTCGCCGCTCTGCTCGTCGCCGACACCATCCTGGTGACGCCGTTCGCCACCAAGGGCGATGCCCCGCAGGGAGCCGGCGTGGCAGTGGCCGAGGCCATCCTTGACGTAGTCGTGCAGGCCAACGCGGACAGCTTTCTCACGCTCAAGCAGCTCGACGCGGTGCTGCGCCGCCGCGATCTCTCGCTCGACGATGCCGGCCTCTCCTTGCTCGCTGCCGAGCTCGGGCGCACGCTGGGGGCGACCGACGTGGTCAGCGGAGAGGTCTGGCTGGAGGACGGCCGCTGGCGCATCACCGCGCGCCGCCTGAAAGTGGCCGACGGCAAGCCGGTGGCGGTGGCGAAGGAGGAGGGCGCGCGCGCGGCGCTGCCGGCCCTGGCGCGAAAGGCCGCCCTGGACCTCTTTGAGATCGAGTCGCCGGCGGGTCCGCTCACCGGCAGCGCCGCGGCGCTGGAGCAGGCTGCGCTCTGCGAGGCGCAGCTCGCGCGCCAGTCGCTGGGCCCCCGCGCGCAGATCACGCTCGCCCGCGATCGCCTGGCGGCGGCGGAAAAGGCGTGCAAGGCGGCGCTGCAGGCGGACCCGAAGCTGGGCCTCGCCCGCGCCGGGCTGGCGGTGACGCTGGCCGCTCGTGGCAAGTTCGCCCAGGCGCGCCGGCAAGCGAAGCGGGCCCAGGCCAACCGGTTCGTCCCGCTGGCCATCCTCGCCGAGGCCTTCGTAGCGCGGAAGATGCGTGACACCGCCGAGTGGCGCGGCATCCTGGAGCGGGGCGTGATCGAGCGCCGCGGCTTCTTGCACGCCCTCGGCTATCTCGCCGAGGACCGGATGGAGCAGGGCGACGACGAAGCGGCGCTCGCCATCCTCGATCGGTACTTGATGGTCTCGCCCGACCATCCCTGGGCGATGGCCAAGAAGGGCCGGGAGCTGGCCCGCACCGGCCAGCCCGACGAAGCGATCGCGATCTCTGAGAAGGCCCTGAGTGTCAACCCAGGCGATCCCGAGCTCCTGATCGAGACCGCCTCACGCTACATCGACGCCGGGCGCGATCCCCGCGCGGAGCCGCTGCTCGATCAGGCGCTGAACGCCACGCCCAAACGCCCGCTGGCCGCGCTCCGCCTCGGCTATCTGTACCTGCGAACCCACAAGCTTCCACTGGCGCGCCAGGCCCTGGAGCAATGCCTCGAGCTCGCCACCCGCGACGACGAGGCCCGCACCCGCGGCATCGCCCACGCCGACCTGGCCCGAGTCAACGCGCGGCAGGATCGCTATGCGGAGGCGGTGGCGGAGCTGCACAAGGCGCGGGGCGAAGGCAACAACCGGCTGCCCTGCGACGAGCCGGAGCTCGCCCGCTGGAAGGATCGGGACGAGCTGCGCCAGGTCTGCCTCGAAGCCGAAGCCGCTTTGGTCGACTCCACCACCGACCAAGACTCCGTACCGGTCGAGTTCTAGGCGCTGTTTGTATCGTTCGCTGAGACGCCGCCGGGCTGCATGGCCCTGCGCCGCCACGCAGAAAGCGAGCCCGCCGGCGAGGGACTTCACTTGAAGCGAGAGACACGGGGCTTCGCGGACAGCGCGAGGTGTGCTTTCTGATGCGTCGGCGCGAGGGCCATTCACCCCGTCGGCTATCCGCGCGCGGACGCCCAGTGCACTGGTCCTCTCCGCGCCCCGCGTTGATCTGAGTCGCGGAAATGGGAGCACGCAAAACGCTCTCGTGCGCCCTGTGCACCGGCGCTCTCGCCGACCGAATGCTCACCTACGCAATGAAGCCTACCCTGAAGGCTACAGACCAACGCGGGGCGCGGTGCGCGTTGTGTCGACGCGGTGAGACGCGCGCAGATAGCCGACGGGGTGAATGGCCCTCGCGCCGACGCATCAGAAAGCATACGACGCGCAGAATGCGCCGCCCCGTGTCTCTCGCCTCACGTAAAATGCCTCGCCGGCGGGCTCGCTTTCTGCGTGGCGGCGCAGGGCCATGCAGCCCGGCGGCGTCTCAGCGAACGATACAACCAGCGCGACCAGGACCTCACCGCGTCGGTTTGCGGATTCTGCGCTTCAAGGGAGTCTCCTGAGTGCTGCGACGCCAGCGTACGTGGCGACGTAGAGCGTCGGTGGTTCGACCATGCGGTCGAGCTTGAGACGGAGGATGTGATCGTCGGGGAGGTCAGGGCCCGCTCGAAGCGAGCTGTGCGCGCCCGTCTGTGGGTTCCAGAAGACGAGGCCGGTGTTCGCGCCTCCGAGGACGAGACGGCCGTCGGGCAGAGCCACCATGTCGCGGATGTCGTTTTCCCCCATGCCTGCGTCGCGTCGCGGGTCGTAGTATCGGAAAGACTTGCCGTCCCAAACGGCGAGGCCGCGGGGGACGTCGTAGCCGGTGGTGCGCCCGCTGGCGAACCAGACCCGGCCGTCTGTAGCCACCGCGACCGCCTGGACCGAGATGACGTCGCCCTCCGCGGGAACCATGAAGACGGGCTGGTTGCAGTTGCCCGAGCCGCAGGGGCCCCGGTACGGGTCGCCGAAGGCGACCGCGAACGCCTGGTTTCCGGGGCGGTTCAGCCAACCCGCGAGATCTGGAGTCCAGCGGATCTGGCCGCCGGTCCAGCGGCCGCCGACCCAGAGGTTGCCGTCGGGCGAGAGCACCAGGCCTTTCCAGTCGCCGAGGCGCAGGTCGCTCCCCGAGGCGTCGCAGGCGCGGTGGTAGCAAACTTGGGGGTGGAGGTGATCGGAGAGCCACTCGTTCGTGGCGGCAAGGAACCACTCGCCCTTTTTCGGCGCGCGATACTTGTCCGGCCAGATGCGATCGACTCCGTGGTTCGTTCCGACGTACAGCTCGTGCGGGTGCTGGACGTGGTCGTAGAGCATCCGCTCGACGGTGCGGTTGTGCCAGAACTGAGCGGTATTGGTGGACACCAGGTCCAATCGATCGACCTGGAGGCTTCCAGAGCTGGTGAGTCGGACCCGATCGAGCTTCCCGCTGTGGCGATTCGGATCGCCCCAGTCCGCGCTCCCATCGTCGATGCCGAAGTAGCCGACGAACACCTCGCCCTCGGCGCCTCCTTCGATCTCGCTGATGCCCGGATCGGCCGCGGACCCGAAGATCGGACACCTCCGGTCCCCTGCCGCGAAGTCCGAGTCGCAGTACTCGACCGCATTGCCCTGCAGATGAAGCCCGTCGTGGACGGTGAAGCGCCGGAAGGAGCGCTCGCCGGGCTTCATCAAGTACAGCGCCGAGTGCGTGGCCACCCAGAGGTTCTGCGCTTCGTCGGTGGTCGCGCCGATCACCGGCTGCTCGAGGATCCCATCGGCGGCGACATGGATCGTGTTCGCTGCGCCCCAGGGACTGGGGCCACCGAAGTTGGAGCCCGAGCCGCCCAGAAGCAAAGAGCCGCCACACGCCGCCGCGAGCAGCACCGCGGCGAGCGCTTTCCTCAACCCGACCTTCTCCAGGACGCCCTCCCGCCCCCGGCTGCACGAGGCCCCGTCCTCTTTGCGAGGGCCGGGCCAACTCGCGGAGCCCACCGTGCGGAAATCCACACGCCGCGAGTGTCGTGAATGGAGCGCTTGCTCCCAGGTCGGCGAATGTCGTGGAGAAACCCGATTCCGCCGCGAAGAAGCGCCTTTCCCACCCCCGCATCCGTCTGCTACTCCTTCTTTGGTCGATGGTCACCGCACTTCCCTTCGGCGCCAGGGCCCAGAGGGCCGAGCAGACCCGGATCCTGCGCGCCGCCCTCGCGGCCATCCGTCCGGACCGCCCCGTCGCGGCCTTCGATCTCGACAGCACGATCCTGGTGAACAAGGTCCGCCAGGCGCGCATCATGCGCGAGTACGGCCGCCTGCGCGGCGATGCGCGCCTCGCCGGGTGCGCCCCGGTAGCCGTCCAGAGCTGGGAGCTGCGCGACACCATGCGCCGCTGCGGATTGAGCGAGTCCGAGATCGAGACCGTCGTCCCCGACATCCGCGACTTCTGGCGCGACCGGTTCTTCAGCAGCGAGTACTGCAAGGACGACACGCCCGCCGCCGGCGCGCACGACTATCTGCGCGCGGTCCTCGCAGCTGGCGGCGAGATCCTCTACATCACCGGCCGGCACGAGCAGATGGGGCCGGGCACCCTCGAGAGCTTCCGCCGCGCCGGGTTTCCCCTCCCGGACGGAGAGCGGGTGCAGCTCTGGCTGAAGCCGGCGCTGGCGGACGATGACGATCGGTGGAAGGAGATCTGCCACGCGCGGCTCCAGCAATTGCGCGGGCTCGCCTGCGCGTTCGACAATGAGCCCACGCACGTCAACGCCTACAAGCGAAGCTTCCCGGACGCGGTGGTCGTCCACCTGGATACCGACCATTCCCGCCGGCCGGTGGAGGTGCACCCTGACGTTCCGTCGATCCACGACTTCGTGATGGAGCCTGGGGAGTGACGCAGGCCAAGCATCGCGGGAAGGTCCTCGCGGTCGTGGACCTCGGCTCGAACGCCGTCCGCCTGCAGATCGCGGAGGTGGCGCCGGAGGGCCGCGCCGAGGTGCTGGCGGAAGATCGGGCCGCCGTGCGGCTGGGGGAACAGGTGTTCCGCACGGGCCGCCTCGCGGCCGCCGCCATGACCCGCACCGCCGCCGCCATGGAGCGGTTCGCCAAGCTGGCGGAACGGGCCGGGGCCCGGACGGTCCGCGCGGTGGCGACGAGCGCGGTGCGTGAAGCCTCCAACCGCGCGGCGCTGGTGCGCACCATCCGGGAGCGGGCCGGAATCGGCCTGGAGGTGATCAGCGGCGCCGAGGAAGCCCGCCTGGTCTGCCTCGGCGTCCTGCAAGGAGATCCACCCGCGGCGCGCTCCCTGATCCTCGACATCGGCGGCGGCTCGACCGAGATCATCAGCGCGCGAGGCGAGGAGCCCGAGACCGCCTCCAGCATCCCGCTCGGCTCGGTCCGCCTGACGGAGTTCTTCGTCGAGAGCGATCCGGTCGCGCGCAAAGAGGTGAAGCTGGTCGAGGAGTCCGTGCAGGACGGACTCGGGCAGATCGATCCGCTCCTCATCGGAAGGCACCGCCGGATCATCGGCGCCGCGGGGACTGCCGGCGCCGTGGCGCAGCTCGCCAGGAGATTTGCCGGCAACGACGACGCCGGCAGCCTGCCGGTCAGCTACGCGCAAGTGCGGCGGGTGCTGGAGCGCTTGCGGACCTCCACCTCGCGGCAGCGGCGCAAGTGGGGCGTCGACGAGCAGCGCAGCGACATCATCTACGCCGGGACCGCGATCTGCGAGGGCGTCATGCGGCGGCTGCGCGTCGAGGAGCTGGAGATCACCCAGCGCGGCCTGCGTGACGGGCTGATGGCCGACCTGATCCGCCGGACCGTGCGGCAGCGCGGAGCGCACCTGCACCAGGAAAGCGCGGTGCTCGACGGGTTGCGGGCGTTTGGACGCCGCTGCGCCTATCGCGAGGAGCACGCAGAGCAGGTGGCGCATCTCAGCCTCTCCCTGTTCGATCAGCTCCCGGACCTGCACCGGCTGGGCGAGGAAGAGCGCGCGCTGCTGCACGCCGCCGCCATGCTGCACGACGTGGGCGCATTCGTCTCGTACAACCGCCACCACAAGCACAGCTACTACCTCCTGTACCATGCCGATCTGCCCGGCTATACGGATCGCGAGCGGGAGCTGATCGCCACCATCGCCCGATACCACCGGCGCAGCTCGCCCAAGGACGGGCACGAGGAGTTCCAGCGCCTCACGCCCCAGGAGCGGGTGGTCGTGCGCACTCTCGCCGCCATCCTGCGCGTGGCCGACGGGCTCGATCGCGGCCACCGCCGCCACATCCGCTCGCTGACCGCGCGGCAGTGGGGCAACGGCGTGCACATCGACGTCAAGGCGGAGCGAGGCAGCGACCTGGAGGTGTGGTCCGCCCGCCAGAAAGCCGATCTCCTGGAGCAGATCGCCGGGGGGCCGGTTCGCATCCGCATGATGGAGAGGTGATCGATGATCCGCGTCTACCTCGTCCGGCATGGCATCGCCGCCGATCCCGTTCCCGAGGTGCCCGACGAGTCCCGGCCGCTCACGGCGAAAGGGCGGAGGCGATTTCGCCGGGCCGCGCGCGAATTCGGGCAGATCGGCGAGCCGATCGATCACCTCTTCACCAGCCCGCTGGTCCGGGCAGTGCAAACGGCGGAGATCCTCGCGCGCGCGGTGAAGCAGGACGAGGTGGGCGTGCTCGAGGAGCTGCGCCCGGGGGTTCCAGTCTCGAAGGTCTTCGCGGCCGTGGCCAAGCGCGTGAAGGACGGCGAGGCCGTCGCGCTGGTCGGTCACGATCCGCAGATGTCGCTCCTGGTCGCCGCGCTCGCGCAACTCGACCAGGCGGACGCCGCCCGGGTGGACTTCCGCAAGGGCGCGATCGTCCGCATCGACGTGGACGCGCTACCGCCGAGCAGGAGCGAGCCGCGCTGGAACCTGAAGCCGCGGTCGCGCGCGATCGTGGAAGGGCTTCCGCTGGCGAAAGCTACTGCGGACCCACCCTCCAAGGCGCGCCGATAGGGTTGCCGTTCGCGTCGCGCTGCACGAACACCAGCCCGCCATCGGAACCCTGCAGCACCGTTCCGAATCCCCATTTGCCGCCGGCGCCGCCGAGCCCCACCACGGCGGAGCGCCCCTGCCAGGTGGCGGCGTCGTGCTGGTACTCGTGGTTGTGCGCGGTGAGGATCAGCGCGTACTTGTGTTGTTGCAGTACACTGAGTATCTCAGGCGAGCCCGTCCGGGTGCCCTGGACGGGGTGGTGGCGCGCGACGATGGTGTACCTGGCGCGCGCGTCCGCATCGGTCAGGGTGTCGCGCAGCCACGCGGCTTGCGTCGCGTTCCACGCGTCGTCGGCGATCACCACGAACCGCGCCAGCCCGAGCGACGTCTGCACGTCGTTGGCGTAGTAGGGCTGCGGCCGCCGGAGCGCGGTCATGTACGCCGAGAAGTTCGCATCGGCTGGCCCGCCGACGAAGCACGCGTACGGGTAGGCGCCGCTCCCGCACTCGTGATTGCCCATGGTCATCCACCAGGTCGAAGGGCCTTGCGCGATGGCCTCCATGTAGAAGCCCATCTGCTGGCGCGCCTCGGCGTCGCTCTGGTTGCAGACGTACATGTGGTCGCCAAGATCCACCGTGAACTGCACCCGCAGCGCCTTCATCGCCGCGGCGATCTGGGCGATGGCTGCTTTCGGGTACGCGTTGGTCTGGTCGCATTCGGCCGGGCGCGTATCCCCCGTGGTCGCGAACCACAACCGATCGACGGCGCCCCCGCCCGGGCCCACGGCGCCGGAGGGCACCGCGCCTGGATCGGGCGTTCCCGGAAGCGCACCGACACCGGCATCCGCGCCGCCGCAAGGGTCCACCACGTCCGGGCGCGAGGCGCACAAGGGCTGCGCCTGGGAATGGCACGCCAGGAGCGCCGCGCAGGAGAGGAGGACCCGCATCGGCAGGAGGAGCCGCATCAGCAGGAGGACCCGCATCGCCCGTCATTCGAGCACGCGGACGGGAAGGATGACCATCGGTAGCCCGGCGAATTGCAGCCGGCGCTGGACCAGGAGCGCGGTCTCGTTATGCAGCAGCCGGTCCCACCAGCGCTCCCGCTCGAAGATCAGCTTGCCGGCGAAGAAGATGCTGCGCTCGTATTCCTTCGCCACCTCGTGGGCGAGCTTCTCGCTCTCGCTCACCGCCTCGGTGCCGATCGAGAACCGGTAGTCCGCCGGGACTCCAATGCCGCGGGCGAGCTCGACGTACCTGCGCAGCGCGTCCTCCGTCTGCTCGCGCACCCGATCCACTTCCTCCACGCCTTGGAACGTGGCGCTGTCGATCACCCCCACCGACATGAACACCACGTTCACGAAGTAGCGCGGGAACAGCCTCATGATGGTGAGCAGCGCGTGGATGCCCAGGCCCGAGAAACCTCCCACCAGCAGCACCGCCGTGGGCTTCTTCTTCTGCAGCTCCAGCTCCTTCTTCGGGGCCGTCTGGGGCAGCGCGGTGAGGATCTGGTCGAGGCGGCCGAGGCGCGCACGGACGCCGATGTAGTGGCGCTTGATGAGCATGCAGAGCGAGACCACCGCGCCGGTCACCACCACCGTCAGCCAGGCGCCTTCGGTGAACTTCTCCAGCACGTTGACCACCAGGATCCCGAAACAGAGGACGAATCCGATCAGATGGAGGGGAAGGTGCCGCCACCAGTCCGGGTACTTGCGGCGCGTCTCCTTCATCCACCAGTAGCGGATCATGCCGGCCTGGCTGAGCGAGAAGGTGACGAAGACATTGATCGAGTACATCACCACCAGCGCATCGACCGATCCGCCGGTGTACCAAAGCATGTACAGCGAGGTGGCGCCGATCAGGAGCACGCCGTTCTGCATGGTCAGGCGGGAGCTCAGGGCGGCGAAGCGGTGCGGCAGCCAGGAGTCATGCGCCATGTTCGCCATCACTCGCGGGCCGTCGATGAAGCCGGCCTGCGCCGCGACGAAGAGGAGCAGGGCCTCGGAGGTGAGCGCGATCACGACGAAGGCGTGGCCCAGCGGGATGCCAGCAAGGTTCCAGCTCCCTGCAAGCCTGTCCGCCAGTACGGCGTTCATCGTCTTCCCCGGCTCGGGATGCACGTCCATGAGCAGGTACCCGAGGATGATGCCGGCGGCGGTCAGCGCCAGGCTGACCGCCATGTAGATCATGGTCCGCTTGGCGGTGGCGACGCGCGGCTCGCGCATGATCTGCAGGCCGTTGGAGACCGCTTCGATGCCGGTGTACGTGCCGGCGCCAAGCGAGTAGGCGCGCAGGAAGAGCGCCGCGGTGGCGAAGAACCCGATGGTGCCCAGGTCGTGGGACAGACCGGTCGAGACGCTCCGCGCCACTTCGTCCGCCCGGCCGAGATGGAAGAGGACGGAGCCGCCGATCATGACCACGTGCGTCGCCAGGAAGATGAGGAAGATCGGCACCAGCGTGCGCACCGACTCCTTCACCCCGCGCAGGTTGAGGATCGTGAGCAGGACGATGACCACGAACTCCACCGGCAGCTTGAGAGAGTGGACGCTCTGCGGCAGGTTGGAAAAGACGGCTTCCCCACCGGCCGCGATCGAGGTGGTGATGGTCAGCACGTAGTCGACCAGCAGCGCGGAGCCGGAGATGACACCCGCGCGCGGACCCAAAAGCCTGCTGGCGACGACGTAGCCACCGCCGCCGAAAGGGAAGTGCTCGATGATCTTGCTGTAGGAAGCGGCGATCACCACCACGGTGATCGCGGTCAGCGCGGCGAGGAAGACCGCGAGGTACTGGTGGTCGCCGAGGTTCTTGAACGCCTCCTCGGGGCCATAGGCGCTGGAGGACAGCCCGTCAGCGCCCAGGCCGACCCAAGCGAGGAAAGCGGCCAGGGAGAGCGAGTGGAAAAGATGGGGATCGTGGAGGTTCTTCGGACCCCCAAGGACCGCGCGCCCCACCCGCCGGAACCCGCGCTCGCGCTCGGGCGGAAGGGGCGGCTCTGGCCCGGGATCCATGGTCGGGGGCATGTGTTAGCCGGCCCAGTCCCAGCCAGCATCCTCCGTTGGTCCCAGCGATGAACGTCGCAAGAAATCCTACTCCTCGAGCACGCGCACCGGGAGCACGACCATCGGCAGCCCCTTGAACTGCAAGCGCCGCTGGATCTGGTACGCGGTCTCATTGTGCAGGAGCCGGTCCCACCACTTCTCCCGCTCGAAGATCAGCTTTCCGGCGAAGAAGATGCTGCGCTCGTACTCCTTCGCCACCTCGGCGGCGAGCCTCTCGCACTCGCTCACCGCCTCGGTGCCCATCGACATCTTCTGGTCCGCCGGAATGCCCATCCCGCGGGCGAGGTCCACGTACTTCTTCAGCGCCTCCTCGGTCTCATCCCGCACCCGATCCACTTCCTCAACGCCCTGGAACGTGGCGCTGTCCACCACGCCGACCGACATGAAGACGACGTTGGCGAAGTAGCGGGGAAAGAGCTTGACCACCGTCAAGAGCGAGTGGATCCCGAGCCCCGAGAAGCTTCCCACCAGGAGCACCGCGGTGGGCTTCTTCTTCTGCAGCGGGAGAACTTTCGGCGGCGAGCTGGTCGGCAGGGCGGTGAGGATCTGATCGAGGCCCTTGAGGCGCGCGAAGACGCCGCTGTAGTGCCGCTTGATCACCATGCAGAGCGCCACCAGCGCTCCGGTGACGATCACCGTCAGCCAGGCGCCCTCGGCGAACTTCTCGAACAGGTTCACCACCAGGATGAAGCTGCAGACCACGAAGCAGATCACGGCGATGGCCAGCGGCCTGCGCCACTCCGAGTGGCGCTTGCGCGTCTCCGGGCGCCGCCAGTACCGGATCATGGCGAGCTGGCTGAGCGCGAAGGTCACGAAGACGTTGATGGCGTACATCACGACCAGCGCGTCGACGGACCCGCGGGTGTACAGCAGCATCAGGAACGAGGCGCCGCCCATCAGCAGCACGCCGTTCTGCATGGTGAGGCGGTCGCTGAGGGCGCCGAAGCGGTGCGGAAAGAAGGAATCCTGGGCCAGGTTGGCCATCACGCGAGGGCCAGCGATGAATCCCGCCTGCGCGGCGACGAACAGCAGCAGGGCCTCCGACGCGATGGTGACGATCACGTACCAGTGGCCGATGGGGAGCGGCCCCAGGTGGAAGTTGCCGGCCAGCATCTGGGCCAGCATGTAGTTCATCGTCTTGCCGGGCACCGGGTGGACGCCCATCAGCAGGTAACCGAGGATGATCCCGCCCGCGGTGACCGCCAGGCTCGTGGACATGTAGACCATGGTCCGCTTGCCGGTCAGGACGCGCGGCTCGCGCATGATGTTGAGCCCGTTGGAGACCGCCTCGATGCCGGTGTACGTGCCCGCGCCCAGCGAGTACGCGCGCAGGAAGAGCAGGGCCAGACCGACGAATCCCATGGTGCTCAGGTCGCGCGTGAGACCGTCGGACACGCTGCGCGCGACCTCGTCTGCCCGTCCGAGGTGGAAGAAGACGCTGCCCACGATCAGGATGGCGTGCGTCATCAGGAAGGCGAGGAAGATGGGCATCAGGACGCGGATCGATTCCCGGATGCCCCTGAGGTTCAGCACCGTGAGGGTGGCCATGGCCACCAGCTCGACGGGCAGCTTCCAGACGTGCCACTGCTGCGGGAAGTTGCTGAAGATGGCCTCGCCGCCGGCCGCCACCGACGTCGTGCAGGTGAGGACGTAATCGATCAGCAGCGCCGCCCCGCTCACCACGCCCGCGCGCGGACCGATCAGGCGCGAGGTGACGACGTACCCGCCGCCCCCGAAGGGAAAATGCTCGATGATCTTGGTGTAGGCCGCCGAGATGATCAGGACGGTCAGACCGGTGGCCAGCGCGAGGAAAACGGCGAGGTATTGGTGGTCGCCGAGGTTCTTGAAAGCCTCCTCGGGGCCGTAGGAGCTGGAGGACAACCCGTCCGCGCCCAGTCCCACCCAGGCGAGGAAGGCCGCCAGCGAGAGCGTGTGGAAGAGGTGTGGGTCCTGGAAGTCCTTGGGCCCACCCAGCAGGATCCGCTTGAACCGTTGCCACCCGCTGATGGGCCCCGGGACCGGAGGTTCGGATGATGGAGGGGGAACGGTGCTCGGCGCCGGGGAGGGCGCGGGTTGCTCCATGGCCGACCCTTCCCTAACACATCTCCGGCGGGAGGGGGGGGCAGCGAGCGGCCGGCAGCCCTGAAAGTGACCTGGTTTCCAGCGCTTGCCTAACCAGCCGGGCGAGCGCGCGGGCGTACAGCCGGCAATCGTTGATGGCGTTCGCCACCTCGTACCGCTCGATGCCGGCGGCCTTCGCGACGCCCGCGAGCAGGATGCGCTGCTCGTGCAGCGTCTCGATGTGGTCGGACACGAACGCCACTGGAACGACCAGCACCTCACCGACGCCCCGGCGGGCGAGCTCCGGGATGTGATCGATGGACGCGGGCTCCAGCCACTTCACCGGCCCGACCTTGCTCTGGTAGCTCAGCGACCAGCTCTGCCCGGCGGGCAGGCGCTGCCGCACGCCCTCGACCGTGCGCTGGATCTCGCGCTGGTAGGGGTCGCCGCGGCGCACCAGGCTCTGCGGGACGCCGTGGGCGCTGAAGAGGACGTGCACGCGGCGGGGATCGGGGAACCGCCGCAAGGCTTCGTGCACGGTGCTCGCGAGCGAATCCAGGTACTCCGGGTCGTCCGGGTACCGGTCGACCTCCGCAACCGGCAGCGCTCCGGCCACCGCGCGGCGCAGGCCGAAGAAGACGGACTCCGTGGTGGCCGAGCACCACTGCGGAAACAGGGAGACCCCGACCAGCCGCGTGCAGCCGTCCGCCCGGGCGTGAGCCACGGCCTCCTGGATGAAGGGCGTCCAGGCGGCGAAGGCGACGTAGCAGCGGAACCCCGGGCCCAGCTCTTCCTCCAGGCGCCGCGCCTGGGCCTCCGTGAGCGGGCGGATCGGAGAGCGGCCGCCGATCTCGGCGTACAGCGCGCGGACGTGCGGCGCGCGGCGCCTGGCCACGGCCCGCGCGAACCATCGTCGGAGCGGCCCTTTGAGGAAGGGGATCCGGATCAGGAACGGGTCGCGGAACAGGTTCTCGAGAAACGGCTCGACGGCGTCAAGCGAGTCCGGCCCGCCCAGTTGGAGGAGCAGCACGCCGGTGTGCGGCGCGGGCGAAGGCCGCCGGAGCGGGATCATCCGCCGTGTGTATCAGGTGAGCCCCCGCCCCGCAGCGCCTACCGCTTCGCTGGCTGCGCCATTACCAGGTTCCCGCGTCCGATTCCGTTCCGCCGATCTGCGGTCCGGGCCCGACTTCCGCGCCGGCGTTGACCTGCCTGCCTGCATCCGAGCGAGGTGCGGCGTCTACCTTGAGGCCGGGGGTCAAGTCGCCGACGTCCGCCGGCCCCGAGAACACGACGATGCCCGTGCCGGAAAACATGACGATGCGGGGGGCGACCGGCAGCGTGCCGGAGGCGGCGCTGGGCGGCGCCGCAGTCGCGCGATCGGCCCTGCTCGTGTTCGGGGAGGTCACCTGCGCCCGCGCCGCTAGCGCAACCGCGGCGAGTGCGATGGCCGCGGCGAGGAAGCAAAAGGGACGACGAGCACCCATCCCTCCAAGCTGTACAGGCGGCGCGGAGACGCAACGGACGGACGGACGTGCCCTCGCTGCCGCTCAGCGGGGGGGCGTGTGGGCGTGCACCTGATGGACCAGCGCCTTCACGTTCTCGACCGGAGTCCCCACCAACACTCCATGCCCGAGATTGAAGATGTGTCCCGGGCCCGCCAGATTCGCGAGCTCCAGCACCCGGGCAACGCGCTTCTCCTGCTTCGGAAGCGGCAGGAACAACGTCGCCGGATCGAGATTGCCTTGCAGGGCGACCCCCGGTCCGACGCGCCCGCGGGCCTCGTCGAGGGGAACGCGCCAGTCGACGCCCACCACGTCGGCGCCGGTCGCGGCGAGTTGGGAGAGGATCTCGCCCGTCTCGACACCGAATACGATCACCGGCTGCGGCTCGCGCGGATTGCGCTTGAGCCCGCCGATCACGCGCGCCAGGTAAGGCGCCCCGAACCGGGCGTAATCTTCCGGCCCGAGCGCTCCCGCCCAGGAGTCGAAGATCTGTACCGCGTGCGCTCCCGCCGCGAGCTGCGCGTTCAAGTAGCCGATCAGGGCGTCGGTGATCTTTCCCAGGAGCACGTGCGCGAGCTCCTCGTCGCCGAAGATCATCGCTTTCGCCTTCTCGAAGCTCCGAGACGTCTTGCCCTCGATCATGTACGCCGCGAGCGTCCAGGGAGCGCCGCAGAAACCGATCAGCGGCACGCGACCGTCGAGACGCTTCAGCGTGCGGCGGATCGCCTCCATGACGAATCCGAGGTGCTGTTCCGCGTCGGGGACGCGCAGCTTCTCGATGTCCGACCGCGCGCGAAGGGGGGCGGGGAATTGGGGCCCCTCATCCTCGAGGATGAGCTGCATGCCCATCGCTTCCGGGACCACCAGGATGTCGCTGAAGAGGATGGCGGCGTCGACTCCGAGGATGTCCACCGGTTGGATGGTGACCTCGGCGGCGAGGTCCGGCGTCTTGCAGAGCTCGAGGAAGGAGACCTTGGCGCGGACGGCGCGGTACTCGGGGAGGTAGCGCCCGGCCTGGCGCATCAGCCAGATGGGCGTCCTGTCGACGGGACGGCGGCGGCAAGCTTCGAGGAACCGGTGAGGCATCGCGCGCGGTGTATCACGGGTTGCGCGCTGGAACGCACCTCAAAGCCGGGACTGCCGAATGACCTCGCTCAGGCGTAGCCCCTGAGCCACCTACGGTGGCCGGGGCTAGGATCGCCTCGCCACCTGCTGCAGCTCGAGCACCGCCTGTCCGCTCTTCCAGACGCGGACCGCCCCGCTGCTCTGCGAGACGGAGATCGCCACCGCGTTGCTCTCGACGGTCATCGCCGCCGCGGCCGCGTGCCGCGCTCCGAGCCCGAGCGGCAGCTCCACATTCCCTTCGCCAACTTGTAGATAGCGTCCAGCCGCCAGCACCACGCCGTCCTCGCGGATCACGAATGCCCCGTCCAGCACGGCGAAGTTCTTGATGGCCTCGCGAATCGTGGGATCGAGCACGTTCCGCTCCGCTTCCGAGATTCCCTGGAACGGATTGATCGTCAGCTGCTTGCTCTGCTCCATCACCGCTGTCGAGTCGCCCAGCACGAAGATGGTCCCGATGGGGTGCCCCTCGAATCCTTCGTGCCCTATCGCCATCGCCAGCGAAACCAGCGCCTCGACCACCTGCGGGCTGAATTCGTCCCCGAGCCCCTGCGTGTCGATGGACGCCTTCTCCTCGAATCCGCGCCCGATCTGCAGCCGCACCACCGTGTCGGGCAGGCGCGACCCGGTCCGCCCTGTCAGGCAGAGGACGTCCTCCCCGTCCTTCAGCACGTCCGCGGTCACCGCCGCCACCAGCGCCACCTTCACCTTCTCGATGCGCGAGTAGTCGTAGGGCGGCACGGTCACACAGACATACCCCTGCTTGCGGAGGTTCTGCGCCAGCTGCTCCTCGCTGACCGCGTAGATGATCTTCTTCTTGATGGGGCGCCCCCGCAGCTCGTCCTTGGAGAGCGGAATATCGGTCACGATCAAGAGGTGGTCGACCGCGGGTCGGGCGGCCAGCGTCAGGATGCTGCGCAGGAACTCCCGATCGAGCTTGCTGTCGGCCATGAAAGGTTCGCCTTGACGGGACCCTAATGGGTTCCTAGTATTCCGCCTCTTTTTTGCCGGTCTTTTGCCGGAGCGACGATCCCATGGCACCTAGTCGGGCAGCAGCGTTGCGCGGGGGCAGTACCTTGAACCAGAAGGACTTGAAGCGCTTCAAGAAGATCCTCGAGGAATCGAAGAAGAACCTTCTCCTCAGCGCTCGCAAGACGCTCACCGAGGAGGCGGCCTTCGACACCGACGATCTTCCTGACGAGATCGATCTGGCTTCTTCGGAGTACACGCAGAGCATGGTCTTCCGGCTGCGTGACCGGGAGAAGTTCCTGCTGAAGAAGATCGATGACGCGCTCGGTCGGATCGAGAGCGGCACCTTCGGCATTTGCGAGATCTGCGAGGAAGAGATCTCCGTCAAGCGCCTGGAAGCGCGGCCGGTCACGACCATGTGCATCCGCTGCAAGGAAGAGCAGGAGAAGCAGGAAAAGTCGTACGGGTAGCCTCGGCCGCCCGAGGCGGCGCGGGAGCTATGCTGTCCGTGCGTGTCCCGGTGAAGAAGACCGGGGCACGCTTGCTTTTTCCGGGCGCCTGGGCGCAATCGCGCAAGAAGCCTCCGTGTACTCCGGCAGCAGCTCTCGCATGGGGTTGTCCCCGCAGGCGGGGCAGGCCGGATCGCGCGCGTACTTCACCTCCCGGAACTTCTGCTCCAAGGCGTCATACAACAGCAGACGGCCGACCAGCGGCTCGCCCCGCCCTAATAGCAGCTTCACGGCCTCGACCGCCTGCACCATCCCGATGATCCCCGGGAGGACGCCCAGGACGCCCGCCTCCTGGCAGGAGGGGGCAAGCTCCGGCGGCGGGGGCTCCGGAAACAGGCAGCGGTAGCAGGGCCTGCCTCCGCCCGGCACGAAGGTCGTCGCCTGCCCGTCAAATCGAAAGATCGATCCGTGCACGTTGGGCTTCCCCAGGAGGACGCAGGCGTCGTTCACCAGGTAGCGGGTCCCGAAGTTGTCGGACCCGTCCACGATCAGGTCGTACTTCGAGAACAGCTCGAGCGCGTTTTCGCGCTGCAGGCGGACGCGGTGCTCGTCCACCACCACGTCCGGATTGAGGGCCTGCAGGGTCTTCTTCGCCGACTCCGTCTTCGGCATCCCCACCCGCTCGGTCGAGTGCAGGATCTGCCGCTGCAGATTCGACGCGTCCACCACGTCGTCGTCGACGATCCCGATCCGGCCCACGCCCGCCGCCGCCAGGTAGAGCGCGGCCGGCGAACCCAGCCCGCCGGCGCCGATCAGCAGCACCTTCGAATTGAGCAGCTTCGCCTGTCCCGCCTCTCCCACCTCAGGGATGATCAGGTGCCGGCTGTAACGCGCGCGCTGCGCGTCCGTGAGGCGCACCGGGGTCTCTACAGGGAGCCCCGCGCTCTTCCACGCCGAGTAGCCTCCGGCCAGGCTCCGGACCCGCGTATACCCCATGTCCTTCAGCGTCCTGGCCGCGAGCAGCGACCGCGTGCCTCCGGCGCAGTAGAGCACCACGTCCGCGCCACGGTCCGGTACGGTCTCCTCGATCCGCAGCTCCAGGAAGCCGCGCGGAACGGGCTTGGCCCCTGGCAGCATCCCCGCGTCCGTCTCGTCCTTCTCGCGGACGTCCACGATGACCGGGCCGGGGGACTGGCGCGACAGGTCCAGGGGCTGCACCTCCGGCACCTGGGAGCGCGCGTCCTTCAGCAATTCAGATTTCGTCTTCATGGGCGGCATCTTAACTCATTGTGCGTTGCGTCAATGCAACTTGTCCGCAAGGGCACAGCTGCACATCCTATTTTGGACGGAGGGGGGATGCACGAAACGCCGCATGGTTCCATCCTGCGACGAGCGGGACCGCTGTTGCTTGCCCGGCTCGGGGTCGCAGCGCTCACGTTCGCCATTCCCATGGTGCTGGCGAGGATGCTGGTGCCGGCGGGCTATGGGACTTTCAAGCAGGCGTGGTTGCTCTCGAATACGCTATTTCTCGTCCTGCCGCTCGGCCTGAACCAGAGCCTGGTCTACTTCGTTCCTCGCGAGCCGGAGAACAGGGGCGCCTGGATCTCGCACGTGCTCCTGCTCACTACAGGCTTGGGAGCGCTCGCCGCCGCCCTGCTGCTGGGCTTGGGGTCTCTGGTCAGCGCGGCCTTTCACAACCCGGAGCTTCGGGAGGTGATGCCGTCCGTCGCCGCCTTCACCGCCTTCCGCCTGGCTGGATCCTCCTTCGACCTGGCGCTGATGGCTTCAGGCCGCATCAAGGCAAGCGCGGCCGTCCGCGTCGCCTCGGAGGCGTTCTACTCGCTCTGCCTGATCGTCGGGGCCTTGTGGACGGGCTCGCTGGCCGGCGCCTTCGCCGGCGTGATGGTCGCCACCTTTGCCAAGGCGGCCGCGTGCTGGATCGTCCTCGGCGGCCGCGGGCTGCGCATCTCGCCGCGCGACCTGCGCCGCCAGCTCGCGTACACCCTCCCGTTCGGTGTCGCCTTCGCGCTGATCATCCCGCAGCAGCAGTTCCACAGCTACCTGGTCAGCGCGACGGTCACGGCCGCCGCGTTTGCCGTCTACAGCGTCGGCTGCTTCCAGCTCCCCATCGTGGACATGCTCTACACCCCGGTCTCGGAGATCCTCCAGCTCGGCATCGCGGAGCACGACGCCAGGGGCGACAATGCCGGGGCGCTGCGCCTCTTCCGCGAGGCCGTGGCGCGGCTCTCGTTCGTGTTCGTGCCGTTCGTGGTGCTCCTCGCCATCACCGCACCCGAAGTGATCCGCTTCCTCTTCACCGACCGGTATCTCGGCGCGGTGCCGATCTTCCGCCTCGCGCTCGTCTCCATTCCGATGGCCGCGCTTCCCCTCGAAGGGCTGATGCGCGCCCGCGCGCAGAACCGTTTCATGTTGTCGGTCAGCGTCTGCAAGCTGGCGCTGACGGTCCCGTTGGTGTGGGCGGGCTTGCGGCTCTTCGGGCCCATCGGCGCGCTCGGGGGCTGGATCTGCGCCGAAGAGGCCTGCCGCCTCGTCCTGCTGCGCCGGGCGGCGGTCCTGTTCGAGGCGAGCATGCTCGGCACGTTGCCGCGGGAGATCTGGTTGCAGGCGGCGGCGGCGCTGATCGCCGCGGCGCCGGGCGCGCTCGCGCTGCGCCTGGCCCGCGGTCCGCTCATCGTCCAGCTCTGTACGGCCGGACTGGCGTTCGCGATCGCGTACCTGGCAGCGCTGCGCGCGATGGGTGTCCTCCCGCCAGTGCGCGCCTGGATTCCGCAGAGAAAACCCGAGTTGCTGGTCATGAGGGAGGCGGCCTAGATGCGCATCGCGTACGTCAACTATGGCGACCAGAGCGGCGTGACGCCCAATTTGGCGAAGTCGCTGGTCGCCCTCGGGCACGACGTGGTTCGCGTGGACCCGACCGGAGTGCTCGCGCTCCGAAACCCGCGGACGCGGCGGCCCCGGCCGACGCCGCGAGTCCTGATGTCGCTGGCGGCCAGCGCTCTCAGGCACGGGCAGCAGCTCATCCACCACCGCTTGAACACGCTCTACGCCTTCGAGCAACACTCGAAGAGGGCAGGTGCGCTCCTCGCCGGACTGGCGGAGCCGCCCGACGTCGTGCTGCAGAACGGCGCCCTGTTCGCTCCCGGGCGGCCGCCGAGGTTCCCGTACGTGATGCTGCTCGACAACACCTGCCTGCTCGCCGAGCGGCAGCCGCCCGTGCCGGAAGCGGACATCGGCAGGCACATTGCGTTTGGAAGTGCCTGGCTCGCGCGCGAGCGGGAGACGTACCTCCAAGCGATCGCCATCGCCACCTTCTCGAACGTGGTGCGCGACTCGCTCATCGGCGACTACGGCCTCGACCCCAAACGGGTGCACGTCGTGGGCGCGGGCGCCAACGTGGTGCCGGAGCGCGAACCGCAGCACGCGGATGACGGGCGCACGCTGCTGTTCGTCGGCACCGCCGGCTGGCGGCGCAAGGGTGGTCCCGTGCTGCTGAAGGCTTTCGAGCTCTTGCGCCAGTCGCGTCCGGACCTGCGCCTGGTTCTCGCCGGCCCCACCGAAACCCTCGAGCTATCCGAAGGGGTCACCAATCTAGGTCGCGTGCCCTTCGAAGAGGTGAAGCGCCTGCTTTCGGCAGCCACGATCTTCGTGCTGCCCACGTTGCGCGAGCCGTTCGGGATCGCGTTCCTCGACGCGATGCTGAGCAAGGTCCCGTGCGTCGGAACGCAGGTAGGAGCGGTCCCCGAGATCCTCGGGGCAACCGGGGTCTGCGTGCCGCCTGCGAACGCGAAGGCGCTGGCGCAGGCGATCGCCGAGCTGCTCGACGATCCCGCGCGTCGCGCCGCGATGGGCGAGGCCGGCCGCCGGCGCGTGATCGAGCGAGGCTACCTCTGGCCCGAAGTGGGACAGCGCCTCTCGACGATCCTCTCGAGCGCAGGCAACCGCAAGCGCGCGGCGTAGGCGACGGCCTGCGCCCGCCCACTTTCCTCGGGCCCCTCTCCGTCCGCGAGAGCACCTTGTGCCTTGCCTGGAGATGTCCTTCAGCAAATGCCCCGCTGCGCATGCCGGGAAGCCGAAGGCGCCTTCTCATCGGTGGAAAGGCGCTTCCTCCTGGCGGAAGGGGATTTGCTCTTGAAACTCGGGCATTTTGGCGCGAACGCCTGCGGCGCGTGGCGGCCGATCGAGGCAGCGGCCGCGCTAGCGTTGGCCCGCCGCTCGCAATGGGATCCACCGGATTCGTGCACTCGGGGTTGGGGGGGAGGGCGTCGTGGGGAAAGTTGCCAAGTGGATGGTAGCGGTCGCGCTACTGGGGGCGGCCTGCGCGAAGGGTCCAGGCAATTCGATCGGCGTCGATCCATCGAAGGAGGGTCCGGCGGACGCAGGGGACGGCGGAGCAGCGGATGCCGGACCGGTCGATGCCGGGCCTGTGGACGCCGGGCCTGTGGACGCAGGACCGGTTCCTGGCTCAACGGCGTTTGGTACCAAGGGACCATGGCCCATCGCCAACGTCGAATACGGCTATGGGGACGGTATCGGTGAAACGCCGGTCGTGGCGGTTTCCACCGACGAGCTCGTGGTGAAGGAAGGCGGAGGCACCTCCCAGAACCTGTGGGTGGCCACCAACCAGGCCCTCTACCTCCTCAAACCTGGGGAGAACACGTTCCGCCGATTCGACGCCGCGGATGGATTGCACCTTCAGTCCAATCCCGTCCCCTATGATGACAGCTCTTTCGTGGGCGGAGATCGTTCCGGGAAGATCTTTGGAGGCGCCGCCGATCCTGGGATCAGCGAGATCGTCGGCGGCGGCCCGAACGAGGTCTTCGTCGGGTACTACGGAAGGCATACCTGGGACATCAACGACGGCCTCTGGTCAGATCCGGACCGGCATACCGGAAAGCTGGACCGCGTGCGCCTGGTCAACACTCCGGGAAAGCCCGACAAACTGGAGGTGGTCCGGTTCGACATGGTGTCCGGCGTCAGCGTGGAGTTCTGGCACAACAAGACGGTCTGGAAGATGGTCTATGATCACTTCACGAATCCGCACGAGCTCTACGCCGCAACCGACCACGGCGTGGACAAGTTCAGCCCCGATCTGTGGCGCCCGACGATCCCCGGAACGTGGTTCAACTCGAAGGAGAACAACCGGCGGTGGATGAGCGACCACCTGCACCCGGCGGTCTGCTACCATCACCATTGCAAGGATGAAGGTGAAGATCCGGATCAGCGCCTGGGCGACTTCCGCGGGGCCGCCCTAGACGCAAAGGGCGACCTTTGGGTGGCTGGCCGCTGGGCGGCCGGCAAGATCCGGTACCTCGCCGACAACAGCGAGTGGTACATCACACCGCGCTCCAATGACCACAAGGCAGCAACCGACCCAAATTTCGGCGATAAGTACGACGGCAACTGCTCGGGGAATCGGCCTGTGTTCTGCGCGCCGCTCGAGGGCGACGTGGTCAACCTCAGCGCCGTCACCGTCGCGAAGGACGGCAAGGTCTGGTTCGCGAGTGGCACGCTCTACAACGATCCCACGGACGTGCCGTACGGGATCGCCGCCTGGGATGGGCGGCAGTTCACCTACTACGATCCCGTCCGCGACGTGGGAGTGCCGGAGAGTCACATCCGTGACATGATCGCGCTCCCCGATGGCCGGCTCGTCGTTGCCGGGCTGAGCAGCGGTTTGGTCTTCTGGGACCCCAAGACCGGAAAGCACACATCCATGCGCGCCGGACAGGGAATTCCGGACGACAGCGTGCTGCGCCTCCAACTCGACACGATGGTCGACCCCCCTGCGCTGCACGTCGCAACGCGTGGCGGCGCGGCTGTGCTGAGGGTGCTCCCTTGACCAGGTCAATGGCCCGCGTCGGCAGCTTGAGCGAGTCGACGGCCGTTGCAGGTACCGGGGGCGTGATTACATAAGCGCTTGGGGAGGGGGCAATGGCAATCCGATCCTGGGGTTTGGCCGAAGAAGGGATTCCCGACGCAGCAGCGGAGACTGGCGACGACAACGCGCCAGGGTGGGAAGCTCCTGGCGACAACGTTGCCGAGGCGAAGAAGCTTCAGGAAGACCAACTCGAAGACTTCAACGTCGAGTACGTTTGTGAACGGGAGTGGAAGCTGATTGAACCAGCTTTCGATTCGCGCTTTTCTGGAAGAGCATTTTCCTTCCTCGATGTGGGAGGAGGAAACGGGAACTTCGCAGACCGGCTGCTTCAACGGTACCCTGACGCCACCGGGACTGTTCTGGACAGCGCTCGAGGCCTCCTCGCCGAGAATGCCGCTCACCCGCGCAAGGAGCTCATCCTGAGCGCGGCGGAGCACCTGACGCGCACGTTCCAGAAGAGGACCTTCGATCTCGTGATCTTCAACTGGACACTGCATCACTTTGTCACGTCAACCTACGCCGGAACCCGGCGCCTGCAGCGCCAGATCCTCAAGCAGGCTCGCGAGCTGCTTTCCGCGAATGGCGTGATCTCGGTGTTCGAGAATCTCTATAACGGTCTTGTTCTCGACGGTCTGCCCGGGCGTCTGATCTTTCACGCAACTGCAAGCCGGGCGTTCGCCCCCGTCGCGCGACGGTTGGGCGCGAACACCGCCGGGTGCGGAGTGTGTTTTCTCTCCAAGCGCCAATGGGAAGAGGAAGCGAAGCGCGCAGGTCTCCGGGTGGCTAGCTACGTGGACGGCTTTCCAAAGGGCCTGACCTGGGTCAAAAAGGCCGCGCTCAACGTGGGCTCTGTCCATCACGGGCACTACTTCATGACCAAGGAAAGTTAGACAGGGCTTGCGGCCCGGATGCGAGCCGCAAGCCCCGACGACAGCCGACCACCCCGGACGATCAGGCGGCGCGGCGCCGCCGCAGCGCGAAGAGAGCGAACACCGGGAGCGCCAGCCAGAGGGACTGCACGCCTGAGCTCGAGCATCCGCCGCTGGGCAACCCGGTTTGGGACGCCGCCGTCGGCGGAGCCGTCGGATCGGTGGAGCAAGCCGTCGTGCCGCACACGCTGCCCTCCTTGCCGAGCGCGTGCAGGATCAGCGCGGCCAGCTCGGCCCGCGCGCTGTCCAAGGCCGCGGGGCTGGTGGTCGCCTGGTACGTCTTGGGGAAGACGCCCGCTGCGATCGCCTTCGCCTTGTCGGCCATGCCCAGCTGCTTCGCCAGGTTCAGGAGCTCGTAGTCCTCCATGCCGTCGCGGATGCCCTTGAGGCGCAGGGACTCGACCGGGACTTCGGTCTGCCCGCCGATCTTCGCCGGCGTGCCTGGATAGAAGAGCGTGCCGTCACCCGTGCCCCCGAAGGCGCTCTGGTTGACCCACGGGTCCCCGCTGAAATACGACTCGGTCACCTCGTAGTAGAGCTCGCCTTGCACGTCGTAGGTGAACGACAGCCACTCCATGGCGCGGTGGCGGGTCGCGTCCGCGTCGATGGCGTAGGTGGGCCAGCCGGTCTCGCCGGTGCCGTCGAGAATGGGGCCCAGGCCGCTGCAGCCGTGGGACATACAGCTCTGGTACCACCAGATGTTGGCAGGGAACCGCGAGCGCTGGTTGCCGGCGAGCGAGTTGCCCGGCTTGCCCTCGACGAAGTTGATCACCGGCACGAACAGGTCGATGCCGGTGAT
>DATBZA010000005.1:0-16666 GCA_036513415.1 Myxococcales bacterium | reverse complement strand
GCCGCCGTCCGGGACAGCCTCGCTCCCGAAGCGCCGATGACGGACCTGCACCACGGGCAGATGAGCGCTGAGAAGGAGATCGATGTGTCCCAGATCTCCGACACCGCGAAGGTCTTCATCCGCACGCCGCTCCTGATCCAGACCAGCCACACGCACCTGTTCGGCCAGACGCTCATCGCCGGCCTGCTAGCGCTCATCTTCCTCTTCAGTTCCGTCGGCGAACGAAGCAAATGCGTCATCGGCGCGCTGCCTTTCGCCGGAACGCTGATCGACATCGGCGGGATGTGGGCCACCCGCTTCGTCTCCCCGTCTCTGAGCGTGCTGGTCACCGCCGGCGGCACGCTGTTCGCGCTCGGCTACGTCGCAATCGCCGTCCTCTCTATTTACGATCTCTGGTTCCGGAAGGAGCATCCCGTATGAGCATGAGAATCGCTCTCCTCCTCGGCTCGACCGTCCTCTCAGGCCTGGCTTCGATGCCTGCCCGGGCACACATCACGCCGCCGGTGGTCCTCGCTTCCGATCGCGAGGCAGTGGTCCGCTTGCTTCCCGCTGCCACGCGCTATTTCGTCCGCGAGGTGCGCCCGTCGCCTGCGGAGCAGAATGCAATCCGGCAGCAGACCGGATGGAACGCGGACGACGACTTCTACCGGTTCTACGTCGGCCGCACAGCCGAGGGCGCGCTGGTGGCGGCGACCGTCTTCCTCAGCGAGTTCACCCTTCACGGCCCCCTGCGCGTAGCCGTCGCCGTTGGGCCGGACGGCAAGGTAACGGGGGCCTCAGTCGTCGAAGTGACCGAGGAGTCCTACACCTGGGTGAAGCCGGTGCTCGACAGCGGTTTCCTGCAGCGGTTCGTCGGGCGCGACGCACGAAGCGCGCCGGCGCAGACCGGAGACGTGGGCGGTTCAATGCCGCGATTCTACGCCGATGTCATCGCCCGTCTGGTCGCGCGCGCGGCCACCCTGTACGAGGTGACGATGCCACCGAAGTGATTCCGGACCCGGCAGTCTCCTGCCGGGTCCCAGGCTTCGGCTCACTTCTTCTGCGAGTCGTCGGACTTCGAGCTGTCGTTCGACTTCGACTTGTCCGGCGCCTTCGAGCTCTTCGACCTCACGTCGACCTTCGAGACCTTGTGGGAGGTTGGATCGAAGCTGGCCCGCACGTTGTCGCCCTGCTGCACCTGCCCGAGCGATGCCTTGTCGCCGTCGCGCGTGATCATGGCATCGTTCGCGACGTTGAGCTTTTGCTCGTCCCCCGACGGCAGCACGATGGTGATGACCATCGCCACCGGATCGGTCGCCTTCACGTCTCCGACGGCCGGCAAGTCCGCGCTGGTCCCCGCAGTGCTGGTGCCCGCCGCGGTGTTGCCGGTCGCAGTCGTGCCCGCCGTACCCGTGCCCGGCGTGGCCGAACTGCTCGTCCCCTTGCTGGGGGCATTCGCCTCTGTCGCCGACTTGTCGTCGGTGGCCCGGGCTGCTCCCGCTGCCAGCGCAAGCACGCCGGCGGCTGCGATGATGATTCTCTTCATGTGCACACCTCCGTTGATGAGTCCCCGGAACCTAGCGGGCTCGTCCAGCCGCGGCCTCCGTGGGGAGAACTACGCCCTTCGTCGCGACCGCTCGAGCGAGCGCAGGCTCAGCCGAAGATCCCTGCGGTGAGCCCGCCGTCGATCGAAAGGGTCTGACCGGTGACGTAGCCTGCGGGCACTCCACAGAGGAAGACGACCAGTGGCGCGTACTCCGCAGGGGTAGCCGGCCGCTGGATCGGAACGGCGGCGACCGCAGCGGCGACCTTGGCGGGCGTGTCATAGAGCTTGCGGAACCGATCCGTGTCGACCAGGCCGGTCGCGATGGTGTTCACGGTGACGCCCTCTGCGGCGACCTCCGAGGACAAGGTCTTGAGCGCGGCCGCCACCGAAGCGCGGAAGGCGTTGGAGAGGACCATTCCGGGAAAAGGCTGCTTCACCACGACCGACTCCAGAGCGACGATGCGTCCCCACCCCCGTGCGCGCATTCCCGGGAGCACCGCGCGAACCAGCTGCAGTGCGCTCTGCAAGGTGAGAGCGTAGGCCGCATCCCAGTCCGCGGCTGGCGTCTGCGTGAACGAGCCCGGCTTGGGGCCGCCGCCATTCACGATCAGGATGTCAACCGGGCCGAGCTCCTGCTCGACGGACGCCGTGAGCGCCTGCAGCGAGCCCGTATCGGTCTGATCGGCCGTGAAGGCCCGCGCCTGCTCCGCGCCTTCGGCCAAAGCGCGCCTCGCGACCTCCTCCAGCCGGTCGCGCCTTCGCGCCGACACCGCCAGCCGGACTCCTTCGCGCGCGAGCGCCAGCGCCACCGCCTCGCCGATCCCCGCACTCGCTCCGGTGACCAGCGCGACCTTGCCGCGGATCCTGAGGTCCATCGCGCGCCTATTTGCCGCGCAGGTACGCGTCGTTCCCGTCCAGCCAGTCCTGGCGGGGAGGATCGAAGATATCGACGTCCAGCGTGTCCTCCAGCGCCTCGGCGGTGTGGGGGAGGTTGGGCGGGATGGTCAGCACCTCGCCCGATCGCACGTCCACCTGCTGGGCGCCGTCCGCCCCGAGCCGGAAGCGCAGCGCGCCCTCGAGAACGTAGGTGATCTGCTCGTTCTCGTGCTGGTGGCGCGGCACCACCGCGCCCTTCTTCAGATAGATGTGGGCCAGCATCATGCGGTCGCCGGTGATCATCCGCCGGCCGATGCCCTCGTTGAGCTGCTCCCGCGGCATCGACTCCCAGCGGTGCAGCGTCGCTTTCCGCTCCATTTGGGGCTCCCGTCTCCGTGAGGCCCGGGACGATAGAAGCCGTCGGACCGCCCGGTCAATGCTGGCGGGTGCTCTTGCGCACCGAATCCAGCACCGCCAGCAGGCTATCCAGCTCGATCGGTTTGACCAGATACGCGTCGAAGCCAGCTCCGTGTCCGCGGGACCGGTACTCTTCCCCGCCGTATCCAGAAAGCGCGACCACCTTTGTATCGGGCAGACGCATGCGGAGCTCCCCGGCGACGGCGTAGCCGTCCATCTTCGGCAGGCCGATGTCCACGAGGACGACCTCGGGCGTGAACTCCAGCGCGGCGGCGATCCCCGCCTCGCCGTCGTTGGCTACGCGGACGGTGAAGCCGCTGAGCCGCAGCGTTTCCGCCAACATCTCCGCAGCGTCGGTGTTGTCCTCGACCACCAGCACGCGCCGCGAGTCTGCGCGTGCCGCCGGTTGAGTAGCCTGCGGCCCCTGCAACCGCTGATCGGTGATGGGCAGCCGCACGATGAACTCGCTTCCTTTGCCCACCCCTTCGCTCTTCGCCTCGATCGAGCCGCCATGAAGCGCGATCAGGCGGCGCACCAGGGTGAGGCCGATTCCGAGACCACCCTTTGCGCGATCGAGGGCGCGAGGCGCCTGCATGAACAGGTCGAAGACGCGGGAGAGCATGTCCTTCTCGATTCCGATCCCGCTGTCGCGCACGTGGACCGAGACCGTCCCCCCCTCGCGGGACACGGATACCTCGATGCGCCCTCCGGGGTTGGTGTACTTCGCCGCGTTGGTGAGCAGGTTGGTGAAGACCTGCGTCAGGCGCACCGCGTCGGCCAACACCACCACGGGCTCTTCGGGAAGCGACACCGAGAGCGTGTGCCGCTCGCTCTCGACCAGGGGCCGCACGCTGTCCACCGCCTGGAGCAGCGCGTTCTTCAGCATGATCGGGTCCCGCCTCAGCTCGATGAGGCCGCGGCTGATCCGGGAGACGTCGAGCAAGTCGTCGACCAGCCGTGTCAAGTGGCGGGCTTGCCGATCGATCACGTCGAGGAACTTGCCGAAGGAGGGCGCGCCCGGTCCCTGCCCCCGCAGGATGTCCAGCGCGGAGACGATGGGGGAGAGCGGATTGCGCAGCTCGTGCGCGAGCATGGCGAGGAATTCGTCCTTGGCCTGGTCGGATGCCTTCAGCTCGGCGTTGAGCCGGC
Source organism: Myxococcales bacterium (assembly GCA_036513415.1). GTDB lineage: Bacteria > Myxococcota > Myxococcia > Myxococcales > 40CM-4-68-19 > 40CM-4-68-19. Next base: position 12,699 of record DATBZA010000005.1, on the reverse strand, counting down.
GGGTCTCGCCCAGGGTGCGCTCCAGGTCGGCGCGCGTGGCGTCGAGCGCCGTGGTGAGGGTCGCCGCGTGCCGCGCCTCCACGCGCGCCGCTCTCTCCCGTCCCCGCGCGGCCTCCGCCGCCAGCTCGGCGCGCAGCGCCGCCGTGAGCAGCGGCAGGCACAACATCCGCACGTCGCCGAGGCTGGGCCGGCCGCCCAGCAAAGCGAACACGAGGCCGTCTTCGCTGGACAGGGCGAGCGCCTCGCACCGCGACTCCTTGTCGGGGAACGCTACCTTGCCCCGGTGCTCTCCCGGCGACTGGCACCGCAACAACAAATCCGCCCACTCCGGGCCTCCCGGGATGGTCCGCGGCAGGCCGGGGGCAGGCAGGAACACACCGAGCTCGGGATCGCGCACGAAGAGCAGCAAGGCATCGGCGCCCAGGTGGCGGGCGAGTCGCGCGGCTGCGTCGTCCCGCCCCGTCAGCCGCGCCAACGCGCAGGACAGCTCGATCATCTTCTCATCCATGCCCGACTCAGGCAGGGAGCACGCAAACCACCGCGGTGCAGTTGTGGAAGCCGCCGAACTGACCCGGCGCCCGGGCGATCTGGCCGTGTGTATTGCAACCCACGAATTTCGTATCCCCCAGGCCCGCGGCCAGGCTTTCGAGCTCGAGGCCAAAGACGTCGCCCATCCGCAGGCGCGTAGCCACGCAATCGAAGAAGAACGCCACCTGCGCCGGGTGGCCGCCCAGGCCTGCGACCGCGGCCCTGGTGGCGCGGGTCGCCGCCTCGACCGCTGAGATTGCCGTCGTGTGCATCACGTGCACCGTCGCGCCCGCGGGAATTTCCGAGGCGCAGTTGACCGCGCCGTCCTGGCTGATGGAGAGCGGCACGCGCAGCCTGAAGCCCGCGCCGGTTTCGATCCCGAGGATGTTGTGGAGGAAGAAGGGAAGGGGAGCGGCCGCATCGAACGACTGGCCGGTCCGCCGCGCATGTTGCTCGAACGCCTCCACCGCGGGCAGCCCGTTCAGGCTGACCACGCTCATCCCCTCCGCTTGCGTCACGCGCATCGGCGGGCTCGCGGGCTCCCATCCATGGCCCACGCCGATTCCCAGCGGCTTGGCGGAGAGGATCTCGAGCGCGACGGCTGCGTCGCTGAACGCCTGGGTGCCGTAGAACACCTGCGTCCGGCGGAACTGCGCGTCGTCCCCGGCGCCGCCGCCGAAGAACTGGTACTTCCCGGCCGTTGCGAGAGTGAGCTCCTCGACCAGATCGTCGGCGTGACCTGCGAGCGCATCGGTCATGACCAGCGCGGACCGGAAGACGTTGGTGTCCGACCCCACCCCCTTGAAGGCAGAGACGATGCTGCGCGCAGCGGCGCCGCGGTCCTTCCTGAGGCCGCGTCCGACGCCCGCCGCGAAGGTGATCTCGGTAGAGCGCAGCGCGAGTGCGCACGCCACGCCTTCGCCCCGACGGTCGGTGGTGAATTCTCCCGCGGAGGACGCGCCCACGAGCAGATCCGGTCGGCAGGTCTCTTGAAGGGTCCGCAGCAGGACCTGGTGCTCGTAGCGCGGCGAGGCGAAGAGAACCAGGGCGCCGGGAGGCGAGCCGGGAAGCGCCGCTTCGATCTTCCGGGAGAGATCCGCCGCCGCGGCGGCGCTGTCGCTTTCGCTGGTGTAGACCACGGCCGATTCGGTCATCAAAGCCCCCTCTCTGCGGGTTGCAGCGGACCAGCGATTCGCTCACCGGGACCCGCGACCACAATCCTATACGTAGCCTTTGCTCGATGGCGGACAAACTTGAAGGCGGACAAGCGGGCGCTGTACGCGAGGGCCTTTACATCCGCATCGCGTGGGAGTACCGGGCTGCGATCTCGAGGGGGCCGCGCTTGATCCCTATCCGCGATACCATTCCACACCGCAACCCGCCGGTCGTGACCTGGGCGCTGATCGCGGCGAACATCGCCGTCTTCCTCTACGAGCTGACCCTCGGCCCGGACGAGCTGCAAGCGCTGTTCTACATGTTCGGGGTCGTTCCAGCCCGGTACAGCCACCCCGAGTGGGCTGAGATCATCGGCTTGCGGGTCGACAATTACTGGCCGTTCCTCACTTGCATGTTCCTGCACGGCGGCTGGGCCCACGTCATCGGCAACATGTGGACGCTGTGGATCTTCGGCGACAACGTCGAGGACCGCATGGGGCGGGTCCGCTTCCTGCTCTTCTATCTGTTGACGGGGGTGGTGGCCGGAATCACGCATTGGTTCACGAACATCGACTCCACCGTTCCGACCGTAGGGGCGTCGGGCGCCATCGCCGGCGTGCTGGGCGCCTATTTCGTCCTCTTCCGCGAATCTCGCATCGTCGTCATGTTCCCGGTCTTCTTCTTCCCCTTCTTCTTCGAGCTCCCGGCCGTCACGTACCTCCTCTTCTGGTTCCTCAGCCAGGTGCTGAGCGGGACGATCGCCGGCCTGACCGCGTCCGACGTGGGCGGGATCGCGTTCTGGGCGCACGTCGGCGGCTTCGTAGCGGGGGTCCTGTTCCACCGGCTGTTCCTCTTGCCGGAGCCGCAGCGCCCACGGCGCTTCTGGCGAGACGAATACGGGATCGAGGGCGCGTGGAGGAACTGGCCGTAGCGGGGCCTTTTCGCAGCCGGAGGTGCGGCATGGACGTCGGTCAGCTCGTCTGGTTGTTCTTCATCCTTTCGGCGCTCCAGCCGGCGCTCCAGCAGAAGCTTCTCCAGGCCTCGCGCCAGCGCCTGCTGGCGCTGCTCGAGAGGCGCAGGAAGACGCGCGTCATCCTGCTCGTGCACCGGCAAGAGACGATGAATTTTCTCGGCTTCCCGGTCATGCGGTACATCGACATCGACGATTCCGAGGCGGTGATGCGCGCCGTGGAGCTGACGGACTCCGACGTGCCGATCGACCTCATCCTTCACACGCCGGGCGGACTGGTCCTGGCCGCCACGCAGATCGCGCGCGCCATCCGCAACCACAAGGCCAAGGTGACGGTCTTCGTCCCGCACTACGCCATGTCGGGCGGAACGCTCATCGGGCTGGCCGCTGACGCGATCGTGATGTCCCGGCATGCCGTGCTGGGCCCGGTGGATCCACAGCTTGGGGAGTTTCCGGCCGCCTCGGTCGTCAAAGTGATTGCGCGGAAGCCGATCGCGGAGGTGGACGACAAGACGCTGGTCCTCGCCGACGTCGCCGAGAAGGCGCTGTTCCAGGTCCGCGAGAACGCCAAGGAGCTCTTGACGCGGAGCCAGTCGCCGGAGAAGGCGGCCGAGCTGGCCGAGCTGCTTTCCAGCGGCATCTGGACCCACGACTACCCGATCACGTTCGAGATCGCGGAGAAGCTCGGCCTCAAGGTGCAGTCCGACATGCCGGCCGAGATCCTCCAGCTCATGAGCTTGTACCCGCAGCCGGTCCGGCGGCAGCCTTCAGTCGAGTACATCCCGACGCGGCGCCGGGCGGACGGAGAGGCTGCGCGTGAAGGGACGCGCTGAGCGGGAGCAATCGGTCAGGGACGAAGATCGAAGGGCCCGAACCAGAATTCGGTGCCGCCGAGGCCTCCGCCTTTCTGCACCCAGTACCGATGCTCCTCGGCGGAATAGAAGGCGGTGAACGGCACGCCCTCGTTCTGGGGAGGGCGGGTCCAGGACAGGACGCCGGTGTAGGTGATGGCCGGCCCGTCCGGACTGCGCCACTGCCCGTCGCTTCCCTGCCGAGGCGGCCGGTCGGTGACCGGATGATCGCTGCGGCTCTCGAAGTCGCGGCGCAGCCGCTGGTGAAGCTCGTCTGCGGTGGGGGGTGGCGTCATCCGTTGCTCCTGCCTGCAGTTGGCCGCAATCAGTCCGGCCGCAAGTGCCAGCGCGCCGAGCCCTTTCACCTTTGCGGCTCGAACACCGGCAGGGCCGAAAAGCCCCGCTCGGGCTCGTGGAAGACGAAGAACACGCCACCCGCCGGCGAGGTGACCAGCTGGGCCGGCTGACTCGCAATACCTGCCGACGGAGGCGCCACTCGCGCCCGCTCATCCGGCGTCACCGCGACCCAGCCGTCTGGTTTTTGGAAGAGAAGGGCGAGCCCGCGGCCGCCGGGCAGCGGGACCATCTGCCGCAACTCGCTGGCGGCCAGCGCGCCCGGGGCGAGGGCAACCGTCCAACCGGGATCCTCGGCGATAGCGCCGTCGTCGAACTTCCACCGGGCGATCTCCAGCCGCTCCACCTGCTCGCCGCTCACCCGGTCCTTCTCCTGGACGCGGGTGACGAGATGTACCCAGGCGAAGCCCATCCATTGATCGATCTCCAGACCGACCAGCTCTCCCTTGGACTCGTGCAGGATCTTCTGCTCGCCCCCAGCCAGCGCCGTCGAGCGCAGGCGCAGCGTGCCGCGGTCGCCGGGCTCGACCAGGAACAGCGTCGCGCTGACGGGCTCCTCGCTCCGCTTCCAGGCCGCGACCGCGGCGAGCGGCATGCGCCCGGGGAGGGGCAAGAGCCGCTGCCGCGTGGTTCCCTGCCGGTCGACCTCGATCCACGCCAGGGCGGGCTGGCCGGATGGGTCCGCGCCGAGCCGCAGCGCGTGCAGCACGTCGGCGCGGCTCTGCAGCGCAGGCTCGACCGCGCGCGGCGGAGGCTGCTCAGCCAGTCCAATGGGTACGACTCCGATGGGGCCCGAGCGCCCGTAGGGATGTACCTTCACCCAACCCATTCCGGCTGCCTCGCGCCAGCAGGCGAACCGCTCCCAGTGCATCGCGGCGATGTCGTTGATCTGGGCCAGCCGCGCCGGCGCGAGCGCCGCGACCGCAACCATGTCGAGGTCGGCCGCGGTCTCGATCACGCTGGGATCGTGGGCCTTCGCGATCTGGTAGAGCCAGCGCACCCCGCCGGCGCCGTCCGCCTGCCAGAGAGAAGACAGGCGATCGCGGGCGTCGGCCCCGCCGAGCCAGCGGTGCTGGACGTCGAGGAGCTTTGCCGGAGAGACCTCCACCGTCACCGGGTTGGTCTGGACCAGGTCATCCTCGCCGGTTCCCCAACGGTAGGTCACCTCGATGCGGTAGCGCCCCGCGGGCAGCGGCCGCGAGTACCGGAACAGTTCCAGTTGGACCGTCCAGGCGCTTCCGGCGGGCGCGACGAAGCGGGTACCTACCGGCTCGAGCGGCGGGTGCCGGTGCAGGACCATGTAATCCTCGCCGGTCAGAACCCGGTTCCCGTACTCGCTGCCGTCGAGCGCGCTCACCAGCACTTCGGTGCGGCCGCGGTTGATCTCCACCGTCTCCATCTCGACCTCGGTGCGCACCTCGAGGGCGAGGTCGAGCACGATGCCTTCGCCCGCGAGCATCCGCGGCTTTTGGGCGGCGAGTCGGAGGGCGATGGGAGCGTCGTCGGCCATGGCCACCTGCTAGGGCGTGTAGCGATCGGTGAGCGCCAGCACGTTCCAGCCGCGCAAGCGCAGGATGCACTTGCCGCAGAACCGGTAGTCCCAGGCGTTGGGACCGTCGGGGTTGATGCCATAGCTCATGATGCATCGTTCCTGGTCGAGGTCGTGGTGGTGCGCCGTCTGCACCGGGTCGGCAGCTCCCCCTCCGCCGCTCTTGAAATGGTAGAGGAACCTCGCGTGCCCGCACTCGTGCATCACGTAGCAGTTGACGTTGAACGGGTTGTCCACGCACATCGTCACCGCCCCGTCGAGCCGGACGTATCCCGACAGCGAGCTGGTCTGGTTCCGCGCCGCCGGGTTGGCGGTGGGGACGAACCCGCCCGCGCCCGCGTTCGCCGCCGGACTCCAGTCCTGCCCCGAGATGGGGTCGTGGATGCGGAAATCGAAGATGATGAAACCCTCCGCCTTGGTCCGGCGCACGTTGCCGTGGATGACGCCGAGAATGGCGTTGATGGGATGGGTGACCCAGGCCGACATCGCCGCCTGGCAGGCCGCTACGTAGGCCTGAGCCGTCTGGCCCGGGAGCTGCGCGGGCATGGCCGGGCCGGCGTACATCTGAGAAGCCAGGTAACGGATGTGCGCCGCGTCGGTGGCGCTGGCGGGTTTATGCGTGGCCGGCATGGCGAGAATGGCTGCCTTGAAGATGGCTTCGGTCACCGTCGTCGAGTACGTCAGCGTCGACTCCGGGTTGCCGTTGTTCTCCATCTCGATGAACGCCTGGGCCCACCGGTCCCGGATGGTGCCCCAGCTCGGCGTGCCGCTGGCCCGCGTGGGGACTGCCTGCTGGCAGTAGGCATTCAGCCGGCTACGGCGCCACACCGTCCAGCGACCCGTCTTCTTGGCGAGGTCGTTGGCGCGCGCTGCGTGCGCGGTCTCGAGCGCGGCCTTGTTGGGCAAGCCGTCGAAGCTGACGCTGACGCGGATCTTGGCGTCGTCGCCGCCCTTGGTGCTGAAGCGGAAGTACGCGCCCGCCCGGCCTTTGCGCTGCTGGAACTGGTTGGCGTCGTCCCAGGCGTTGATGAACGCCTGCTCGAAGACGACGCCGCCCCGCGTCTGGTTGCCGTAACCACGCACCGCGAACGGCGCGAGCTTCGAACCTCCGCTGTCCGGGAACCAGGTCTTGACGTAGTTGGCCGCGGCCGGGGGACGCATGCCGTCGAACGCGACCGGAGCATTGTCGCCGTCCTGATCGATCCGCGCGGCGGCCGCCACGCTACCGGCTGCGGCGCCGAACTTTCGCGCCCGCTCCACGTACGTTCGCGCGGGACCGTTGTCGGCCGCTGGGATGATGCTCGCGTCTTCCGGCGCGTCGTTGACTTCCCACGCCACCGTCACCGGCCCGACGGCGTCGGGCGCCGAGACCGGACCGCCGCCCTTGCCCACCAGCTTCACCTCCACCTCGAGCGGGATGAAGGCGCGCTCCATCTTGTCTTCCGCGTGGAGCTTGCGGTTGAACGAGTTGAACTGAGGCGTCCCGGTGGTGATGAAGTTCTCGCTGCGGTCGGAGTAGAAGTTGTCGTAGACGTAGAACTTCGCGTCCTGGGTCAGTGGATTCTTGCCCTGCTCCCAGAGCGCGCGTGACGCGGCGGCCTGAAGGGCGGCGAGGGTTTCGGGGTCCACCGTCCCCGTCTCCGCCAGCAGGGTCTGGGTCCCCACCTCATGATTCGCTCGCTGGAAGCGCCGGAGCGCCGCCTTCGTGGCGGCGCCTGTGATCGTCCCCTCCACCGGCCCGGCGTCATAACCCAGCTCGTTGAGGCGCGCCTGGACATAGACGTCCTGCTCGGTCGCCGGGTCCGGCATCGCCCCCGACGGCGTGTGCTTGCCGAAATCCAGCACGATGGAGTGGTAGAGGATGCCGAACGGCCCATCCGACTTGACCGTCGCGCTGTGGAACAGCTCGGCCTTGAACGGCTCCATCAGCGGCGTGGCATGGCGTCCGTTGCGCGCGCCGTTGTCGATGATGCCATTCCACTGCAGCGTCTTCCCGTTGCCGTCGGCCAGCTCGGCCGCGGTGAGATTGCGCTCGAAGAGCTTCCCGCCTGGATAGTTGTCGGCGAGGATCCGGAACTTCACCGTCTCACCCACCAGCGCCGCGATGTCGTAGGTGACCTGGAGCGATTCGGGGCCGGGCGCGAATCCGGGGTCGACGGTGGTGATCACCAGCGTGTGCACCGCAGCCTGGAGCTGCACGGTCGCGTTGTCCGGCGTCCCCCCGGTCGCGGACGGCACGCTGACGTTCGCCTGCGCGGTGCCGTCGCGGAAGCCCGCTCGAGACCCGAGCACCGTGTAGGTGCCGGGGATGAGCTCGCCGAAGCGCACGTGTCCGGTCCCGTCAGTCCGGGCGTCACCTACCGTCGGGCCGCTGACGTGGACCGACGCTCCCGAAACGACGCGGCCTTGTGCATCTTGCACGGCCACGTCCAGCGCGCCGGGGGGATGCTCCAGATCGAAGGTCTGGATGGTCTTTTGCCGCCATTGGCCATATTCGGGACATCCCGGCGCCGGGCAGCGTGGACGGCTCGGCGGGTCGACGCGGTTCTCGAAGAAGAAGACCTCGACGCGCCGGTTTTTCTGCTCAGCGACCTCGTCGTCCGTCGCAACCGCGAGGTGGAACTCGCCGCAGCCGTGCGTCTGTAGGACAGTGCCTTGCGGCAGCGTCGTGCCGTCGATCTGCATGTAGGCGGTGACCAGAGCCTTGCGCGTCCGCTGGCCCGTCTGGCCATCGTCAGTGAGGCCTTTCGACCGCTGGAACCGCTGGACAGCGTCGCTCGAGTCGGACGGATTGCCGGTGATGGGTCCTTGATGGAAGCCCAGCTCCTTCAACATGTGCTGGTCTTCGATGGTGCCCCAGTGCGCCGAGCCGGTCCGCCCCGGGTAGTACTCCATCCATCCATCGACGTCGTCCCGCAAGTAGGCAGCGATCGAGTGCGCGCGCTCGATCGAGAGGGTCAGGTTGTACTGGGGCGGGCCCACGGTGTCGGTGTGCCCGACCACCAGCACCTGCACCCCGGGATGCTGATCGTAGAAGCGCCTCAGCCCGCGGATGCCCGCGAGCGATCGCGACAGCAAGAACGTCTTGTCGGTATCGAAGAGGAGGCCGGTCATCCGGCCCAGGAACACGCGCGGGGGGATCTGGACGGTCAGCGCCGAGCCCGCGGCGATGTCGATGCCGCCGACGTTGTAGGGTGTCGGTTCGCCCATCTACTTTCCCGGCGGCGATTTCGGCTGGGCGGAGCCGTCCACGTCGGGGAAGATGAGCTTCCACTGCCCCGCGGCCGGCACCGTCATCCGGATCCAACCTTCCGCGTCCGTCTTCCCCGCTTGCTCGGGGGAGCCCTGCTTTACCAGCCTGAAGAAGAAGTCGGGTTTCGGCTTGCCCATCGGATCGAGCACCTGGACCTCGATCCGCTGGCCCGCAACCGGCTCCGGCCCCGCGGGCGACGGCCCGGCTTGCGACGGCTGGGGCTGCGGCGGTGGCTGCTGCGGCGCCGCCGCCACCGGCACCGGCCTGGGCGGGGACGGCTTGGCGATGCGCACGGCGCCGAACTTCACGAAGTAGCCCTGCTTGCTGAAGGAATGCGTCGCGCGCTCGACGCGCCAGGTGCCGTCGAGCTGCGCGCCCAGCTTTTCGAACTTCATCTCCGCGCCGGGCGCGACCTCGGGATCCCCCAGCATCTCCACCTGCGCGGTGACGTAGCCTTCGGCGATCTTGCGCATGCGCCCCTTGGCCATCGCCTCCGCGGTCGCGGCATCCGCCGGCCCGTGGTGATCGCCGGCAAACGAGAGCACCGCGCTGCCTCCGTAGGCGCGCGATCCCTCCCCGGTCACTCCTTGGGCCTTCGCCTTGCCGACGATCTCGCGCTTCTGCACCGGATCCCAGCCGTGGATGGAGATCTCCGACACCTGCGCGCCGGCATTGATCTTCACTTTCATCCGCGAGAAGCCCGACTCCGGTCCGACGGCGATCCGACGACCGCTGGGCGGCGGTCCCACGATGAGCTGCTTGCCCGAGATGCGCAGATGGTTCCCCTGCTTCTGGGCAAGGCGCCGCAAGAACGCGGCGTCGGTCACGTTGGCCTGGAGCACGTGCTCGGTGGTGCCCGAGGGAGCCTTGGCGGACAAGCCGTGCTCCCGGGCGATCTGGGTGACGATCTGCTTGTCGTCCACGTCGTTGAACGCACGGGTCATCGCGGACAGCGCCAGGCGATGCAAGGACTCGTGGCACACCACCTTGAGCGACGCCGGCAGGTCGCGCCGGAACTGGGGTTCGAGCGCCACCACTTCGCCCTCGAACACCCGCTTCTTCCGCGGCGCGAATCCGAGCTCGACCTTTACCGCCGTGCCGGCGGCGAAATCCTTGCCGTTGATCAGCCGCAGATCCGGGTCATTGAACTGCAGGACGCACTGACCGAACAGGTCCACGTCCAGCTCGACGGTGATGCGAGTCAGCGCCGCGCTCTTCTCCAGCGGGAGCGGGCTGCCGCCCACCGAGACACGGCAGTCGGGGACCAGCCGCTGAAAGGTGTCGCCCGGCATGTCGCGTACCAAACCCCCCTCTTGCAGTTTGCGCCCGTGCCGCACGCGGGGTCAATCTGGACTCATCGGATGCTTGACCGATGTTTCTGACCGTCGCTGAAATCGACGGCGGCCGGAAATCGGATGCTCGGCCCACGAAGTCGGAAGCCGGAGCCGCCCCCCCAACCTGGGCGGCCCCGGCTTCCTCCCCTTCCACGGGGTCCTAGAGATTGACGTCGTTCTGATCGTTCGTCGGCTCGCCCGCCGGGTCGTTCGCGTCCGCCGAACAGACGACGCTGGTGCTGAAGGTGCGTGAATTGCTCGAGACGCTCCACTGGTCGATCACCGCGTCGGCGTCGATGTTTCCCTGCGCTGTCGCGACGAAGCCAGGATGCGGCGTTGAGGTCAGGCCGGCCTCCGTGAAGCATGTCGTGGGGGAGTACGTCTGCGCCTGCCTGCTGCCGTACTTGAAAGTGTCCACCTGGATGCCCGTGAACGTCGTGCCCCGCGCGCTGACCGAACTGACCCGCGCCTGCAACTCGCCGGACGCGGCGAGGAAGTACGCGTACCGGTTGTTGCGCTCCGGCTCGAACCCCACTTCGCCCGTGAGCGTGGAGAACCGGTTCCTCTCCTGGAAGAACGCCTTCTCGGCGGTGAAGATCGCCTTGAGGTTCGCTTTCGCCTCGCTCTGCTTCGACCGCGCCTGGAACTCGAAGAAGTTCGGGATGGCGACCGCGGCGAGGATGCCGATGATCGACACCACGATCATCAACTCGATCAGCGTAAAGCCATTGTGGCCGAGCTTTTTCATGAGCCGTGCCTCTTGTGCGGAGCGGAGCCCGCCTGCGAGCATCGATTGCAGCCGCCGTGCCCACGAGAAACGGGCGTCATTTCCGCCGCGCGACACGAGCCGGTGCGTTACCCGTCGTGTTTTCACCCGCGCGTTTTCGCGAGTTGGGGCAATTGGCGCGTCGGCTCCCAGGGCCACCTCGACCTACCCGACGTTTGGCCCGGACCGGACGGCGGCCGTCACGCATCCGGAGCGTGCGCGCCGCCCAGGCAGGCACGCCGTCCCATTTTTTGCGAAAGGGTGCGCGTAGAGTACCCTTGCGAGCGTGTCACGGGACGCGACAGTGGTGCCCCGCGCCGCCGGTACATCGGCCGCGGAATGCACCACCTCCCCGGACACGCTCCCGTTCGAGCATCGTTTGCTGGCCCTGGAGGCGGCGGTCGCGCTGCTGCGGCCCGCGACCCAGGGAAGCCGGCCGGCGCTCGAGGAGCTGGCGGACGAGATCGCGCACATCCGGCAACTCGGCCCGGTCCCTGGGGCCGAAGCTGGCCTCCGCGATGCCGAAGAGCTCGTTCTCCAGATCGACGCGCGGATTCCCGCCAGCAGCATCCGGGGGATGCTGCTGCCCGACGCCGAGCAGGCGGCGCGATATGCCGGATTGCTCGCGCACCACTCGGAGGGATCCCTGGCGCGGATGGACCGCGTCGAGATGTTGGTCGCGCGCCTGTGCGCGAGCGAGAGCACCGAAGGAAGGCGGTCGGTGCGTCCGCGCGCGGACGTCGACCAGGTATTGAAGCTGGCAGGCACGCCGAGCAGCGCGGACTCGAGCCGGGCCATTGCCTTCTTTGCCGCCGCGTCGCAGCGCCTTCCAACGCTGGGCAGCATGAACGACGTCTTCGAAGGCGGCCTCTATCTGGATACCCGCGGGTACAAGGTTTCCCTCAAGCAGCAGCGTCTCGACCCCGACGTTCTCTACGCTGCCGCCGCGTTCAACCTCGCCTTCGAATCGCGCCTCGACGAACTGCAGCGCGCGGCCGGAATGTCGGACTCCGACCTTGCCGGACGCCTTCGCGCCGCGGAGCAGCAGATCGACATGCTCTTCGGCGAGCCTGCCGGCCGCGCGCTGGAGGAGGCTCCGGCAGGTGCCCCCTCCTCCCAGGAGCGGCAGCGCACCGATCCGATCCCGCTCTCCCGCGCGCGCCGGCCCTGGCGCAACCTGCTGCGCGGCGTCGGCATCGCGGTCGCGCTGGCGGGCTCCGTGTTCCTTTATGTGCGCGATCGTGGCAGCAGCAGGCTGGTGCCGCTCCCGGCCAAGGAACTCGCCAGGCTGTCGCCCCTGCTCGATAGCGGCTCGCTGGCCGGTGGCGAAGACTCGTTCCTCGTCGGCCGGATCCCCTCCAGCCGCTGGATCCTCATGAGCCGCTCGGAGCGCAAGACCGCGGCGAGCGAGCTCCGCAATCGCCTGATGCGGCGGAAGATCACCGCCGCCGTGGTGTTCCGCGACGACAACGTACTCGCCATCCAGATCGAGCAGGGACGAGTCCTTGCCGTAGAATGATGGTGCGCGGGTCACGGCTGATGGTGGCAATGCTTTCCCTCCTGCTGGTCGGTGGCGTTGGCTTGCTGCTCGCCGGGGCTACCTTGCGCGCGCGAGCGGACGCCAGTCTCCTCGCCGCAACCTCCGCGACCGTGTCGCGCATCCGCGAAATGGATCGCATCGCCCTCACTGCCCGGGGCCAGGGGGAGCAGGCTGTCGCAGCTCTCGATGAGGCTCTCCTGCAGGCCGCAGAGCCGGGTGAGGCAGAAGTGCTCGCCTGGGCGCGCTCCTGCTTCCTCTCTGGCGGGGCGTGCGCCCAGGATCCGGCCGCGGCGCTGGAACGGGTGCGCGGCTACTACAGCGGTCGCCTGGAGCATCGCTGGTCAGCGGCCCGGCGCCGCCACCGCAATGCATGGGCGCTCGGCGGCGCCGGCCTGCTCC
>DATBZA010000004.1:0-11020 GCA_036513415.1 Myxococcales bacterium | reverse complement strand
CACCCGCCTCCAGCCACAGCTTCTCAAAGGCGATGGCGCATTGCTGAACGCACCCCGCGTGCTTCACCATGACGACATTGCCAGCCATGAGATTCGGCGCGGCAAAGCGCGCGAGTTGGTAGTAGGGAAAGTTCCAGGGCTCGACGCCGAAGAGGACGCCGAACGGGCTGCTTTCGACCTCTGCCTCGCCCGAACCCGGCTTGAGGTGTTCTGGTGCGAGGAAGCGCTCGGCGTTCTTGGCATAGTAGTCGATGATGTCCGCGCTGAGCACCACTTCGCCGCGTGCATCGTCGATGAGCTTGCCCATCTCGAGCGTCACCGGGCGAGCAAACTCGTCCACGCGCGCGTGCATGATAGCGGCGGCTCTTGCGACCACGGCCGCCCGCTCGGCGAAAGTCGTGCGCCGCCAGGTCTCGAAGCAGGTCGCGGCTGTTTCAAGCGCCGTCTCGAGTTGCTGGTCGGTGAATTCCTCGAACGTCTTCAGGATCTTGCCGTCATAGGGGTTGACGCTTTGGTAGGCCATGGCTTCGTTTCCTCCAATGTTGTCGCGCGGAGCCGGATGATGTCGTCGCAAGGGCGCGGGTCTAGCTTCATGCTCCCCGGCGGAGCCGCCGCACTCGCTAGCGTCCGCTGTGCTTGCTGACCCACCTGCTCTGGCTTTGCCGACTTGGTCTCGATGGTCGCCTTCCATTCGGTAATGCAGAGCCCATGCCGCTTTTGTCAGCCGCTCCCACGAGCGGAAGAACGCGCCCCGTAGAGTGGGTCTGCAAGGGGGGCACCGACTGCCCCGACAGCCCGCAGGCGCCTGCAAGTCGCATTGGCGCCGGATCGGCTGGCGCGGACGTTGCGCGTGCGCACCCGCGGCGCGCAAGTCCAGCGGCTGTTGCCTCGCGGATCCGCGGACTTTCCTGCGCCGTCGGTCTGAGCCGCCGCGCGGGCACTCTTCTTGAATCAAGGGAGAGCGGAGGATCTCATGACGCCTTTGGCGATCGAAGCCCAGCGACGGCTGGAAGAGCACCGCGTGGCTCTGGAGGGGCTGCTCGCGCTGGCTGGCCAAGGCACGGAAGAGGCGGTGCTGGACCTCGCCGAGACCCAGGCGGCGCTCGATCGGATCGCGCGCGGCAAGTACGGGCGCTGCGAGTCGTGCACCGGAGCCATCGGCCGGCAAAGGTTGCTCGCGCTGCCAGCGGCCCGCTACTGCATCGCGTGCGCCTCCACACACGCAGCCGGTCAGTGACGCAGCCGCTGCGCCGCGGGAAATGCCCGCGCAGCCGTTGCGCGTGATCCGCGGTTTCCGCCGCGGGCCCGTCAGTTGCACGGCCAGGCACCTCAGGAGGTCGCAATGGCCTCAAAACGGGTTCTGCTGGTCGACGACGAGGTGAACGCACGCAGCGCGCTGAAGACGCTCCTCGGCGATGAAGGTTACGAGGTCCGGGAAGCCAAGGACGGTGAAGAGGCACTCGCGCAGCTCGCGGACTTCGCGCCCGCGGTCGTTCTCTGCGACGTGCGCATGCCGCGCATGGACGGCCTTGCGTTCCTCAAGAAGGCGAGGAAGCAAGGCTCCGACGCCATCTTCCTGATGATGACGGCATTCGCCGACGTGGAGTCCGCGGTCGAGGCGATGCGCGCGGGCGCCGAGAGCTACCTGGTGAAGCCGCTGGCGCTCGACGCGCTCCTCGTCTTCCTCGAGAAGGCGCTGGAGAAGCGGCGGCTCGAGCGCGACGCTGCCAGCTTGCGCGAGCGCGTGCATGAGCGCTACCGCCTGAGCGGAATGGTGGGGGACGCGCCAGAGCTGCAGGCCGTGTTCGAGGTGGTGAGGAAGGCGGCGCCGACCAAGGCGACGGTTCTCATCCTTGGGGAGTCGGGAACCGGCAAGGAGCTGATCGCACAGGCGCTGCACGAGGAGTCTCCGCGCCGCGACAAACCGTTCGTCAAGGTGAGGTGCGCGGCACTCAGCGAAACGTTGCTCGAGAGCGAGCTCTTCGGCCACGAGCGCGGCTCGTTCACCGGCGCTATCGGGCGCAAGGAAGGGCGCTTCGAGCTGGCCGACGGCGGCACCATCTTCCTCGACGAGATCGGCGAGATCCCTCCCAGCACGCAGGTGAAGCTGCTGCGGGTGCTGCAGCAGCGCGAGTTCGAGCGGGTGGGCGGCACGGAGGCACTCAAGGTCGACGTGCGGGTGATCGCCGCGACCAATCGAGACCTGGCCGCCGAGGTCAAGGCGGGCCAGTTCCGCGACGAGCTGTCCTACAGCCTCAACGTGGTCACGGTGATCATGCCGCCGCTGTGCCGGCGCAAGGGAGACATCCCGGCGTTGGTGAGCCATTTCGTGGAGAAGTACGCGAAGATCTACAACAAGAAGGTCCGGACCCTCGGGCCCGGCACGCTGAATGCCCTGCTCGCCCACGACTGGCCGGGGAACGTGCGGGAGCTGGAGAACGCGGTGGAGCGCGCGATCTCTCTCTGCGCGAACGGGGAGCTGACCCTCAACGATCTTCCGCCCTCGCTGCGCAGCGGCCAGGCACACGCTCCCGCCCCCTCCGTGGTTGCGCCGGGCGCGACGCTGCGAGACATGGAGCGCGACGCCATCCTGCGCACGCTGGCGACGGTGAACGGCTCGACGACCCGCGCCGCAGAGGTGCTGGGAATCAGCGTGCGCAAGGTGCAGTACCGGCTCAAGGAGTACCGGCTGGTGGAGCCGCTCGCCGAAAAACACGAAGGGGGGCCAGTCGTCCAGAGGGCTTCAGCCTAGGGCGTAAAGCGCGCGGGTCCACCTGTCCACGCTCAGGGCGGCGGTCCTCTCGCTGAGGGGGGCGCAAGATCTGCGCCGAGCCGGCCGTGCCCGCAGGACAAGCGCAATCCGTGCGGTCGGCCACAGGCGTCACGTCGCGGTGATTGCGGGCATGGAAGTTGCGGGCTGCCTTGTCGAGACCCATGCGCAGCCGTCGCTGCGCGGAGGATGCCTGACATGACGAAACGCATGTGGATCGGCGCTTTCGCCGCTGCGCTCGTCCCCTTGGCGGGGCGCGCGGAGGCCGACAAGAAGACCGAGCGGACGTGGAAGGCAAAATGCGCTTCCTGCCACGGAGCCGATGGCAAGGGACAGACCGACTTGGGCCAGAAGATGGCAATTGCCGACTACACCGACGCGGCCTGGCAGAAGGGGCACTCCGATGCCGACATCAAGAAGGCCATCACCGAGGGTGTGAAGCGGGAGAAGGACGGCAAGAAGCAGGAGATGGACGGCTTCAAGGACAGGCTGCCCGAGGAGCAGGTCGAGCTGCTGGTCGCTTACATCCGTTCGCTCAAATAGGCCTGCAAGGGCCTGGCGCGGGACGTTTCGCGAGGTCCCCCCTCCGCGGCTCGTCTCGCGCAGTTTTTCTAGACCGCGCTAGAGAAGGGCCTGTTCGCGGTCAGATAAGCGTCAAAGGTCGACGCCACGTTGCGCACGAAGATCCGCCCCAGCCGCGTCAATTCGACCTCCGGACCGCGCACCGAAACGAGGCCTTCCTTTTCCAGCTTTCGCCGGCGAATTCCTGCTCTGCGCGCGCGCCCAGGTCGACGTGGAAGTTGCACATGATCTGCGTGATGATCGCAGGCCGCCGCACGTCGTCGGCCGAGCAGTCGAAGCCGCGCTCCGTCGCGAGGGGGCGCATTCAGCGGACCACGAGGACCGGCTTGGACGAGAGCTGCGTCAGCCGGTCCGCAACGCTGCCGAGCAGAACGCGTTCCACCGATCCGCGGCCGCGATGTCCCACGACCACCAGCCAGATCTCGTCGCGCTTCGCCTCCGCGGCGAGCCGGTGCGCCGGGCTTCCCTCGAGCAGCGCGGTATCCACGGCTGTCAAAGGGTCCGGGACGCTCTGCGACATCTCGTACAAGAGTAGCTGTGCGCGGTCGGTCCGGGCTTCCTGCCATCGCTGGGGGGTGAGGTAGGGCCCGGAGGGGCTGTACGCGATTTCCGGGAGCACGAACGCCAGTTCCAGCGCGCTGTGGGTCGCCCTGGCGAGCTGCGAAGCATATTCCGCCGCCTTGCGGGATTCCGGGGATCCATCGACGCCGACGAGAATACGTTTCATGCCGATCTCCTTTGACGATCGAGCGCGACTTCGACTGTGATGGTCGAGCCGATCGACTTGCTGCGAACAGGGAGGCCGAGGTCTTCCACGAGGTGCCGGATGGGTGCGTTGGGATCCAGCGCATGCACGAGCAGGCGTGTTCCGTCGGACAAGCGCACCTCCTCTCGATAGGAACTTCCGTACCGGCTGGCTTCGGCCTCGCTCACGCTTCCTTTCCCTTCACGAACCGTGCCTTTCGCGGTTCGCGATCTCCGATTGCGCGAGGGCGTGGGGCTCGATCTCGGTCGGAAAGGCAGCGGGATTCGCTGCGCAGCTTCTGCACCACTCGCAGGATCTGCGTAGCCAGTTCACCTTGCTTGAGCTGCCGCCGCTGCCGTGTCTGCGCCGCAAGGATCCGTGGCTGCGTGTGCGGGTGGTGAACGTCGTGGACTGTTCTCCATCGCTGCCCCCCGAACACCTTCCGGAGCGCACGCGGCGGCTTCTCTTGCGGGGCAGGCTGTACGAAGAGGGTGTGCGCTGGTATGGATTCCATGGTCTCTCCTACGAGTTCATCGTCTCGGAGATGGGGAAGCGCCTGGGACGGCGCGCGGTGATTGCCCACCCCGGCAATGGCGCCAGCCTCGCCGCTCTGTCCGACGGAGCGTGCTTGGACACTTCGATGTCGTTCACGCCCTCCGGCGGAATCGTGATGGGCACGCGCCCGGGCGATCTCGACCCAGGTGTGATCCTGTACCTGCTCTCCCGGGGGCCGGAGCAAGGGAGATCGAGCAGCTCGTAGAACGGGAGTCGGGGTTGCTGGGTGGTTCCGGCACCAGCGCGGACATGAAAGAGCTGCTGCAGCCGCGGGCGAGCGATCCACGCGCCGAGCTTGCGATCCAGGTGTTCGTGCTCTCTTGCCTGAAGGCGATCGGCGGATTCACGGCCGTGCGCGGGGGCCTCGATACTCTCGTCTTCACCGGCGGCATCGGCGAAAACGCAGCGGACGTGCGCGCGGAGATCTGCGCCGACCTTGGCCATCTCGGTGTCAGCATCGATGCCGCCGCCAACGCGTCCCGTCGCAACCTGATCTCCGCCTGCGCCGTATGGGTGATGCCCACCGACGAGGAGCGGATCATCGCCCGGCACGCGCGCACGGTTCTCGAAAAACGTGTATGAGGGCGCATTTGCTGCACCGCGGCAGCCGTGGACGCAATTCTTGCGCTCCTGCAAGCTTTGCGGCCTTCGAGCACATCCGGCACCGGGCTTGCTAAAAGATTGGCCCATGCCCAAGGCGCGCATCCTCGTGGTCGACGATGAGATGAATGCCCGCGCGGCGCTGCGCACCATTCTCTCGGACGAAGGTCATGACATCTCCGAGGCCCCCGACGGCGAGGAAGGGCTCGCCAGGCTTGCCGAGTGGTCCCCCGACGTCGTCCTGGCCGATGTGCGCATGCCGAAGCTGGACGGCCTCGGCCTGCTCCGGAAGGCAAAGGAGCAGGGGAGCGAGGCAAGCTTCGTGATGATGACCGCGTTTGCCAGCGTCGAGGCCGCAGTCGAGGCGATGCGGCTGGGCGCGGAAAACTACCTGGTCAAGCCGCTCGACGTGAAGGCGGTGCTCATCTTCCTGGAGAAGGCGCTGGAGAAGCGCCGGCTGGTGCGCGAGGCGGCAGGTCTTCGCGAGCGGGTTCGCGAACGCTACCGGCTGGACGGGATCGTCGGGGAGGCTCCGGAACTGCAGTCGGTCTACGAGGTCGTCAAGCAAGCCGCCCCCACCAAAGCCACCGTGCTCGTGCTTGGCGAGTCGGGCACCGGGAAGGAGTTGATCGCGCAGGCGCTGCACGAGCTGTCGCCGCGAAAGGACAAACCCTTCGTGAAGGTGGCGTGCGCGGCTCTATCCGAAACGTTGCTGGAGAGCGAGCTATTCGGCCACGAGCGCGGCTCCTTTACCGGCGCCATCGGCCGCAAGGAGGGCCGCTTCGAGCTGGCCGACGGCGGCACGCTCTTCCTCGACGAGATCGGCGAGATCTCGCCGACGGTGCAGGTCAAGCTCCTGCGCGCGCTGCAGACCCGCGAGTTCGAGCGCGTGGGCGGCACGCAAACGATCAGGGTCGACGTCCGGGTGGTGGCGGCCACCAACCGGGACCTCGCCGCGGAGGCCAAGGCGGGCCGGTTCCGCGAAGACCTCTACTACCGGCTGAACGTCGTCGCCGTGACCTTGCCACCCCTTCGCCGCCGTCGCGGGGACATCCCGGCGCTCGCTGCCCACTTCATCGACAAGTACGGGCAGGCGTACGCCAAGACCATCAAGGGGCTCACGCCGGGCACCCTGAACGCGATGCTGGCGCACGATTGGCCCGGCAACGTGCGCGAGTTGGAGAACGCGGTGGAGCGGGCGGTGGTGCTGTGCAAGGGCTCCGAGCTGACCGCGGACGATCTTCCAGCCACCTTGCGCGGCCCGCGGCCCGCCCAGCGCGATGCCGCGGGACTCATTCCCGGCGCGAGCCTCGCCGAGATCGAGCGTGAAGCCATCCTGCGCACGCTGGAGCTGCACGGCGGCTCGACCTCAAGGTCGGCGGAGATGCTCGGCATCAGCGTGCGCAAGATCCAGTATCGCCTGAAGGAATACGCGGGCGAGAAGTCCGACGGCGAAGCGGAGCCGCTCGATTAGAACGCATCCCACGACCCGGACTGCGGAATGACCTCGCTCAAGAGCTAGCCCCTGAGCCGTCTTCGGCAGCCGGGCTATCCCGCGCGCGGGAGCGTGAACCAGAAGCGGGCGCCGCCCAACGGCGAGGCCTCGACCCCAACCGCCCCGCCGTGTTGCGTGACGATGGCGTGGACGATGGGCAGCCCCAGGCCGGAGCCGGACGCCTTGGTGGAGAAGAACGGCTCGAAGATGCGCTGTCTCACGTTCGGCTCGATGCCCGGGCCGCTGTCGTCCAGAGCGATCCAGACGTCCTCGGGCCGGGCCCGCGCGAGGATCCGAACGCGGCCCTTCCTGGGCGTGGCCTCCAGCGCGTTCAGCGCCAGGTTCATCAGCACCTGGCGCAATCTCTCGTCCTCGCCCTGCACGCGGGGCAGGTCGCGGGGCAGATCGCGCTCGAGCCGCACACCGCGCCTTTCCGCCTCCCCTGCCAGCAGCTCGGCCACGGCCGAAACGACCGGCTCCAACGCCAGCGCGCGCAAACTCAGCTCCCGCGGGCGCGCGAACTGGAGGAAGTCCTGGAGCAGGTGCTCGAGACGGGCGATCTCGTCGCGCACCAGCTTGAGCGGCTCGAGGAGCGGACGCTGGACGGCGGACGCCAGCCTCGACACGCGGCGCTCCAGCACCGCAAGCTGGAGAGAAGCCGCATTGAGCGGGTTCCGGATCTCATGCGAGAGGCCGGCGGTCATGGTTCCCACGGCGGCCAGCTTCTCGGCGATGTGCGCTCGGCGCGAAAGATCGCGCTTCTCGGACTGCAGTTGCACCTGGCGCAGCGCCTGCTCCAGGGTGAGCAGCAGATCCGGCGTGCTGCACGGTTTTACCAAATATGCAAACGCGCCTGCGCGCACCGCCGCCACGGCCGTCTCCACGGTCGCGTTTCCGGTGAGCATGACGATCGCCGCGTCGGGATACTCCCGCCGCAGCTGCTCCGTCAGGGCGGTGCCGTCGCCGTCGGGCAGCTTGAGATCGACCAGCGCGACATCGAATCCACGGGCTGCTGCCTGCACCGCCTCCGCGACCGCACCCGCCGTCACAACGGAGTATCCCTCGTCCTCGAGCGTCTCGCGCAGGTTGTCCACCAGGGCGGCGTTGTCGTCGACGAGCAGGACGCGGGCGGTCAGCGCCACAACTTCTCCACCACCTCGAGCAACGGTGGCGCTCTCGGCGACGGCCACACCTCCGCTCCCTTCTCGCGCAAGATCTCCGCCAGATTGTCGGCGAAGGCGATGTTGTCGTCCACGAACAGAGGTCTCTTCAGGCGGGCATAAAGCCGCCGTGCAATCCCGCGGCCCTTCGTCCGCAGGCAACGACCCATTCTACACAAAATGCGCCAGGGGATACTGCCTGGAACGCCTTTTGCGAGGAGAGAGCAAAGGAGGTTTCCCGATGAGAGCCATGGCGGGGGCACGGAGCGCAGATCTTGCGCGAAATGCGCTGCTGGCGCGCAAAGAGAGGATCTCGACAGTCGCCGCCGTCCTGCGACGCGGCGAGGGCGATCTGGAGCCCGGGCCGCGGCCAGACCAGCTCGACCGCGCGGCGGAGGCGCAGTCGCATGAGATCCTCGCGGCGCTACGGGCTGCGGAAGCCCGCGAGCTGGCGGAGATCGACGCGGCGCTGCAGCGGGTCGTGGAGGGCGATTACGGGTGGTGCGAGCGTTGCGGGGGGGCCGTCGGCCGGCCTCGCCTGCGCGCGGTTCCGGAGACCCGCTTGTGCATGGCCTGCGCGGTGCGGCGATGAAGATCGCGGACGTGATGACCGCCGATCCCTGCTGCGTCCAGAGCGACGAACCGTTGCGCGAAGCCCATCGGCTGATGCGTGCGCTGCGGGTGCGCCATCTGCCGGTGCTCGACGGCGACCGGCTGGTCGGCTTGGTCTCGGAGCGGGATCTCTACCTGCGGGAAACGGTCCGGAGCGTCGATCCCGGCATCGAGCTCGTCTCGGAGGCAATGAGCGAGCGTCCCTTCGCCGTGGCGCCGACCGCGAACGTGCGCGAGGTGGTGGAGGAGATGCGCGACAAGAGCTATGGGTCGGCCGTAGTGGTCGACAGGGGACACGTCACCGGCATCTTCACCCGCGCCGACGCGCTGCGGGCTCTCGAGATGCTGTTGGAGTAGAACGCATTTCATGCAGGGACTGCCGGGTGAGCGCTCTCAGCCGGCTGCGGCGGCGGCCAGGCCCGCGCCGATCAGCAGTCGCTGGCGTCGAGGAGGATGAAATCGTCCCGCAGGACCTTTTCATTCAGCAGCTCGCGGTCCTCGAGCTCCATGTCGGTGAGGAGATCGTCGCAGAGCGCAAGCGTCCGCCCGGCAACCACCGAGTTTGCGGTCCATGCCCTCTCGCCGGCCAGCACAGCGAGGACGGCGCGCTGGTGCGCATGCTCCGCCCGCAGGAGGTCCACCCGCACCTCGCCCCAGGCATCGATCCGGGCGAGGATCGGCGCCAGCAGTCTCTCCTCGTCGGCGAGATGAGCGAGAAGCTCCCGCTCGAGGGTGGTCACCGCGCTCCGCAGCTCGCCCGCGGCCCCGCCGGTCGACAGCGCTTGGCGCGCTGCTTTGCGCGCCGCGTCGATGACGAGACGGAGCCGCGCGTGTTGCGCGCGCAAGATGTGCCTTCGTTCTTCGTTCGTCGGATCCATGTCGGCTCCTGTAGCGTCGTCCCGTGCATATCGCGCGCCGGTTCGTGCCGGCATGGGCCGCAATCAGCATGGTGATTCCTCCCGCGAGGCGCGCCAGGACCACGGGATCCGCCCGTACGCAACGCGCGGTGGCGTGGTCATCGAGTGCCGAGGATGCGAGCGCTAGGCGGTCAGCGCCACAGCTTCTCCACCACTTCGAGCAACCTGCCGGTCTGGAAAGGCTTGTGAAAGAGGGGCAGCGAGGCCGCGTGAGGAAATGCCTCCTTGTACGCGCTCATGACCAGGATCGGCAGATTGGGAAAGCGCTGGAGCAGGTGCCGGAGCGCCTCGCCGTCGGGACCGCCTGGCACGCGCAGGTCGACGAGCGCCGCGAACGGACGAACGCCGCCCAACCGGTCGGTTTCGGAGACGGAGTGGGCCATCACGGCGGAGAAGCCCCGGTCGCGCAGGGCCTCGGCAAGGTTCTCGGCCAGGGCAGCGTCATCCTCGACCAGCGCCACCAGTCCGTTGCGCCGCGCGGCCGCGAGCAGCTCGACGAGCCTGTCGATCGGCGCCGGCTTGGGCAGCACCGCGAGCAGGCCTTCTTCGCCGGCGGCGACAAGATCGTTCTCCCCGGTGTACGCCGTGACCACGATCGCGGGAAGCCCGGGGTCGACGCGGCGGATCCGCTGCAAGAGCTCCGCGCCGTTCATGACCGCCATGCGCATGTCGGTGACGAGCGCGTCGAACTGCGTCCGCTTTGCCAGCTCGATCGCCTCAATGCCGTTCTCGGCGACGGCGACCTCGGCTCCTTCCTCGCGCAGGATCTCCGCAAGGTTGTCGGCGAAGGCGATGTTGTCGTCCACGAACAGATGTCTCTTCATGACGCACTCCGCGGCAGCCGGACCACGAAGCGGGCGCCCTTTCCGCGCTGCTCGTAGGTCACTTGACCGCCATGGCGCTCGACGATGCGCTTGACCAGCGCCAGCCCAAGTCCGATTCCCTTCTGGCGGGTGGTCACCAGGGGCTCGAAGAGGCGGGCGCGCACGGAAGCGTCGACGCCCGGGCCGCTGTCGGCCACCCCAATCGCCACGTCCGCCGCGGTGGTCTCCGCGTCCACCGTCACCGTCCCTGTGGGGCCCGCCGCCTGCTGTGCGTTCTGGAGCAGATTGACGAACACGTGGCGCAGCTGTGAGGGATCGCCGTTCACCTCGGGCAACTCCGCCAGCGGCTCGAGCCCGAGGGGAAGGTGAAGCTGCAACGCCGCTGACTCCACCACGTCGCGCAGCCGGAGCCTCTGCGTCGAGAGCGGATTGTCGCGGATCATGTCGAGCAGATCGGTGATGATGGTGTTGGCGATGCCGAGCTGCTCGGCGAGCCGGTCGATGTGCTTCTTCGCCCGCTCGTCGCCGGCGGCCATCCTACCCCGGAGGATGTAGAGGCTGCTCTCCATCACCCCCAGCGGATTGCGCAACTCGTGGCCGATGGAACCGACCAGTTGGCCGAAGGTGGAGAGCCGTTCGCTCCGCGCTTGCTGCGAGAGGAGGTCCTCACGGTAGGTGTGCAGCATGATTGCCAGCTCGAGATCGAGGATCTTGCTCACTGCCAGCCGCACGATGCGGGGCGTGTCACGCTCCCCGATGC
>DATBZA010000003.1:0-55500 GCA_036513415.1 Myxococcales bacterium | reverse complement strand
GTCTTGGAACACCCGTGGAACACGACCGTTGTGCACCGTTGGGGATGGCTGGTGATGGAGTGCCTCCGCATGCGGTACGCTGCTCGAATGGTTTGGCTCGGTTGGTGACGGTTGGTGAGGATCGGGGACCGACGTTGACCTGGTCTGTTCGCCTTGCCAAGGCGAAGGTCGCCGGTTCGAACCCGGTGTTCCGCCGGTTCCCAACCATCTGCTCGTAACGACTCGCATCCCGTGTTTCCCGTTAGTTGTGATGGTGGCCTTCTTCGCGTGCGCCACTGGCCACGCTTCTTGGAACACTGGTGGAACATTTGAGATGGACTCGTAGCAGCGGCCGATCGCAACCGTTCGACGCAGTGATCGGGAGCGCACACCCGATGACGGGCATGCTCGAACACAATGCGCCTCCCCATTGGACACTGATTTCGAACGCCGCTCGCGCTCGAGGTTTTGGTCAAGCCATGCGTCGCCACGCGATGCCGTGCCCTACATCAAGACGAAAAAAGCAGACATGTCGTCGTGGCGTGTGCGTACAGCTTGCCCGCGCCGTCGACGATGGTGCCGTCCGCCGTGGCGACTTTGCCGCCGATGTCGATGACTCTTCCGATGGCGCGCACCCGGCCAGTGTCCGTCCTCAAGGCGCGCACGAAATTCACCTTCAGCTCGAGCGTCGTGTACCCGCGGCCCTCGGGCAGAAGCGTGTGGACGGCGCAGCCCATCGCCGAGTCGAGCAACGTCGCCGGTAGCCCGCCATGCACCATCCCGATCGGGTTGTAATGAAACTCCTGCGGATCGACGGCAAAGACGGCGCGCCCTTCGCCCGCTTCGACGATGTCGAAGTCCATCAGCCGGGCGATGGGCGGCGGTGAACGCGACGCTCGAGGATGGCGCGCAGGAAGTCGGCGCCGGCCATCGCCAGGCCGGCTTTCGCGACGAGAGAAGGATCTTCCCAGGTAACAGTGCGGGTTCGGGCGCTCATCGGATCATCCTTTCATCGCGCGTGCGAGGACCAGAGCGCGCCGGGGTTCACTCGGTTAGGATCGAGGGCCAAAATGGTGTCGTAGAGCTGGCGCGCCGACATCGTCTCAGCCGCGGCGCGATCGAAGTCGAGGATGTAGCGGCGCGTCTCCTCGATGATGTGCGCCCCGTCGTCGGTGCCGGCCAGCTTGTGGCCCGCAACGACCACGCGCGGCCGCAGCGACTCCAGGACATCGAGCGCCGCGAGCCAGGCGCGGCGGCCTTCGGGTCCCGATTCGCTCAGGTACTGATGGGCGTCGTTGTACGCCGCGTCGCCGGCCACGACGAGTCCGATCGAAGGCACGTGCAGGCAGGTGGTGTCGTCGCTGTCGGTATGCCCGAGATCGACGACGACGAGGCGTTCGCCCTCGAGCTCGATGACGTTCCCGTCCAGCGCATCGGGCAGCGCGATTCTCGTCCGGAAGCTGTCCCGGGAAGCGCGCCTTCCAGAACGCGTCCAGGAACTCCGGCGCGAGCTGCTTCTTCATGTGCTCGATGACCGCGCGTGTCGCCACTGCGCGTGCCCCTGGGAAGCGCTGCCGGAGCGCGCCGATGCCGAACGAATGATCGCCATGCCCATGGGTGACGTAGATTCTCTTCAGCACCTTGCCCTTCGATGCAACCCAGTCAGCGAGCGCGCGTGTCTCGTCCCAGCGTCATCAAGGGGTCCACGAGAGCGCGTCGCGCTCGCCATAGATGAGGGTCGCCGAGATCGGCGAGAACATCCGCTTCGGACCGCCGCCGCTCCTAGCGCACGGCATGCGCGCAGCACTTCGTCTGACAATGCGGTCCCGCGGACAGCGCGCGACAGCGAGGCCGCCATACATGAGCGCGACGAGCCCGATGGCCAAATGCGATGGGGAACGATCCCGCCCGGCGGAAGGTGCTCGGCGAGGCCGCTCACCAGCATCTCGAGTTGCTCGGCGACATGCTACCAGGACATGCTGTTCGCGATCACTCCCGTCATAGTGACGGAGCCGCGCTCTTCGCGGTCATTGTTTTTGGGACGTCTGATCTAAAAACGTCTTCACCGACCTCGGTGCTGACCTGCCGCGCCTGGTTGGTTGCAGAGCTTGCTTGCCTAGAGCTTCGCCAACTCGCGCATCGAGAGATCGGGACGCTCAACCGTGCTCGCGACGTTCGTCCGACGTCCGCAATTGACTGGCGAGGCAGCGGCGCGCAGAGATCGCCCATCTTCGCCTTGAGCGTCGGCACACGGAGGAAGGAGGGAAGCGCCTCATGCGGTGGACGATTCCAAGCACGGTGCTCGCGCTGGCCATGCTGTGCCCCATCGCGGGGAGAGCGAGCTGGTATCCACGCATGGAGAACCGCTCGTGGGTCATCGAGTGCGTGCAGTTCACAGAGCCGCTCGACAAAACGTGGGCAATGCTAGACCACAGGTTCGGGCTGAAATGCGAACTCTTCAACGACGTGCACTTGCGAGTCATCGCGAATGCGTTCCTCTGCGGGGAGGCGGGCCTGCAGCTCTTGTTTCGGTCTCGGGAAAACTGCGAGTCCTTCAAGGCCACCGTGAACTCCGGATTGCAGGTCGAGGCTGCCGAGTACGCCCCGCGTGGAGTGAAGAATCCGGACGGATGGCTCGTCGCGTTCGACGGATGCTACGAGCACGCAGCGCTTCCGGAGAACGTCGCCAAGATCGGACTCCAGAAGATCACGGACTTTTGCGCCTGCAGTTCGACGCTCTTGGCCGCCTACGACGACAAAGAGCTGACCTCCGAGCTCACCACCCGCGCCGTAGAGGCGTGCATCGGGATAGCGTTGCCAGCCTCCATGCGAGCTATCTTGAGCAAGGCAATCCGAGGAGCACGCGGCAAAGACTCCAGGCCCGCGCAGCACTGACGTCACTCGGTAGTTGGCGGCTCAGAAATCGAACGACGCCGCGAGTAGCCCACCGGGGCTGATGGTGCCGGTGCCCTTGGGCTTGGCCACGCCGACGAGACCCTGGATTTGCAGCTTGTCCTGCAGCGTGAGAAAGGCCAAGGCGGGTCCTGCGACGAGAGCCATGTCGTTGGTGAAGTTCGGCGACTTGGTGCCGGTTTCGTCCTTGTACTCGGCCTGCACACGGCCATCGAGTCCGGCGCGGAGGCTAGGCGAAATGCGATAGCCCGCGAAGGCCTTGCCCTCGATGTCGCTGCCGGGCCCGCCTGCCTCGAAGCCGATCACGGTGTTGAGCATTGTCTCGAACCGGCCGAAGCTCCTTCCGGCCGCGAGCAAGAACTCGAACTCACCGTTGGGGCTGCCGCTGCTCTGCTTCTTGAAGAAGCCGAACTCCTTGAAGCGGGCGCCGACGGCTAGATCCAAGCCCACGTCGGCCTGTTTCAGCACCTGGATCCGGACTCGCACCGTCGGACCGCTGTCAGGCCCCTGCAGGTAAATCCCAACGTCACCAGCGATGCGATCGATGGGGGCCCAAAGAATGCTGCCCGAGATGCCGCCAGTCGAACCGCTGTCCGTCGCGCCGGAAGGCTGGCCATTTGCCGCACCGGAGACACGTACCGTGCCCGCATTCGGCACAGCCGGCGCTTCGGTGAGAAGCATGTCGCGGTCAAGGCCGGCGGCGAGTCCGGGACGTAGGGTGGGGAGCGCCAGAAGGAGAAGGACAGGCACAAAGCGCCGAACAGCGGTCATGAGAGTCCCCTGGTATCGGGCAGGCAAGGCCCTGCTCGGTCCAGTAACACAGAACAGCGCTAGGGTGCACGAGCGATAGAGAGCGCCAGCATTCCGCGACTGTACCAGAGCACGGCCCTGGGATCGCGGCCAGCAAGACCAACGGCCGCATTGTGCTCCGGCCAACCGAGCGCTAGCCTCCTCCCCGCTTTTCATCCGGTCTGCGATCTCGGCCCCAGGGGAAAACTCATGCCGCAACTCGCGCGAAAGGTGTCGCTCGGCATCGCCGGAACCATGCTTTTCACCACCAGCTTGGCGTCCGCCGCCCCGGGCGTGCTCGGTGGTGGACTGCAGCAGCTTGTCGCATCCTGGGAGAATGGCGATCCACGCCTGAGCTGGGCGCTGAGCCAGCATCTGAACGGTCCCGGCGGTGATCCGATGGTGAAACTGCACCTCGCCGACGGCATCGCGCTCGAGCAGGTCCTGCCGGAGCTCTCCGCGATCGGCTTCCGCCTTACTGCGCAGAGCGTGCTCAATCCGCGGCTCATCGAAGGGTATCTGCCACTCGGGTCGGCGCGTGCGGCGGCGAGCATCTTGGGCGTCCATTCCGCGCACGCAGTGCAGCGTCCCTTCCGCAACGTAGGCCTGGTGACCAGCCAAGCAGTCTCAGTGGAGAAAGCCGACCGGGCGCAAGCGCGCGGCTTCGACGGCACCGGCATTCGTCTCGGCGCGCTCTCCGACAGCTTCGACGCGTGCCCTCCTTTCAACCCTAACGACGGTAGCGGCTGCACCACCCACGCGGCCGACGATGAGGCGAGCGGCGATCTGCCGCCGACAGTGACCGTGCTCGAAGAGATCGCTCCGGCGAACGGCCCGGGGACGGACGAAGGTCGCGCGATGCTTCAGCTCGTGCATGACATCGCGCCGGGGACGCAGCTGGGGTTCGCTTCGGCGTTCAACGGCTTGGTCTCGTTCGCGAACAACATCATCGCGCTGCGCGACAAGTTCCACGCAGACGTTATTGTCGACGACGTCTTCTATCTCGACGAGCCGATGTACTCGGACGGCCTGGTCGCGCAGGCAGTGGACACTGTCAGCCAGAAGGGCGCCGCCTACTACTCCTCCGGGGGGAACAACGGCCTCGAGGCCTTCGAGGACGTCTATCGGCCGATTTCGTTCGCGCGGGCGCGGACGCTGGTCGCATCGGGCGTCGACAACGTGAAGCTCGACCAGATCCCGGCCAACATCCGGCCGCGGACCCTGCACAACTTCGGCGGCCGAGGTGGCGTGGACGATGATGCGGGGCCCGCCAGCATCACGCAACGGATCAGCACCGACGGCGTCAACCAGATCAGCTTCCAGTGGGACGAGCCGTTCTTCCTCGGCAAGGTGAAAACAGATTTCAACATCTACGTCTTCGACACGAATGGGAACTGGATGGATCCGGCCAGCCCGGACTTCCCCGGCTTCTACACCACCGATGACAACACCAAGACGGACGAGGCGTTCGAGTTCATCGTCCTGGTGCCCTTCCCGGGCGAGGTCCATGGCGGCGCGGCCGTGAGCGACTACCAGATCGTCATCGGCAACGTGAACGGCGGCCCAGCACGTCACATCAAGTACATCGTGGCGAACGGCCTGGCGGTGAGCCAGAGGCAGGCGGCGCCGTCTGGCTTCGGCCACGCGACGGCGCGCGGCGGCCAGGCGGTGGCCGCCATGTACTACGCCATCCCGGAGTTCCCCGAGGACTTCAGCTCTCCGGGACCGACGACCATCTACTTCGACACCGAGGGCAACCGCCTCGAGGAGCCCGACGTTCGCCCCACGCCGCAGATCACGGCGGCGGATGGTGTGGACACCACCTTCTTCGGCTTCGATTCGGACGGGAACGGGTTCCCGAACTTCTTCGGTACCAGCGCGGCGGCGCCCGACGCGGCGGCGGTGGCGGCGCTCGTGCTGCAGGCAGCGGGTGGACCGGGCAGCCTGCGTCCCGAGCGCGTGTACCGGACGATCCAGCGGACGGCGACGCCCATCCCTGTGCCAAACGATCGGTCGTGGAGCGCTGCGTTCGCCGGCCCCGTAGTGTTCACCGCAACGCACGACTGGACGCGCTGGAGCCGGTACTTCGGCCTGGCGGTGCAGCCGTTCACGTCGCGCACGGTGCAGTCGGTGAAGTTCGATACCTCGGGCATCGGCCTCGCCTGGAGCGCCAACCCGAACCGCTTCCACATTGGCGAAGCGCACGGCATCTCGCCGAGCGACATCTCGTTCTCGCGGACGACGAGCACCTTCACGCTGAAGTTCAAGCCGGGCAGCTTCGGCGCGGGTGCTGCGTTCCGCTACGGCATGTCGGTGTTCGCGCCCATCGAGGGCTCGACCGAGGAAGACCCGGATCGTTTCCGTGGAATGCTCGTCACAGTCACTTTGGACGACGGCACCACCTTCACCTCGAAGGTGTTCGCGGCCGAGAAGGAGCGCATCAACAGGTTCACGGGCGCGGGCCTGGTGAACGCGGACGCCGCGGTGCGCAGCATGCAGCACGGCGACGACCGCTAGCCGTTCGATAGTTGCGCTGCGCATCTTTCTGGGTGCGCGGGGTTGCGTGAGGCGGCGCGGGCGACGGCGAAGGCACTACGAGAGACGTCCTCGAGGCGGCGCTCGAGGACCGCAAGTTGGGCCCGGGTACGTGCAAAAGGACGCCCCGTTAGTCCTCCGGGTGGGCTCGCATCTTTTGATTTAATCGCTCGATCTGGAGCAGGAGTCCGCCACCGTCTGGCGGGCTGAGCTGGCGCAAGAATCCGCGGCGTAAAACGCGGCGGCCATCGTCCGCCGGGGTAGCTGCCGCTGCCGGACAGACACTAGATTTTGTGCGGGTAGCCGAGCAGTCTCCCTTTCTGGGGCACTCGCGGGGACGATTGCGGCAAAGGCTACTGGAGTAACGAAGCGACGGCGGCTTTTGGAGCCGGCCATGCATGATCACTTCCCGATCATGACCTCGGTCGACTTGATGATCACCGTCACTGCATCGCCCGCTTTGAGAGCGAGCCGCTCCGCTGAGCCCTTGCTGATCATGGAGACCACCTCCTGGCCCGCGACGTCGAGGATGACCTCGGCCATGACGCTACCGAGCTTGACGCTCTTGACCTTGCCCTTGAGCTGATTGCGTGCGCTGAGTTCCATGTCGGCAGCCTAGTGGTTTGCGTCCCGTTTAGCGAGCGGATCCGGCACAATCAATTCCTTGGAGGTTGTGCCATGACCCGACCCGTGCTCGCGCTTGCGACCCTGCTCGCCGCTGCCTCTGCCGGCCGCGCTGAGGAGCCGCCCACACTCTCGATCGCGGGCGACCTCTCCGCTCCGGTCAGGCTGACGTTGGCTGACTTGAAGGCTCTTGGACCCGCGACCGTCGAGTGGACGGTACATGGCCGAAAGCGCGCAGCCTTGGGCGTCCCCCTCGACAAGATCCTGACCAAGGCCGGGTTCAGCGCCGGGCCGATGGGCAAGGATGTGCCGGTGGGAGAAAAGCGAAGCGGGTGGAAGAAGGCAGTCGTGGCCAGCGCGGCGGACGGGTTCCAGGCCGTCTTCAGCTGCGCGGAGCTCTTCCCCGACATGGGTCCGACTCGCGCTCTGGTTGCCTGGGAGATCGACGGAAAATCCCTGTCGCCGGAAGAAGCGCCTTTTCGCCTCGTAGTGACCACTGACAAGGAGCCGTCGCGGTCCCTCTACAAGCTGGTGCGGCTCGAAGTCGTCGACCTTCGCAGCCACTGAGAGCGGACTATCTGTTGACAGGCACCCAGGCAGCGCGTGACACGTCCTGCGCATGGCCAAGCTCGAGACAGGACTCCGGCGCGCGCGCTTGAAGAGCGGCCTCAAGCAGGGCGAGCTCGCCGAGCGAGCGGGCATCAGCCGGCAAACCCTCAGCGTGCTCGAGTCGGGTCGCGGGCAACCTTCGACGGCGGTGGCGCTGCAGCTTGCCCGCGTACTCGGATGCCGCCTCGAGGAGCTGTTCTGGCTCCGGGACGAGGGTGGCGACTTGACGGCCGAGCTCGCCGGTGGCGCGGAACTCCGCAGCCCGAAGCCGGAGCGTGCACTGATCGGATCCGTAGCGGGGCGATGGGTGGCGCACGCGTTGCCTCGCGAAGATCCGCTCGGTCTGACCACTGCGGCCGATGCCCTGCTGGTCCGATCTCCGCAATCGGGCCAGACGGTGCGCTTGCGCGCGCTTCGACCTGCCGAAGCCCTCGAGGCCAACGTTCTGCTCGCCGGATGCGACCCGGCCCTGGCGGTGCTCGCGGGGCGCGTCGAGGATCGCTGGCCGGGGCAGCGCCTGCGCTGGATCCCGGTCTCCAGCGACGCGGCCCTGAAGATGCTGGGCCGCGGTCACACGCACATCGCCGGCGCCCACCTCTTCGACGAGGAGGCCGGCGAGTACAACCTGCCCTTCGTACGCCGTGCATTTGGCGGCCGCCCGATGGTGGTGGTCACCTTCGCGCACCTGGAAGAGGGCTTCGCAGTCGCGAAGGGAAATCCGCGGCGCATCCGCAAGCCGGAAGACATCGCCAGGCCGGAAGTCAGATTCGTCAATCGGGAGCCGGGTGCAGGAGCGCGCCGGCTCCTCGACCGGCTCTTGCGCAAAGCTCGTGTACCATCCTCCGCGGTCGAAGGATACGAGCGTCTCCTCGGTGGCCACCTGCAGGTCGCGCAGGCAGTCGCCATGGGCGCCGCGGACGCGGGCATCGTGGCGCGCAGCGCGGCCATCGCGCACGGGCTCGATTTCATTCCCTTGTCCGAGGAGCGGTTCGACCTGGTCTTCCCGAAGGAGTGGAGCGCCGATACCAGGGCCGGCTGGATCGTCGAGACCCTCGAGAGCCGCCCCTTCCGCCGTGAGCTGGCGAGCCTGGGCGGATACGACACGCGGGAGTCAGGACAGGTGGTGACCGAGCTGAAGCTGAAGTGAGTCGGTCGCGATTGACTCTCTGTCCATCCTACGCGACATATGCCTTCTCTCATTGGGAGAGGGACTCGACGATGCGCTCATTCCTGCTGCAATGTGTCGGACTGATGCTGGGGCTCTCCGTCTCCGCCCGAGCCGAGGGCTCCAAGGAAGTGACGGTCTTCGCCGCCGCTTCGCTCCGCGAGGCGTTCGCGGAAATGGGCAAGCGGTTCGAGGCGACCCATCCCGGAACCAAGGTCGTCTTCAATCTGGCCGGCTCCCAGGAGCTGCGGACGCAGATTGAGAACGGAGCGCCGGCCGACGTCTTCGCCTCCGCCGACCAGAAACACATGCAGGCGCTGGTGGCCGCGAAGCTGGCCACGGCGCCAAAGGTCTTCGCGCGCAACGAGCCGGTGCTGGTGGTGCCGAGGGGAAATCCAGCGGGGCTCGCCGGTCTGCAAGACCTGCCCAAGGCGCGGCGGATCGTTGTGGGAGTGCCCGAAGTGCCCATCGGCGCCTATACCCTGCGCATCCTGGATGCGGCCTCGAAGCGGTACGGGGGCGACTTTCGCGCCAACGTGGAAGCGCGCATCGTGTCGCGCGAGCTGAACGTCCGGCAGGTGCTCGCCAAGGTCGGCCTCGGGGAGGCGGATGCGGCCATCGTCTACCGGACGGATGCGGCGACCGCGAAGCAGAACGTCGAGGTGATCCCAATCCCCGCGGACCTAAACGTAGTGGCCGAATATCCCATCGCCGTCCTGACGGGGGCCAAGCAGCCGGCGTTGGCCGCTGAATTCGTCGGACTGGTCCTCTCGCCCGCGGGCCAGGAAGTGCTGGCCACCTTCGGTTTCCGGCCAGGGGGCGGCGATTGAAGCTGCGCGCGCCAACCACCTGGGGCTCGGCACAGCTCCTCGCATCGGCTCTGTTGGGTTTCTTCCTGCTCTTGCCGGTCGTGGCGCTGTTCGCGACGCTGAGCTGGGGTGATTTCCTCGGTGGCTTGCGAAACCCGCTCCTCGCGCCCGCGTTGCGCCTCTCTCTAGTGACCACCACGAGCAGCCTCGCGATCGTGGTCGTGCTTGGCTCGCTGCTCGCGTGGCGGGTGGCGAGATACCCCGGCCGCGCATCACGTTGGCTGGAAACGGTTGCGCAGCTCCCGGCAGTGATCCCGCCCGCGGTTGCAGGGTTAGGGCTGCTGCTCGCGTTCGGACGGCGCGGGCTGCTCGGCGCCTGGCTCGATCGGCACGGCATCGCGCTCGCGTTCACGACTCCCGCGGTGGTGCTCGCCGAGGCGTTCGTTTCGGCGCCATTCTTCGTGCAGGCCGCGATCGCGGCGTTCCGCCGCCTGGATGAGAACCTCCTGGTAGTCTCGCGCACCCTGGGGGCTTCGCCGTTCCGCACCTTCTTGCGGGTCGGTCTGCCGCTGGCGGCGCCGGGCCTGGTCGCGGGTGCGGCGATGAGCTGGGCGCGCGCGGTGGGCGAATTCGGAGCGACGCTGCTCTTCGCGGGCAATCTGACCGGGCGGACGCAGACGATGCCGCTCGCCGTCTACACGGCCATGGAATCCGACCTGCGGGCAGCGCAGGCGCTGTCGCTCATCCTGGTGGCGATCGCGTTCGCCCTGCTCTTCGTCCTGCGGCGGATGGGACCCGGCGCGGCGCTACCGGGGACGGAAGCGCGCGGTGCTTGAGATCGCCGTCGCGCGCAAGATCGGCTCGCTGGAACTGCGGATCGACCTAATGCTGAACCGCGAATCGGTCTTGGTGGCTGGACCGAATGGCGCCGGCAAATCGACGCTGCTGCGCCTGCTTCTGGGCGTGCTCTCTCCCGACGCGGGGCGAATTGCGCTGGACAAGCGGGTCCTCTTCGACGCGGAGAAGGGGATCGACGTTGCCGCCGAGGATCGCGAGTTGGGGTATCTGCCCCAGGACTACGCCCTCTTTCCTCACCTGGACGTGATCGGGAACGTGAAGTTCGGTCTCTCCAGGTTGCGGCGCACCGACCGGCAGCGGCATGCCGAAGAATGGCTCGAGCGGCTGGGTGTGGCGCATCTCTCGCGGCGATCTCCGGGAGGGCTGTCCGGAGGGGAGCGGCAGCGCGTGGCCCTTGCGCGAGCGCTGGCGCGGAGCCCACGGGCGCTCCTCCTAGACGAGCCGTTCGCGTCGCTCGATCCGGTTGCCCGTCGCGAGCTGCGCGCTTCCCTGCGCGCCTGGCTCTTCGAATGGCGGCTGCCGGCGCTGATTGTCTCCCACGATCCGGCGGATGCCGTCCTCGCGGATCGCATCATCGTGGTGGAGCGCGGGCGCGTCGTCCAACAGGGGACGATCGACGAGCTGCGCGGGGCCGCGGCTTCCAGCTTCGTGGCCGGATTCACAGCGGAGCCCGCGTAGTCGAT
Organism: Myxococcales bacterium; assembly: GCA_036513415.1. Classification (GTDB taxonomy): domain Bacteria; phylum Myxococcota; class Myxococcia; order Myxococcales; family 40CM-4-68-19; genus 40CM-4-68-19. Next base: position 44,536 of record DATBZA010000003.1, on the reverse strand, counting down.
CCTCGCCGACATGATGTCGCTTATACTTGACATCCTCGGCGTCCCCGGCCGAAGCTGATTCTCGCAGCTTGACCTCGCAGGCACCCTGAAGGGGGCGGCGATGACGGTTTGCCGGAGGCTACTCCTCGCAGCGGCCTTCTGCCTCGCGCCTGCGGCGTCCCGCGCAGTCAGCGTCCCACTGCCCGTCGAGGGCTCTACGCTGAACCTGACGGTCTTCATCCAGACCCAGGCCCTGCTGAACGAGAACGGGTCCCCCGACGGCCAGAGCCCGAGCTACGACGTCTTCGTCCGGCGCTCACGCCTCCAGGTCAACGGCGACATCGGTAAGTCCTTCAGCTACTACTTCCAGGTCGACAACACGAACTTCGGCAAGTTCGGCAATTTTACCGGCCGGCTGATCGTCCAGGATGCCTGGGTCGGCTGGGCGCCGACGGGAAACACCGGGCCCACCGTGGTGTACCTGGAAGGCGGGATTGTCTACCTGCCCGTCTCCCGGGGCGTACTGACCAGCAGCGCGAGCCAGCCGACGGCGGAGGGCCATCCCGACCTCTACCGCGGCTTCAGCAGCAGCTTCTATTCCGCGAACCGCACCACCGGTGTGCAGGTCCGCGGCTGGGCCTTGGGAAAGCGGCTCGGATTTCGCGGCGGGGTGTACGAGGGCGTGCAGCCGACGGCCGCCGACCCGGGGCTCAACCCGCATCGGGTCCCCGCAGTCGGAGGGTTCGTCAACTTCAACATCCTCGGCAGCGAGGAGGGCAGCTTCCTCTACCAGAGCATCTATTTCGCCAAGGATCCCATCCTCAGCATCTCGTTGTCCGGCTCGTACCAGTCGAGAGCGATCCGGGTGCCGAAGGGAGTGACGGATCAGAGGGAGATCGCCAGCACGCTGTTCCTCGACTATCCGCTCTCAGAGCAGCAGGAACTAGTGTTCATGCTCGCCGGCTACGGATACGGGAATGGCACGGGCTCCAGGGACACCGGCATCGGCGTCGCCGTCGACCTCGGCTTCCGCTATCGGTTCGTCAGGCCGTACCTGTCTTACGAGTATTTCGATTCCTCGGACTGTCCCACAGACGGCAGCGCCACTCCCGTCCAGTGCGCGGCGGTCCACACCGCCGACAGCCGCAACTTCCGCGCAGGCCTCGACTTCTACGTCAACAAGACCCAGAACCACGTCATCCTGGAATTCTCGCTCAATCGGGGACAGTCCTCTTGGGGCGCGCAGAGCATCACCGCGGCGGCGGCCGGATACGTGCCGGCGGTCGCCAGCGGTTCGCCGCCCTTGGCCAGCCTGACCCGGTCCGCCAGCAAGTCGCTGCTGCTGCATTGGAGCGTGTACTTCTAGGTCAGAGCAGCTCCGCAAGGCGGTCGCCGTACATTCGCGACAGCTTGAGCATCGCGGGATCGTGCACTCATTCGTCAACGCATCGCCCTGGGCGCAGTTCGCGGTGAACGGTAGGGATGTTTACCGTGTACAGCGCCAGGCAGTCATCTGGCACGACCGAAGGCGCAGCGGACAAACGCTGACGCTCTTCCAACCTGCTTGTCCCTTCGGGCGCCTCGATATTTTTTGGTCCCACTTACAATTGTGATGTCCTTCAGATGGTGCCTTGGACCTTCCTCGCAGCAAGCGGCGTAAAGGAGTTGCAGAGTCGCAGAGGAAACGTCAGCATCGATGCAAGGGCGTCCGAAGTATCTGCCGTTTCACGACGGACAGTGATCCTCGACGCGATCGCGCCCGCGCTGGAGCAACAGAAGCCTGAGAGCCGGCAAGCGCCCGTCCGGTGCCGGAGCGCCCCCCGGTGGCTAGCATCCCCGGGGGGGCCGCCGAGGTGCGTTTCGTCTGCGCGGGATTCGTTGTGCTGGTGGCATGCGGAAGCGCGCAGCCCCTCGCGGGTTTACCTGCGACCGCGCCGACCCCGCCCGATGCGGGCAGCGTTCCTCCAGCGATCGACGGCGGCCAGCCTTCTGCGCAGGACGGCGGAACCGACGCGGGACCGGTCGGCGCGACCGATGCCGGACCCGTGAACGTTCCACCAGACGCGGGACCCGTGAGCGGTCCGCTCGATGCCGGGACACCGGATGCGGGACCGACCGGTGGCCCCCCGGACGCCGGCAGCCCGCCGCCATCGCCCGATGCCGGCCCCGCGCCGGGGTCCGGCGCGTGGATTCCGGTGGGTCCGGGCGGCGGCAGCATCCGCGACATCGCCGTGAAGCCGGACGACCCCGACGTGGCGCTCGTCGGCGCGTTGAACGGCGTGTTCCGCACGACGAACGGCGGCCTGCGCTGGGAAGACGTCGGCATCCGCGCGTATATCGGTCTGCAGACCGTCGCCTTCTCCGCGGACGGCCGGCGCGCGTGGGCGCTGGATTTCAACGGCGCCCTCTACTCCTCGGCCGACGGCGGCGCCAGCTGGACCGGCCCGAGCAAGGCGCTCGCCGCGCTCGCGCCGGGCGGATACGGCTTCCAGCTGATCGCACATCCGTCGGAGCCGGTGACCGTGTACGCCGCCACCGGCGGAGGGATGTTCGTCTCGCGCGACGCCGGTGAGCACTGGGCGCCGTTCTGGATTCCGAAGCCGGACCTCGGCGGCTCGAGCGGCGTGTGCGCGCTCGCATTCGATCCGTCCTCCACCGCCCGGATGTTCTCGGGCCCCTGCGGCTACAACAACTACGGCGGCGTGTACCGATCGCCCGATTCGGGCACGACGTGGACGCAGCTGCACACCGACTGGGGCTCCGTCACGGCGCTCGCGCCGGATCCGGCGAAGCCGGGCACGTTCTATGCCTCGCTCGACTACGGCGGCCTCCCCGCCGTGATCGTCACGCGCGACGGAGGTGATACGTGGACGAAGGCGGTCTACACGGGCGTCCCGTTCAGCGCTCGGACGCTCTCCGTCGCGGGCGACGGCACGGTGTACGCCGGCCTCTTCTTCAAAGGCTTACGCGCGTCGCGCGACGGGGCCGTCACCTGGACCGACGGGGCGTCCGCGGGCTTCCCGGCCGACAGCACCGTGGCGCTCGCGATGGACCCCAAGAGCCGCGCGCCATACCTCGCGGCGGTCGCGGGCGAGTACGGCGGAGGCGGCGTCTACCGCTTCGCCGCCGACGGATGGCGCCGCACGTCCCTCGGCATCCACGTCGAGCAGGTGTGGGATCTGGCGAGCGACGGCGCGCGCCTCTACGCCGCCACCGACAGCGGACTCTTCGCCACGGACGACAGCGGCGCGAGCTGGTCGGCGCCCCTCCTCGCCGGACCGGCGAGCGCGGTGGTCCTCTCGCGCGACGGAACGCTGTACGCGAGTGACTGGTGGAAGCTCCACCGCTCGACCGACCGCGGCCGCACGTGGACGGATCTGCGTGAGTCGGATCCCGCGTTCCACTACGTCCCGGACCCAGGCGAGGCGCGGCGGCTCTATGCATACGCGTACCGGCTCGAGCGATCGGATGACGGCGGATCGACGTGGACGACGCTGTTCCCGCCGTCGGGGACGTTCGCGCCCGGCATCGGAGCGTTCGCTGTCCTTCCGGACGACCCGCAGACGATGTTCCTCTGGTCCAACGGCAACGCCCGGGCGGCGGACGGGACATGGATCGTCGTCGACAGCGGGCTCAAGCGCAGCCGCGACGCGGGGACCACCTGGACGTCCGTCGGTCCCGATCTCTCCGCGCAAGGCGTGAGCTGCGCGGGACTGATCCTCGACTCCGCTGGCCGGCTCTTCCTCGCGCTCGACACCGGCCCGATCGACCAGCCGCGCGGCCACCTCTATCGATCCGACGACGCCGGACTGACCTGGCAGGATCTCCTCCATTCCGACGGCGACGCGATTCAGGCGATCGCCCGGTCCGCGGACGGTGCGCTGTTCGCCGCGCTGCGGGGCGCCGTCTGGACGAGCACGGACGGCGGCGACTCCTGGCGCGCCGTCGCAGACGGAAAGACGACGCTCCACGCGTTGCTGCCCGATCCCGCCAGGGGAGTGCTGTTCGGAGCGACGTGGGGCGACAGCGTCGTCCGCACGACGCCCCGGCGCTGACTACCGCGCCGCGTGCCAGACCGAGAAGAGCGGTTCGGCTTCGGCGACGAAGCTCTCGTGCCGCGGGCGCCAGTCGAGATCGTTCCGCGCGACCAGGTGGAGGACTGCGCTGGCGTTGACGACGAACCTTCCCATCGGGCTCGCGATGGTGTCTCAATTCCTCTGCCGACAAGAGCCCGACGCCTACGCGATGAGGGCCTCATTACCACTTCCAAGTGCTGGGCGCGAAGTGCTTCGGCGTCTGCTGTACCCTGAAGGTGTCCACGCAGGCCAGTCTCGCGGTCCATACCGCGAAGGAGGTGCGCCATGCGCGGAAGCATCACGTGGTTCAGGGCATTTGCCCTGGTGCTCGCGACGACGGGACTCGCGGGCTGTGCCGGAACTGGAAGCGACGGCCCGGCCCAGTGTGTGGCGGCGGGTGGTCGCTGCGTCATAGGCCCACCGACCAACTGGTTGGTGACCAGGCGCGTCCGGTGCCGCTGTCCGTCGCAGTGTTGCCCGGGAATGGGTCCGGCGCATCCCGTCGGGGCGACTTCGCAGCGCGGTCTCGACGCGCGCTCTCCGGGCCAGCGAGACCAGGTAGATCATCGAAGGTATCTGCTCGATCATCCCGTGTTGATAGAGCGCCGTCTGCAGCGACAGGTAGGCGGCGTAAGGAGCGGTCACATACTCCGCGAGCACGAGGCGATCGGGTCGCTCGGCGAGCGCCCATACTCCCTTTCGCAAGGGAGTCACCAGCCCGGCGCGGCCAAGTCGTTTCAGCCGCGAGGGACGATCCAGAGCGTCACCATCCCGTCGCTGATGGAGCGCCGGTCGAACGCTTCGATGATGCGCGCGAATGTTGGCGCCGGTGAAGCCGCCATCGTCGTAACGGTCGGATGGTCCCCTGGCCGAAAGATCGACCACAAAGCATTCGCCGCGGTGGTCGAGAAGTTCATCCGCGGCCTTCACTACTGGAGACGAGAGCCGTGGTCTTCTTGTAGACCCAGCTCTCGCTCCGGTTCAGGAACCGATGGACCTCAATCTCAGCGCTGTGTAACGATCTCACTCAGCACGCGGAGCGCCTCGTGAGCCGCCGGGAATCCCGCATAGCCGCTGATCTGGAGCAGTGCCTCACGCAGCTCGTCCACGGTCCACCCGAGGTTAAGCGCGCCGCGCAAGTGCGTCTTGAGCTCCTCGTTCTGTCCGATGGCGGCGAGCACCGACACCACCACCAGGCTGCGATATTTCAGCTCCAGACCGGGCCGATTCCACACTCCACCCCAGACGTGCTCGATGGCGGTCTCGAAGAACGGCGCCAGAAACGGATCGCCTGGTGCCTTCCGCTGAAGGTTCGCTTCACCTACCACGCGCTGACGGATCGATGCGCCGCTCGACCTTGCGTCTTGTGTCATGGTTACCTCCTCAGTGCCTCTTCTATTAGGCATCCAACTCCCTCCATCGAACGGTCCGAAGTAAGACCATCAGGCTCCAACAGCGGTTGAGCGCCCTACGCTCGCGCCGCTGCCACGCGAGACCGTCAGCTCCAACCACCGGAAACATCGATCACCGCTCCGCTGACCCAACGCGCGTCGTCGGAGGCGAGGAACGCCGCGACCGAGGCGATCTCCTGTGGACGGCCAACGCGGCCGAGCGGCGTACTCTGCACCGCCTGCTTCTCGAAGTCGCTGCCGGGGAACCCCGCGGCCGCATAACCCTCGGTGGCGACCGGGCCAAGACTCAACGCGTTCACGCGAATCTTCCTCGGCCCGAGCTCCTTCGCCAACGAGCGCGTGATCGAATTGAGCGCCGCCTTGGTGCCGCTGTACACCGATGCCGTCGCCGGCGCGAACTCGCTCGCCACCGAACCGACATTGATGATGCTGCCGCCTTCTGGGGGAAACAGCGGGACCGCGGCCTTGGTCGCGAGGAGTACCCCGGTGACGTTGACATCCAACATCGAGGCGATGCTCTCGCTCGTCAGGGCCTCCAGCGGAGCGAAGGCGTAGACTCCCGCGTTGTTCACCAAAATATCGACCTTGCCGTAGAGCTTTTTGGCTTCTGCGAAGAGCGCGTCGATCTCGGCGCTCCGGGCGACGCTGCCGCCCACTGCGGTGGCCTTGCCACCCGCCTTGGCGATTTCCTCGACCACCTTCGCGGCGCCTTCCCTGCTCGAGGCGTAGTTCACCACCACTGCCGCTCCCTGCGCTGCCAACTCCTTCGCGATCGCCGCCCCGATCCCCTTCGAGGCGCCCGTTACCACTGCGACCTTGCCCGTCAGTTTTCCAGTCGCCTTGGGCGCGACCGAACTCTCAAGCCTGTCCTGCGTCAACATGATGATCTCCTTTTTCGTCCCGGTTGAGCATTCACCAATGCTCCCGGTGCATCCCTCTGACGCGAGGAGGTGTCCCTCGGTTCGGCTTTGATCTATTCGTCTTTGACATGAGTGATCTCCTCGCGCCTCTGCGGCTGTTCGTACGTGTTGCCAGGACTGGGAGCTTCTCTCGCGCCGGGCGCGAGCTGGCCATCTCGCAACCCTCGGCGTCGCGGATCATCGCCGCCCTGGAGCGCGAAGTAGGTGCACCACTCTTGACGCGAACGACCCGCGCAGTCGTTCTCACCGAGGCGGGCAGCGAATACCTTACCCGAGTCGAGCCGCTCCTCGACGCACTCGATGAAGCCAATCAGGCGGCCCGTGGCACCGGCGAGCTACGCGGAGTGCTGCGCCTGGCCTTGCCGACCAGCATCGCCGCCCGGGAGATCATTCCGCGCCTGCCGCGATTTCTCCCGCGCCATCCGGCGCTGCGAATGGACCTGCTCCTGGACGATGGGCGCCAGGACCTGGTTCGCGAGGGAGTGGATGTGGCGTTGCGCTTCGGCGAGTTGACCGACTCCAGCGGCACTGCTCGGTTCATCGGGATCAATCAGAGGCTGCTCGCCGCATCGCCGGCGTATCTGCGCCGCGCCGGCAAACCTGCCTCGCCCGCGGAGCTCGCCAATCATGCACTCATCATCGGACCGCCCGGGAGGGCGTCAGCAGGATGGTCCTTCGAGCGCGAGGGCCGTACCGTCTCTTTGCGCGTCAAGGGGCGGCTCACGTTCACCGTCAACGAAGGCGCGACCGCCGCCGCGGTGGCCGCACTCGGCATTGTGTCGACCGGGCTTTGGGGATGTCGCGCGGAGTTGGCGAGCGGCGCGCTCGTCCGGATCCTCGAGGATTGGAGCATGCCTTCGCAAGAGATCAACGCCCTATTTCCCGCCGGGCGCGGGGCGAAGCGATCGGCGCGGGCGTTCGTCGATTTCCTGATCGACGACCTCAAGGAGTTGGCGAGCCCAGCGCTCCGGGGCTCTCAGGGCGGGGTGAAGCCGATGTGACGGGCAACACGAAACGCGCGCTTTCTCGGGCTTGGAGTCGCAATGGCACGAGGGCTGAACCGAGGGCGAGGACGGCGCTGAGGCGCGGTGCGGTTTGGGACGACCTGCACAGAAGCGGCAGATGACGGGTCAAACCTCCGGCTCACCGGCCGTTCGGCTTCGGGAACGGCGCCGGGTCGAGGCCATTCGTTCGCTGCCTCGAGAATTACCGCCGCGACCTCGTGCGGCTTCGACAGCGTCACGACGTGGCCTGCCGCGAGCGACGTGACCTTCGCCTTCATGCGCTTCGCCATCTGCTCTTCGGCGGCCGGCGGGATCATTCGATCGTTCGCGGCTTGCACGTACCACGCGCGCTTGGTCAGCCTCGCCCGAGCTTGGCGACCTCGCGATGTCGAAAGCAGTCGACGACGTGATCGTTCACCATCCCGACGGCCTGCATGTGCGCATAGATGATCGTCGAACCGACGAAGGTGAAGCCACGGCTCTTCAGATCCTTGCTCATCGCATCGGATTCAGCGGTGCGAGCGGGGATGTCCCCTACGGCTCGACGACGATTCTGTATCGGGCGACCGTCGACGAAGCGCCACTGATACGCGTCGAAGCTCCCGAACTCCGCCTGCACGTCGAGAAACGCCTTGGCGTTCTTGATCGCCGATTCAATCTTGGCTCGGTTGCGGACGATGCCGGCATCTGCCAGTAGTGCCGCGGTCTTCCGCTTGTCGTAGCGGGCGACCTTCCGCGGGTCGAATCGGTCGAAGGCGCGCCGGTACGCGTCCCGCTTGCGCAGGACCGTGCTCCAGCTGAGCCCCGCCTGGGCGCCCTCGAGGACGAGGAACTCGAACAGGAGGCGATCGTCGTGGAGGGGAACGCCCCATTCCTCGTCGTGGTACGCGATGTACAGCGGGTCGGTGCCCGACCAGGCACAACGTTTCTTCTTCGGGGATGCAATTTCCTTCTTCATGTCATGCCTCCAGCAGGGCGACGCCGCCGACAGCACCGTCGGCGCAGATGCTCACGAGCGGCCTTGGACAGCTCGGACAGAGTGTCCGCTGCGTGGACAAGGATCGCTGGGATGCACCCGTGCGGATCGCGCGCGTTACCGCTCCGGACGTCCTCCATGCTCGCGGCGCCATTGGCCCGGCGTGGCGCCGACGACGCGATGGAACGTGCGTGTGAATGCGGCCTGGTCACCGAAACCCGAATGGCTGGCAACGTCGGCCAGCGGCACGTTGGTGAGCACGAGCAGCTCCTTGGCGCGTTCGATTCTTCGCGCGGTCAGCCACTGATGGCTCGTTACGCCGAAGCTCGCCTTGAAGGAGCGCGCGAAGTGGCTCACCGAGAGCTCGCACTCGCGAGCGAGATCCGCAAGCCGAACCGCGCCGTCGAGGTTTTCGCGCAAGAACTCGGTGACCCTCCCACGCTGCCACGCAGCGAGGCCACCTGCGGTTGGGCTGCTCTTCTTTCGTGAGTCCGCATACTGCTTCATCACATGAGCAGCGAGGATCAGCTCGAGTTGGTCGAGGGCGAGGGGCGGTGGTCGAACGTCGCGGCCGAGGAATGGCGCGACGCCTCTCGCCATCTGCGCGAGCACGGCGTCATCCTCAGCCACGGCGCCTCGAAAGTCACCGATGCGCGCATAGCCTAGATCCGCCCCCAGTTCGTCGATGACGGCGCGCCTCAGGTGGAAGTGGGTGTAGTGGATGCCGCGTTCGCCCCAGATCGTGGGCTCCGCAGCGAGATCGATCACGTTCGCGCGAAAGGCCGGGATATTGCCGGTCGACACGACCTTGCCGTCAACCCTAAGCCAGTACTCCCGAGCGGGGACGGATCGTAGCGATATGGACACGAGGAGCGCCCGGACCGTCGACGTCTTCTGGACAGCTTCGGCGAGCCTTCCGGTCGTTTCGACGCCGACAATCGAAAACCGATCGAGCTCGCGATACTTGCGGAGCGTCGACGACTCGTCGAGGCGCATGAATGCCGTCAATGGCTCGAGAACCGCTTGCCCCATCGATCTGAAGCTAGCACGCAGCACGCGAGCGGGGAACCGGGGCTGATCCCGCGGATCAATCGTTCGACACGGTGTCCATCGGCTGACACCGGCCCCGCGTCCGAACGCGAGGTTCCGACCAGCCGCGCTCGGCACGCACGGTGCAGACTCGAACGAGCGATGGCGCTCACGAAGACGGAGCTGAAGGAGTTGCGAAAGCTGCTCGAGGCGAAACACGCCGAGCTCGTTGACAGAGTCGATCGCAGCATCGTCGCCGGCACCCGCGTGGACGACCGCACGTTTCCCGATTCGATGGACGCAGCGACGCGCGTGCAGGAAGAGGACGAGCTCATCGACCTCGCGAGCCGAGTGCGAACTATCGTCGAGGAGATCGCGCGCTCGCCAAGTTCGACGCGGGTTCGTACGGCGTCAGCGAGTCGAGCCAGCGTCCGGCGTCGCTGGTGAAAATCCAGCAGGGATCGTCAAACGGCCGCAAGAATCGCAAAGAGATTTCGCTCGTGGATCGGTAGACTGCCTTCAAAGGAGCCAGCATGAACGACGCGCAGACTACGATAACGGTCAACAAGGAGACGCCGGGGTGTTGGCGGGTGACGCTCGATCATCCGCCCATCAACACCGTCGATGATCGCATGTACGACGAGATCTACGACCTGGTGGAACGGATCGAGGCCGAGGCGTCGCTCAAGGTGGTGACCTTTGAGAGCACAAATCCGGAGTTCTTCCTTGCCCATTATGGCATCGCGGAATCGAGCAGCCGCTTCGGCAAGCCGCGTTGGATCGAGGCGGCGACCAGGCTCGCGATGAGCAAGACCCTGAGCATTGCGATCATCCGTGGCCGGGCGCGCGGCGGCGGAAGTGAGTTCGCGATGGCTTGCGACGTCCGCTTCGCAAGCCGGGAAAAGGCTATCTTCGGTCAGCCTGAGGTGGGGTTTGGCCTCATCCCAGGTGGAGGCGCGTTGGAGCGCTTGCCGCTGCTTGTGGGGCGCTCACGCGCCATCGAGATCGTCCTTGGTGCGGACGACTTCGACGCCGACATGGCGGAACGATACGGTTGGATCAACCGCGCCATACCAGACGCGGACCTCGACGGTTTCGTCGCCAACTTCGTGCGACGTGTCTTGTCATTCGATAGCCAGGCGCTGAGCACAGCCAAGGCGATCCTCAATCACACCGGCTTGCCGAACGAAGTCCGGCTTCGGTCGACGCAAGCAAGCTTCGGCGCGACCTTGAGGTGGCCGGAAGCACTTCAGCGGATGGCCAAATCCCGCGAACGCGGTCTTGGGGTCGCCGGCGAGTTCGAGCTCAATATCGGTCGTCACGTCGCGGATTTGTAGCCGAGCTGCTTGGAATAGGCAGGGACGAGGCGATTGGGAGCGAGTGATGAGCACCACTACCGTGGAACTACGTTCGCTGATCACGCTGGACGGCGAATTGCGGCTGACGCTGGAGGACGTCGCGGTGTCCTCGGGACGACCCGTCACTACGGCGAAGGAGCAGAACATCACATCGCCGTGGCGGTCCATCGAGGTCAAGTGAGGAGCATGAGTCATGACTAAATCATCGTCGCATCTGCGCATCATCGAGGAGACCCCGGCGTACTGGAGGGCTGTGTTCGACAATCCGCCGCTGAGCATCATGGGCGCGAGGATGTTCGAAGGCCTCCAGGATTTGCTCGCTCGCATGGACGCCAGCCCGAGTCTTCGTGTCGTAGTATTCGAGAGCTCCAATCCGGAGTTCTACCTCGCCCACTTTGATCTCAGCGATATCGCAGGAAGCCTTGGTCTCATGAAGACCGCCGGGCCTTCCGGTCTCCCCATCCTGATGGATACGTTCGTCCGCCTCACCAAGTCCCCAGTCGTCAGCATTGCGAAGATTCGGGGACGCGCCCGCGGCGTGGGCAGCGAATTCGTGCTCGCTTGCGACATGCGATTCGCGTCGCGCGAGAAAACGGTCTTGGCTCAAGTCGAAGTCGGCTCCGGAGTGCATCCCGGCGGCGGCGGTACCGAGCGCCTTCCCGCCCTTGTGGGTCGCGGTCGTGCACTTGAGATCATCATCGGCTCGGACGACTTCGACGGCGAGATTGCCGAGCGATATGGGTACGTCAATCGGGCACTCCCCGACGCTGAGCTCGACGGATTTGTCGACAAGTTCGCGCGGAGAATCGCCACCTTCGATCGGCGCCCGATCGAAGCAGCGAAGAATCTCGTCAACCAAGTCTCGCTACCATCCGCCGACAGGCTCCTCGACGGCTCGAACTCCTTCCTGACCTCCGTAGCATGGCCGGAAGCACAGCGGCGATTCCAGGCGCTGTTCGAGCGCGGGCTCAACAAGCCGGGCGACACGGAGAATCGGTTCGGCGAGCTGCTCGGGACGCTCCTCGACAAGTAGCCCTGTCATCGAGCTCCCCTCGCGCCGCAACCTCATCTGCCACTCCGCTCGCGTCGAGGACCACCAGCCCATGCCCTTGGCCGTCGCATCACCTTCTAGTGAACAAGCGCAGGCTGCCGTTGCCGCTGATGAGCGTGAAGGCGTGCACCGGAGTCGGGTCGGGCGGCACGCCGACGACGACCATCGTGCCCTGAAGGCGCAGCATGCCGAGGTACTTGTCGTAGTCGTGCGGGGCGGAGATGGTGTCGATGATCAGGTCGAACTTGCCCGCGAGCTTCTCGAACGTCTTTTCGTCGCGGGTGATCGTCGAAGCCCGAAGCGCCGAGCCTGCGCGCGTCGGCCTCCCGCTGCGGGCGCGCTGCCCAGGCAGCCTCAGCCTGATCGCTCGATGGCCTCGGCATAGGCGCGCGAGCGGCGGTGTGCGGCGAGGTCGAGCGTCAGCATCGCTGAGGCTTCGACGAGCAGACCGAGCCCGGTGGCGAAGAGCGTCGCGCGGCCGCCGAACAGCGCCAGCCCCGCGCCGGTGAGCCACAGCGCGATCCAGACTCCCTCGGTCGCCGCGAAGGCGCGGTTCACAGTGGTGACACGCGCGTGCTCGTCGGCGCGCAGTTTGGCTGGGTCACGCGCCAGCTCCGCCTCGAGGCGCGCCACGCGGCCGTCGGTGCGGAGGCCGACCGAGGCGGCGACTCCCACCTGGATGAGAGCGAAGATCAGAATGGGCCACAGCATGGCTCGATGGCCTGCGGCCCAGCGGAAGACACCGGCGGCCAGCGCCAGCGACGCCCGATGCAACGGTCGACCGCTGCACCGAGCATCAGGGCGCCTCGCTTCGCGCCACACTCCTCGCCGCGCGGGTCAACCGGCTGACACGGGCGCGGGCCTGCCGACACGAATGTCAAAGCCGGCCAGGCTGATCGGCTGGAGAGAGCCCATGGTCATTCGCCCCGTCAAGCTGTGGAACGACACCACCTCGGCCCCGGAAGCCACGGAGCTCGTCGAGCGACTGGGTCCGGACACATGGGCACGACGGACTGGAAGCGTGCCCACGGCCGCGTTTACAGTCACCAAGCTCCTGTGGGTCGCGCACCATGAGCCGCAGAACTTCGCACGCATTGCCGTCGTCCTACTCCCGGCGGACTGGCTCATGTACCGACTCACGGGCCGCTTCTGCACAGACCGGTCGGCTGCCGCCGGAACAGGCTACTTCCGATAGACGAGGCGGCGGCGGCGGGCGCCGCCGTCCAGGCCGCTGCCGTATTCCACAAGTGTACCGTCGACGAAATCGCGCGCACGTGGGCGCCGCCCCTGCAGCTCGCGGCGCGCCCCCGGCCCGACCAGGGTTGCGCGGCGGTCCTGGAGCGATACCACCGGTTGGCCTCCATGGAGGCGTTGGATGAATAGTGCTAGGCGAGGTTTGGCGGCGTGATCTCTACGGATGCCCAGGGCCCGAGGCGACCGCCGAGGCTCCTCGGCTCGATCACCTCGCTCGATCCGCTCGATCTGGCCGGGGACGTGCGCCGGCTGGTCGCAGCGGGCGTGGACGGCCTGCACCTCGATGTGTGCGACGGAAGGTTCGTCCCTTTCCTTACCTTCGGACCGCGCGTCTGCAAGGCAATTCGCCGGATAGTGGACGTCCCCATAGACATCCACCTAATGGTCACGGACCCAGAAGTCTACCTGCGCGAGATCGCCGAAATGGGCGCGGCTCGCGTGTCATTCCACGTCGAGGCAACACGCCACCCCTGGCGTGTCTGTTCCCTCATTCGTGGGCTCGGACTTGAGGTTGCGGTGGCGGCAAACCCCGTGACCCCGGTGGAGGTAATCGCTTCCGTCGGCCGCTCCGCGGACTGCGTTCACCTTCTCGCTGCCGATCACGACTTCGACGGCGACCGGCCCCTGGCCCACATGGCGGATCGGGTCGCCCTGGTGCGCGAGGCCCTTCCGGACACGGTTCGCCTCGAGTTGGACGGCGGGATCGACAGCTCGAACGTACGGCGATTTGTCCTTGCAGGCGTGGACGACGTAGTGGTGGGTCGCGCAATCTGTGGCCAGGCAGACTGGACCGAAGCCGTCGCGAGGCTCCGCGGCGCGATGTCCGTTTTGGGTCCCGATCAACAGTAGCAGGTAGGCGATCCCGCGTGGCTTAGCCTTGCGCCTCCGGGGGTTCAGATTCTCGCGGTGGAGGTTCTGAGCCGCTCGGGATCGAGGCACAGCACCCGGACACGTTCGTTATGCACCTGATCGATCTCGATCGTGAAGCGGTCAAGGCCGTGATTGAAGCGATGGCCGCCATCAAGAAGAATCCGCCGATGTGGGAACGCCGCTCGTGCACGACACAGCGCACGCCAACTCGTCCAGCGGTGAGCCTCGCCTGCGTCGAGGAATGTCGTTTTCCTCGCGCCAGCCGCGGTGACCGATTAGAACTCAGGGATGCCGCTGAGCAGATCTGCTCGCGCCTCGGGTCTTCTGAACTAAGTCAGATCTTCCCGGAACATCCTCAAGACTTAGCCATCACCAGCCCGAGGAGGCCGAAAATGTTCGCTCGAAACGTTCGCTTGCAGCTAAAGCCCAACAGCACCAAGCAGTTCACCGAGACGCTTGAAAAGGAAGTCCTTCCCGTGCTTCGAAAGCAAGAGGGCTTCCAGGACGAAGTTGCGTTCATCGTCCCGGGCGGAACGGAAGCGGTCGAAATCAGCTTCTGGCAGTCGAAAGAGAACGCGGAAGCTTACAGCCGCGCGGGCTATCCAGAAGAGCTGAAGGCGCTTGGAAAGGTCGTCGAGGGAACTCCTCAGCTTCAGACTTATGAGGTCTCCAACTCGACGATTCACAAGATCGCCGCTCGTGCGTAGGTACATTCGTGGTTCGTTCGTCGAGGGCGGCCAAGGCCGCCCTTTTTAATTTTCGGCGAGCGCCTGATTCGCGGGTAAACACAGCAGAGAACAGGGCGCGGCGAACGGCCCGCAGACGGGTCAACGCGTAGCTGCGGGCACCCGCTGTTCGCGGTCGGTTACCTGGCGATCCAGGCGAGGAAGGCCCGCCCGTAGACGAGACAGGCCGCGATCGAGAGCAGGAACCCGAGCAGCAGTCCACCGGCGCTGGCACCAAGCAGCCAGCGCGCGTCGAGGTGCGCCGCTGTCCTCCGCGTGTAGAGATCCGCCTCCCGGAATTCGTCAGCGATGTACTTGTGGAGCGCGAGACGCCTGGCCATCGTGATAGGCGTGCCACCCCGGTGTTCGGCGGAGTAGGCATCTTGCTCTGCCATCACTGCCGTCGCCCTGCGGTCCGCATCGTCCAGCATACACACCTCGTCCAAAGCGGTCCCGCCCCGCGCGCGCTCACGGCAGCGCGGAGACGATCTTGCGGAACTCGTCCTCGGTGAACGCGCGCAGCGTCTCGGTGCGAACGTTGCCCAGAGAGCCGGTGACGAGCGCGAACTTGGTCACGACCTCGTCGTTCGGCGCCTCCGAGATGACGATCGCGTCATAGCGACCCTGCACGAGGTGGAAAGACTTCAGATCGCCCCCGAGCGACTTCAAAAGCTGCTTGGCCCTCTCGAGCCGGCTGGGGCTCTCCTTGATCGTCTTGAGGCCTTGCTCCGTGTACTTCAATAGCGTGATGTACGTCGCCATATATGAACTCCCTGCGTTGGTGCTGTCCCCGCATGCCAGTGCCGGACCCCGAGATCGGCCTGCGGCTCGGCAACGACCCCGGCGGCGCTCCCGATGTGGAAGCACCGCGATGCGAAAAGTTGTTGGCAGGATTCCGCTTGCGCGGGATGAGACCAGAAGCCTCTCGCGATCGGCGCCGTACTCCACGTGGACTTGCGTGTCAAGGGCGGGTGCGGCTCGTTCCTTTACAGAACTGGGTGGCGCAGCCGGCCCCTGGCTTGGGCGGCTGGGGCGGAGGACGTGCGCCTCAGGAGGGTCACTTCTCTCGACGCGTTGTCGGGAAGGGGGCGCGCTCCGCGTCTTTGGGGTTCGACGCGTCCGTGCCGTAGGCGAACTCGCTTCTCCCGCTCGTCTCGACGAATGGGCCACCCGACTCCTCGGGCACCTCCTCGTCGCGGATGTCCTGGGCCGCCTGCTCGCCGGACGTCGCGCTCTGCACAAACTCCTCGCCGAGTTCCTCCGCGAGGTCATCGTCCGCGGCGCCGCGGATGAGCTCCTCCGGCTGCTCCCGCTCGCGCGCGGGCCCGTCCTCTTTGCCGAGGTCGTCCCGAAGCGCTTTCTCGTGGGTCACGTCGGGCCGCTGGGCGGCGACCCGGACGCGCGGGCGCAGGGCGGGCTTCTTCGCCCGCCGGGCCTTCGCCTTCGTCGCGGCCTGGCGGGGTGCGGACTGCTTGGTGTCGCGCTCGGGGGAGGCGGCGGCGGCCTTCTTGCCCACCTTCTTGGCGGTGGGCTTGCGCTTCTTGGGCATGAGAGCTTCCGAGAGTGATACGCCCTGATGCTAACACGCCGACGTCATGAGAGCGGTGTGCAACAGCTGGCCGTCGCCTTCTGGCGGTGCATGAACATACCTCCGCGCTACTGCACCGGCTACCTGGGCGACATCGGGGTGCCGCCGCCATCCGGCCCGATGGACTTCGCTGCTTGGTACGAGGCCTTCCTCGGCGGGCATTGGCACATTTTCGACGCGC
Source organism: Myxococcales bacterium (assembly GCA_036513415.1). Taxonomy (GTDB): domain Bacteria; phylum Myxococcota; class Myxococcia; order Myxococcales; family 40CM-4-68-19; genus 40CM-4-68-19. Next base: position 28,113 of record DATBZA010000003.1, on the reverse strand, counting down.
GCAACAATACTCCGCGCATCGGCAGAGTGTTGATGGCGCGCGGCCGCGACGCTTCCGACGTCGCGATCAGCAGCACGTTCGGCCCCAACACGTTGACGAGCTTCAAGGTATCGACCGACGAGGTGCGCGCCGGTTGAGTCTACGGTTGCCGCGGGCTGGTCGCGGGGGTTGGGAGATGGTCTCAGGCGTCCTGGGGAGTTCTTACGCCGACGGCTTTCCGCATGGCATCGAAGTAACGGTCCGTCGCCTCGTGGGTTTTGGTCGCTGCCGCGTTGACGTCGGCCAACGTCCCGGCGCCAGCTTCGTATGCCCGTTTCAATCGGTCCAGCTCGTCGAGCATGTTGTGCATCTCGCTGCGAGCAAGAGCAGTCTCATCCAAGAAGTCAGCGCCGTTCGGCATGCGTCGAGTCTAGCTGCCCACGCACTGGCCGCCCAGAAAAGCCGAGCTCTTTTCAGGAACGGACGGTGCGCAAGATCCTCACCCGCTTAAAGACCATTCCAGAGCCTGTGCTCCGTCGGTGTCTCCAGGCCTGAATACGGCCGGTGCTGCTGTCGGCGCTGCGTACAACTTGCTGCGCATAGCCAAGCTGCTCGCGCCGGCCGCGGCGTGAACCCCGGCGACGAAACCAGGAACGCAACCTGCTCTTGACGGCTCGCCCCCAACGAGGCAGGCGAGCTACGCCCAGTCGCCGAGGAGGTCGCGCGCGGGCGCGGGGCGCCGTGCCCCAACGCAGAGCGCGGCGCCGTCCTCGACGCGCGATCGCACGCCCACTATGGCTCCATCGATGGAACGAGCGTCAGCCGCGCGGTGCACCCCAGACCGCTCTCCTGGCCCGGGTGCTCTTCTCGAAGTACGCCGGCACCGAAATCAAGATCGACGGTGAGGAGCATCTGATGGATGCGCGAGGAAGACACCGCACCGCTGAATCCGTGCGTTCGTCCGGACGCGGCGTAATATCGTGAAGGCATGCGTCGAAACGAGCTGACGCGGTGGAAGCCGCAGTGGCGCGCAGGCTGAGGCTGCAGCGCAGGAAGGCGGCAAGATCATGAAGCACAAGCAAACCCCGCCATGCGCGGCTACACGGGATTATCTCGCGCAGAACATCCGGCCGGCGTTGGCGCAGATCAAGGCGCAGCTCCGCGATATGTGAACGCTCTGGAGTTCTGGCTGTCGGCGCACGGCCTTGCCGGTGCGCAGAAGCGCCAGCACAAGGGGGCCAGGTCATGAGCAACCACATGGGCCGGATGAAGCGGCGGATCGATCACTCCGGAATCCGGAGCAATGAGGCGCTCACCACGGCCGTCGTGGTGGATACCCTGGACGAGTCCGCGCGGAAGGAAGTGCTGGCGCTGGTGGAACGGTTGGCCGGGCGACCGATGCCGTCGGCATCGGAACTGTGCGCCGCCATCGACGGCCGCTGGTCCACCCCGCGGAAGATCGCCAACTACCAGAAGGGGCTCGATCACGAGCGGCACTGCCTGGAGGGGGCTGAGGCGATGGCCCGCGCCATCGTGTTCAGACTGGCGGAGGAAACGCTCTCGCCAGAAATGGCGGACAGGGCTTCCCGCGTCCTGCACGAGTATGCGAGCTGCGCGACCGACGTCGCATTCATCGAGCGGAACCTAGAGAAACTGAATGCGAAGCTGCGGCCGGCTGCCAAGGTGGCCCAGCTGGTGAAGCCGAAGCCGGACCTGCGGAACTAGAATCACCCCCGCGTGGCGTCGCCAGCACGGGCCGCCCCCCCCGCCCCCGGCCAGCTTGGGGGGACGCCGAAGATCGCCTCGACCGCCGCGGTGCGCTCGTCGCGCGAGAGCGGCGCGCGCCTCGAGAAGCTTATAGGCAACGGCGGACTTGCTGGCGCTCGATGGTCAGTAAGAGTCAGTCCGCTCATCTACAATTCGCTCGTCAGCCCGCTCTTCATCGGCAACGTGCTCGGCCGCACGTCGTTGCGGTTCACGTCCGGGAAGGAGCCGTTGGCGTTCTGGGTTCCCGAGACGCTCGAAACGGGGATGACGCCGATCCCGCCCTCGAACCTGACGAAGCGAGTCGTCCCCCTTGGCAGGGAGATGAACGAGCGCGATCAGCGACACTGCGAGCAACCATGCCTTTGGCATGATCGTGCGCGGCGGATGTAGGAAGAACCGCGCTTAGACGGACAGCCTATCCACACCCAGCACGTACTTCGCCAGCTCGTAGTAACGCAGTCGCGACTCGATCCCCGTGAGCCCGCCATTGACGATGCCCGTGCAGCCGTCCAGGTCTTCCTTGTCCGCGGGCGCGTTGCAGCCGTGCGTCTTCCAGAACCAGGCGGCCACCCGAAAAGCGTTCTCCGGCTGCGCTGCCAGTTCCGGGTGCAGAAGCAGCGGTAGCCCGAGCGCCTCGCCCGCGGTGCGGTAGTTGTTGCGCCCCATGATCTGGATGACCCCGCGACCCTTGAAGCGGCGTCCGTCTCCCGGCTGCGTGTTGCCGAGGTTCGCGCGGCCCTCGTAACTCGCCTGCTGCGCGGTCGGTCCCCAGATCTCCTCCATCACCCTGAATTCCTCGCTCTTGTGCGCCAGCTGCGCGAGGTACATCGCGCCCCTGCGAGGCGTATCCACCTCCGCCTCCGGCAGCGAGGCATTCAAGCGCGGGTACATCACCGCGAGCCTGGCCGTGCGCGCGTAGCGGCAGATCGAGCCGAGTTGAGTGATGGTGTAGGAGAAGGTCACGTCACTTCACCATTCGTGATGAAGCCGCGCCAGCAGGCGCGCGGTGTAACCGCCGCCAACGAAGATGGAGGGCGAAAGCGTCAGATCGTGTAGAGCAGTGCCGTTGACTAACGCCTGACACGGCGGTGCGCCAATGATACCGGAACCGACCTGCGGGCGGATGGAAGTCGTCTTCCTCGGTACCATCTTGCGGTCGCTACGGTGCGCGACCGGCACCGATGGCGCGCCTTCCGGCGTTGCTCTGCCCGCTCGAGCATCCGCTGCGCTTGGCCGAGCAGCCGTGGCCGAGCAGTTCGAGCGCGATGACCGTGTGGCCCTGGGCGAGTTGCGGGATCAGTTCACGCCACGTGGCCGAGCAGTCGCCGATGCCGTGAATGAGCAGCAACGCGGGATCCTGACCGACGTGGATGAACGCGCGCTGGTAGCTGTGGATCGTCCGGTACTGCTCCGTGATTGTTTCTGGCCGATGGCTGGAAGACGCGAGTTCGAGGTAAGTCGTTCACGCCACGAACCTCCATGCCCGCGACTCGCGGCCCTGGGCGACAAAACTGTTGTCTCCACCGCTGCCCGAGGTGGAGCCTAGCAGAGCGCAGCCCTAGGAGTGATGACCGCGGCATCGACGCGCTTCACCGCCACGCGCGCACCCTCCTCCCGGCAGATGGACGCCAAGGCGCGCGAGTTCCGCGAGCAGGGCGGGAAGATCTAGGTTAGAGGACAGGAACGGCCTCAGGCCGGCTCGCGTCGACGGAAGCACCCCCGCTGCCACCTGATCCGTGGCTCTTGCCGTTTGGTCGCCGCCGCGTAGTCTCTCCTCCTCATGCGCGTCGACGTGGCTGTCATCGGGGCGGGGATCCAGGGCTCGTCCGTCGCCCTTCGCCTCGCGCAGGCGGGCGCGAAGGTGGCCGTGCTCGAGCGCGGCATCCCCGGCGCCGAGGCGTCGAGCGCGGCGGCCGGCATTCTGTCACCGGGCGTGGAGGCGGTCGAGCCAGGGCCCTTCCACGCGCTGTGCCGCGCCTCCCTCGAGCGCTACCCTTCGTTCGTCCGCGAGGTCGAGGCGCTCTCCGGCATGTCGGTCGGCTTCCGCGCGCTCGGCACCCTCGAGGTCGCGCTCGACGATACGCACGCGAAGGTGCTCGCGGGGCGCGCGGAGAAGATGCTCCGGCACGGGCTCCCGGTCGAGGTCCTGGACGAGAGCGCGGTCCGCCGGCTGGAGCCCGCGATCTCTCCCTCCGCCCGCGGCGCGCTCTTCTTCCCGGACGAGGCGTCGGTCGATCCGCGCCTCCTCGCGCGCGCCGTCTACGTCGCGGCCGCGCGGGCCGGCGCCACGTTCCTGACCGGCCAGGTGAAGCGGATCGTCGTGGACGGCGGCCGCGCCACCGCCGTCGACCACGATCAAGGGCGGATCGAGGCGGACCGGGTCGTCCTCGCTGCCGGGAGCTGGAGCCTCCTCGTCGAGGGGCACGGGCTCCCCGCGGGCGCGGTCCGCCCCGTGCGCGGCCAGGTCGCGATCCTCGACACCCGCCCACCGCTCCTCTCGCGCGTCATCTTCTCGGGGCACGGCTACGTCGTGCCACGCGCGGACGGCCGAATCCTGTGCGGCTCCACCATGGAGGAGGTCGGTTTCGAGAAGGCGGTCACCGCCGGGGGGCTGAGGCACGTCCTCGACGTCGCGATGGGCATCGCCCCGGCGCTCGAGCGCTCGCCGGTCGTGGAGACCTGGTCGAACTTCCGTCCGGCGAGCCCGGACGGCGAGCCGATCCTGGGCGCCGGGACCGTCCCCGGCCTCTTCTACGCGACCGGCCACACCCGGAACGGCATCCTGCTCGCGCCGATCACCGCCGACGCCATCGCCGCGGCGATCCTCGGGAGGTCCGCGCCGATGGACCTCTCCCCCTTCTCCCCGGCGCGCCTGCCCGGGATCCTCGGCCGGAAGGGCTGAGTCGGCCCGTGCGACAGCGGCCCGGGCTTGTGCCCGGAGGCAGTCTTACGGCCGCGGCGTCGAGGCAGACGAGACGGAGAGCCTTGGCACCGCCTGGTGCCCGTCCACGGACATCTTCGAGGACAGCGAGGGCATCACGTTGAAGCTCGACCTGCCCGAGGTCGTTGCGAGTGACGTCGACATCCAGATCGAGGGAAACGTCCTGAAGTTGCGCGGCGAACGCAAGCTCGAGCGGGCCGACAAGCAAGAGGGCTATCACCGCATCGAGCGCCAATATGGAAGCTTCGCCCGCACCTTCACGCTGCCGTCCACCGTAGAGATGGGGCACATCACCGCGGAGAGCCGCGACGGCGTGTTGCGCATCTTCCTGCCGAAGAAGGCAGAGACGAAGGCGCGCCAGATCAAGGTGCAGACGGGCGCCGGCATGCTACGGGAGCAGCAGAAGCAGTAAACCCGCTGGTAGCCCGCGCGTACTGATCCAGGGCATCGAACGAGGAAACAGCGAGGCCTGCGCTCGGCCTCGCTTTCTTTTTTGCGCCTGGTCAGTAAAAGTCAGTCCTGGGACCGCGCGAGGGTGCGCAGCCCCAAGTCGTCGTTTTGTCCCAGCCATGTCCCATGTTCGCTGCGCTCGTCGTGCTGCCTCGGCTACGCGCGCCCGGGCCCGGTCCTGGCGCCCAACGATCCGCCCCATGCGGCAGACCCGCATCCCGTGGTGCGAGCTGCTCCTGCGCGTCTTCCGCGAGGATGTGCTCCAGTGCCCCTGCGGCGGCCGCCGCGTGGTGCTGGCCTTCGTCAACGACAAATCGCTTTACAGGGGGGGAGGGAGGGTTAACATACCCAACCGCCATCCAGCAGGGAGAGGAGGGCTCCCCATCGACACGCAAGATCTGCGCTCGATGCTCGAACGCATTCGGGGCATCCGCCACGCGCGCGACCTCGATCTGCTGGTGTTCTTCCATCGGCACCCGTGCGCGCTGCTGACGGGCGAACAACTCGTCGCCTACGTCGGCTACGACCGCGAGCAGGTCGCGAAGTCGCTCGACGGGCTGATCGAGGCCGGCCTGCTGACCCGGTTCCAGAACCCCTCGCACACCGCTCGCTTGTACGAGCTGAAGCTCGAGGCTGTCCCGGGCGGCTTGCTGCTGTCTCTTCTGAAAATCGCCGCCACGCGTCAGGGCCGGCTGGAAGTGATGCGGCTCCTGGGCTCCGGGCCCGGTCGGGCTCCCAGCCGCCAGCCTCCGACGCCGCACCTCGCTTGACCAAGGTCGCCTGACCGCAAGGAGATTCCGACATGGCTGCACCTGAATTCGACCGCGTCAAGACCGGCATCAGCGGGCTCGACGCCATTCTCGCCGGCGGAATTCCGCGCGGAAACATCATCCTGCTCGAGGGCGCCATCGGCACCGGCAAGACGACGATAGGGACCGAGTTCGTGTACCGCGGCGCCAAGGAGTTCGACGAGCCCGGCGTCATCGTGGTGTTCGAGGTGTCGCCCGACAAGCTGGCGCGCGACGCCGCCGGCCTCGGCTGGGACCTGCCGGGGCTGGAACGCAGCCAGAAGCTGAAGGTCATCTACACGACGCGCGACGTCTTCCGGCAGGAGCTGCAGCAGGCCGACAGCCTGCTCCTCGACGAGGCGAACAAGATCGGCGCCCGGCGGATCTTCATCGACGGCGCTGCGGGCCTGCTTCCGCACGGCCCCGAGGAGGATTCCCGCGAGACGTTTCACATCCTGGTGCAGGGCCTGTTGCGCGAGAACCTGACTGCCGTCCTGGCGCTGGAGGCGGCCGCGCTGACAAACACCGAGTTTGCCTCGCTGCACGAGGAATCGATCGCCGATACGGTCATCAGGCTCAGGCTGGAGGACATGCAGCGCGCCGCGGCCCGGTCGGTCGAGATCGTGAAGTCGCGCGGGCACGATTTCCAGATGGGGCGCCATTCCTTCAGGATCGTCGACGGAGAGGGAATCCAGGTGTACCGGCGCGTTCAGGCGCCGCGCGTGGCGAGCCGCGACCGAGCGGCGTCGTTCGACCCGACGACGCGGGTGTCGACCGGCATTCCTGGGCTCGACGCGCTGGTCAACGGCGGTTACTTCCTCGGCAGCACGACGGTGGTGGCCGGGATGTCGGGCGTCGGCAAGAGCGTGATGGCGCTGCAATACATCGCCGAAGGCGCGCGGCGCGGCGAGCGCAGCCTGATGCTGTCGCTCGACGAGGTGGTGCCCCAGTTGTTGCGCAATGCTGCGAGCGTCGGGATCGATTTCCAGCCGGCGATCGAACGCGGCATCGTGCGCCTGTACTACGACGCGCCGCAGGAAATCGAGATCGACTACCACTTCCACAAGATCGAACGGATCGTGGAGGAGTTCAAGCCGAAGCGCGTGGTGATCGACAGCCTGTCCACCTACGGCTTGAGCCTGGGCACGCGGGGCCGCTTGTTCCGCGACTTCTTTCATGCGCTGGTCGCGCTGATGAAGGAGCACCAGATCGCGTGCGTCTATAACCACGAGAACCCGGAGATGCTCGGCATGTCCTCGATGATGGGAGAGTTCGCCATGAGCTCGCTGGTCGACAACATCCTTCTCCTGAACTTGATCGAGCTCGGCGATTCGTTCCGGCTCGGGCTGACGGTCGGGAAGATGCGCGCGAACCCGGTCGTTCGCACGACGCACGAGTGCGAGGTCGTGGACGGCCTGGGCATGCGCGTGCTGCCGCGCGAGCTGCCTGGAGCGGCGGCCAAGACGTCCTTCTCCGGCTATCACGGCCTGATCTCCCGCGCGCCCGAGCGCCGGCCGCCGCAGCCTCCCACGCTGCCGGAGAAATAGGGAGCCGGGTGATCCGCCTGTTCAGCCCCGAGCTTTGGACGCTTGCCTTGCAAAAATATGGCGAGGCGACCGGGCTGACCGTCGAGCTGTTCGGCAGCGACGAGCAAGTGGTCCTGGGCCCGGTACATTCCACGCCGCTCGTCGAGTTGTTCCGGGAATCCGGATTCGAACCAGGTTTGTTTATCGATTGCGCCCGCCGCTGTCTGAGTCAAACCAACGCTCGACCGGCAGTGGTCGTCGCGGAGTTCCATGGCTTGACGGTCGTTGGCGTCTCGCTGGTGCTGGAAGGCGCGATCGTGGGCGCGGCGGTGGCCGGGTACGCGCTCGCCCAGTTCTCCCAGGTGACTGCGGTCCAACGCTGGGCCAAATCCTCCGGGGTGCCGTTCGACCGGCTTTGGGGCATCGTACGGCGGCAGCCGCTGGCGCCCGAACGGCGCCTCATTCTGCACGGCGAGCTGCTTCAGGTCCTCGGGGACGCGCTGCTTCGGGAGAACTATCGGACCCGGCAATACGAAGACACGGTGGTACAGCTGAAAGCGGCGGTCGCGGCGAAGGACGAGTTTATGGCTGTGCTCTCCCACGAATTACGCACACCGCTCGCTCCGATCATGGGTTGGGCCAACATTCTGAAGAGAAGCGAGAGCAAGGAAGTGCGCCAAGCCGCTCAGACCATCGAGCGCAATGTCTTGCTCCAAAGCCGAATGATCGAAGATCTCCTCGATATGAACCTGATTGCGCACGGCACGGTGAGGCTCGATCTCAAGAATCACGAATTGTCCGCGTTGATTCGCGCGGCCGTGGAGACGAGCGCCCGGGAGATCGAGAAGAAGGCCATCCGCCTGGAGCTCGTGGAGGTCGGCGAGCGCTTGTTTGTCGAAGGCGATGCCGGTCGGCTACATCAAATCTTCAGGAACATCCTTTCGAATGCCGTGAAGTTTACGCCGGACGGCGGCGGCATTCGCGTCACCGTCGGACGGGAGGCAGACAGCACACGGATCGTCGTCGCGGATACTGGGGTGGGTATCGCGCCCGAGTTCCTGCCGTTCGTGTTCGATATCTTCCGGCAGCAGGAGCAAGGCACCCGTCGAAAGCACGAAGGCCTCGGGATCGGGCTTGCCCTGGTGAAACAGCTCACCGAGCTTCACAAGGGAACGGTGAGCGTCGCCAGCGCGGGCGTCGGGCACGGTACCGAAGTGGCGGTCCAGCTTCCCCTCGCAAGCGAAACATCGGATGTCGGTGGCATAGCGCCGGCGGGCTCGGAGCTTTCCGCATCGGCGCTCGCCGGGCTCTCCATTCTTGTGGTCGAGGACACCGCGGATGCGCGCGAAATGCTGCATATCCTTCTCAAGCATCTCGGCGCGGAGGTCTCGGTCGCGCGCGACGGCCGCGAAGCGTTGGACATGATTCGGTTTCGGGACGCCGACCCCGACCTGGTGTTATGCGACCTGCGAATGCCCCGGATGGATGGATTCGAGTTCATTCGCGAGTTGCATCGCGGGCCTTCATCGGTGCATCTGCCCGTCGTCGCCGTGTCCGGTCTCGCGAGTGAGGCGGACCGCCAGCGCACGCGGGACGCCGGCTTCGAGGGGCATATCAATAAACCGTTTGACGAAGCAGCCGTTGTTGCGGCGGTGGGGGCGGCGCTCAGCCCACGTGTCGGGCTCGCAGCACAGCCACGTGCTTGAAAGCTTCAGATGATGCAGCGAGGGCTGTAAGGGCGCCGACTCCCCTTGCCTACCTCATCGGGCACTCGTCGACGTAGGCGTCGCCGCGACCAGGAGCAGCAGCCGATGCAGCGGATGCACCTGACCACCGACCCGCCTCCTCGCCGAGCATCTGCATGTCGTCGGGCATTGACGTCCCCGCTTCGAGGTCTACAGTGGTCGCCCCCTCGCAAGGTGAAGCTGATGGACAGCACGGAGACGCCGGCAGGTTTCAAGCCTCTGTTCCGTTCGAGCCCGTACCTGGAGACGAACGGGCCCTTTTTCTGCAAGGGTGTCGGCGAAAACCTGACGATAGGTCTCCGGGTTCTTGAGAAGCACACGAACGCAAGGGGCACGGTTCACGGCGGGCTGCTGGCAACGATCGCCGACATCGTCCTGGGCTATGCGGCCGCGTTCTCCAGGGATCCCCCGCTCTCGCTCGTGACCTCGACGCTATCGATCGATTTCGCAGGTTCCGCGAAGCTTGGCGACTGGATCGAGGCGCGAGCCGACATTCAAAGAGTCGGCAAGCGCATGGCGTACGTGAATGCTTACATCCACCGGGGTGATGAGCGCATCGTCAGAGCGAGCGCTACCTTCGTGGTCGCGGGCGTGCTCGACACTTCTCGAGCGAGACAGAAGCTGCCCGCCATCGAGATCGGCTTCCAGGTGTTCTCCAAGGACGGCGAGGAGGAGTTCGGCGCCGTTCGGGACATCCTCACCGACGGCCACCTCGTCGTGGACGTCGAGAACAAGGGCGACGTGCTCATCCCGCTCGATGCCATCGCCGACGTGGTCGAGCACAAGGTGCTCCTCGACGTACAGAAGCTTGACGCCCCGATTCGCGCGGCCATCGCTCACGCGCACGACGCCGAGGTCTACTAGGTCCCCAGCGGTCTAGGATCACCGGCATCCGGTCGTGGCGGTGGACGGCCTCCCGTCGACGAACAGAGGGGCTCGCGCGCGCCGCTTGACAAAGCCTCAAGATCAGCGCTGCGGTGCTTGCGCGCCGGGCCGCACGTGGCGCACCAGGGCCGGCGAAAACCCGAAGGGGGTGGCCATGCCCGACACCGTCATCTGGGCCTCACCTTCGGGAAGAGTCCTGAGGAGGTTTAACCCGATGCCGGACTACGACTTTGTCTGCCAAAACTGCAAGAAGCAGTTCGCCGCTCAGATGAGCATAAAGGAACACGATAGCCGCATGGCTGAATGCCCGGAGTGCAAGAGCAGCAAGGACGTCCAGCGGGCAATCAGCCACTTTAACGTGCAGACGAGCAAGAAGTCGTCCGCATACAGGTAGAAGGCAGGCACGCGCGTGCGGCCGGAGAAGCAGACTCGAGCGCGCGGCCCGGGCTGCCGGCGTGGTCATCCTGGCGGCAGGAGCGCTGGCGATCGCGCGGGCCGCACGCGCGTCATGAGGCCTCGACCGCTCAGCCGTGCGGCGCGGCCGGGCTCTTGGCGAGCGCCGCACGGAGGCCCTCGAGCTTCCCTGGCCAACCGCCTCTAAGGCGCCGTCCCTGCTCGTCTTCCGAATCCCCCGTGTGTCGGAGCGAGAGCCGGGTTCCGGTGCCTTCGCGCCGGAGCTCGAACGAGACGCGGCTCAGCTCGTCGTTTCTGGCGGCGTCGCGCCAGGACCACACCATCCGGTGCGGCGGCTCGAGCTCGAGCGCCTCCGCTTCGATAAGCTCACTCCCGCCCCTGCGTAGTGAGCAGCGCAAGGTGAAGCTCTTGCCGACCTTCGCCTCGAACTCATTCTCCATCAGCGAGACCGCGAGGGTGGCCGGATCGGTGAGCGCCAGCCACAGTCTTTCGATGGACTGTGGGAAGTGCTCGTCGAAGGAGAGGTCCAGGATCACCGGGCCGGCTCCTCGTCGAGAAGGCGACGCAAGCGCTTCAAGCTTCTCCGCCAAAGGCGCTGGTAGCGGGCCGACCAATCGTGGATCAGGCGCAAGCGGGCCGGGCGCAGCAGTAGATCCGCTGGCGGCCTCGCGCATGGCTTCTCACCAGCCCGGCCTCGCGGAGCACATTCAGGTGCTGCGACGCCGCCGAGTACGAGAGCCCCGCGTGGTCGGCGAGAGCGCCGACCGACGCCTCCTCCTCGGAGAGGAGGTCCAGCATCGCGCGGCGCCCCGAATCCGCGACGGCGTGGAAGACGTCCGAGGCGGAAGAATGACGCGGCATGCCTGTTTGCAAGTAGCTAGCGATTGCTAAAATGCCAACGCCCGGCAGTCTACGTCAAAGGATTCGGCGCAGTGTCCGCAGCGAGGCGCCGCTAGCGCAAGTGAAGCAGCCGCCCCCTTTTGAAATGGTGCGGGCAGCTCGGCGCGCCGCGTTAGGCCGTGGCGAGCGGAACCACGATGCTGAAGACGCACCCCTTGCCGGGGAGGTCCTGCACTTCGATCCTCCCGCCGCTGGCAGCGACGCCCTGCTGACTGATCGCCAAGCCGAGTCCGAGCCCGCTGCGGTCGCTTCCGCGACGATCGAACGGTCGGAAGAGTTCTTCGGCCTTTCCAGAGGGAAGCCCACCGCACTCGTCTTCGACCTCGATGCGGACCTGTCCGGATTCGATGGCCGTTCTCAGCGACACGTGACTCCGAGAGCGCGTGAACTTGAAGGCGTTGCTCAGCAGGTTCCCGACTGCCGACGCGAGCAGCTGCCGGTCGCCGTTCATCGCGACGCCGTACTGCGCCGGGACCACGGTGAGGCGGATGCCTCTCGCTTTTGCTTCCATCGCCGCGCTCGCCTCGAGGTCTTCGATGAACTCGGCGAGCGGTACGCGCGTGCGGGTATGGAGGCCGGTCGCGAGCCGGACTTCCGCCAGCGAGCGGTCGGTGAGGTCCCGCAGACCCATCAGCGCCCGGCCGAGGACCGCAGCGGTGCTCCCCCCGATCGGCACGGTCCCGTCGCGCAGCATTTGGAACGCCAGCATCGCCGCCGAGATGAGGTTGCGTTGCTCGTGTGCGAGCGACCCCAGCCGCTCGGTCTCGTGCTCCGAGAGCGATTGCTCACGCTGTCGGAGGAACTCGGTGACGGCCCCGGCGATCGCGTTGTCCAGGCACAGATTCAGCGTTTGGAACTCGGCGACGTCGATCCGCGTGTTGAAGTCCCGCGCGAGCTCGGTGATCGCCTGGCAGACGTCGCCATAGTCGTGGACGACCTGCGCGACGGTAAAGCCCTTCCGCAGCATCTCGCCGCCGTGCTGGGTGGCGTCGGCCGCCATGCTGGCCGAGCTCGCTGGGGACTTCGCGGTCAATACCTCGGAAAGAATCTGCGTCAGCTGTGTCAGGAAGAGCGGTACGCCGTGCTCAAGCTCGGCGCGATCGGCCGCCGGCACGCCCCTCCTCGCCACCTTCGCCCTCGTTCGGGCGATCAGCTCGTCGCGGTGGGCAGAGAGGAATTCGTGCAGCATCCGAGCCTCGAGTCGTCTGTTCGTTTGTGCGCTCGGGGGGCGGTTCGGCGCAACCACGAGCGTGGCAGACCGTCGAATTTGTACCTAAAGGGCGCTCAGTAAGAGACAGTCTCCAAGGCGTGCGAAAAGCCAGCTGGTAGCTTGTCCCAACTGTGTCCCAAGGACGCGGGCGCAGCCCGGCCGCGCGGTCTACGCACCGACGTAACCAGGCGACATGACGGAACACTGCGAGCCGCGGAGACCGGCCTGACGGAGGAGTATCTCGTCCGAACCGGAGGTACCCGCGCGAGTCTTGCCCCTGTTCCCGGCCGGCACGCCCGCGATCCGGAACGCGCCGGACCTGTCGCTCACATCGGCGATGCTTACGACAACGACGCGCTCGAGGCCGAGCCGATCTCCGACCTGCCGACGCTTCACTGATCGGCGCGGACTGATCGAGCACAGCAGGCGAATTTCGACCTGGGAACTGAAAACCCCGTGTTGTGGTTCGGCACTCCTGTATCAGCGACAGGAACGGCCTCGGTTCCGCCACCACTTCTACTGGTGCGATCGTTGCGACCTGGCTGTCACCTCGCGCGGGAACGCGAGACTGCCTTTTATTGACCGGAGCCAGCGCCGATCTTGTGCAAGGTCGAGTAGGCGACCTGATAAGTCTTTACCTTGGGAGCGCCCTCGATCACTTTCGCCAGGGTCTTCAAGAGCTCCGGGTAAGCTGCGCGGGCATAGGCTTCCGCATTCTCTTTCGCCTCCCACAGGCTGATTGCGACGACTTCCGGTCCACCCGGATCTTGAAACAACATCTCGTCCTTGAAGCCCTGCTGTTGACGAAGGGTCGGGATGAGCTTCTTCTCGAACAGCTCGGTAAATTCTCTATTGGAGTTCGGCTTCACCTGCATGGAAACAACGCGGGAGAACATGTGGACCTCCGATCGGGCGGCCTTCGGAAGACGGATCAGCTGAAAGATCAGCAGCAGTCTACGTACGTGCGCCCGCCGATGAAACGCCCGTGCTCGCCTTCCTCACCGGGCGGGCGGCGGTCAGGTCGCTGCTTGACCCGCGTCCGGCGTTGCGAAGGGCGAATCAAGATCGAATCCGACGTCGCTGTCCACGCCATCGGTCTGCGTCTGCGCCAGGGCGGCGGCAAGCGCCAGGGTGTCGCCGCCGACCATGCCGCGCGCGCGGGGCGCAGCCCGCTTAATGCTTGTAGTCGGTCACTTTCACGCCCTCGAACTTTTCGCCCTGCAGCTGGATGGTGATGACATAGGTCCAAGGGACCAGGCAGACGGGCGGCGATACCGCGAAAAGTCTCGGCTCTCCCATCGCGGTCGTCTGTTCGACGTACTCGACGTGCATCCACAATCCGACACCAGGTTCGTTTCCGACGTACTCGCCGTACACTCGCCAGCGACTTTCCGGCTCGTCGGATTTGCCCATGAAAGCGCGGCCTCCTTGGTCGGTAAGCCACACCGTGTACTTCCGGTTCCTCTCCATCGTGAGCCTCACTCGGGTTCTGCTTCTACACGGCGAGGACGGGACAGTGCCGTCGATCATCAACCCGGGTCAAGACGGTGCGACGACCAACGGAGGAGAGCCATGAATCCGCCGAGCTTCTCGGGAATGCGCGCGGCAGCTTCGGCCACCGAGATCGTCGTACAAGCCGCACGGGAGGGCATCAGACGGCGGTAGGCTCACAGTTTCATGGATGGCTTCGTGGCGGTGAGTGCCGTGCACCTGCATGGAGGGCTGTCCACCGGACCGCGCACGCCGGCGGGGAAGGAACGCCTGCGCCAAGCGGCGCGGCGGACGATGCTGGATCGGTCGCGGGTGCGTCGCGGCGGAGCGGCGACATGAGCAACGTGCCAGCGTTTCTCCGGGCCGCCGTGCTCGAACGCGTCGCCGAGGGATGGCCGGCTGACCGCATCGCGGAGTGGCTAGGCGAGAAATACGGCGTGCGCGCAACCGGATCGGATGTGCTGAGCACCCGGTACATAACTCGTCATGAAGGACGACCGAAGAGCAGCCAGGCGTGCGTTGAGCACCTGCACCTCGCGTAGAAGCGCACCTGCGCCTGCGCGACATGGAATTTCGACGACGTCGGTTGGACTCATGGCGCGTGCCCGGATGCATCGGCGAACGCGCGCAGCCCGACCACCGAGATGCGGATGGCGTGGAGCACGCGCGTGAAGGGCAGGGCGCCCGTCCGGCAGAGCTTGTAGATGGTCGCGGTGGCTCACCTTCAGAAGCGCGGCAGCCTCGCGCACGGTCAGCCATGGGCCCGCGAGGGCACTTACGCTGCAGCCGGGTTTGGGTAGAAGCCGGGTAGAAGAAGATTCACGAAAGGCTGGTACCAGCTGAGAAGTCTGGACCGAGTCTCTGGACTCGGCGCGGCCTGGCTCAGAGGATAAACCAGAGGATGTGAAGCGAGCAGAAGTCTCGGGAAAGTTTGGAAAGCGCGCGGTCTGCCTTGCCAAGGCGAAGGTCGCCGGTTCGAACCCGGTGTTCCGCTCCAACCAAGACCCCGATCTGGCGCGGTTTTTCGTGCCATTCGGGGTCATGGCGTTCGAGCGTTTTGAGCGGGTCAGTCCGCTGTCAGTAGGGTCTGAGCCACGCCCTGCATTAATCCTGCATTTCGTTGCGCTTGGTGCCCTCTCCTTGCACCCGGGAAGGAAGGTTCTTGATCGTGGTCGTCACCGGGCAGCGTGCTCGCCTCGGGCGAAGAGAAGGACGCGCTGACGATATCGAGGTCACCCATTGTTCGAGTCTCGCCGAGATAGTCCTCGAACGCGTCGCCCACCCCGTCGACGATCTGCGGCCCGGGCAGGTGGTGCCGCTGATGGGGGATTGACGACGCGAGGTGGAGTCGCCTTGGTGACAGCAGATAGGGGCCGTTCTGCCGTCGAGTTCGAGCTGAGATTCCCGACGTCGGGCGAGACCCGGCGCGAGATACAAACCCAGCCTTCTACGATCGAAGAGGTCGCGCGGGCACTTGGTTGGGTCGGTGGGGTGACATCGCTGGTGTTCGTCGATGCTCGCCGACTAGCGCGAGCCGCGCTTCAGACTTCTGGTGCATGACAAACGGCTTCGATCCGATGGCCGTCTGGGTCAAGAACGAACGCGGCGAAGTAATTCGCGTGGTGCTGCGGGCGAAGTCCCGGCGCACCTTCATCGCGCCCGCCGGCCGCAAGGGCAGCCCCATGGAATGCTTCGACGGCTCGGCGGTCGGGCGCCCGGAAACAGATGTGTGACCCAAGGGACGGTGAGGTTCCGCCTGGATACGAGGTGACGGTGAACTCGACGCCGAGCGAACCCGGAGCCCAGCCGTAGTCCGACTCGACGGCGGAATCGACCGTTCGCACGACACCGAGCGGACGCAGCGCCGCGTCGTAGAACCGCCGACTGGTCTCGAGGCTCGCGACACCAACCGAGACGTGATCGATCATGATCGGCTCCTTGACCGCTGCTCGCGGCCTTCGGCGAACACGACGGTGCTACCGACCGATACCCCGCGACCCTTCCATGGCAATGACCAATGGCGCATCGGTCCAGAACGCAACCCCGATCCCGCGCACGACCTGCCTGCGGTCGGCGGCGAGTCCATGCCCCGCGAGTTGCGCCCGAAACAACTCGATCAGGATGGCGGTATTGCTGTGATCGGCTGGCCGCACTTCGATCATCCGAGTCAGTCCTTCCCACTAGCAGGAAATGCCCCTTCTCGGATACGCACGGAATCGTGCGCCGTCACGGTGGTGCCCGCGCCCCCTCGGAACAGGCCGGCGTTATGGCCTAGACTGCCGTCCGTGGCAGTCTACGTTATCAGTGACCTGCATCTCGACGAGGACGACGACGCGCGGCTCTTCCGCGACGATCGGCAGGGGCGCGCACTCGCGTCGCTGTGTGAACAGATTGCACACGACGGTGCGGAGCTGGTCCTGCTCGGCGACATTCTCGACCTGACCGCGATGACCCCACCTGAAAGGGGCCTGCGCCGCTTCTTCGCGAGACTGGCGGTCGAGGCCGAGCCGCGGCCACGCAGGCCGATCGCTGCGCTCGTCAGAGCCGGAGCGCGTGCCAATCCACACGCGATCGATGCGCTCGCGCGCCTGTCGGAGCGGGTGCGCGTGACGCTCGTGCCCGGGAACCACGACCACCACCTTGCTTCTGCCGAGGGAGGAGCGGCACTCGCCGCGGTCGGGCTGCGCGTCGAGCGGACGCGATCCGTCGTTCGGACCATCGCCGGCCGGACCGTCGTCCTGCAGCACGGCCACGAGCACGACCCGGGCAACGCCGAGCCGGCCGGCGGCGGTGAGGTAATGACGCAGGCGCTGCACCAGGCGGTAATCCCTTTTCTGCGCGCCCATGGACCACAGAGACACGTCCGCATGGACGCAGCGCGGATCGTCGCGCTGCGGCCCGAGGAGGCGGTGATCTCTGTCCTCGAGCGCTGGCTCGACCCGAAGACCTTCCGCCGCTTCTTCCGCGCCTTCCTGCGACTCCTCGCCGTTAACCGCAAGCTGCCGCCACCGGCCGCATGGCTCGCCGGATTCGTCAGCGTCGACCGTGTCCGCACCGTGGCGGAGCGGCAGGATCGGCTGTGGGAACGGACCGGCGACACCGCGATCCATGCGCTGCAGGAGAAGCGCAGCCTGCCCCACGCTGCGCCACGGCCGGACGTGGTCGTCTTCGGTCACACTCACGTGCTCGACTGGGCCGTGCAGCAACGCCCCGACGGCGATGGACTGTACGTGAACCTCGGCACCTGGACAGAGCGCTGCTTCGACCCGTCCAGCCCACCTGATCGCTCGCTGCCGGTGCTCGTGTTGGAGGACACCCGCGGGCGACTGCGGGCAACGCTTTCCGACTTGGCCCAAGACGGCGCCGAGTTGCAACGCTTCGAGACCTGACGCTCGGTAAGGACCTGATCAGTACAAAGTCATTCCCGTCGCTGTAATCGAGGCCGTGTGGCACGAGGCACGTGAGGGTGCGTCGAAACGAGCAAGATGGGAGGTCACGCTTTTTCGAAGCGGCATTCCATACCTTCCGTTCCTGCTGCGGAGCCGCCGGGAACAGAGCGACGCCTTGGATCAGCCTCGCTGCCGTCGGCTGGCGGGTTGAGTCCACCGTGAGGGACGTCGAACGCCGGTGCGGTACCGACATAGGTCGCAGTACTCGAAAAGAATGCGCGTCGCTCACCGATATTGCTTGACGTTGTCAGCGCCGATTCCTATGTAGCGCGCAGGAAGCGGAGTAGTTCACGTCGCGCAAGCGACGGGGGTGGATCGACACGCCGGCGCAAGCCCGGTCCACCCGCCTCGATTCAGAGGCGAATGAGAGCTTCGGTCCAGGTTCTACCTGGCCGAGGTTCCGTGCGCACTCCGCCCCGGACACATCTCGGCCACTTCGAGGTCGTGATGTGGAGCCAGAGCGAGCACGTCGTTGTTACCGTCCTCGCAGGCGCAGTTCTCTTAACGCCTCTGCGGTCGGCGGCTGAGGAAACGGCGCCGTGGTGGATCGCCGGGGCGCAGGTCACGAGCATCAACCAGGTGAACACCCGAGTATCGGGAGGCCCGTTCAACCCAGACCTGAGCTTCGGGACCGAACCGAGCTACGGATGGTCGCTCACCGCCTCGCTTTTCGGCGCGGTGTCGCCGTGGCGCAACGGCGTCCTGGTGCTCATGCCTGAATACGCCAATGGGCGCGGCCTGCCGAACGCGAGCGGGCTCGGCGGATACCCGAACGGCGACATAGTCCGCGTCCCCGCGCTCGGAAAGGAGCCCTACATTGCGCGGGCCTTCTACCATCAGGACTTCCGGCTCTCCGCCGACGATAGCGGCGAAGCGGCTGACTTCGAGGGCCGCTTCATGCCGGCTGGCCTGCACGCTCTCGGAGCGGGTCGCGCATCCTCGCGTGTCGAGTTCACCGTGGGTAAGTTTGCCGCCAATGACTTCTTTGATGTGAGCGCGGTCGGCAGCGACCCGCGCCACCACTTCATGAATTGGGCGTTGATGGAGAACGGGGCCTGGGACTACGCAGCCGACACCCGGGGATATACCTGGGGCGTCGTCGTTGCTTACGAAACGCCGCGCTTCGCTGTGCGAGGCGGAATCGCGACGATGCCGACCACCGCCAACGGCCCCGACTTCGATTGGGATCTCGCACATCACCGCTCGGAGATGCTCGAAGGTGAAATCCGTCATACGGCCTTCGGCCAGCCTGGCACAGTGAAGCTGCTGCTGTTCGCGAACCATGCTCACATGGGTCGTTACCAGGACGCTCTCGACCGGGGAGGAACGCCGGACATCCACGCAGTCGAGCGGGAGGGCGCGCTCAAGTACGGTGCGGGACTCCTCGTCGATCAGCAGATCGCCGAGGGCGCGGTTGCGTTCGCGCGGATCGGCTGGAACGACGGCCACACAGAAACGTTCGCGTTCACCGAGATCGACCGCTCGGCCAGCATCGGTGCGGAGTGGATGGGTATCGCTTGGCGACGCCCGAAAGATCGACTCGGCCTCGCTGTCGCAGCCAGCGGGCTGTCCCGGCCGCACCTGCGCTACCTATCGGCGGGAGGGCAGGGCTTCCAGCTTGGGGACGGGGCGCTCACCTATGGGGTCGAGGCCCTCGTCGAACTAACGTACCTCGTCCACATCACGCGTTTCATCGAGATCACAGCCGATACGCAGGGCGTTTTGAACCCCGGCATGAACGCCATGCGCGGCCCCGCAGCCGTCTTCGGGCTCCGGCTCCACGCGCACTACTAGGAGGCAACCGTGCTCCGCGAAGCCCTCTCAGATGTTCCTGCGCGCCAAAGCGCGCGCCTTTCGGAACCAGCCCCCGGCGCACGCAGCATCGCTATCGAGCGCCTGCGCCGGGCGGCGCTGGCATCGCCGGAAGAAGTGCTCCGCATGATGGACACCTCCCTGGCGGGACTGTCCGAGGAGGTCGTGGAGGAACGGCTCCGGGAGCACGGCGAGAACCAGGTCGCCCACGAGCGGCCGCCATCCTGGTACGTGCAGCTCTGGCACGGGTTCGCTAACGCCTTCTCGGCGCTGCTCGCCATCCTTGCGACGGTTTCGTGGCTCACCGAGGATCACCAGTCGGCGATCATCATCGGAGTGATGGTGCTGTTGTCCGGCGCCCTCCGGTTCTTTCAGGAGCGCCGGGCGAGCCTTGCGGCGCAGAAGCTCCAGGAGATGGTACGTGTCACCTGCACCGTTGTGCGGCAGGGCGACAAGCCGCGGGATCGTGAAATCCCCATCCGCGAGCTGGTCCCCGGAGACATCGTCAAGCTCTCGGCGGGTGACATGGTCCCTGCCGACGTGCGGCTGCTTTCGGTGAAGGACCTGTTCGTGGCGCAGTCCGCGCTGACGGGCGAGTCGTTGCCGGTGGAGAAGGCCGCGACCACGGGTCCGTCAGCGCCGCATAACCCGCTCGAACTGCCCGACGTCGCCTTCCTTGGCACCAATGTCACCAGCGGTACCGCGATCGCCGTGGCAGTGAACACGGGCGAAGACACCTACCTCGGCAGCGTTGCCGAGAGCCTGATCGGCCAGCGCGCCCTCACAAGCTTCGAGAAGGGCATTCGAGGAGTGAGCCTGCTGCTGCTCCGCTTCATGGGGGTAATGACTGTCGTCGTCTTCCTCATCAACGGTTTCACCAAGCACGACTGGAAGGAGGCGTTCTTCTTCGCCTTGGCCATCGCCGTGGGTCTGACGCCCGAGATGCTGCCGATGATCGTCACGGGCACGCTCGCCCTCGGCGCCGTGACCATGTCGAAGAAGAAGGTGATCGTGAAGCGCCTCAACTCGATCCAGAACTTCGGCGCTATGGACGTGCTCTGCACCGACAAGACCGGCACGCTCACGCAGGATCGCATCGTGCTGGAGAAACACTGCGACGTCGTCCGTCAGGAAGACGAGGGCGTGCTCGAGCTTGCCTACCTCAACTCGTTCTACCAGACGGGACTGAAGAACCTGCTCGACAAAGCGGTGCTGGCTCACAAAACGATTCCCACAGCCAAAGCGGTCAAGATCGACGAGATCCCCTTCGACTTCTCCCGGCGGATCATGTCCGTCGTACTCGATATGGATGGCAAGCGCCGGCTCATCGCGAAGGGCGCTCCCGAGGGCATCTTCAAGCGGTCCAGCTACGTCGAGATCGACGGCGAGGTGCAGGAACTCGATCCGCTCTTGCTTCCTGACCTCGCGCAGGAACTCGACCGCTTGCAGGAGCAGGGCTTCCGGGTGCTCGCGGTGGCCTACAAGAACGTGCCGCAAGAGCGGAACGTGTTCTCGAAGGACGACGAGCAGGATCTCGTTCTGCGAGGCTACGTCGCCTTCCTTGACCCTCCCAAGGAAGGCACTCGCGAGGCGCTGGCGGCGCTCGACAAGCACGGCGTTCAGGTCAAGGTGCTGACGGGTGACAACGATATCGTCGCGAAGAAGATCTGCGGTGACGTCGGACTCCGGGTTTCCCGCGTCCTCCTCGGCAATGACATCGAGGCCGCGACCGATCGGCAGCTCGACGGCATGGTCGAGGACGCGACCCTGTTCGCGCGCCTCTCTCCGGTTCATAAGGAGCGGGTGGTCCGAGCGCTCCAGCGCAGGGGCCACGTCGTCGGCTTCCTGGGCGATGGCATCAACGATGCCCCGGCGCTGCGCGCCGCCGACGTGGGCATCTCCGTGGACAACGCGGTCGATATCGCGAAGGAGTCGGCCGACCTGATCCTTCTCGAGAAGGACTTGCTGGTGCTGGAGCACGGCGTCATCGAGGGACGGCGCGTCTTTGGCAACATCGTCAAGTACATCAAGATGGGCACCAGTTCGAACTTTGGGAACATGTTCTCGGTCCTGGGTGCGAGCGCGTTCCTGCCGTTCCTCCCCATGTTGCCCTTGCAGTTGCTCACCCAGAACCTGCTCTACGACTTCTCGCAGCTTGCGATTCCGTTCGACCGAGTGGACGACGAGTACCTGCTGCGACCTCGTCAGTGGAAGATCGACGATATCCGTCGCTTCATGCTGTTCTTCGGGCCGGTCAGCAGCGTCTTCGACTACATCACTTTCACCCTGATGTTCTTCGTCCTCAGGGCGAACTCGCCCGCTCACCGGTCGCTGTTCCAGTCGGGGTGGTTCGTCGAGGGCCTGCTCTCGCAGACGCTCATCGTCCACATGATTCGCACGCGGAAGATCCCATTCATCCAGAGCAGTCCTTCGCTTCCCCTAGCCCTGACAACGGCTGCAGTGATGGCGGCGGGCATTCTCCTGCCGTTCATGCCGTTCGCTTCCTCCTTCGGGCTGGTCCCGCTGCCGCCAATCTTCTTCGCGTGGCTCGTCGGAATCCTGCTCGCCTACGCCGCGCTCGCGCAGGTGGTGAAGAGTTGGTACGTGCGCCGGTACGGGTACAACTAGATGGGCGCGCGCTGGATCGAGGTGATCGTCCTCGGCACGTTGTTCGTGCTCAGCGTTCTGGCTCTTCTCTCGAGGAATCGCCGGCCACCAGGTTAATGATGTTCATCGCCGTTCCAGGCCATGTTCGGGCAATGCAGGTCCCGCGTGTGACCGCCGTGACCAACCAGGCACGGCTGGGCGCCGCGGAATCCGCGCGGGCGATCGCTCCGTATCCAGAAGCGGCATTCTCATACCGAGAGCTCGGTAGGGACGCGCGACTCCGGTCCAGCTTCCGAGCACTCGCGAAAGAAATGGCCGCGAACACCAGGCGGTGCGCCGCCTCCGGCACTATCATCCCGAGCGTTTCAAGCTTCCGGCGGCCGCGGATTCCCACCCACGTATCGCGGATCGTAAACAGCGCGTTGTACGTGACCGACCGGGGCTGGTTTTGTTGGCTCTCGTTGTTCGGACCGGCGCGACAGTAAGCGCTTCTGTCGTCCGAGCCGCAATGCCCCGGCCGCTGGGCCGGTGAAAGGTTGCGTCGCATGGACGCCTGCCCCGGCACGGCCCGAGCTCCTCTTGGCGCCGCGGAGGCGGCGCTGCTAGAGATCGGCGCGGCGGAAGAGACCGCTATCCGCCTGCGCATCCACGACGCTTCGCGCCTCGAGTGGATCGTGGCGGTGCCGCTGCCACGGGAACGCCCCCTGCCGTATCAGATCGACGTCGAGCTGGAAGTGCCGGCGAGCGCCGCCGGAGGCGACGCGCCATGGGACCAGCTCCAGACCTTCACACGCCTTGATGGCCCCACCGAGATCGCCAGTTCCCCAGACGTGACCATCGATGCGCTCCGTCGCGGCGCGGTGACGCTCACCCGGATGCTGACGCGCGCCCGCGAGGGCTTCGCGCGCCACTGTCGGTCGTCAGCTGCCGGCCCGGTGCAGGGCGAGCTCGCGGGAGAGCCCTTCCTCACCGTCTGGCTGGACGCCGCGCTGCGCGCGGTCCACGACGCGCGCGAGAAGCTGACGCACGCGGCGATGCAGGACTCGCCCCCCATCGCCAGAGAGCGTTTGCTGGTGGACGAGTACGTGAGTGTGCGGCTGCTCGACATGCTCGCCGACGCCGACCGCATCTCGCGCGAATGCGGTGCTCAGGCCGCGGCGCCGGACGCCTTCGAGGGGGCCGCCGCGCGCATCGCGCACGCCCTGCCCGACGAGATGGCGTATCGACGGTCGCGAGGCTTTCTCGAGGCGCACACTGCTTCTACCGAGGCGGTCGAGCGCTACATCACGCGCGCCGCGAGCCTCAAGAAGCATTTCGAGGAGGTGCTCTTCCTCGACCGCGAAAGCGAGCAGCTCGACGATCGCGTGCAGCTCTGGACGCGGGTGGCGGGCGCCCTGGTGGCCGGCATCGTCGTCACCCTGCCGCTGCAGCTCATCCTGTCCAGGCGCGGCGGTGAGCTGGGTCTGGGGCTCATCGCGCTCGCGCTGCTCACCGGCATCGCCTACGCGGCGCGCGAGCACATCAAGGAGCGCGGTCGATCCTGGCTCACCGGCAAGATGGTGCGATTCCAGTCCCAGCGCGTGCTGCGCTGCCGGGTGCCGGCCCGGCGCCTCCCGAAGCGCGACGTGGTGGTGGAGGCGCGCGAGTGGTGCCGCCAGACCACGCTCTCGCGGCCTGACCCGCTCCATCCCGAGGCTGGGGCTTCGCTGCGAGTTACGCAGGTCCAGTACCTGCACCGTGGCACCGTGCACCCGCAAGCGGATCTCTGGAACGCCGGCGTGCGGCGCGTGCTACACATCTTCCGCTACGATCTATCGCCGCTTTTGCCTCGGCTCGACGACGAGGCCAAACCGGTCCCGGTCGCCGATGCGAACGGCAAGGTGGCATTCGTGTTGGCAGCTCGGCGCTACCACGTGCCGGTCCTCGTCGGGTTGGCCGTGGACGGCGACGACCAGAAGCAGCACGCCACGCTGGTGCTCGATCGCGCGGGCCTCCGCCGGCTCGACCCGCGCCGCGATGAGACGGAGGCCACATCGACCGGGAGCGCCCAGGCCGCTGTAGATGCGCTCTAGAGGCATCATCGTGATGATCGACCTGCTTAGTGATGCCAGCGGCGGGCATGATCGATCGGCCGTCAACAGTTCTTCGGAATCGAGCAGACGACCGGCCGTGCTGGCTACTAATTCCATCCGCGCGTGCCAGTGTTACGTGAACTGTTGCGGTCTCGATCGGACGCTGAGCAGCCAGCGTTTCAGGTCCCGTCAGTCCCGTCCCTCAACAGGAGACGATTCCGCAAGGCGACATCGGAACGGCGTCGCGATCCGGTGGGGCGATCTTCACGGCCGCTATGCTGGTTGCGTTCGTCGCGCCGCGCCTCGGCTTCGGTCTGAGATGCGGCGCCTGCATCAGAGGATCTCTTCGATCACGTGAACCGGCCAGTCGGCGCGGATCCCGGCCGTGCCGATGGCCAGAAGTCGGTTCAAGAAGGAGTACTTCGCCACGGCAGTCTCGAAACGCGGCGTGGTGCGAAAGTAGGGACCTCCTGGCGCTCCGTCGTCGCGCATGCCCTCGAAGATCATGTGGATGAGTGCGCCGTCGTCGGTCTCGAGGGTGACGCGCAGGTCGAGGTCGATGATGCCGTCCGGGCGCTTGATCGTCCAGTCATCGCCGCCCGGCAGCACCGTGCCGCGAAGCCGGTCACCCTCGAACGAGCCTCCGACGATCGGCAAGGTGACCCGGGTGCCGTGGGGTCCGGCGCCGATGTCCTGCGTGGGGGCCGTGCTCAGACGGACCAACATCAGGGGACGGGTTCGCATGCCAGGCCTCCTGTCGGGGAGGGGTGGAACGGGAGCGGCGAGTTGAACGGGCGCCCAACCAGCGAGCGTGGCGAGCGCTGCCAGCCTGAGAACTTCTCTTCGTCGAGCATCCACCGGTGCCTCACAGGACCTCGTAGATCGTGTAGATCGGGCCTTCGGCACGCCGATCGCCGGTCGAGACGGCCAGGAGGCGATTCAAGAACGCGTACTTTGGGTTCGCGGTCTCGAACCGGGGCGTGGTCCGGAAGTAGTAGGTGGACGGATCGACCCTCTCGCCGCGCGTGAGCGCGGCGAGCACTTCCGGTGGCCCGTGACGGAGCCCGAACGAGGTCATGTGGATCAGGGCCCCGTCGTCGGTCTCGAGCGTGAGGCGCAGATCGAGCTCGAGAACGCCGTCTCCTCGGAGGAGGGTCCAGTCGCCCCCGCCGGGAAGCACCTTTCCGCGAAGCCGGGGGCCCTCGAAGTGACCATCCGTAATGGGTGCCGTGAGACGGGTCCCGTGAGGCACGGGGCCAATCTTCTGTGCACCGGCCACCTTGACCTGCAACGTCATCAACAGACGTGAATCCATCCGGCACCTCCGCGTTCAGGACGATCCTGACGGTCGTGCGACATGTCCCCACTCAGATGTCGAGCACCACGTCTCCTCGTGGCCGGGAGCAGCAGATCAGGACGTTTCCCTCTGCCGGCAAATCGAGTGGGTCGGGCTGGTAGCTGACGCTCCCGGAGATCAATCCGCTCTCGCAGTTGTGACAGACGCCGGTGCGGCACGACCATCGAACGGGCACGTCACACGCTTCCGCCAGCTCGAGCAGGCTCTGGTCCTCCGACGAGCGCCAGCGAACGGCGATACCACTGCGGGCGAAGGACACCAGCGGTCCTGTTCCAGGAGTCCCCGCTGGGTGATGCGGCGGGCGCACCGGCGCGGCGACCACGCCCGGCATCAGTGAAGGGCCACCGGAGAAGATCTCGGAGTGGATCCGACTCGAGGCCACCCCCCAGGCAGTCAGCCCGGTCCTCAAGTCATTCAGGAAGGTCGTTGGTCCGCAGAGATAGAAGTCGCCCTCTCGCGGCACTCCTAGCTCGTCGAGCACCTTCGTCGTCAGATAACCGGCCGCGTCGTAATCGTGGCCCTGCCGATCCTCTACATCTGGTCGGCTGTACCGGATGTGACTTCGCCCGCGAGCCAGCGTTCCGAGCAGCTGTCGCGACTCCGCCGCGAAGGAATGAGACTTGCGATTGCGTGCGCCGTGCAACCACCAGACCTCTCGAGGCGAAGCGGTCGCAGCCAAAGCATGCAGCATGGCCAGCACGGGTGTCGCGCCGATTCCTGCACTCACGAGCACCACCGGCCCCTCGCCCGGCTGCAAGACGAAGCTGCCCCTCGGCTCGCTGACGTCAAGGACGTCGCCCGGTCGTACGTTGCTGTTCAAGTAGGTTCCCCCGGCTCCGTTGGGCTCGACCTTGACGCTCACCCGGTACTGCTCGTCGGAGAGGGGGCCGGAGAGTGAGTAGCTCCGGAAGAGCGGAGGACCATCGAACGTAGGTCGCAGCCCGAGCACGACGAATTGCCCCGGTAGTGGGCTCGTGAGGCGCCTTCCATCCGTCGGCTGCAGCGACAACGAGATCACGTCGATGCATTCGCGATCGATCCCCGAGATCCTCAGCGGCCGGAATCCGGGCGCCGCGGTCTGCCCGGCCGCCGCGGGCATGAGACCCGCGTTGCCCGTGGCCCCCGGATGGGCCTTCTGGCTTCGGAGCAACTCCTCGAACGACCACCGCCAGCCAGGGGAGAGTGCCGGAATTCGAAGCACCCGCTCGAGCTGCTCGCGAGGATGGTGAGAGAGATAGAGCAGCGCACTGACCTCGGCGACGGTCATGCGCTCGGGTCCTCGAGCAATGGGGAGGATCAGATCACCCGCGCCGACCTCGCCTTCCTCGAGGACGCGCAGATAGAAGCCCGGCCGCCCGCTGGAGGTCAGGAGCGCTGCCATTTGCGGCTCGTCCAGTCGAATCCCGATGCGGTAGCACGTCGTTCGCGGCTGGGTCACCTCGAAGAGGGCACTCCCGATGCGATAGCGGTCGCCAATGCAGACCTCGTCATCCGGCAATCCTTCGATGGTGAAGTTCTCGCCGAATTGCCCGTGGCTGAAGTCACGGCGGCCCAGCCGCTCCTCCCAGTATCGATACGATTCAATTTGATAGACGAAGACTGCTCGCTGCTCTCCACCGTGGCCGCCGAGATCGCCCTGCCCGTCACCTTCGACATTGAGCCGCCTGACGCGCCGCCGCCCCTGCACCGGCTGCTTCCAGATGCCCGTGTGCACGGTCTTTCCACGCCACTCGATGTCGCGCGGCAGCCCGACGTTGACCGAGAGCAATCGGGCCATCCCCAAGGCTCCTCGCTCCCCGCGTATAGCGCCCGAGCACTGCTGGCGCCAGCCGGAAGTCTCCGCACGCGGACGATGGCCCGCGGGCAGTAGGGGCCAGATGAGAGCTAGGACGTATTCTTCTCTCCGCACTTCCGCGCAGGCACGTGCCTGCGCAGTTTCGCAACGGGTTTGCCACAGCGTCAGATCCTTCGCGTGCAAGCTCGTCGATGAACAAGGAACGCCTTAAGGTCAGCTGGGATCCGCTCGATGATGCGGAGCCCGCGTGCTGACTTTGGAAACCTTTGCACCTGTCCCAGAAACATGCCCACCATGGTTTCAATCTCTGTGCAGACCGTGCTCACCGCTCAAGAGGAATTTCGCTCTCGCGCAGGACCCGCTCTAGCTCAGCGCGCGCCTGACCACCGCGTGAAAAGTATGCCGAGAATGTCGTCGCCGGGAGTAGCGCCGAGACCCGGCTCCGTCGGATGCGGCGCTGCCCCGGCGGTAGCCCATTAAGCCGCTGCCTCGTGCGGGGAGTGAGAGCGAGCGTACTCGCTGGCCCGCACCGTCACCTCGGCACACGGACGTGGCGGTTCCCTCGCCACGTCCGAGCGTCGTTTCAGCGCCTTAGCGCATCGCGGATTCCTGCCGGGGGGAGTTGCGGACTACATCGCGGATTGTTTCACTCGTGCGCAGTGGTCTGAAGCCCGCGCGAACCTCTTCTGAAAAGAGCTGCGGCTGTTCCCAAGCCGCAAAGTGCCCGCCCTTCTCAACCTTGTTGTAATGGATAAGTCTGGGATACGCCCGCTCTGCCCAACTACGCGGGCACAGATCGATCTCGTCCGGAAAGGCGCTTACGGCAACCGGGATGGAAACGCCTTTGACACTGAAATACGGGAGTTTGCTTTCCCAGTAGAGGCGGGCTCCGGAAATCGCCGTGTTCGTCAACCAGGTGATCGTG
>DATBZA010000002.1:0-16071 GCA_036513415.1 Myxococcales bacterium | reverse complement strand
TGCGTTTCGGCGCCGAGCCGCTCGGCCGCCTCGGGGAGACTGGCCACCTCCCCCGAGAGCAGCAGGCGCTGCGGCGTGACCTTGCGCGCGCGCAGCGAGATCTTCAGATCGCGGGTCAGCGTGGAAAGCAGTTTCGCCCGGGCGGTGGGGTCGGTGGCGGCGGCGGCCCACGACTGCGCGTTGGCCGTCGCCATCGCGCGCGCGAGGATCGGACGTCCGGCATCGAGCAGCGCGAGATCGGCGCGATCGGGTCCGGCCTCCAGCAGGGCGGCGGTGAGCGGCGGCGCTCCGTCCGGGACGAGCACGCCGCGCTCTCCGAGCGCCGCCAGCGCCAGCGGCGCGAGCGTCACCACGCGGGGGTCGAGGCCGGAGGCCGCGAGGGCGTCGAGGTGATCGCGCAGGACCTTTTTCTGCACCACTCCGATCAGCACTTCGCTCTTGCCACCCGCCTGCCCGAGGATCGTCCAGTCCCAGACCACGTCGGACAGGTCGAACGGGATCGCGCCCTCGACCTCGGCCGGAAGCACCCGCTCGATGCGTTTGGGATCGGCGAAAGGAATCGTCAGCAGATACGTCGCCACCAAGGCGTCGGGCAGCGCGACGGCCACCGAGTCGTCCGGTCCGAGCGGCGGATTGAGCTCGAGGGCCGCGAGCGCCGCCTGCAATCGCTCGGCGGGCGTTCCCTCGGCGGGCAGCGGCACGGACCGCACTTCCTGGATGGCGAAGCCGCGAAAGCCGCTCTGCAGCGTCGCCACCCGCAGCGCATCGTGCGCCTGGTCCAGCCCTACGTTCCGGTGCATCAGTCTTCCTTCCAGTACAGCATCTTGCCCAGGGCGTCGTCATAGCGGACCACCGCCGTGACCTGCTTCTCGATCCGGCCCACGCGCCCCGTTGCGGTGATGCGGAAGGTGTCGCTGGTGGAACCGAAGAGATTGGAGGGCTTGCCCCCCTGGCGGGTGTCGATCTCGGGCCGCAACTGGATGCGGTTGTTCACCAGGATCGAGACGAAGTCGTCGGCGGACATGCCGAAGAACGAGAACATCTTCCGGAGCTGGATCTCCTGGAGAATCGTCTTCAGCAGGCGGGGATCCCGCAGCGACGGGTCGTTGGGGTTGGCCGCGGCGATCAGGATGTTGGTCAGCATCTGCTGCGGATCGTCGGTGTTGATGTTGAGGTTGGTGTTGATGTCCGGCCAGATCGTCAGGCGATCGCCGAACGCGGCCATGAAGCGATCGTTCACGCCCCGGACCATGTACAGCTCCTCCAGGCTGTCGAATCTGCCGTTCTTCGCCTTGTAGCGCGGCTCGTAGCGCGAATACGCGGAGTTCTCGTCGCCGAAGCCGTTGACGAACGGCCGCTGCGGGTTGCTGGGGTCGAAGGCGGTGCCGGTCTCGTCGATGTCGATCCAGTCCTTCATCGCCAGGAGCACGTCGTCGCGGCGCACGCGGTCGCGATTCGCGTCCTCTTCGTCGAAGATGAAGTCGTACTTCGGGTCCGCCATCATCGCGCGCAGCTGCGTCAACGTCGAGACGGCGCGCGCGCCCAGGTCGTCGAGCCGTTGCACGTTGATCCGGCTGTTCTCGTCGACGATCTTCGCCTGGAAGCTGCCGTCGAAGCCGCCGAACGCATGCGTCACGGAGGCCCTCTCGCCCGGCCGCGCGGGAAGCGCCGCCGCATCGGTCCTGATGCCATCGAGGCCCTCGATGCGACCGGAGAGGAGGGCGCTGAAGGCGTTGGACTCGATGGGGACCACCTGCCAGAGGCGGATGCCGAGGTTGTTCGGGGCCGGCGCCGCCGGGCCGGCGCCCGGACGCGGCGGCGGCCGCGGTCCTCCAGTGAGCCCCCCTAGCGCCGCTCCGAGCTGTCCGCCCAGCTGGTCGACCTGCTTCTGGAAGTGCAGCAGCAGGCGCGAGACGTTGACCGCCGACCTGGCCAGGTACTCCGCGCGGGTCTCGTCACGGAGGTTCTCCGCCAGCTTCAGCGAGACGCGGGAGCTGTAGCTGAAGTCCACCCCGATGGCGGTGAGGATGGCGATGGTGGTGAGCACCAGGATCAGGGCGACGCCACGGTGCTGGACGGGAGCGGAGCGCATGATCAGAAGTCCAGGGGCGACGTGAGCAGAAGGCGCGACTGGGTGGACCAGGTCCGCTCCTTGCCCTGCTCGTCCTTGACGGTGATGGCAACGCGCACCCTGGGAGGCACCAGGGAGCCGCCGGTGCGCTGGGGAGAATTGGAGTCCCACTCGTCGCGCCATTCGCGATCCCTTGGGTCCCAGGCCTGCACTGTAAAGCGGAGCACGTCCTCGGCCAGCACCGCCCTGGCGCCTCCGCGATCGGGCTCCTCGTCGATCTGCGGTTTGACGCGGCGGAACAGCGAGGTCCTTCCCGCATCGTCG
Organism: Myxococcales bacterium; assembly: GCA_036513415.1. Classification (GTDB taxonomy): domain Bacteria; phylum Myxococcota; class Myxococcia; order Myxococcales; family 40CM-4-68-19; genus 40CM-4-68-19. Next base: position 13,676 of record DATBZA010000002.1, on the reverse strand, counting down.
CGCTCGAGGCGATATTCGAACACCGCCTGGTCGGACTCCTTCGCGTCCACGTGCAGCCGCTGGTGCGCGAAGGAGGTGACGGTCAGGATTGCTTCCCTGCGGCCGTCCTTGAGACGGAAGAAGGTCGGGCGCTCGCGGAACCGCTTGCGGTCGTAATGTTCCGAGAGGAAGGTCATCGAAACTTCGCGCCCGATGCGGTCGAGCGCGCCGCGCACGGTCTGGTCGCGATCCTCCGCCGCCTCCACCCGCTGCTTCAGGTCGTACGCGCTGTCGAAGCTCTTGTAGGTGAGCGTCCCGATCAGGGCGAGCACGGTTATCGCGATCATCACCTCCAGCAGCGTGAAGCCCCGCCGGATCATGGCTGCGTCCCTGGCCGGAGATTGCCCGGCTGACCCGGCTGCGGGACCTGAGCGGGCGGGGGAGTGGTCTGGGCCTGGCCCACGCTCTCGGGGAGGATGACCACGATCTGGGAGGCCGAAACGCTGCGCCGTTCCTTTCCGTCGGGCCAGCTCACCGTCAGCCGGATCTCCCGCACGCTCTTCTTCAGGGTCTCGATGAACGTCTTCGCCTGGGTCTGCATCATCCCGCCCAGCGGTCCGGCGAGCAGGGCCGCGGAGGCGCCGCCCCCCGGGATGGAAGCCGCGCCCTGGCCGCCGAGGAGCATGCCGGCGAGCGCGCCGGCGCCACCCCCCGCCCGGCCCTGCGTGCCCTGGCCCTGCGTGCCGCCGCCAACGAGGTTGAGGAGCTGCGCGGGATCGAGCTGCACGTCGGGCTTCAGGATCTCCGCGCTCCAGGCGTACTCGGGGGCGGCATCGTCCGCGAAATCGCCGTGCTTCTCGTCGTTGAAATCGGAGAAGCCGTTCTTCTGCAGCTCGTCCTCGACGTCGAGCATCTTGCCGCGCAAGAGCAGCGCCGCCTGGGTCGCGCGGCGCCCGTAGGCGTGCATCGCGACGGCCCCGCCGTTCAGGCTGGAGATGGCCACCACCCCCACCGCGAGGATGGCCAGCGAGATCATCACCTCGAGCAGCGTAAACCCGCGCTTCATCGACGCTGCCCCGGGGCGTCCGCTCGGTCGCCAACGATCTTCACCCGACCGGTGAGCGGCGAGACGATCAGCGAGTACACGTCGTCTCCCTGCGCGAGGTGGACGGACGCTTCCTCGGTGAGGCCGCTCGACCAGAAGTAGAGGAACGACTTCCCGGTGGTGTAGCGCTCGGGCTGGTGCTGAACCCAGATGTCGGTGAACTTCACCGAGCCGCCCAGGTCCGTCTTGGGAACGTCGCTGGAAGGGGCGAACGCGCTCTTCTGCGCGATCTCGAGCTTCTCGCGCTCTTCCTCCGACAGCCCTTCGCGGGCCTGCAGCAGCTCCTCCCGGGCCGGGACCCGCGCGCCGCCCTGCGATCGCTCTCCCTCGCGCGAGAGGCGCACGTTGGTCTTGGCGCACTCCGACCAGTAGGCGTCCGCATCCAGGTCGAAGACCAGGCGGCAGGTGTGGCCGCCGATCGCCGCGCTGCCGTAGAGCGATCGGACCGCGCCGGCGAGCTGTCCGCTCTTCTGTCGGAGCTGCGCGCGCGTGACCGCGGACAAGGCGGGGATGGCGACGGCGAGCATCAGGGCCGCCACCGCCAGGGCGACCCCGATCTCGATCAGCGTCATGCCGCTGTCGCGCCGCACCCGCATCAGGACCGCTACTTCCCCGCCGTGGAAGGCCCGGCGCTCTCGCCGCCGTGGACGGTGATGTCGTCGCCGCCGCCCTGCGCTTTGTCCGGCCCATAGGAATAGACGTCGAAGCCGTCTCCGCTCCGGACGTATGCGTAGTCGATTCCCCAGGGGTCCTTGTGCAGGTCCTTGACGTACTTGGGCGCCAACTGCTGGATACTCTCCGGCCACTGCCCGGTCTCCACGTGGTAGAGGTCCACGGCGTTCGAGATCGCTTTCAGATCGAGCTGCGCCGAGCGGATCTGCGCCTCCTTGAGGCGCTGGAAGACGTTGAAGCCGATGGCGCCGGCGATCAGGCCGAGGATCACCAGCACCACCATGATCTCGATCAGCGTCATGCCGCGCGCGGCCGCCTTGCCGGCCCTTCTCAGATGTTTTGCAAACATGTGCGAGTCCTCTACTGGGGGATGAAGGTGTTCAGCTGCATGATCGGCATCAGGATCGAGAACACGATGAAGGCGACCCCGCCGCCCATCGCGACGATCATCACCGGCTCGAGCAGCGAGGTGAGCGCGCCGATGCGCATCTCCACCTGCGCCTCGTAGCTCTTCGCCACGTTCTGCAGCATCTCCTCGAGCTGTCCGCTCCGCTCGCCGATGGCGATCATGTGGTAGACGAGCGGCGGGAACTGGCCCGACCTCTTGAGCGGCGCGGCGATGGATTCGCCCTCGCGGATGGAGTCGCGCGCCTTCTCGATCACGTCCGCCAGCAGGGTATTGCTGACGATGTTCTTGACGATGTCCATCGCCGTGAGCAGCGGCACGCCGCTCGCCAGCAGCGTGGCCAGCGTCTTGGCGAAGCGGGAAAGGGCGAGCATCCGCACCAGCTCGCCGAACACCGGGGCCCGGAGCTGGGCACGGTCCCACCAGGCGCGGCCGCGAGGCGTCTTCACCCAGCGGCGGACGCCGAACACCACCGCCGGCAGGACCGCCAGCACCAGGTACCAGTAGTCGCGCGCGAACGAGGAGACGCTGATGAGGATGCGCGTGGTCCAGGGCAGCGCCACGTTCATGTCCTCGAAGATCTTGGTGACCTTCGGGATCACCACCACGAACAGGATGCTGACGATGGCGATCCCGACCACCACCATGATGGCCGGATACAGCATCGCGCCGATGATCTTGTTCCGCAGCTGCGCCTGGGACTCGGTCAGGTCGGCGAGACGCACCAGGACCACGTCGAGCGCGCCGGAGCTTTCGCCGGCGCGGATCATGTTGGCGTAGAGGGCGGAGAAGACCTTGGGGTGCTCGCCCAGCGCATCGGCCAGGGACGAGCCCTCGTTCACCTTCTGCTTCACGGCGCCCATGATCCGCTTCAGCCGAGGTTGCTCGACCTGCTCGACGAGCGCGGTGAGCGCCTCCACCAGCGGGATCCCCGCCGCGATCAGCGTCGCCAGTTGCCGGGTGGCGATGGCCAGGTCCTGGGAGGAGACCCCGGTGAAGCCCAGCATCGCGCCGACGTCCACCTCGCGCCCGAGCCCGGTCTTCTCCTCGCCGGCCACGGCGCCGGCCTCCGCTGCTCGCGCGTCGGTGAGATACACGCCGTCCTTGCGCAGGATCTGGCGCAGGACCTTGCTGCTCTCCGCATCGCGGATGCCACGGACGTTCTTGCCGGCCTCGGTGAGGCCCGTGTACTCGAACACCGGCATCAGGCGATGTCTTCCTGCGTGACGCTGAGGACCTCGGCGACGCTGGTGATGCCGCGCACGACCTTGCGCGCGCCGTCGTCCATCAGCGTGAGCATGCCCTTGTTGACCGCCGTCCGCTTGATGGTCCCGCTGTCCACGTTCTTGAGGGTGAGCGCGCGGACCTCGTCGTCCATCAGCATCATCTCGTAGATGCCGGAGCGGCCGTGGTACCCGGTCTGGTTGCACCCCTCGCAGCCGGCCGGCTTGTAGAGCATCCCCCCGCTCCCTTCGCGCACGTCGTCGGGCGTGAGCCCGATCTCCTTCAGCTCCTCCGGGGTGGGGAGGTAGGGCGTCCGGCAATCCTTGCAGAGCACGCGGACCAGGCGCTGCGCCAGCACGCCCATCAGCGAGGAAGCGACCAGGAACGGCTCCACGCCCATGTCCACCAGGCGGGTGACGGCGCCGGCGGCGTCGTTGGTGTGCACCGTGGAGAAGACCAGGTGGCCGGTGAGTGACGCCTGGATGGCGATCTCCGCCGTCTCCAGGTCGCGGATCTCGCCGACCATGATCACGTCCGGATCCTGGCGGAGGAAGCTGCGCAGGCCGTTGGCGAAGGTCAGCTCGATCTTGGGGTTCACCGCCGTCTGGGAGATTCCCTTGAGCTGGTACTCGACCGGATCCTCGATGGTCATGATGTTCAGATCGGGCCGGTTAATCTTGCTCAGCGCCGCGTAGAGCGTAGTGGTCTTGCCGGAGCCGGTGGGGCCGGTGACCAGGATGATCCCGTGCGACTTGTGGATGAGCGACTCCATGATCTGGAGCTGCGCCTTGTCCATGCCGATCTCCACCAGGTCGAGCAACACGGTGTTCTTGTCGAGGAGGCGCATCACCACGCGCTCGCCGTAGACCGTGGGGGTGGTGGAGAGGCGGATGTCGATGTCGCGGCCGGCGAGCTTCACCCGGATGCGGCCGTCCTGCGGCAGCCGCTTCTCGGCGATGTTCAGGCCGCCCATGATCTTCACGCGCGAGATGATGGAGTTCTGGAAGCGCTTGGGCGGGCGGATCACCTCCTGCAGCACGCCGTCCACCCGGAACCGCACGCAGATGTCCTTTTCCTGCGGCTCGATGTGGATGTCGCTGGCGCGCTCCTTGGCGGCGCGGAAGAGGAGCGAGTTGACCAGGCGGATGATCGGCGCTTCGTCGCTGGAGTCGAGGAGGTCCTGCGGCTCCTCCAGCTCGTGCGCGACGGTGTCGAGGTCGCCGGCCTCCATGTCGCCGACCAACTGCTCGGCCTCGTTCTTCGCCCGGTCGTAGACCGAATTGATGCAGTCCAGGATCGACTGGGTGGGTACCAGCACCGGGGCGACGGAGGCGCCGAGCAGCAGGCGCAGGCTGTCCATGGCCCCGGTGTCCAGCGGGTCGGCGACGGCCGCCACCACGTGGTCGCCGTCCATCCGCAAGGGCAGCAGGCGCGCCTGCTTGGCGAAGTTGATCGGGACCTTGGACACCAGCTCCTGCGACACCTCGTCCGTCGCCACCCGCATCTGGTAGGGAAGCTCGAGCTGGGCGGCGAGCGCCTTGAGCACCTGCTCCTCGGAGCAGGCCTTGAGCGACACCAGCACCTCGCCGAGCCGCCCGCCGCGTTCCGCCTGCGCCGCCAGCGCTTCGTCGAGCTTCTCGCGAGTGACCGCGGCGTGGGCGAGCAGGATCTCGCCGATCGGCAGCCCCGCAAGGCTCCGCACCGCACCCTTGCGGGCGGGCGTTTCGACGATGGGGATCGACCGCGGGTCCATGAATCGTCACTCTCCCGGATTGGGCTTGGGTTCCTCGGGCGCGGGAGGCGCCGGCTGTGCCGGCTGCTGCGTGCCCGGCGCGGACTCGTCCGTTGGCTCGAGGGGAAGGGGAGCAGGCGAGGGCGGGGGTCTCGCCGTATCGCCCTTGTCCATCTGCGGCGGAGCATAACGCTGGGTGGGGCGGATCACACGCTCGTCCTCGCTGCCCGGTCCGCCGTTTTCAAAGCGGTTGAGCTCCTGCTGCGTACCCCGGCGCACACGCGTGAGGGGGCCCGGCTTGCGGTCGTAGTCGATCGGGCCTTCGTAGGCGGTGTCTTCGCCATAGAAGCGCTTCACGAACTCGGCGCGCTCGGCCATCTTGCGCTCGAAGATGCGCCGGTAGTCGGCCTGATCGCGAATGATGTAGGGCGTGAGGAACAAGAGAAGGTTGGTCTTCGTCTTCTTCGAGGTCTCGTTCCGGAACAGCCACCCGAGTACGGGGAGCGATCCCAGCACCGGCACCTTCTTCACCCCGCGGATGGTGCGCTCCTGGATCAGGCCGCCGATCACCACCGTCTCCTGGTCCTTAGCCACCACCGTCGTCTTGGCGGAGCGCTTCGCCGTGGTGGGCCCGAGCACCGGGTCGTTGCTGGCGATCTCCTCGGTCTGCTCGTCCACGTCGAGGCGCACGTAGTCGCTCTCGTTGATCTGCGGCTTGATCCGCAGCCGGAGCTCGACGTTCTGCCGCTGGATGGGCGCGTAGAGCGATCCAATCCCGCCCAGACCCACCAGCGAGCCCGTGAGCGCCCCGGCCGCCGTGCCCCCGGTGGTGCCCGTGGCGGCGCCCGACGTCAGCGCCGAGAGCCCGCCGGGCGCGTACCCGGCCTGGAAGGGGACGTTCTGCCCCACGGTGATCTCGCCCTCCGTGTTGTCGGTCATGATCACGTGCGGGGTGCTGATCACGTTCACGTCGCTCGAGCTCTGCAGCGCATTGAGCAGGATGGCGAACGAAGGCAGCGTGATGTTCAGGCCCGGAACGGTGATGGGCGGCCCCTGCAAGCCGGCGAGGAACCCGCCCAGGCTTCCCAGGGAAGCCAGGCCGCCTAGCGAGTTGAGTCCGCCCATCTCGCTCCCGATCACCACCGGCGCGTCTCCGCGCGCGCCCCTGAAATTGACGTCCCTCACGATGGTCCCGCCGTGCATGGAGACGCCGATGTTGGAATCGCTCTCCAGGTCGACCTCCATGATCACGGCCTCGACGAAGACCTGGCGCCGGCGGATGTCGAGCCGCTGCACCACCTTCAGCAGATTGCGGTAGTCCGACTGCGAGGCGATCACCACCAGCGAGTTGGTGTTCTTGTCGGCGGTGATCTTCACTTCCCCGCTGAAGAGGTCCGCGCTGACCGGGCCCGCGGCAGCGGCCGCCGGCGGGGCCGGAATACCCGGAGGCCGCGCGCCGCCGGTGGCGGATCCGGTGGTGTGCCTGGCGCCCTGCGCCAGCGCCTGCAGCGTCGAGGCCACGTCCTCCGCCTTGGCGTTCTCCAGGTAGTAGACATGCACGCCGCCCTCGCCGGCGGGAACGTCGAGCTGGCGGATCAGCTCCATCACGCGAGAGAACGAACGGGCCCCGGCGATCACGATCAGCTTGTTCGTCCGCTCCTCGGGGATGATCTTTCCGATCTGGACCGGCCCTGCCGCGACATTCGCCTGGCCGGGCTGGGGTATCGGGAGCGGCTGCCCGGGCTGCACGATGGGCTCGGCGACGCCCAGCTGTCGGGGCACACCGCCCCTGGGGCTCGGGGCCTGCGCCTGGAAGATCTCGGTCAGCTTCTGCGCCAGCTCCTGCGCTCCCGCGTAATGCACGGGAACGATGTGGATCTCCTCGGAGCCGCCGGGCTGATCGAGCTGCTCGATCAGCTTCTCCAGCCGGCGCATGTTCAGCCCGAGATCGCTGATCACCAGGGTGTCCGGCGGGAAGATCTGGAAGTCGGAGTCGCGCGACGTGAACTGGTTGAGCACGTTGCGCATCTGGTCTGCCTCGACGTAGCGGAGCTTGAAGAGCTTGGTCACCATCTGCTCGGTGGGCGGCGGCTCCTGCCCCTTCTCGAGAAAGATGGGAATGTTGGCGCGCGACGACTGCTTCTTCTCCACCAGCTTCCAGTACTTGCCGACCGGGTACACGGCCCAGTTGTTCGCATCCAGCGCGGCGACGAAGACGTTCCAGACGTCGTCCGCCGGGATGGGCGAGTTGGAGAGGATGGTGATCTTCCCCGACACGCGCTCCGGGAGGATGAAGTTGCGCTGCGTGAACTGGCTCACGAACTGGATCACTTCGGTGAGATCGCGCTTGTCGAACGACATCACCACCGTGCGCGCGCCGGTGAGGATGTCTTTCTTGTCGACCGGCGGGGTGGCGGGCGGCTGCGTCGCGCGCGTCGCCGCGGGCTGGCCCGGGGCGGGAGGCTCCGCTTGCCGTTCCGCGGGAGGCTGCGGAACGGGCTTCGCCGGGGGCGACCGCGGCGGCTGCAGCTGGCCGGGGCGGCGAGGCGGCTGCGGCGCCTGCTGCTGGGCGCGCGACGGCTGCGCGGCGACGAGCGCCGCCAGAAGCGGGAGCAGGGAAGCCCAGCGCACCTGGTGCACGAAATTCTCCCGGGTCATTCGATGGAGTAGGACTTGCGCAAAGTCTCGCCGCGGCGCTCGAGCTCGATCTCGATCCGGCTGGCGTCGCGCAACTTCTGGTAGATCTCCAGCGCCTTGTCCGGGCTGTTCATCTCGTAGCCGTTGATGCGCCGGATCACGTCGCCATTCTGCACGCCGATCTTCGCATAGAGCGAGTCCGGGACGATGGAGAAGAGCTTGAACCCGTTCGCCACCCCGTTCTTGAACGAGGGGACGATACGGGCTTTGGTGGCGAGGTCGGAGAGGTTGGTCAGCGCATTGTTGATTTCACTGCGCGCGACCACGTATTGGTTCTCGGACAGCTGCTTCACGCCTTCGCCGCCGCCACCCTGGGCCAGGACCGGCTGCGGCAGGGGCATCACACCCAGGTTGGGCGGGGCGGCCGCGCTGTTGTCGATGTACTCGTTGACGCCCGAGTCGTCGATCAGCACGCGATCCTTCTCGATCCCGTAGATGCGGGCGCCTTGGTACTTGTCGCCGATGGTGTAGACCTGCGTCTCGTTCAGGTCCGGATTGATGATCTGGCAGAGGGAGTACTGGCGGGGCTCCGCGATGGCCGTGCCCACCAGCGAACCGTGCAGCGGCGAGCGCACCGGGACCGGGTTCCATCCCGCCCGCTGCGGCTGCGTCTTCTCCTCGCCGGGCTGGGGTGGCTTGGGCAGCGGGACATCGAACAGCTTCGCGACTTTGTCGGCGTCGAGCTCCACGCGCTGCGGTTGCCCCGAAACCTGTGGGGCCGCGGTGGCCTGCTGCACCAGAGCAGGCTTCGGCGCGATGGCAGCCGCCGCGATCGTGTTCACCGTGCGCGCCGCCAGATAGGCACCGATCACCACGGCGACCGCATCGACGGCCCACGAGTAGCGCTGGAGGACCATCTCCATGCAACAATGGATCAGCAAGGCTCATGCCAGCGAATTCCTTATTGGATTCTGGGGGGCGGGACGGGAGGAAGGCGGGCGAGCGACAAGGTGACAAGGTGGGTCGCGCGCCCGCTGACATTTTGTCAGCCGGGGACCTGGTCCTTCTCGCGATCCAGCTTCCGGTAGATGGTCCGCGCCGCGATGCCGAGGAGCTGCGCTGCGAGGTTCTTGTCGCCCTTCGTCTGGCGCAGCGTCTCGCGGATGACCCGCAGCTCGATCTCCTCCATGGTGGTGCCGAGCGGCACCGCGAGCGTGCGCCCCTCGAGCCCCGCGCCGAGGCCGGCGGCGCGCGCGGCTCCTCCGCTGCGGACCGATTCCGGCAGGTCGTCCGCGTCGATCTCCGCCCCCCGGGACAGGACCACCGCGCGCTCGATGGCGTGCTCCAACTCGCGGACGTTTCCCGGCCATGGATACGCCTCCAGCGCGGCGAAAGCGGCCCGGGTGAGCCCACTCATCGGCTTGCCATTCTTCGCCGCATACCTCCCGACGAAGTGCTCGGCGAGCAAGGGAATGTCCTCGACCCGATCGCGCAAGGGGGGAAGCACCACCTGGATCACGTTCAGGCGGTAGTAGAGGTCCTCCCGGAATTTTCCCTCTCGCACGCGCGCGGAAAGGGCCTGGTTGGTGGCGGCGACCACGCGGCAGTCCACCTTCGACGTCCCGGTGCCCCCCAGGCGCTCGATCTCGCCTTCCTGCAGGAAGCGGAGGAGCTTGACCTGGACGGCGGGCGTCAGCTCTCCGACCTCGTCCAGGAACAGCGTGCCTGCCTGCGCGCGCTCGATCCGGCCTTCCTTCCTCTGCACCGCGCCGGTGAAGGCCCCCCGCTCGTACCCGAACAGCTCGCTCTCCAGGATCGTCTCGGGAATCGCCGCGCAGTTGATGGGAACGAACGGCCCCTGCGCGCGCGGCGAATGCTCGTGCAGCGCGCGCGCGAACAGCTCCTTTCCGGTGCCGCTCTCGCCCAGCAGCAGCACGGTGGCGGAGGAGGGCGCCGCCTGCCGGATGATGTCCAGGGTGGCCCGCAGGGACGGGCTCTGGCCCACGATGGGCTGCTCGGCTCCTGCCAGCCGGGCGCGGAGCTCCTTGTTCTCCAGCACCAGCCGCCGCTTCTCGATGGCCTGCTGCACGCTCTTGAGCACCGAGTGCCGTTTGAGCGGCTTGGTGAGGAAGTCATAGGCGCCGTCCTTCATCGCCGCGACGGCCGCCTCCACCGTCCCGTACGCGGTCATCAGGACCACTTCCGCCTCGGGCGCGACGGCGCGCACGGCGCGCAGCAGCTCCTGCCCGCTCATGGACGGCATCATCAGATCGGTGAGCACCACGTCGACGGCCTGCGCGCGCAGGCTCTCCACTGCTTCCTCTCCGCTGCGGGCGAGGAGGATGCGATAGCCCTCGCGCGCGAAGATCCGGTCGAGGGAATCCAGGTTTGCCTGTTCGTCGTCGACGACGAGGATGGTGCCGCGGTTCTCCACGCGAGGATTATACCGGGCTACCCCTCGAAGAGCGCGATGACGAACTGGTGCGCGTCGAATTCCTTGAGGTCCGACACTTTCTCGCCCACGCCCACGTACCGGACCGGGATCTTGAGCGCATCGCAGATGCCGATGATCACGCCGCCCTTGGCCGTGCCGTCCAGCTTGGTGAGGACGAATCCGGTGACGCCGAGCGCCTCGTGGAACTGCCGCGCCTGCTGGATCGCGTTCTGGCCGGTGGTCGCGTCCACCACCAGCAGCACCTCGTGCGGCGCGCCCTCCTGCGCCTTGGCCAGAGTGCGCTTCAGCCGCTTCAGCTCCTCCATGAGGTTTGCCTTGGTGTGCAGGCGGCCTGCGGTATCGCACAAAACCACGTCGATCTTCTCGTTCCGGGCCCGCGTCACCGCGTCGAACAGCACCGCGCCGGGGTCGCTGCCGTCCTTGCCCCGGACCATGGGCACGTGCGCGCGGTCCGCCCAGACGTCGAGCTGCTCGCCGGCCGCCGCGCGAAAGGTGTCGCCCGCGCCGAGGATCACCGACTTGCCGGAAGCCTTCAGCTTCGCCGCCAGCTTGCCGATGGTGGTGGTCTTCCCCGTGCCGTTGACTCCCACCACCATCACGACCTGCGGGCGCGGCGCGTCGGGCAGGCCGCCGTGGGCCCCGGACGAGCTGGAGAGGATCCGTTCGATCTCCTCGCGCAGCGCCGCCTTCACCTTCGCGATGTCGGACAACTCGCGCCGCTTGAGCTTGTCGCGCACGCTCTCCAGCAGCGCCGTGGCCGTATGCACGCCGATGTCGGCCGAGAACAGGATCTCCTCGAGCTCGACCAGCGCGGCCTCGTCCAGCTCCTTGCTGGCGCCGATGAACGCGTTCAGGCGCGCCATGAAGCCGCCACGGGTCTTCGCCAGGCCCTCGGCCAGCGTGCGTCCGGCCTCCTGCTCCGCTAGCTTGCGGCGCGCTTCCTCCGTTGCGCGCCGATCCGCCTCGGTCTGGGCCTTCTCCTCGGCGCGCGCTCGCGCCTCAGCCTCTTCCCGCGCGGCCGCCTCGGCCTTCTGACGCGCCTTCTCGCGTGCTTCCTCGGTCTTGCGGTGCTCGTATTCGAGCCGGCGCCTGAGGTCGGCGACCTGGCGTTCGTAGCGGTCCACCTCCGCCCTGGTGGCGGAGGACTGCGGCTCGCGCCCCAACGCCTCCCGGGCGGTCTGGAGCGACTGCTCGGCCTCCTCCAGCTCCTCGCGGGCGCGTTGCTCGCGGATGACCCGCTCGGGCGGAGGCGCCGCTTCCGGCACCGGCACGGCCGGCGGCGCGACCCTCTCCCGCTCGGGCACCGCCGGGAGCTCTTCGGGAGGCCGCGCTTTCCGGGAGACGAGAGCGCGCGCGAGCAGCGCCACGAGCAGCGCGACGACGACGAGGATGATGGCCCCGACGACGATGTCCTGGATGGCGAGTGCGAGCAGCACGGGGCTGCGCAGATCGCTCAGGAACCTGGAAAAAGCAAGATCCGTCAGCCGCCGGGTGCGCTCATTCCGGCAGCGACGGAGGCGCCCTGGTGCTCACCGCGTCCAGCGGCAACGGCCGGGCGGCGCCCGGCTGCGACGCCACCGTCGTGGCGTGCCATCTGCGCTTGCTTCCGGTGTCCACCCCGCAGCGGGTTGCCGCCGCGTCGCAGGCCACGATCTGGAAGAAGACCGCGCCTTCGTCCTGCGGCGGCAGCTCGACCTTGAAACCGCCCCAGCCGCCGGTCTCGTCCTTGGCCATGTCTGTCATCTGGTCCTGGGCATCGTTGCCGCGCCAGAGCACCGCCACCCGATCCGGCATCTCGCCGCCGTCGGTTGGCGGCACCACCTGGACCCGCACCAGGATGGGCCGGCCGGGCGGCACGCGGGCGGGCGGGTCGTCGCTGAAGGAGAACGGGCCCGCCGGCCGGTTAGCGATCGCCAGGGCCGCCGGCGCGCTCGGCGCGGGCGCCCCGGACTTGAACGTCAGCCCGTACGGCTTTCCCTCGCTCTCACCCTGCCGCGTCATCTGGCCGGCCTGGTTCTTCGCGGCGATGAAGTACTCGATGGTTCCATGCGCCATCGCGGCCGGGATCTGCGCCTGCCAGGTATCTCCCTCGGCCTTGGTGAGCGGCAGGTTGACGAATGCAGCCGTCCCCTGCGCCCGCGCCTGCAGGACCGCGACCGCGACTGGCGAATCGCTCCGGATCCGCATGCGCATGGTGAACGGGTTGCCCTCCGCGGGAAGCTCCGCCGGCCGGGCGTACTGGATCGCGGGCGGCTCCGACGCCTTGGCCGGGGCAGGCGTCGTGCGCTCGCGCTTCGGCTCCTCCTTCGGCGCGGGCGGCTTGGCGCTTGCCACCGCCTTCCCGGGGGCGGCCTTGCCTCCGACGGCGTATGCCTTGCTCGAGGAGCCCCAGGTCGCCGGACCGTTTCCGAGCAGGTCGCTGGCCTCGATCCAGTATTCGCTCTCCGGGCCGCCGGGGAAGCTCACCCGGAAGGTGTCGTCCAGGTCGCTCTTCGTCATCGGCGAAGCCTCGGCCTTCCCGCCTGGCGCGCGGTGGTGGCAGACCGCGGACAGCACGCCCGTCTCGTCCGTGATGCGCGCCTCGACCTGGACCTGGCCCCCCTTGGTGGCCGCCTTCACGTCGGAGATCTGCGGCGGCTTGGTGTCGTCGGCGCGCGCTACGGAGACCACGCAAAGCGCGGCGAGTCCCGCGAGAATCGAGGTGCGCATCCGCGGAGATTACCGCAGGTCGGCTCGAGATCCACGCGGCCGGGGAAGCCCCGGCCTCAAGCCGCCGCCGTCGCGCCCTGTTGCGACAGCTTCACCGAGACGATCTTCGAGATGCCCGGCTCTTCCATGGTGACGCCGTAGAGCGAGTCGGCCACCTCCATGGTGCGCTTGTTGTGCGTGATCACGATGAACTGCGAAGTGCGGCACATCTCGCGCACCATCTCGTTGTACCGGCCCACGTTTGCCTCGTCGAGGGGGGCATCCACCTCGTCGAGGAGGCAGAAGGGAGTGGGCTTGATCAGGAAGATGGCGAAGATCAGGGAGACCGCGGTCAGCGCCTTCTCGCCGCCGGAGAGCAGGTTCACGGACGCGAGCTTCTTGCCCGGCGGCTGGGCGACGATCTCCACCCCGGGCTCGGCGGCCGGGTTCGCCGGGTCGTCGACCAGTTGCAGCTCCGCCACGCCGCCGCGAAACAGCCGCGGGAACACCTGCTGGAAGCGGTCGTTGACGAGCTGGAAGGTCTCCTTGAAGCGCTCCTTGGAGGCGCGATCGATGCGGGCGATGGCCGAGCGCAGCTTTGCGATGCTCTCCTCCAGGTCGGCCTTCTGTCCGGAGAGGAAGGCGTACCGCTCGCCGACCTCGCGGGCCTCGTCGATGGCGGTGAGCGAGACCTCGCCCAGCGCCTCGATCTTCTCGCGCAGCGAGCGCATCTGTTCCTCGACCGCGGGGAGGTCGAGCTGCAGGGCCGCCTCCCGCC
>DATBZA010000001.1:0-22790 GCA_036513415.1 Myxococcales bacterium | reverse complement strand
CAGCTCGTCCGCGACGGCTTCCGCCGGCCGCGTCGGGACGCGGTGGCGCCCGGGCTCGCCGTGGATGCCGACGCCAAGCTCCATTTCGCTCTCGCCCAGCGTGAAGGTCGGCTTTCCAGCCGCCGGCACCGTGCAGCTGGTGAGCGCCACGCCCATCGAGCCGCACGCGCGCGCCACCCGCTCACCGAGCGCCGCGCAGGAGGCGAGATCCGCTCCGGCCTCCGCCGCGGCCCCGACGATCTTCTCCACCACCAGCGTGCCGGCCACGCCCCGGCGGCTGGTGCTGTAGGTCGAGCTCTCCACCGCTACGTCGTCCTGCACCAGCACGGTCGCGCTCGGGCGGGAGAGGACCTCGGCGGCCATCTCGAAGTTCATCACGTCGCCCGAGTAGTTCTTGACGATGAGCAGCACTCCGCGTCCGCCCTCCACGGCCTGCGCGGCTGCCGCGATCTGGTCGGGCGTCGGAGAGGTGAACACCTGTCCGGGGCAGGCCGCGTCGAGCATTCCGTGGCCGACGAAGCCGGCGTGCAGGGGCTCGTGCCCGCTGCCGCCGCCGGAGACCAGCGCAACCTTGCCTTTCCGGGGCGCGGCGCGGGTGACGAAAGCCGGCTTCTCATGGACCGAAAGGATGTCGCGATGGGCCAGCGCCAGGCCACGCAGTGCCTCGGAGACGACGTTCACCGCGTCGTTGACGAACTTCTTCATGGCTCCCTCCTTCTCTGAAGCGTCAGTCGATCAGCTCGGCCACGCGCTCGACGAAATTGCGGACCAGGGCCTCCAGCGCGCGCTGCTTCCCCGGGGTGCGGAGCACCGGGATCTCGAGCGACAACACCTTCCGGCGGGACACCGCGCCGTTCTCGCCCGAGACGCCGTCCGCCGCGCGCGCCGGATGCGCGAGCCGGTAAGCCCTGAGGAAGTTCTTCCGCTCCTCGGCCGAGAAATGACAGATCTCGAAGATGGTCGACAAGTGCCGCGCGGGGACGGGCATCGGGTAGATGGGATTGGTGAGCTGGGAGACGAAGCTCTTGTGCTTGCCGAGCGCGCCCGCGATCCGCGCCCGCATGCCCGCAGGGCGCCGATCGATGTAGTCCTTCAGGATCGCCTTGTAGCTCGCGATCGGCCCCAGCTCCGCCGCTTTGACGTTGCTGCGGGTCGCCGGCCTAGCGGGCATGGTCCGAGACCGCATGCTTGACGCGCCCCAGGGCCGCCGGCGCCACCGAGAGGCTGGTGATCCCCGCGTCGAGCAGATGCGGGACGAGACCCGGCTCCGAGGCCATCTCGCCGCAGACGCTGACCTCGCGACCGGAGGCGCGGCCATAGGCCGCCACGCGGGCGATCAGCTCCAGGACCGCCGGGTTGAGCGCGTCGTAGAGGCGCGACAGCTCGGCGGCGCCGCGGCTGGAGGCGGTCACGTACTGGATCAGGTCGTTGGTGCCGATCGAGTAGAACGCCGCCTCGAAGCGCGCGATGCTGATCGCGACGGCCGGCACCTCGACCATGATCCCGACCGGTGGCAGCGCTGCCTCGACGCCGCTGGCCCTGAGATCGTCTGCCTCCTCCTGCAGCATCTGGCGGGCCTTTTCGAGCTCCGCCGGAATGGTGACCATCGGCAACATGACCTTGAGCGGCCCCAGGGCCGCGGCCCGCGCCAGGGCGCGGAGCTGGACGCGGAAGACTTCCGGATGCGCGAGACTCAGGCGGATGCCCCGGACGCCGAGGAACGGATTCAGCTCGCCCTGTGGCGTCAGGCCCGGGATGGGCTTGTCGCCGCCGGCGTCCAGGGTCCGGATGGTGACGGGCTTGCCCGCTGCCCACTCGATCAGGCGACGATAGAACCGGTACTGCGATTCCTCGTCGGGCAGGGCCCCCTTTCCGTGGAAGAGGAATTCGGTGCGCGTCAGGCCGATGCCGTCGCAGGAGCCCGGCGCGAGATCGTCGAGGATCTGCTCGCTCTCGACGTTGATCTGCACGGCGATGCGCGTCCCGGAAGCGCTGATGGCGGGCGCGCTCCGGTACTTCTCCTCGAGCTCGGCGCGCTGCGCGCGGGCCTGCTGGCGCTCGCGGAACCAGCGGGCCGTGACCTCCGAAGGACTGAGGATCAGCCGGCCGGTCTCCGCGTCCAGCACGGCTGCGTCACCGTCCACCAGCTCGTCGAGCGCGGCGCGGAGGCCGACCAGGAGAGGTACGCCGCGGGAGCGCGCCAGGATGGCCACGTGGCTCGCCGCGCTGCCTCCCAGAAGCGCCGCCCCGCGCCAGCGGGACCAGTCGAGCTCCAGGAAGCGCGAGGGAGTCAGGTCGTCCGCGACGTAGATGCCGCCCTCCTCCGGCGCCAGCAGAGCCGGGCGGCCGGCGATGGGCGCGAGCGCCGCCAGCACCCGATCGCGCAGGTCCGTCAGGTCGCTCGCCCGCGCGGCGAAGTACTTGTCGTGCGACGATCGATAGTCGGCGATCTGCGTCTCCACCACCGCCCGGAAAGCGCGGCCTGCAGGCTTGCCTTCGTCGATCGCTCGGTACGCCGGCTCGAGCAACGCCGCGTCGCGCAGGAGCTCGATCTGGAAATCGAGGATCTCCGAGGCCATGGCGCCGCCCCCGGACTTGAGGCGCTCCAACTCCAGCGCTGCCCGGGCCAGCGCGCCCTCGAGGAGCTTGCGCTCCGCCTGCGGGCTCGTGGCCGTGGCGCCGTTCAGGCCGTCCGCGGCGGGCCTGCTGCACACCACCACGAAACCGTCGCCCAGTCCCGCGGACGCCACCTGGCCTTCGAACTGGCGCTCCCTCTGCGATCCCTCGTCGAAGTTGCGCCGCACCAGCTCGGTGATGGTGGACAAGGCCTCGGACGCGTCGGGGCCCTCGGCCTCGAAAAAGAGGGTCTGTCCAGCCGGGGCCTTGAGCGACAGCACGCGGGCGACGCTCTTGGCGTCGGTCCACTTGCCGTGCTGGCCCACGCGCAGCCGGAGCTGTGCCTCGAAGCTCTTGGCCAGCTTGGTGAGCTTGACCGCGGGCCGCGCATGGAGCCCGGTGGGGTTGGTGATCAACGCCGCCCCGGTGAGGATCCGCTCGACGGTCATCGGAACAGCTCCTCGGCGGTGGCCCGCACCTTCGCCAGGCTGCTTCCGCCCGCGGCCTCGGTGGCGGCCATGACCGCGCCCTCGACCACCGGCGCCGAGCAGACGACGACGTTGGCCTGCCACTCCTTGGGCAACATCTCGATCGCCATCTCCGAGTTGGTTTCCGCACCCCCCAGATCCACCAGCACGGCGACGCCCTTGGGGCCGTACACCTGCTCGATGCAGTGCTTGATCGCCGCCACGTCGGTACCGAGGCCGCCGTCGGCGTTGCCGCCGCAGTGGGCCACGCGCACCTCGCGGCCGACCATCTGCCGCACCATGGCGGCGGCGCCCCGCGCGACGTCGGAAGAATGGGAGACGATGACGATCGAGACTCGGTCGGTCATGGCTTCGTCGACTCCAGGAAGACGTCACAGACGGCGTTCACCAGCAGGCAGCTCGAGAAAGCGCCGGGATCGAGGTGTCCGATGCTCCGCTCCCGCAGGTAGGAAGCGCGGCCCTTGGTCGCCTGCAGCGGCCGGGTGGACTCCAGGCCCTCCTTCGCGGCTTGCTTGACGCGCTCGATCGCTTCCCGGAGCTGGAGACCGTCCGTGCAGGCCTGCTCCCAGGCGAGCTGCACCGGGACCAGCACGTCGAGCATGGTCTTCTCGCCGCGCTCGGAGCGGCCGCGCTTCTTGACTGCCGCGACGCCTTCTTCGAGCAGCTTCCCCAGCGGGGCGGTCCCGCCGGCTGTTGCGGCCGCGCGCCCCATCGCCAACAAGAAGCTGCCGTAGAGAGGACCCGAGGCGCCACCCACGTTCATCACCAGCAGCGTCCCCATCGCTTCCAGCGCGGAAGCGAGCGGAAGCGCGGCGAGCGCCTCGCGCCCCTCGGCGATGGCGGAGAACCCGCGCAGCATGTTGACGCCGTGATCGCCGTCGCCGATGGCGCGATCGAGATCGCTCAGCATGTCCGCGTTCACGCGGACCGCGTCGACGCCGGCGTCGAGCAGGCGCGCCACCAGGTCTGTCTCAGCGGGCACGGTCATCCTCGGGGTCGTTCATGCACCGGCCTCATGAGCGCCGCACGCGCTCGCCTCTCGCATCGAAGAACAACGGCGCCAACATCTCGATCGCCACTTCGTCGCCCACCGCCAGATCCGCGTGCGGATCGGCGAGCGTGATCACGTCGGTGTCCGCGACGGTCACGTGCAGGTGGCTCCGGTCTCCCAGGTGCTCCACCCACCGGACCCGGCCCACGGCCGCGCCGTTGGCGCTCTTGCGGATGCGCACGTGCTCGGTGCGCACTCCGATGGTGACCGTTTCCTCGGGGACCCGGAGCGAGGGGAAGAGGGCCCGCGGCACCAGATTGACGGACGGGCTTCCCAGCCGCGTCGCGACATGGACGTTGACCGGGTCCTCGTAGATCTCCCGGGGGCTGCCCAGCTGTGCCAGCCGGCCGCGGTCGAGGACGCCGATGCGCGAGGCCATCGTCATGGCCTCCGTCTGGTCGTGGGTGACGTAGAGGATCGTTGCCCCGAGCTCCCGCTGGATGCGCTTCAGCTCCACGCGCATCTCCGCGCGCAGCTTCGCGTCCAGGGAAGACAGCGGCTCGTCCATCAGGTAGATGGCCGGGCGCCGGACCAGTGCGCGGCCGATGCCGACGCGCTGCATCTGGCCACCCGAGAGCTGCGTAGCCCGGCTCTCGAGCTTCGCCTCGAGGTGTAGCAGGCGGGCGATCTCGCCCACGCGCGCGCGAATCTGATCCTCGGGAATGCGCCGGGCAGGGGAACGGAGGGGGAACGCCAGGTTGTCGTACACCGACAGGTGTGGATACAGCGAGTATTGCTGGAAGACGAAGGCGACGTCGCGCGTCGAGGGCGGCGCCCCTGTGATGTCGCGGCCTTCCATCCACACGCGGCCCGCGTCGGGCGCTTCCAGGCCGGCCACCAGCCGGAGCGTGGTGGTCTTCCCGGCGCCGGTCGGACCCAGCAGCACGAGGAACTCGCCGTCCTGCACGCGCAGGTCCAGCTCCGCGATCGCCTGCGTGCGACCGAACCGCTTCGAGACGCCTTCGAGCCGCACCTCAGCCACGGGCGGCCTCCTGGTGGAGGGCCGAGCGCAGGACGCGGCCGGACCTCTTCTCGAAGACGGACAGCTTCTCCGGGCGGAACGTCAACCCGGTGTTGTCGCCCGGGCGCACCGCGACCTCGGACGAGACCCTCGCTTTGAGCGTCGCGCCCTGCGCCGTGGTGACCGTGACGATCTGCGTGGTGCCGAGGTACTCGGCGTCCAACACCGAGGCGCGCAGCGCGGATCCGGCTGAGAGCTGCACGTGCTCAGGTCGCGCGCCCAACAGGAGGTCGGCCTCCGGCGTGCCTTCATGCGCCTCGGGCACGGCCACCGCCGCCTCCCCGATGCGCACCGATCGGTCGCCGGGAGTCACGCGGCCCCGGAAGGGGATGAAGTTCATCGGTGGCGAGCCGACGAAATCGGCCACGAACACGCTGGCTGGCCGGTCGTAGATCTCCTGAGGCGGCCCGAGCTGCTCGAGCACGCCGTCGTTCATGAGAGCGATGGTGTCGGCCATGGACATGGCCTCGAGCTGATCGTGCGTCACGTACACGGTGGTCGCCTTGAGGCGGTCGTGCAGCGCCCGCAGCTCCCCGCACATCAGCTCGCGGAACTCCGCATCGAGCGCTCCGAGCGGCTCGTCCAGCATGAACGCGAGCGGCTTGCGGACGATGGCCCGACCGAGCGCGACGCGCTGCCGGTCCCCGCTCGACAGGCCGGACACGGAGCGGTCCAGCAGATGCGTGATCCGCAGGATCCTCGCCGCCTCCTCTACGCGCTGGCGCACTTCTTCCCGTGGAGTGCCCTGGCTCTTGAGCGGGTAGGAGATGTTGGCTCGCACGTTCATGTGCGGGTAGAGCGCGAAGAGCTGGAAGACGAAGGCGATGTCGCGCTGCGACGCCTGCTTGAAGGTGACGTCCTCCCCGCCCAGCAGGATCCGCCCGGAAGTGGGCAGCTCGAGGCCAGCGATCATGCGCAGCGTGGTGGTCTTGCCGCAGCCCGAAGGGCCCAGCAAGCAGAAGAAGTCGCCGTCCGGCACGGTGAAGGTGGAGCCTCGCACGGCCAGGAACTCGCCGAAGTCCTTGCGCAGATTCTCGACCCGGATCTCCGCCATGGCTACTCCGGGAACTTCGAGACGAGGGTGAACAGCGCGGTCCCCACCAGGGTGGTGAGGAACGAGTACGTGTAGAGCGCCATCGAAAACGGTTGCAGCAGCATGAGCACCCCCGCCGCGATGGTGGCGGTGGCGACCCTCTCCATCGGTCCGCGCCGCAGCCAGCGCGGCCACCGGCTCCCGGCGTGCAGCGTCGTCACGCTCATTTGCGCACCGCGCCGAAGGTGATGCCCCGCAAGAGATTCTTCCGCAGCAGCACGGTGAAGACGAGGATGGGAACCAGGAACAGCGTGGTCCCGGCGGCCACCGCCGGCCAGTCCTGGCCGCCCTCGCCGATGATGATGGGAATGAAGGGGGGAGCGGTCTGCGCCTGTCCCGAGGTGAGCAGCGTCGCGAAGGCGTACTCGTTCCAAGCGAAGATGAGGCAGAAGATCGCTGTTGCGACGATTCCGGTCGCGGCCTGGGGCAGGACGACCTTCCGGAAGGCCTGCAGGCGCGTGTAGCCGTCGACGAGCGCCGCTTCCTCGTACTCGCGCGGGATCTCGTCGATGAACCCCTTCAGCAGCCAGACTGCGAGCGACACGTTGACGGCCGTGTAGAGCAGGATCATTCCCAGGCGCGTGTCGGACAGCCCCAGCTCCCGGTACATGAGGTAGATGGGGATCGCCACCGCGATGGGCGGCATCATGCGGGTGGAGAGGATGAAGAAGAGCAGGTCGTCCTTGCCCCGCACGCGGAAGCGCGAGAACGCGTAGGCGGCCGTCACGCCGAGCAGGACCGAGAGCGCGGTGGAGCCGAAAGCGATCACCAGCGAGTTGAAGAAGCGCGGCACGAAGTTCGACGGACCGGCCACCACCATGTTGCGCGCGCGCGCGATCCTGTCGCAGACGTTGGTGGCGGGAGGCAGGCTGGCGATGTAGTCCTCCGTCTGCCGCGAGATTGTGGTGAACAGGTTGCAGTAGCCGTCGAGCGTCGGCTTGAAGACGATCTTCGGCGGATAGGCGATCGAGTCGGGCGGCGACTTGAAGGCCGTGAGGAAGATCCAGACCAGCGGCACCATGGAGATTGCCGCGTAGAGCACGATGACCGCCCCGGCGATCCCCTTCGACCGTCCGGACGGCTCGACTACCGAGTGCGCGATGCTGGGGGGGCTCATCGACGCCTCTCAGCGGCTCTTCACCCGGTTCAGCGCCTTGACGTAGATGTTCGCCAGGCCGAACACGGTGACGAAAAGGATGATGGCGAAGGCCGACGAATAGCCGGTGCGCCACTTCTCGAACGCTTCGCGCTTCAGGGTGATCGACGCCACCTCGGTCGTCGAACCCGGACCGCCGTTGGTGAGCAGGTTGACCATGTCGAACATCTTGAAGTTCTCGATGCCGCGGAACAGCACCGCCAGCATGATGAAGGGCAGGGCCATGGGCAGGGTGATGGTCCAGAACTGCCGCCACTTGGACGCCCGATCCACCTCGGCCGCCTCGTAGATGTAGCCCGGGATCGAGCGCAGTCCGGCCAGGCAGATGAGCATCACGTAGGGAGTCCACATCCAGGTGTCGACGATGATGATCGCCCAGGGAGCCAGCTTGACCGAGCCGATCATCGTGAACGACGAGGCCGGCACGCCGGTGAGGAACTGCAGCGCGTAGTTCCAGAGGCCGATCTGCGGCTGATAGAGGAAGGTCCAGAAGTTCCCCACCACGGCCGGAGAAAGCATCATCGGGATGAGGATGACGGTGGTCCAGAACCCGTGTCCCCGGAAGCGCCGGTCGATCAGCCAGGCGAGCCCGAAGCCGATCAGGGTCTGCAGCAGGATGGTCCAGAAGAGGAAGTGGGCAGTCACCTGCATCGCCGCCCAGATGTCGGGATCGGTGAGCACGGAGACGTAGTTGGCGATGCCCACCGGAACGAGCCGGGCATTGGGCCGGTTCGCGCGGTAGTTGGTGAACGAGAGCCGGATGGTCCAGGCGAGAGGGAAGATGTTGATCGCCAGGAGCAGCAGCATCGTCGGCGAGATGAACAGCCAGAGGATGGCCCGATCCGAGAGCCCGCGTACCCGCCGTGCGATGGCTTCGGGCGTGGCCCGGGCTGCGTGATCGACGATGCTCAGGCTGTTCTCGCTCATGGGAAGTTCCGGCAGGGCCGCGCCGCGCTAGCACCGGCGCGGCCCGCGCCAGGGGGCTTGCTTACATCTTTCCGTCGTCCTTGAAGACCTTCTCCCAGTCGGTCACCAGCGAGTCGAGCGCTTCTTGCGCCGTGCCCTTTCCCGCGACGACGTAGTCATGGACCCGCTTCTGCATGGCGAGCAGGAGCTGCGCGTAGGACGGCTCGGCCCAGAAGTCCTTTACGATGCCCATCGAGATGAGGAAGTCCTGGGCGAAGGGCGCGCTCTTGGGGAATCCCGGATCGTTGAGCACCGCCTTGTGGCAGGAATAGCCGCCCAGCGCCCACCATTTCTTCTGCACGTCCGGCTGCGCGAACCATTTGATGTACTGCAGGGCCGCGTCCCGATTCGGTGAATACGAGACCACCGAGATCCCCTGGCCGCCGAGCTGCGTGAAGTGCTTCTTCTCCGCCGGGTTGGCGAAGAACCCGATCTTGTCGCCGCCGACGTTGGGGTCCTTGTAGAGGCCGGGCCAGAAGGCGAAGAAGTTCATCTGCATCGCCACCTGGCCCGACTTGAAGGCGTCCAGCCCTTCCTGCATGTAGGCGTTGGTCATGCCGGGCGCGGTGCAGCAGTCGTAGAGGGACTTGTAGAACTCGAGCCCCTTGACCGCGTCGGGCGAGTTGACGAAGCCCTTCATCTTGTACGGATGCTTGGGGTCCTCGTACTCGAAGCCCCAGTCATAGAGCACGTTGGTGACGCCCATGGTGATGCCTTCCGAACCGCGCTCCGTGTAGATGTAGGCGCCGTACACCTTCTTCCCGTCGATGGTGCGCCCCTGGAAGAACTGGGCGATCTCCTTGAGCTGGTCGTAGGTCTTGGGCGGAGCGAGGTCGCGGTTGTACTTCTTCTTGAACTCCGCCTTGATCTCGGGCCGCGCGAACCAGTCCTTGCGGTAGGTCCATCCGACCGCGTCTCCCATCGCCGGCAGCGCCCAGTAGTTGGGCGTGTTCTTCGGCCACTCCGAGTAGCCGAGGACCGTGGCCGGCATGAAGTCGCTCATCTTGATCCCGTTCTTGTCGAAGAACTCGTTGAGCTTGACGTAGTGCCCGTTCTCGGCGGCGCCGCCGATCCACTGACTGTCGCCGATGAGCAGGTCGCAGAGCTTGCCCTTCGAGTTGAGCTCGTTGAGGAAGCGGTCCGCGAAGCTGGTCCAGGGCACGAACTCGAACTTCATCGCGACGCCCGACTTGGCGGTGAAGTCCTTGGAGAGCTCGACCAGGGCGTTTGCCGGGTCCCACGCGGCCCAGCACAGCGTCAACTGCTTCGTTTGCGCCTGCGTCGAGGGCGCAATGGCCAGAACCACCAGCGCGGCGAGCGCGCTGGCGCGAGCGACTGACTTCTTCATGATCGAGACCTCCCCTTGATTCCGATTGTGCGGACACAGTCCGCGGGCCGAGCGGGATTCGATCCGGTGCAGCGATCGACGGTTTAGTTCACTGAACATAAACTAAACTCGCTCCCTAAACTACATCCCTGTCGGAGTCAAGGCGCGGCGCGACAACATCGCTCCTTCCCGGCCGCAGCCAGGCGTGCAGGCTGGCGAACGTCAGGCGCCCTCCGGCGGGCTTGTCCGGACCGGAAGCCGGTATTACCCCTCAAGAATGGCGTGCAAGGTGCACATCGGGCGGGAGTTCGTGGCGGTCCCCACCAGGATCATCAAGAGGTTGCGGACGCGTCTGGAGAAGATCTGCGCGGTCCTGGAGGCGCTCGAATCGCGCCCGACGTTCCTGGAGTCCATCGCCCAGAGCTCGCTGGCGATCACGGTCGACTCGTGGCGCTTCCGCTACGAGTTCGAGCCCCTCCGCAACCGGCTGACCGTGGTCCAGGCCATCCCCAGTGGGTAGCTTCGAGTCAGAGCGGATGCGTTCAGCCCCCCGTGAGTTTTAGGGGAAGTGCCGCATCCGGCCCGGGAACCCTTGGTAAGGTGTGCGCCACCCGATGCGCTTTCTCTCCCCCCGCACCGGCAACGGTCTCTCGGTCGTCGCCAGCGCGGCGCTGGCGCTCGTCTTTGCCCTCCCCATGCTGGTGCGCTGTTCGCGCCAGGGCGGGCGCTGGACCTGCGAGCCCGTGGTGGACCTGCACAGCGACACCGGCGACACGCGCCAGTTCGCGATGATGTGGGAGGTCTCGCGCGTGTCGCTGCGCGACTTCGGCGAGTTGCCGTCCTGGAACCCGTACCACTGCGGGGGTGTGGTGCACTACCTCGATCCCCAGGTGCCGTTCCCAGGGCCGCTCTTCTTCCTCCTCTTCTTCTGGCTGCCTTCGGTCGTGGCCATCAAGCTCTGGAACGTCGCCCACCTCCTGGCCGGCGCACTGGGCGCGCGCAAGCTCGTGAAGGACCACGGGGCCAACCTTCCCGAGCAGTTGCTCGCCGCCGCGCTGGTGCTGGGCTGCGGCGCGCTGGCCGAGCACCTGGGTGGCGGGCAACTCTGGTTCGCGCCGTTCCTGCTGATGCCGTGGGTGCTCTGGTCGTACGAGCGTGCGCTGGGCGACCCGCGCTGGGCGGTGCTGCTCGCGGCCTTGTTCGCGCTCGCAGTGACCGAGGGAGGGGTCTATCCGGTGCCGCTCATGCTTACGGCGCTGGCGCTCGACGCCCTGGCGCGGGTGCGGAACGCCGAGGAGCGGCGCGGGCTGGCTGCCGCGGGCGCGGTCTTCGCGGTGCTCTTCCCGCTGCTCGCGGCGGTGAAGCTCGTGCCGGTGCTGCGCTTCCTCTCCGCCACCCCCCGGCTGACGCCGCTCGACGATTCGATGACGATCTCCGAAGTCCTGCAGGCGTGGACGACCCGCGACCATCCGCGCGAGTTCCCGGGCCACGTCTTCGTCTGGCCCGAATACAACGCGTACGTCGGGGTGCTCCCGGTGCTGCTGCTGCTCGCGGCCGCGGTGGCCGCAGTGGTTCAACGCGGCGAACAAGCGCGCCGGTTGCGGCTGCGGCTCTGGGTCATCGCCGGGCTCGTCTGGTGCGCTCTGGGAAACATCCGCGGCCTCTCGCTTTACGGCGCGCTGCACCAGCTGCCTGTCTTCCGCTCGCTGCGCGTGCCGTCGCGTTTCCTCTATCCGGCCACGGTGGTCGCCGCGCTCCTCATCGTCTCGATGCTGGTCTCGCTGCGTCGCTGGGCCGCCCAGCGCGAGATCCGGCCTTTCCTGAAGAATGCCCTGGTCGCATCGGAGCTCCTGCTGGCGCTGTTCGTCGCCATCGACCTCTCGGTGACCACCGGGCCGCGGCTCCAGCAGGGCGAGGGAGGGCGCGTGCCCGGAGGACGCGCCTCGGCCGACTATCGCCTGGTCGAGGGCGTGCGCTATTCCGATCTGCCCGGATTCCCGGTGCGCGGCATCGGCACCTCCGAGTGCTACGGCGGGTTCGACTGGCCCACCTCTGGCGCGCTCTGGACGGTGGGACCGCAGGAGCGGCTGGAGCCGGCGAACGCCGGCACGGTGGCCCGGCTGCGCTGGAGTCCCAGCTCGATCGCGTTCCGGGTGGGGCTCTCGCGGCCGGCGACCCTGGTCGTGGATCAGAACTTCGACCGCGGCTGGCGCGCGTCCGAGGGTCGGTCCGTCTCGCGCGATGGTCTTCTCGCGCTGCCGCTGCCGGCCGGTGAGCGGGAGGTGACGCTGCGACACCGCCCGGACGGATTCGGCCTCGGGCTGGCGCTGACGGTCATCGGGCTCGGCCTGTCGGCGCTGGCGGTGTGGGGGCTTGCGCCCACGCGCGCATCGGCCCTGCGCTCCCGTCTCGGGGGGACTCTCCGGGACCGCTGAAGCGCCGCGCGCCAGGTCAGGGGATCCCGTTCGTGTGGCACATCTTGCAGGTCGACGGGTTCGTCATCTTCCGCTCGTTGTGCGGGAACTTCCACGCGGCCGTGTACGTAGCGCCCGTCGTCACGTTCCCGTTCCCTGCCGGCACGACATGGCACTGGTTGCAGTCCACCGGGTAGAAGTGGTTCGGGTAGGGGATGGTCCGCTTCCAGTTCACCGACGCCAGCGTGAACGGCCTGGTGTCGCCTGCGCCGGAAGCCTGCGCCGTCGCGCCGTTCCAGAGCGTCCCGACGAGATTGGTCCCGGCCTCATGGCAGGAGCCGCAGTTGGTGTTGATCAGCGGCGACAGGTGGTCGTAGCCGATGGCCGATTTGCCTCCGGCCGAAGTGGCGTGGCAGGAGGTGCAGACCACGCCGGTCCCGACATTGGGGTGAGGCAGGTTGTTGATGCCCAGCTGCGTGGTCACGGTCGTGGCCGGAGGCTGCGGAATGGTGAACCCGCCCACCGAGATGTATTGCGGCGAAGCGCCGGCACCGAGCCAGTTGGGGCTCGAGGACGTGCCCGTCCCCGGCCAGGAATGGCAAGAGCTGCAGTCCTGGGTCCCGGAGGTGGCCGTGAAGGCGCTGTGGTCGTAGGCGGTGAACGTGGCGCCGGGCTTCACGTTCATGTGACAGCTGCTGCATCGGCCGGTCGTCCCGTTCATCACCAGCGGGCTGGCGGAGGTGAAGTTCACATGGAAGCTCGCCTGGGCCCATTCCTTGCCCTGGATGCCCGCCGCCGTCGAGACGCCTGCCTGGGTGTGGCAGGAATTGCAGTCCCGTCCGGAGACGTTGACGTCCGTGTGCGTGATCTGGTCGTAGGTGCCCGCGGGGATGCCCGTCGTCGCGTCGGCGCTCGCCGTCGCCAGCATGTTCGAGTTGGTCAGGCCCGCCGGCAGGTTGTTCTTCGTGCCCGCCACCGAGCCGCCGCCATTGGTGAGGCCGTGGCACTCCTTGCAGCTGACCGGCGCGGAAACGGCGGCGTGGAAGTAGTCTGCCTTGCTCCACGCGCTCCCTGAAGTCTTGGCGTCGGAAGCATGGCAGACGACGCAGTCCTTTCCTGCCACCGAGCTCGAGCCGTGGTTCATCCACTGCGCCTGGTTGGTGGAGGTGCCGCCCATCGCGAGCGTGTAGGACCAGCTGCTCTGGGTCGAAGCGTTCGCCGCCGGTTTCGTAATCGTATGGCAGTCGACGCAGGCTCGTGGCTGGGTGGCAAGGGACGGGTGATAAGCGCCCCCTTGCCACAGCGTGGAGGCGATCGGCGTGTTCTTGGCTTTCGACAAAGCGGTTGCGTGGCAGGTCTGGCAGCTCTGGAAGGTGATCTGCCCGGACTTGTGCCGCATGCTGTAGCGGATCCCGTTCGTCAGGTCCGACCTGGGCGCGTCGGCCAGCAACGGGTAATGGCAGACGTTGCAGTCCTGGGGTACGGCCGCGCCGATGTTGGCGTGGAAGAGGGGAGCTTGCGCCGGAAGCCCATCAGCCCAGCTCACTCCCGGGTTGTGATGGCAGGCCGAGCAGTCCATTCCGGCGGCGTTGCTGCCCCCGTTGAAGGCTGCATTGTGATCCATCGGCTGCAGGTCGGAGCCGGCCTTCATCACGATTCCAGTCGGGCGCATCTGCGCATGGCAGTCGCTGCACTGGCTGGTGGGCTGCGGAAAGGGCGTGATCGCCCCGCCGGGCGTCGCCGAGTAATTGGTGAGCGACGCGTGGTACTTCCCGTCCGCATAGGAGGTGACGGTTCCGTTCGTACTGGTGTGGCAGTGCCAGCACTTGGCGTAATCGGGGGTGGCCGTCGGCCCCGCGTTCAGCGCCTGCGGCAGCACGGTCGATACGTGAAGCATCATGTTGTAGAGCGTCGCCGAGATCGAGGTCGTGCTCGTGACCAGGTTGTTGGACCCCGATCGGTTCAGGGTGACCTCCGTGGCCGTGATGAACTGGTTCGGAGAGCCGACCATCGTCGACCCTGGGTAGCCCACGCCCCCCGTCCAGTCGCTGTAGCTCACGTACCTCCGCGCGGCGACCGTGGCCTGGTGGCAACCGATGCAGTCACCCGTACCATTGGCGGAGTGGTCGAATCCCGAGACCACCGCCGTCGGCCGCTGGGTCGTGTGGCAGGCCACGCAAGTGGTGGCCGAGATCGTCGCCGGACCGTGCGTGAAGATCCCGCGGGCCCAGTTCTGGGTTCCGCCCCAGGCGCCGGTTCCAGGGTTCGCGTGGCACAGCGCGCAGTCCTGGCCATCGCCGTGCCCGATGCCGGAGGCATTCGTCACGTAATCGAACGGCGCATTCCCATACGTGGTGCTCACCCAACCCGTCGTCGTCGTCGGCCGCTCTCCGGCGTGGCAAGGCAAGCAGGTAGCGGGAGTGGTACTCCCCACCAGGTGGAACTGACCCTGCGACCACGACGTCCACTGCGTCGCGGCTCCAGCCGTATGACATGAAGCGCAATCACCCAGGGCCGCGTCCGCGCCGTGATCGAACTGCAGATTCGCAGGCATCGCCGCGTTCGCGGAGGTCAACAGAGCGTTGGGTCTCGAGTTGGCGTGGCAATCGATACAGGACCTGGGCTGCGGCTGGCTGGCCAGGGTCAGGGAGGAATGGAACAGCGCGGGCGTCAACCCCGACTGGTTCGTGGCCCAGGTCGCCGCCAGCGCTTTCGAGGGACTCTGGTGACAGACGGCGCAATCATAAGGGACGGCAGTCGCGGCGGTCGGACCCGCGCTGTTCCACACGACGGCGTCGTGCTTCATCTCTCCCGATGCAGGGTTGCGCACCGGGTTTGTGGCGAGGGGGCCCACGAAGCCGAGCGGCATCGAACCCGAATGGCAATCCATGCACAGCGTCGGCTGTGCAATCACCGGAACGCTGTTCGACAGTGAGGAGTGGAGGAGTCCAGGGTAGTACTCGCCAGCCCCGGCGTTTTGGTGGCAGCTGCCGCAACCGCTGAGGATGCCTGCTGCAAGGTCGGTGGTCTGGTGGTTCATTCCCATGTGCAGCGTCTCGGTCTCGGGAGTCAGGCTTGAGATCGAGGTGCCCGCGAAAGACGGAATCAACGCGTCGACGGCGAGGTCTTGTAGCGGGTCAGAGGGCACCCCAGGGGGCGCCTGTCCGGCACCGAGCCAGCTGGTCATCAAATGGCACGCCCTGCAGTCATTGTTGCCCTTGGGCGGGTGCGTGAAGGCTCCGCCGTCCAGACCGACTCCAGCGACCGGCAAGGCGTCGAACGGCGCGGCCGTGTCATGGCATGTCGCGCAGCTCACGGTGATGCCCGCGTGATCGTAGGGCACCCTGGTTCCGGTCGAGTGGCACTGAAGACACGACACGTTGTCGTACGCGTAGCCGACTCCGCCATCCGGCAGCGATGCCCCGTGCGTGACCAGGCTGACGTGCAACATGTCGGTGAGCGGCTTCTCGTGCCCATGGCAGTTGAAACAGGTGAATTGTCCAAACGACTGGAAGTCGCCATGGCAGGTGTTGCAGTCCACCGCGTGGGGGCCGCTCACGATCTGGAACTTGTGCGACGCCCGCGTGAAACCCGAATTGCCCTGCACGGGCGATTGCTGGCAGGCCAGCAACGCCAGAAGAGGCAAGCAGAGCCTCGCGCCAACACCGGTCGCGGTCATTGCCTTCTCCTTCACGGTCGAGCTTCCTCCACAAGAGACGAGCAAGTGGCGAGCGCAGGGAGGCGTTGCGAGATGACAGAATCCTTTCTTCGGTCCGACCTGCCGTCAATGCGTGCGAAGGCGAGCGCGGGAGGAGAAGCATTCCAAAGTGCGCCGGCACTTTCGCCGGTGGGCGCCCGCGGTCGCCTGTGCGCCTCGGTGTGTGGGCTCCGCAACGAGCCATCGCAGATCGACAGCGCCTGGCGATGAATGAAAGGGTCAATTGTTTTTCGGCATTGGAGATAATGAGGATGTACTCCCGCAAAAGTTCGCCGGCATTGGAACGCAGCGGGCTCGCTGGCCGCGCGACGGGCGTGTTCCGACCCGCTTGCCCGGCGCTGCTCGCCGGCTTGCCGCGGCACGCGGCGTCCGTCCCCCGTGCTCTCACATTGGAGGATGACCGCGGTGCTGGTCGTCTCCGATCGCGGCGAGTCCCTTGGCTCGCGGCGCCTGGAAGGCGCGTCGCCCTGGGGCGGAATTTTGCAGTGCCTCTCGGACAGCTCCGGAAGAATCCGATGAAAAGGAATGTACCGATCCGGCGTGCGGACGGAGTAGCATGAGTCGGATGATCGCCGTCGCCGCCGCCGGGATCTGCCGGCGCTACGGCCGCCGCTGGGCCTTGACGGACGTGAGCTTCGAAGTTCCCGAGGGTGCGCTGGTGATGGTGACCGGCCGCAACGGGTCGGGGAAATCCACCTTGCTACGCGTCCTGGCAACGGCCATACGCGCGGACCGGGGAACGGTGCGCATCCTCGACCTCGATGTCCGCGCCGACCGGGACAGCGTGAGGCGCAAGGTCGCGCTCCTCGGGCACCGGACGCACCTGTACGAACCGCTCACGGCGCTCGAGAACCTGGCGGTGCGCGCGCGCTTCCTCGGCGCAGACCCCGCGCGCGGGGCGCTGCTGCCGCGTCTCGAGCAGGTCGGGCTCGCGGATCGCGCGGACGACCTGGTCCAGGCGTTCTCGGCCGGCATGCGCCAGCGGCTCGCGCTGGCCAGCGTGCTGCAGCAGCAGGCGAGAGTAGTGCTGCTCGACGAGCCCTACGGACATCTCGATCCGCCGGGCTTCCTGCTGGTGGATGGCCTCTTGCAGCGGCTACGGCGGAAGGGCGCCACTGTGCTGATGGCCACACATCTGGTGACCCGCGGTCGGAATCTCTGCGACCGTGGCCTGGTTCTGGAGGCTGGGCGGCTCACCTACGCGGGAGCGACCGCACAGATGCCGGAACCGGCGGGCGCGGATGGAGCAGGGTTCGCGGAGGGCGCGTGAACGGGGAGGGTGCGTGAAGGATCTCCTGGCCGCCCTTCGCAAGGACCTTCTCCTCCAATGGCGCGGGCGGGCCCAGGTCATCGCCATCTTCGCCTTCGGCGCCGCGGCCCTCCTCCTCTTCAGCTTCGCGATCGGACCTGACTCCGCCGCGCTTCGCGAGCACGCGGCCGGCTTTCTCTGGCTAGGGCTCCTCCTCGCTTCCACGCTCGCGCTGGCGGAAAGCTTCGAGCGCGAGATGGAGGAGCAGGCGCTCGAAGGCCTTCTCCTGCTCCCGGCGAGCACACGAGGGCTCTATTACGGAAAGGCCATCGCCAATTGGGCCCATCTCGCCTTGCTCGGCATCGCGCTCGTTCCAGTGATGGTGGTGCTCTACGACGCGGCAACGCTGCGCCTGGTTTCCTTGCTGGGAGTCATCCTCCTCGGGACAGCCGGCCTCTCCGCGCCCGGCACGCTGTATGCGGCCATGACCTCCCAGACCCGCGCCCGCCAGACGCTCCTACCGCTGCTCCTCTTTCCTCTGGTCGTGCCCGTCTTGCTTGCAGCGGTGAAGGCCACTTCGCTACTCATCCTGGGCGATCCGATGGGGCAACTACGCCCTTGGACCACGCTGCTGGCCGCTTTCGCGGTGATACACTGGTCGATCGGCGGCCTCCTCTTTGGCCGCGTGGTGGAGGACTGATGAGGCAGTCACCGACCGGACCGAAGGTGCTCGTCGCGCTTGGCGTGGCGTTGCTCCTCGCCGGCTCGTGGTGGGGCCTGACGAAGGCGCCCGGGGAAGTCTACATGGGCGAGGTGCAGCGGATCATGTACGTGCACGTGCCGACTGCGTGGAACGCGATGCTCGCCCTCACCTTCGCCTTCGTCTGCGCTCTCTGCTTCCTGCTGACGAACGCCTGGAAATGGGACAGCCGGCTGGAAGCCGGCATGGAGATGGGCGTGGTGCTCTCGCTGCTGCTCTGCACCCAGGGATCCATCTGGGCGAAGCCCACCTGGGGCGTGTGGTGGGACTGGGACCCGCGACTCACCACCACCGCGGTCATGGTGTTCGCGTTCGGGGGCATCCTGGCGTTGCGCGCGTTCGTGGACGATCCCGCCCGCCGCGCGGTCTGGTCGGCGGTCGCCTGCATCGTCGCCTTCGTCGACGTTCCCATCGTCTACTTCTCGGTCAAATGGTGGAACTCCCTGCACCAGGCACAGTCCACTCCGCAGACCGTGTCCAGCGCGTTCCACTGGCCGCTCCGGATCAATGCCTTCGGCATCCTCTTCTTGTGGACCGGCCTGGTGGGTCTGCGCTCGAGGGTCGCCGCGCTGCGGCTGCGCAGCGAGCTAGGCCCTCCCTTGCCCGACGCGAAGCCGTCCGTGACCGGCGGGTCGCGCATCGCCGGAAGTGCCTCATGAGCGGCGTCGTCGAGGGCGGCTGGGAGTTCGTGATCGCGGCCTACGCCGTGACCGGGGCGGTCCTCTCGGCCTATGCGACGTCGGTCTTCCTGCGCTACAGGACCGAGCAGCGCCGCGCCGCCGCCGAAGCGGAGAGGGAGGCGCGGAGATGAACGAGGCCGGTATTCCTTCGCCGGATCCTCGCTTGAGTCCCGCGAGGACCAAGTGGTTCGCCGTGGCTGCGCTAGCAGTCGCGGCGGCTGCCTTCCTGTTCATCGCCGTCGGAGGAATCGGCGAGAACCTGGTCTACTACTGGGGGCCGAAGGAGTTGCGGGCCGCTGGAGCGAAGGCGAACGGCGCCACCATCCGCCTGGGCGGTCAGGTGGCGGTCGGCTCCGTGAAGCGGGGCGACGGCGTGTCCAACCTCGAGTTCGACGTCACCGACGGCACCGCCCTCGTCCACGTGGTGTCCCGCGGCGTGCCGCCGCAGCTGTTTCGCGATCGGATCGGGGTGGTGGTCGAGGGCACGATGACGAAGGACGGCAGCTTCGAGAGCCGCCGCCTGATGGTCTCGCACGACAACAAGTACCGCGCGCCCGGCGACAAGAACGTCGACATCCGGGAGCTGATGCGGTCGACGGAGGGGCTCGACGACGTACCAGCCCCGCGCGCCGCGGTCGCCGGTTCGCCCCCGTGAAGCCGGAAGCTGGAGGCTGAAGAGAATGGTGCCGATCCTTGGCCGCATCCTGATCCTGATGGCGCTCCTCTCCGCGAGCGCGGGCGCTCTCGTGGGCTTCGCGACGGGGATGAGACCGAACGCGGCCGGCTGGAAATGGGCCCGGCGCCTCGCTTACGCGTTTGCGGCGTTCATGGTGCTCGCGAACCTGACCATGGAATATGCGCTGCTCACCCATGACTTCAGCGTCAGCTACGTCGCGCACGTGGGCTCACGGCAGGTGCCGACCTGGGTCTCCATCGTCAGCCTCTGGTCGTCGCTGGAAGGATCGATCCTCTTCTGGGGTCTGGTGATGGGCGTGTACGTCGCGGTCGCCACCTGGCGGAATGCGGACAAGCACCCTGAGTACATGCCTTACGCCGTAGGTGTCTGGCTGGCGTGCGGCGCCTTCTTCAGCTTTCTCCTCGCCGGCCCCGCGCAGCCCTTCGCCACGGTGCCCAACCCGGCGATGGACGGCCCGGGACCCAATCCGCTGCTGCAGAACCACTATCTGATGGTGATCCATCCGCCCTTCCTCTACTCGGGCTACGTGGGGATGACCATTCCGTTCGGCCTCGCCTGCGCCGCGCTCCTGGTCGGTCGACTCGGCAACGACTTCATCCGGCCGCTGCGCAACTTCCTCCTCTTCTCCTGGATCTTCCTGACTTGCGCCATCGTGCTCGGCGGGTGGTGGGCCTACGAGGTGCTGGGCTGGGGCGGGTACTGGGCCTGGGACCCGGTGGAGAACGCGTCCTTCCTGCCCTGGCTCACCGCGACGGCCGCGCTGCATTCCGCGCTGCTGGTGGAGCGCAAAGGAGTCCTCAAGGGCTGGACCACCATCCTGGTGCTCGCGACGTATCTGCTCACGATTCTCGGAACTTTCATGACCCGCTCGGGAGTCTTCAACTCGGTGCACTCCTTCACCCAGAGCGCCATCGGACCCACCATCCTCGTCTTCCTGGCCGGGGCGCTCCTGTTCGCGCTCGTCCTGCTGGCGCTCCGCGTCGACAGGCTGGGGACGGAAGGCCGGCTCGAGACCGGCCCGTCGCGGGACGTCATGTTCCTCGTGCAGAACCTGCTCTTCGTCCTCTTTACCTTCACCGTGCTCCTCGGGACCGTGTTCCCCCTGGTGGTGGAAGCGTTTCGCGGGGTGCAGATGAGCGTGGGCAGGCCGTACTTCGACCGGATGTCGGTGCCCGTCGGCGTGGCCCTGCTCTTCGTGATGGGAGTGGGGCCGGCGCTGCCCTGGGGTCGGGCCACGGCGCAGCAGATGCGAGCCGCGCTCCTGCCGCCACTCCTCAGCGCCGCGCTGCTCGCGGTTGCGGGGCTGCTCTTCGGCGTTCGCAACCCCTGGACGCTCCTGGCGCTGTTCTTCGGCGGCTTCACCGCGCAAGTGACGCTCTCGGAGATGTTCCTCCCCGTCCGCCAACGGATGCGATCCCACGGCGAAGGCTTCGTCGAGGCATTCCGGCAGGCGCAGGTCCGCGGGCGGCGCCGGTTCGGGGCGTACGTCGTCCATGCCGGCGCCATCCTCGCCATCGTCTCTGTCGCGGTCTCGAGCACCATGGGCAGCTCGAAGGAAGTCCAGCTCAATCAAGGCGAGAGCTCCACCCTGGGCCCTTACACGCTCACGTTCGTCAATGCCGAGCAGCTCAAGGAGCCGCACCGCGAGTCGGTCCTGGCCCGAGTGGACATCAGCAAGAACGGCCGCAGCCTCGGCGCGCTGTATCCACGCATGAGCCAGTACGAGAACCAGCGCGAACCCATCGGGTCGCCGGCGGTCCGCAGCAGCCTGACGGAGGACTTGTACCTGTCCATCCACAACATCGATTCCGCTTCCGTCGGCCTGCTCGTCCTGATCAATCCGATGGTCTCCTGGATCTGGATCGCTACCGCTATCATGGCGCTCGGTGGGCTCGTCGCGCTGGTCCCCTCCCTGCGCGGCGCGGCCGCGACGGCGCCTGCGCCCGTGCCCCCCGCTCCGGTCGCCATCGAAGGGTCCCGCTGATGGCGACCGCGCTCACTTCCCGCCCAGAGCCCGCCCGCCCCTCGCGCATCAACGCCAAGGTGGTCGTCGCCGGCCTTGCCATCACGTTGCCGCTGCTCGCCGTGCTGGTCGCCAACCTGGGCCGTGACCCCCACTCCGTACGCTCACCGCTTATCGGCCGACCAGCACCCTCCTTCTCCCTCGTCCCGGTTGGGGGTGGGGCCCCGGTGGCGCTCGAGAAGCTCCGCGGCAAGCCCGTGGTGATCAACTTCTGGGCGACCTGGTGCGTCCCGTGCTTCGAGGAGCATGCGGCGCTCACCGCCGCGGCGCGCGGCCTGCCCGACGTCCAGTTCTTCGGCATCGTGTACGAGGACGAGGAGGCCAGGACGCAGGAGTTCCTGCGGCAGCGCCCCAGCGCGTACCCGTCCCTGTTCGATCCGGAAGGCAAGGCGGCCATCGCTTACGGGGTCTTCGGCGTGCCGGAGACCTACTTCATCGACGGCAATGGACGGATCGTGGACAAGTACGTGGGGCCGATGACCCGCAGCATCATCGCGGGGCTAGTCGCCAGAGCGAAGGAGGGTGCCCGGTGACGCCCGTCGCCTTTGCGCTGGCCAGTATCCTCGTGCTCGCAGCTGGCGGCCAACAGGTACCGCCGAGCGCCGCGCCAGCCGGGATTGGGGCCCCCAAGGGTCCGCAGCTCTCCGGCCCCGAGCTCGACAAGCGCACCGACGATATCGGCGCGCTGTTGCGTTGCCCGGTTTGCCAGGGCCTCTCGGTATCGGATTCGCCCGCCACCATGGCGCGCAACATGAAGGCCGAGGTTCGCGAGAAGCTGGCCAAGGGTTACGACCAGGAGCAGATCCTCGCTTACTTCGAGCGCTCGTACGGCGAGTTCGTGCGCCTCAAGCCGCCGATGCGGGGCGTGAACTGGCTGGTCTGGTTCGGGCCTGTCGCCGTGCTGCTCGCCGGGGGAGCTGTGATCGCCTGGGCCATGAAGCGGTCGCGGAGCGAACCAGCCGCCGCGGGAGGGCGCGAAGTCGCCTTTGCGGCTCCGGCGGCTTCCGACCTGCCCTCTCGTGACTCCGTTCCGGACGACCCCAAGCTCGCCGCTGCAGTCCGCCGCGTGCGGATGCTGGCCTATGGCTGGCCGAAAG
This sequence comes from Myxococcales bacterium, assembly GCA_036513415.1. GTDB lineage: Bacteria > Myxococcota > Myxococcia > Myxococcales > 40CM-4-68-19 > 40CM-4-68-19. The sequence continues at coordinate 434 of DATBZA010000001.1, read as the reverse complement.
GGGTTTCGCCGAAGGTGGGATCGTGAACGCCGAAACCTCCGTCGATTGGATCCCGGCTCTGGCCATTCTGGCAGGAGGTCTCGTTTTCGGCGCGGTTCTCGTCTGGCGCCTGTTCGGAGGTTCGCGCCGCCCTGCGCGGGCCGGCGCCTTTACTGGAGTCGAGGCGCGCGATCTCGCTGGCAAGAGCGAAGCCCTTCTGCGGCAACTGCGGGAGCTCGAGGATACGGCCAGCAAGCGAAATCCGGAGCAGCTCGCCCGTGAGCGATACGTGCTCGAGTTGGAGGCAGCACAAGCGCTGCTCGCGTTCGAGCAAAAGGGAGGTTCGGTGAGGACTACCGAGAAGAGCGCTCCCGCGACCCGGGCGGGCGCCGCGCCGGCGGAACCCCATGTCCGCGCGAGCCTGCGTGGCTTCCTCTGGGGCGTCGGCAGCGGCG